>JAZLHI010000113.1:0-2288 GCA_045616725.1 Prevotella sp. | reverse complement strand
CAAGTATCATCTCCTTCTCAGAAAAGAGAGCGCCTACCTCAATGCCATAATGAGTCGCTCCATCTCATCCTTCTGCATAGAGGCATAGCCTACACGCATGCCGAAACGCTGATCAGAGAGTTTCACGATACTGGCTGAAATACCGCTTTGTGCCAGTCGGTCGGTAGGGTCGGCCGGAAACTCCATCCAGAAGGCAAGTCCGCCATCCGGCTTCTTATAGCAGACGTTTTCCCCTAGTTCTTTACGTATCAGCTCTGTAGCATATTGCAAGCGTTCGCGATAGACTTTTGAAGCACGACGTATGTGACGTTTGAGCTCTCCATTCTCAATAAGGTCGAGAATCGCACGTTCCATCACATTGTCACCTTGCATATCTACGAGCTGACGGTAATCGCCCATCTGCTTGATAAATTCGGGAGTAGTGACCACAAAACCTAATCGGAGCGCAGGGGCAAGAATCTTGCTGAACGTACCTATATAAATATAATGTTCGGGTGACAACAAGACGCTCAGAGGCTTGAGGTGATGCTCAGTAAACTGAAAATTACAACCGAAGTCGTCTTCTATGACCAGAAGATTATGGGCGTTGACCAGTTCTACTAATTTCCGGCGACGGGCAGATGAGAGTGTGACTGTGGTCGGATACTGATAGCGAGGAGTAACATAGAGGGCACGGATGCCCGACTCTGTTGCCAGAAGTTCTCTGAACTTATCGGTTTGAAGACCCTCCTTATCGACCGGCACCGGCAGGACACGAAGGCCTCCCGACTCAAAAGCACGACGGGCATTGAGATAACCAGGATCCTCAACGACCACCGCATCGCCAGGATGCAGCAACACATGAGCCACCAGATAGAGTGCCTGCTGGCTCCCTCGGGTGAGCATCAACTGCTCGATGCTGGTTTGCAATCCACGCTCATAGCAGATACCTTGCGACAAGGCGGTACGAAGCCTGACGTTGCCCAACGGATCATTGTACCCCAACATCTGCCAGCGTGCTGCCCTATTGAAGAGCTGACGGAAAGCGCTGCTCAATTCTTTGAACGGCAAGAGCTGAGTGTCCGGATAGCCATCATTAATTATCAGAGAGGGTGCAGAACTGGTAGCAATCGGGTCATGAGGCGGGGGGGGTGCTACGTCAGAATGTAGAGAAACTTTATTGGGGGAAGGCTGCGGATTGCGCACAAAAACCCCCACACGCTCACGATTCTCCAGCCATCCGCTGTACACCAGCAGTTCCATGGCAGAAAGTACCGTCTTGCGGCTGACATTGAGTTTCTGCGCTATTTCGCGACCTCCAGGTAGCAAATCACCATTTTTCAGTATGCCAGTTTCGATCATTTTCTGTATCTTAGCTGCCAACTGTTTATACACCGGAACTTGCTTATTATCAAGTTCTAATTCTATTTCAAAATTCCATTGTCTTAACATCTGGTCACCTTAGAAATTTAATTTTTGGTTATCTTTTATGTGGCAAATATATTGTATTTTTGCACACGAACAAAAGAAAGCACCTATTTTTTTGATAAAATGAACATTTTCTCACGATTCATCAACAGATTGTCACACCGACAGAAGTGTCTGAGCCTCGTTCTGCTGGGTTCTCTGGTGGGATGTGGGTTCTATTTCCTCTACATACTCCGAGCACACAGCTATCTGGGCGATGATCCGTCGGCTTGTGTCAACTGTCACATTATGTCACCCTATTACGCTTCATGGTTCCACTCAAGCCATTCGCGCAATGCCACCTGCAACGACTGCCACGTACCTCACGAGAATGTGGCTCGCAAGTATGCATTCAAAGGCATGGACGGCATGAAGCATGTGGCTATGTGGGTAACACGTTCGGAAGGTCAGTCACCTCGTGCCGGCGAAGAGAGCTGCCAGGTGATCATGAACAACTGTATCCGCTGCCACACGAGCCTCAACACGACCATGGTCAATACGGGCAAAGTGGATTACATGATGACCGAAGTCGGCCAAGGCAAGGTCTGCTGGGATTGCCATCGTCAGGTGCCTCACGGCGGTCATTCTTCGCTCACCGAATCTCCATTGACCAAGGTACCGCTGCCTGCAAGCCCCGTACCTGAGTGGCTACAAAAAATGATGGAGTGAGATGGCGGGAGTGAACAGTTAACAATGAACAGTTAACAGTTAACAACGTACAGGAAGTGAATTAATTGAAATATAATTTATAAACGACAGAATATGGAAAACAACAACAAACTCTCTGGTGTCAAGGCATGGGCTTTGTTCGGCGGTGCTATGGTGGTTGTCTTTGGTTTAGG
>JAZLHI010000112.1:0-34445 GCA_045616725.1 Prevotella sp. | reverse complement strand
CCCTTCACGCTCTCGATGTTTGAGTTGTTTTGGTACTTGTAGTAGCGAACCATAATGTTTAAATTGTTAATTGGTTAATAATTATGTTGTTTGTTTCACGGTACAAAGGTACGAAATTTTTCCGACATACGCAAGCTTTTTTGCAATTATTTTCATCCCTTAACGCATTTATTTTCAAACATTTAACCCACTTATATAACCCTATGCTTTACGCATCGTAACTGCCTGCTTTTCACATCGTATCTCCCACGAAAACGACCCATAACCGATAGGATTACGATCCATAATCGATAGGATTAGATAATGGTGATGGGAGCGCATAGTTTTCAAAAGTGATGATGCTATGATGTGTGTGTGACAAAGCGTGACGGGCGTGACACATTTTGTCACGTTTGTCCGCTTTTCCCTATACTCGTAAAAATTAATATATTTAAAAGTTTATATATTATACATAATATATAAGTAATAATAATAAAATGTTAATTTATGGCATAATAATTGTAATATAGTAATAAGTATATTCGGGACAAGTGTGACAAGAATTTGTCACGTCTGTCACGCTTTGTCACAATCTAAACCTAAACACCAAGTTTTTTATAATTAATGAAATATATAGAACTTTTCAAGAAGGTAGCATATCTGGACAAACCTATCAATTATTTCCGCGGTCTTCCTGGCGAGGAGGGCATGTTGTTTTGCGAAATGTATACATGGCTGGTATCGCAAGGAACCCCTAAATATACAATAGAAACCATATTCAACAAAATACGCGCTTGCTATCTTGGCATACTCTTTGAGGTAGAGAATAATGATGTAGCCGCAGCTGATTTCGGTTATTACGATTTGCTTCCAGATGAGCAAGCAGCAGTGGCCATATACCTTAAATCCGTGGCTGACCCTACACCTTTTGGTGAGTTTAAAGTGATAGCAAACGGCTTGATAAGCAAATATGCTGATTGCAATATGACTGCTTATGTAGGCATGTCGGATTATTTGATAGAACGCGTGAAAGGAATAGGGGACAGATTCCATTCTTCGTTTACTCCGGAGATTGACAATTGGCGTTGGGTGCATGTGGAAAGAGAAAATACACCTCCTGCAAGATGGGATTATTGGAAAGATTGGGGGGGGGACAGTGTCTTTGACGAAACAAAACTTTTCCTGCATAAAGATTTCGAGGAAGTGAGGTTTGTCGTGGATTTGTTTTCTACCAAAGGTTGGAAGCTCACTGCTTGCGACGCATTGGAAACGGCCATCAAGGAGGGCTATAGAAGATGGAACTAATGATGAATTTCAACGACCGCCTCTCTGCTTTCTTCTCTCAGTTGAGAGAGGAAATTTATGCTATGCCTGATGATGAAAAAGTGGATGCACCATCAAAACAAAAGATGTCCTTTAAGGAATTCTTCGCAAAACTTCGTGATGATATCGAGAACGACAGGTGTGAGCCTGTCAAGTTACCGTATGATATTGGTGAAGCCAAAGACGAGGAGCATGACATTGAGAATGAAAATGAAGTAATCTCCGTTACCGAGGAAGCGCCCATTAACGAGGAACTCTTCGACAATTACGAGGCTCCTGATTGGTCAGATGCTACCAAATGGGGAACGCCTGCCGACATGGATGAAATTCTCGGAAACAATAAGAACGAAGATAATGGCAACGATGAGTACCAAGCATATATTGACACCCTTCAACCATATATTGATGCTGCGATAGAAAACAATTACGCAGTCAAGGTTGGAGATAAATACCAATGGAAAGAAGACAAAGTATTGCTTGCTTTTTTTATCGGTATTGTTCTATGCGATGATAAAGTAGAAGAAGCTAGAGGTAAAGGATTAGTTTGGGTAAAAGGAAATACTTTCCCTGGAGTTTTTGTTGATGAATTATTTGGTCAATGTGATGTGAGAAGTTCACGTAAAACAAGAACAACACCACCCAAGAAGTATAAAGCTATAACAGTATTGATAGATAATGTAAAGAATCAAAACATACAAAAGAACAGCGAATCTCAGCAATGAGGTTCGCTTTTTTTATTACCATTGGATTACCATCGTATTACCGCCTATTACCGGTAATAATCTTTACGAATAAATCCTTTAATTATTTTACAGGAAAACGATAATTTTGCACCAGCTAACAAACTGTTGGTCGTAGCTGATAGATAGTCAGCTGCAAACGCCATTTTTTTTAAAATATAAGTTATGGCACACTCAAGCAAAAGTCTTCCGCAGGGAAGCAAGGTGCGCAAGGTGAAAGGCACTGCCACCTTTGATGAAGCAAGCAACGGCTTCGTGTTCACGCAGTACAACGCAACAGGTACTGCACGTTACAAAACTCTTAAGCAGACTGACTCCGGCAGTAAGCTTCAGGATGTAGGGGATTCAAGTCCAATGTACAAGGTGACAATTCCTGTCAGCAAGGACTCATGCGACTTGTTCGCTGATTCGGCAGAGGAACTCATCAAGCTCTTCGAGGAGCGAGAGGACAGCATCTACATTTCTGAACGCGTACTCATGGAGAAGGATGGTTTCAAGATGTACCTCACTGATAAGGGTGAGCTTGTTGTAAAGATGACTGAGAAGCTTCAGACAGGTAGCTACTACCTCCGTCGCTTCACAAACCAAATCATCTACATCATGCAGGCTTTGACCGTCAGTTCAAAGACCATCCAAGCAGCTGAGAAGAAGTTTGAATGTTCATCATCAAAAGAAAGGAAAAGTGTATGATTGCAGTACAGAAAACTGTTTCTGGCAATATCCATAACATCAAGGATATTGCGGAGTATCGCAACTTGTGCATCGACCAGAAGGTGCACGATGCATGCCAGATGATTACTGCTCTCAAGAAGGATGCTACGCGTCTTGACGAAGCAGACCCTGAACGCGAGCGAATCATGGAAGAGGTAAAAAGACTCAAGAAGTCGCTGTCTCTCGTAACGTTCATGGCAACCTTCAAAGGCTCGAAGCGTGTAAAGGCAGACATGGTTCTCAACGGACTCTACCTTGCCGACTACGATGGCGTAGATGCCGACGAGATTGTTTCGCAGATTAAGGCGAAGTTCGGAAGCGTTGAGGAGTTTGCCAAACAGCAACGCATTCTCGTTGTAAAGAAATCGTGCGGTGGCGGTCTTCACATCGTGGGCATTGCCAACGAGACGGTTGGCAACATCGCTGCCAATCTCATCAAGTTGGATGAGGTAATCGGCTTAAAGCATGACCCTGCCACTGAGACTCCAAACCAAGGATGTTTCGTTTCTTCGGATGATTATCATTATTACTACTCAGAAGATGTTGTAACTTACGATAACCCTCACTTCGAAGAACTCTTCGGCGATGAGTATCGCACAGGCAAGGTCACTCGCAGCACTACTGGTGCCAAGAAGACTACCGCTTCAACGGAAGGAGAAAAGCCGTCTGCATCTATCGAGAAGTCTGATGAGTTTACTCCTGATTCACTCTTCTATGGTCACACTTATCGCGAAATCCAAGAGGCACTATGGGCAAAGCTTGGTGGCGTTCCTCAGGTAGGAGAGCGTTCGCAGAAGATGATGAAGTTCTTAGCGCGTTACCGCTTCATCTGTGACAACAACCCAGAGATGGTGAAGGCTACTTTCGTGCCACTTCCACAGCCTCAGACGGACAGTGAACTCGACAGCCAAATCCAGAATGCGTGCAAGCTGAAGGTATATCTGTCGATGCCAAGGGAACTTCAGGAAGTGCTCATGGAACTCGGCATCGAGACTTCTTCCGTTCAATCGCAAGATCAGTTGGATGCAGCGCAAGCCCACCTTCAACTTCACAACATGTTCTACAGCGACTTCAAGCGTCTTCGCCTCAACCCTTTCTTCAAGGCTGTAACAAGTGGTGTTCCTGAGAACATGCGCATAGGCATGGCACTCGGTGTGCTACCAATGCTCTACACTCTCGGCACTACAATTCAGTTCACGCACTTTGACGGAAAGAAGAGCCGCCTTTCTGGTATGTTCTTCGGTATCGGTAAGGCAGCAAGCGGCAAGGGACACTTTGAAACGCTGGATGAAATCATCATGAAGGTAATACGTGACCAAGACAAGGCTGGTTGGACACTTGAACATGAATACAAAATCAACAAGGAACTCAACAAGAACAAGGAGCATCAGGAGGCTCGTCCTAATGTACCTGTCATCTTCGTTCCCTTACAGGTTTCCAATACGAAGCTTGCTGAGCGCCTGCGCAATGCGGTCCTTGATCAGGATGATGCGGATGATCCATTCTATTGTCATCTCTACACCTTCGACACAGAACTCGCTACTTTCAATCGTGTGAAGAAGAGCGGCTCTTGGGCAGAGAAGGATGACATCTACTGCAAGGCATTCCACAACGAGATGTGGGGTCAGGACTACGCAACAGACAATTCCGTGAGTGGTCTTGTGCAGGTGAACCTTAACCTTGTGGTAACAGGCACGGAGGATGCCATGGACACTTTCATCCATAACGGCAATATCCTCGGCGGTCTTCCTACACGACTCATGTATTTCCCAATGCCTTACGAAGCGTTCAAGATTCTTCAGAAGAACAACTCTCGTACGGCAGAGCAGATGGAATGCATGCGCGAAGTAGCCATGAAGCTCAATACTCTTAGAGAGCCGATAATAGTGGATGCCAAGCCGATTACTGACGATATGTATCGTTGGTGTGCAGAGATGGCTAAAGTGGCAGAAGATAACAACGACTATGAGCTTGACGACCTTCGCAAGCGTACAGCATTGATTGGCGAACGAGCTGCTGTGATATATGCTATCGTTGACGACATAGACAACTTTATTGCGACTCATAAGCTCGTGGTAACTCCTATGGCAAAGCGCTTCGGCAGATTTGTTGCAAGCTATTGTCTACAGTCGCAGTACATCAAGTTTGCAAGTCGTATGCGCGAGGTTGCGCTTAGGAATCAGGAGAAGCAAGGCGTGCAGAAGATGTTTATCAACTGGCGACCAATCTTCGCGGCGCTTCCTATGGAGTTCACTACAGAAGATATCCGAAATCTCAATGCAAGCCTCAGCGGCGACACCGTTCGTCAGAAGTGCAAGCGTTGGGTGAAGAAAGGCTTCCTAAAGCGTATAGAGAATGGTGTTTATCAGAAGCTGAAGAAGACACTATAGGCGTGACAAATCGTGACGGGCGTGACACTTTTGAGTGGATATCCCTCAGATTTAGTCATTAATAAATTAAGTAAACAAGAAGCCACGGCTCTCGGTGTGAGGGTCGTGGCTATTTCTTTATCTTTTGGTTATTGCACTTTGAAAGTGAGTCAGAGAACCGTCCCTTGACTCACTCTCCAATTCGGTAGAGATATTCTGGGGCAAAGCCTATCTCGTTGTTCCAGTCTATGGAGAAGGGGTCGAGGGTGAAGTTGCGGAAGTAATAAAGATCACGAAGTTTATGCGTTATCCCACGACCTTCCGAAACAATGGCGTTGAAGTCAATAGTCTTCTTAGCTCCATTGTTGAACACCACCAGTATCTTATAGTCTTCAAGATATTCGGCAGAAACTATTTTAAGCGAAGGTGTGAAATTCATAATTAATCGAGAGGTTTAATCTTGATAGGAGATTCGTGATTTTGAAGTCTTTTCCAGTTGTCCATAAGTTCCTCCTTATGAGCATCAAGCCACTCAAAGACGAGATTGATGACTCTTCTAGGAAGTTCTCCTTTAACAACACCATTATCTATGTTCACAAATGCTTCATAGTCGTTATACTTCACATGGAAGTGAGGTGGTTGATGATCATTTATATACATATAGATGTTGATTCCGTAGAATTCACTTATTTGTGGCATAACTGTTTTTGATTAATATTTTGCTGCAAAGTTAATACTTTATTTTCTTTCCGCAAAATATTTCCAAAAGAAATATTCGTAACTTTGACTGTGTCTTAGTTACTTTCGTTCGGAAAAACTCAAATAAATTTGGTTTTTCGCTCACTTATTCGTAACTTTGACTGCGTTTAAATTCTTGCGCTCCAGTTGGTGCTGAGGCGCAAGCGGAGTCCTTCCGCTCGGAAATAAAAATAAAAGTTTTTGGAATTTTATTTTGTATTTCGCTCGCTTATTCGTAATTTTGCAACGGAAAACAAACTAACTGACCCTTACCATGCTTCGTAAACTAACCGCAATCTTTACTTTTATCCTTATATTCGTATCGTCAGCTTTTGCCAAGGATATCGTGGCAGAACAGACTCCTTTTGGCATTGAGAAAGCCCTTCAGGAAGCTCGTGAGGCTCGTAGATTGGAGGGTGTGAAGGATGTGAATATCATCCTGAAATCAGGCGTTTATAATGTCCTTCAGTCTATCATCATCCGTCCTGAAGATAGCGGGATATGCTTCAAAGGCGAAGGAAAGACTGTTATTTCCGGTGGTGTGGAAATCAAAGGATGGAAGAAGGAAGGGAAGATGCTCGTGGCTGATGTACCGATGTTCAATGGCCGTCCGCTGGAATTCCGCCAGCTTTACGTAAACGGAAAGAAAGCTGTTCGTGCACGTGATGTTCAGGACTTTGAGAAGATGTACAGGATTCTCTCCATGGACAAACAGAAGGAAGTTCTTTATGTGCCTGTTGATGCTGTGAAGAATACCGTTCGTCAAAGCAAGAACTATGCAGCTGGTCTTGAGATGACGCTTCATGAGATGTGGTGCGTGGCAAACCTTCGTGTACGAAAGATAGATATGATGGGCGACTCGGCAGCTGTCTATTTCCATAATCCTGAGAGCCATATCCACTTCTCTCACCCTTGGCCATCGCCTATGACGAACACGGATGGCCATAACTCTGCTTTCTATATCTCTAATGACCGCTCCCTTCTTGATAGTGAGGGCGAATGGTTTCTCGACACAAAGCAGCAGAAGTTATATTATATACCGCAGAAAGGCGAGACCGCTGGCAATATAAAGGTAGTTGCTCCAGCTGTTGAAACCCTGCTTAAGTCGGAAGGTACTCCTGATGATCTTGTGAGAAATATCACTTTTGAGAATATTTCCTTCGAACATTCCACTTGGATGCGTCCTTCCATTGAAGGTCATACCCCTCTCCAAGCCGGTATGTACATGATAGAAGCCTATAAGCTACGACCAAAGATGGAGCGCCCTAACGGTGACCATAAACTTGACAATCAAGGCTGGGTTGGACGTCCAGCTGCGGCTGTCCACCTTAATAATGCAGAGAATATCTCTTTCCGCAACTGCACTTTCCAGCATCTTGCTTCCACAGGACTTGATTACCACACATATATTAAAGGTGGAGAGGTCTCTGGCTGTGAGTTTACTGACATAGGCGGAACGGCTATCCTTGCAGGTTCTTTCGGACCAGAAGGCTTTGAACAGCATAAGCCTTACGACCCTTCCGACAGACGTATAATCTGCGATGGACTTGTTATAGACAACAATAAGGTTCATGATGTTACAACAGAAGACTGGGGCTGTATCGGTATAGCTGCCGGTTGGGTTCGTAACATTAAGATAACCAATAATGAGATTTCAGATGTTTCCTATACTGGCATATCTCTCGGTTGGGGATGGAACCAGCAGAACTGCGCAATGGGAAACAATCTCGTGAAGCGTAACTACATCCATCATTACGCAAAGCATATGTATGATACGGCTGGCATATACACTCTCGGTTCGCAACCGCATACGTTCATAGAGGAGAATACGGTAAAGGATATCTACACGCCATCGTATGTGCATGACCCTAACCATTGGTTCTATCTCTACACGGACGAAGGTAGCTCGTACATAACAGTTCGTAACAACTGGTGTCCAGCGGAGAAGTTCCTCAAGAATGCCAATGGTCCTGGCAATACTTGGGAGAATAATGGGCCAGATGTAAACCTTGACAAACTTAATAATAAATAATTTTAGCATGTTGATTTTATAGATTTTCATAAAGATTTTCGTTTGGATTTCGAGCGAAGCGATCCTTCAAAAGAGACTCATTAAATCGAAGAATTTGAGCGCATTTTGGTAAGGATTTTATTTAAGGATTTTTATCCTTACTAAAATCTTCAACGAAAATCCCAACTGAAAATACGCTCCAGTTCGTCGCTCTTAGGGACGATTTTCAGGGAATCGTCGCAAGCTCCTCGAAATCTAAACTAAAATTCTAATAAAAATCTAACAACCAAAAAACAAGTAACTCAAAACCTCAAAATATCATGTCACAAAAAAGCAGTTTGAAGAGCACCATAGCTGTGTCTCTCACCAATTATCTTGATGCCGGCGCTATCGTAGCTGGTGCCAGTGGTCTTGGACTATGGCAGAATTATCTTGGTCTTACCGAAAGTAATCTTGGATGGTTGAATGCCATTTCGGCAAACGCTATGGGAGCAGCCATTGGTGCTATCATCGGTGGCTTCATGGCAGACAAGTTCGGACGTAAGGCTATCTATACCTATAACATGCTCATCTACATGACTGGTGTTCTTCTTGTCATGCTTTCGGTAAACTTCCCTATGCTTCTCGCAGGCTTCCTTGTTACGGGAATCTCGGTTGGTGTAGGTGTGCCTGCATCGTGGACATACATTTCGGAAAGCTCGGAGATTAACAATCGCGGTCGCAACATCTGTATCTCGCAGATGTCATGGGGTATTGGTCCTATGATCATCACTCTTTTGGCTACACTATTGGCTCCACCATTGTTTGAGAATGGAGTAATGAAAGAAGATGCTGGCGTGCTTTTCGGAATAGTAAGCACAGTTGCCGAATGGTTTGATGTAACAGGACGCGAGGCAGTTGGCGTATTTGCTTCCCGTATCCTGTTCGCATCCCTCTTCATCGTTGCCTTCATAGCATGGAATCTACAACGAAAACTGGAGGAAAGTGCTGAGTGGAAAGCGCAGAAGGAAGCTGAGGCTCGTGGAGAGGTCAAGAAGACAGGCATGTTAGAATCCTTTGCTGTGCTGTTTACGAATAAGGTAGCTGTAACCACCGTTGCATTCCTTGCGGGCATCTACCTCACTTGGAACTGCGTAGCGTCTGTTATGGGCTTCTTCCAGCAGCACATCTTTGAAACTGCTGGCGGCTTGAGTAATCAGCAATCCAATCTTCTCGGTTTCGTGCAGTGGGCTATCATCGTCGGTGTAACGTTCATCACGGCAAAGATAGTTGACAAGAAGAGCCATAAGATGATTTATGTCTTAGGACTTGTCGTTGCCCTCTGTCCTTGGATAATGGTTGTGCTCACAGGTGGCGAACTTGGCATGAATGGTGCAATAGCATTCTCTGTTCTTTGGGGTATTCAGGGAGGTCTTTCCGTACAGATTTTCTACGCTCTGTGGGGTACAGAACTATTCCCTGCAAAGTTCCGTGCTGGAGCTCAAGGATTGATGTTCTTCATCGTTCGTGGACTCTGTGCAATATGGGGAATAGTCTTCCAGTCAATCTATGCTGGAGGTGAAGGTTTCGAGATTGCTGCTTGGTGCATGATTGCTCTCCTAGCAGTTTCTCTCATAGTAGGTATTATCGGTGCTCCTGACACTCGAGGAAAATCACTTGATCAGATTACTAAGGAACGCTACGGCGAAGAATAATAAATCTCGCAATCAAATCTAACAAAGGATAATTATGCTAAACATCATTGCTGCCGTGGCAAAGAACAATGCCATAGGCTTTCAGAATAAACTTATCTATTGGTTGCCAAACGACCTGAAGCGCTTCAAGGCTCTTACCACTGGTAATACTATCATCATGGGCAGAAAGACTTTCGAATCTCTGCCAAAGGGCGCTCTACCTAATCGCAAAAACGTAGTGATTTCACGAAATGAATCTCTCGTCCTTGAAGGTGCAGAAGTGTTCCATTCTCTTGAAGCTGCGCTTGACTCATGCAAGGAAGAGGATATCTACATCATCGGTGGTGAACAACTATACAGGGCGTCCATGCCACTTGCCGACAGGCTGTGTATTACAGAGGTCGACGATACTCCTTCTGAAGCAGATGCGTTCTTCCCAGAAGTTGACAAGACCATTTGGAAAGAATTCGCACGCGAAGATCACGACAAAGACGAGAAACACGCCCATCGCTATTCGTTTGTGGACTATGTAAAGGTGTAAAAAGAAATACAAATAGAAGCAGACGAGGCTTTCCTCTATGAATATTTGTTCTATGAGGAGAGCCTTTTTTATATACAAATATCCCCATGCTAACCATTCGGCAGGCATGGGGATAAAAAAAATTGATTGTCTCACGACAACCAATCTTCTAACCTTAATAATCTAATACCATGAAAAACACGGTGCAAAGTTACGACTATTCCGCAAATCTGCAAGTGTTTTTAATATTATTTTTGCCTAAATTGAATTATTTATGATTTTTGTCAATTCAGGATATATCCTTTGTACCGGTAAACCCATCACATTGTAGAAACTTCCGTCTATGCCTGTGACGCCTACATAACCTATCCATTCCTGTATTCCATAGGCTCCTGCTTTGTCCAAAGGACGATAGGTTTCTACATAGTAATTGATCTCCTCGTCGGAGAGTTCCTTGAAGTGCACTTCGGTGAGAACAGAGAAGTGGGAATAATTGAGATCCTCCTTCGTGCCGATGCAAACTCCAGTTACTACGCTATGCGACTTGCCACTCAGCTGGCGAAGCATTTCCTTTGCATTTTCAAGGGATGAAGGCTTCTCTAGAATTTCATCGTTGAGTATGACAACGGTATCGGCTGTAAGGATTACTTCGTCATCGGCGAGATTGTCCTTATAGGCAGCAGCCTTTCTTTGGGCAAGGGCTTCTGGTATGGAATATATATCGACGCCTTCAGGGTGTGATTCATCAATGCCGCTTATGACGCGAACCTCAAAAGGTATGTCAAGACCGGCAAGGAGTTCCTTGCGACGAGGACTGTTGGAAGCGAGGACAAGACGTTTCATTTGACGATTAGACGATTTGATGATTAGACGATTTGATGATTAGGCGATTTGATGATTTTACGATTGCTAGGAAATTGTAAATAGTAAATCCGTAAATTGTAAATGCCTACACATGTTGCCAGCCTTGTGCCTTGAGTTCGAATTCCTGTTCGTCGCGAGCTATGAGCTGATAGCCGAGTTCTGGCTTTGTAATATAGCCTATCATCTTTACACCTTCTATCTGCTCTATCTTCTGTAGGTCACCAATAGGGACTGTGAAGAGAAGTTCATAGTCTTCGCCGCCGTTGAGAGCACATGTTGTGACATTCATTTCGAACTCTTCTGCTGTAACTGCTGTCTGATAGTCGATAGGGAGGTTCTTCTCGTAGATGCGGCAACCGCAGTTGCTCTGCTTGCAGATATGGAGAATCTCTGAAGAGAGACCGTCGGAAATGTCTATCATGGCTGTAGGCTTTATGCTGAAAGAGGCGAGCTTCTCTATGATGTCACCGCGTGCCTCAGGCTTCATCTGTCGTTCAAGAAGGTATTCCTTGCCGGCAAAGTCAGGCTGGAAGTTAATGGCGGGAACCTCTTTAGGTTTTGCCGATTTAGCCTGGGCTTCACGAAGCTGCTGATAATATACGGCCTTTTCTCGTTCCAAGATCTGAAGTCCCATGTATGCTGCACCGAGGTCGCCAGAGACGCAAATGAGGTCCGTTTCCTTTGCACCGTTGCGATACACAATCTCGTTGTCGTCAGCAGAGCCGATGCAAGTGATGGATATAGCAAGTCCTGTAAGCGAAGAAGTGGTATCTCCACCAACAATATCGACATTCCATTTGTTGCAGGCGCGGCGAAGACCGCTGTAGAAAGCTTCCATATCTTCTACCGAGAAACGTTTTGATAGCGCGATACTTACAACAATCTGCTCCGGTTTTCCGTTCATGGCGAAGATATCGGATATGTTTACCATAGCAGACTTGTAGCCAAGGTGCTCAAGTCCTATATATGTGAGGTCAAAATGGACACCCTCCATGAGCATATCTGATGTGACGAGAACGCGTTTTCCGTCGTGGTTGAGTACGGCGCAGTCGTCGCCAACGCCATAAAGCGTAGATGGGTTCTTAGGTTCGTGTCCGTCGGTGAGGTGATGGATAAGTCCGAATTCTCCGAGTTTTTGTATTTCCATAATTCGGGTAATTAAAGTAATAAGGAATAAGTAGTAAGTAATAAGTTTGATTAGCTTTGTTAACTTAATCCTTGAAACTGATTGTTACAGTACTGTTTTGTGATTTGTCAATAGAAGTCTCTTCCAAGGTTTCTTCTGCCGTAGGAATTGCACTGAGATTTGTGCTGTCTTTGAATACGTAGTCGAGCACTATCTGGTTGAATTCTTCTTCCTGGTCAAGGAGTATGCGAACGTTGATAGGGAGCGTGTATGCCGACTTCTTGATGTCAAGGGAGAAACCGTTAAGATTCTGCAGTCGCGTAGCATCCTTCTCAGTCGTAATCATAATCTTTGGCGATGGCATGAACGAGAAGGTTTCATTTATTTCATAGACTTCCTTTTCGGTAAACTGATGATGGTCGCGATAATGGAGTTCCTTGAATTTTGCACCGTAAGGCTCAAGGTCCTTGATGATTTGCTCAGGAGAACCGATCGCTGTGACGAGCAGTACATTCATCTTCTTCAGGTCGAACAATGGAATCTTAGGCAATTCCTGTTGGAAAAGAGGTTCCAATGGAGAGTAGTCCATCGTTGAGAAGAATAGCTTCTGAAACGCGAGTACGCGAATGTCATTTGTACAAACGCGAATGTCAAGCGGACTTATGTCGCGAGGACACTTGGTTACAACTATAATGTCAGCGCGTTTCTTTGCGCTCATAGGTTCTCGAAGCATGCCAACAGGCAGAAGATGGTCGCGAGCTATTGGACGGTTGAAGTCAACGAGCAAGATGCTTAGTCCTGGTTCTATGTAACGGTGTTGGTAGGCATCGTCGAGAATTACTGCCTCAACCTTCTCTTCATCCATCAGTCTTTCTACGCCCTCGCAACGCTTTTCGCAGACGGCTACTGTGACATCAGGGAACTTCTGATGCATTTGGAACGGCTCGTCGCCAATATCCTTCATCTCCGTCTTGTCTGTTGCCAGCACATATCCTTTGGTCAGTCGCTTGTATCCACGACTGAGAACAGCTGTCTTGCATGAGTTTTTCAACAGACGAATGAGATATTCCGTGTGCGGAGTTTTGCCAGTACCACACATGGTGATGTTGCCCACGGAGATTATGGGAATGTTGTAGCTCTTCCTTTTCAGCACGTTTGTGTCGAAAAGGTGATTGCGAACGGAAATGATAATTCCGTAGATCCATGCGATAGGGTAGAGGAGAAAGCGCATATTTCGTCGTTTAGCGTTTGTACGGTTTAGCGGTTTGCGGCAATAAGATTTACTTGATGTTCAGGATATAAGGGATGCGTGCCTGGATGCGATCTTGCTTGTCCACGGTCTTTATGAGAGCGAAAGTCTCATAGAGATCGCCGAATGTGGCACGAAGTTCTTCGTCGAGAATGCCTTTGCTCTTTTCCTGGGCAAGAAGCTTGAGTGAAGGATCCTCCTTTGCAGGGTAAGACTTGTGGTGATATTCCTTAACCTTAGCCAGTTCTGCAGCCTTCTTGACAGCCAAGTCTATACCTCCAATCTGGTCAACAAGCTTCTGCTTGATGGCATCCTGGCCAAGCCAAACGCGACCTTGAGCCACGCTGTCAACCAATTCCTTTTTCATCTTGCGACCTTCTGATACGCGAGAAAGGAAGAGATCGTAACCGCGAGTGATGTATTTGTTGAGAATGGCCATCTCGTCGTCGTTTATAGAGCGAGACATAGTGCCGAAATCAGCATGTTCGTTTGTCTTTATAAGGTCATACTTTACGCCAAGCTTGTCAGTAATGAGATTGCTGAAATCAGGGAACATACCGAAGATGCCAATGGAGCCTGTGAGAGTGGTCTTCTCAGCTACAATCCAGTTGGCAAGACAACTCATGTAATAACCGCCAGAAGCAGCCATTCCGCCCATTGAAACTACAACAGGCTTCTTAGCCTTGAGAGTCTTCATGGCTTGCCACATCTTCTCGGAAGCGAAGGCGCTACCACCACCACTATTCACGCGAAGCACGACGGCTTTCACATCATCGTCGTCAGCAAGAGCAAGAAGATCGTCAGCAACCTTGTCGCCTACAATTTGTGTTTCGGCAGACATGCCAGATGCCATTTCGTCAACGATGTCTCCGTATGCATAGTAAACGGCAATCTCTTCGCCATCCTTATCTACGTTGTCCTGTTGATTCATGGTTGCCATTGAGACAGTCTTTATTTCGTCATCTTCGTCAATCTTGAGCATCTTCTTTACAATACTCTTTACTTCCGACTTTTGTACAAGCTGGTCAACCATTTTGTATTCCACATATTTCTTCTGGTCATCGAACGTGATGAGGCTGTCTGCGTATGCATTAAGCTTCTCAGCGGAAACCTTGCGGCTCTGTGCAACATCAGCAACAATGTTGTTCCAAATGCCCTTTACATAAACAGTTACCTGCTCGCGGTTAGGCTCACTCATGCCATCAGCAGTATACATTTCAGGTGCACTCTTGTATTTGCCCACCTTTGTAACTGTATATTTGATGCCAAACTTAGCAAGTGCGTCCTTGATGAACATAGGCTCTGCAGCCATACCGTGCCAGTCGAGCACTCCCTGAGGGTGAATGAGTACCTTGTCGGCACATGAAGCGAGGTAATATGTGGCTGTAGTGTATTCGTCGCCGTAGGCAACAATCCACTTTCCGCTCTTCTTGAAGTCCATGAGTTGACGGCGAACTTCCTCGAGAGAAGCGTATGAGTCTGCCGAGAACGCGCTGCACTCAAGGAATATACCCTTGATGTCGTCATTTTCCTTTGCTTTCTTGATATTATTTACGAGGTCGTCAAGAGCCAACGACTCTGTGCCATTGCCTAGGAAAGCGTTGAGTGGGTCTGCTTCTGAGCGCTCAGTTAGCTGTCCAGCAACATTGATTACGAATACCGAATTGCTAGGTACGGATGAGCTACCACCGGAGAAAGCCATGCCAATAAGGCTGAAAATTAAGAATGCTGTCATTATGGCAAAGAATGCCAGGATGCCGACAACAGTGGCAAGAACTTGTTTAATGAATCCCATTTTGTATAGTTGTTAATATTAATGTGTTATTGCTTTTTAATGAAAATACGATGCAATCTTGCGCAAAGTTACATATTTTTGTCGTTTTGCTATAACATTTAATGTAAAATGTGGGTTATTACGCAAAAAAAATGTACTTTTGCATCAAAATAAAGGCTTATGATAACCATTCTGGGACCTACAGCTTCAGGCAAAACAAAGCTTGCAGTAGCTCTTGCCGCTGCCATTGACGGAGAAATAATCTCTGCCGATTCACGACAGGTATATCGTGGAATGGATATTGGTACGGGTAAGGATCTGGCCGATTATCAGCTTCCAGATGGTAGCGAAGTGCCTTATCACCTCGTGGATATCTGCGATGCAGGAGAGAAGTACAATCTGTTCCGATATCAGCAGGACTTCCAAAAGGCTTATGAAGACATAACGGCAAGAGGCAAGGAGGTTGTACTCTGTGGTGGCACAGGCCTTTATATTGAAGCCGTTCTCAAGAACTACAACCTTCAGAGAGTGCCAGAGGATAAAGTTCTTCGCGCTTCTCTTGAGGGAAAATCGCTTGAGGAACTGACTGCCATGCTCGAGGAACTGAAGAAGAAAACCGGTTCCAATATGCACAACAAGACAGATGTCGATTCTTGCAAGCGAGCTATCCGTGCCATTGAGATAGAGACTTACATGCTGAAGAACGATAAGCATAATGATAACCGTAACCAACCCCAAAACGTTAACCATAACTTTAACGAAAACGGGTCAAAGTCAGAATCTCCTTTAATCTTCGGAACCGACATCTCTCGTGAACTTCGCCGACAACGAATAACACAACGTCTTGATGCCCGCCTCGAAGAAGGTATGGTAGATGAGGTGAAAAGAATTCTTGACAGTGGTGTCGCACCTGAAGACTTAATATACTATGGCCTTGAATATAAGTTTGTTACGATGTATCTCATAGGCGAACTTTCATTTGCGGAAATGCGGCGACAACTGGAGATTGCCATCCATCAGTTTGCCAAGCGACAGATGACTTGGTTCCGTGGAATGGAGAAACGCGGGCTTCATATAAACTGGATAGATTATGAGCTCCCGATGGAAGAAAAAGTGGCTCAGGTTTGCCAAATTTCAGGCATAAAGCTAAAGTGATGAATTTCAGAGTGTTATGACTCGTGAAAATAATGCATACAAATACGATGTATAACTCTCACGAATACGGTGCGTAACTCTCACGAATACGATGCGTAATCCTCACGAATACGATACGTAACCGTAAGAGATATTTTTCGTAACGAAAAGGGTTATGAATCATTAGATTGCAAGTTATCAAAAAGAAGTATGAAATACGCTATCATATATTGCCCAAAATCCGGAATCTCGGTAAAGGGAAGGATGAAGAAATCGGTGGAAGATGAATTCCAGAAGAACAATCTGGAATACAATCTTTATGTAGCCACAAAGGAAAAGCCTGTTGACACGATAGTTACCATAGCCATAGCAGAAGGCTGTCGTACGATGGTCATTGTAGGCGGCGACCGTTCTTTGAATCTTGCTGTCAACGGATTGATGACAATGCCTATAGACATCAGAAGGGAAGTCAAGTTAGGTGTTGTTCCTTATGGTACAATCAACTCGTTCTCTGGCTTTTGGGGACTCCGTGACGCTTCGCTTGAGGATTGTGTGGATTATATCAAGAAAGGCAATTCAAGGAAGATTGATGTGGGCTGCATACATTATATTAATAAAGAGAATGAAAGCTGCCACCGCTATTTCCTGAACTGCATAAACCTAGGTCTTTCTGCTCATATCACTCGTGTTCGTCATCAGACTCGCCGAGTGCTTTTCTCGCGCAAGTTGTCGTTCCTTATTTCCACTCTCATCCTCATCTTCCAGCGTTCGGTCTATAAGATGAAGTTCTCGTTGAACCATGAAGTGGTAGAAGGAAACTTCATGACTCTGTGCATTGGAAACTGTACCGGCTACGGTCAGACGCCATCTGCCGTGCCTTACAATGGAATGCTTGATGTTTCGGCTGTTACCATTACCCAACTTTCGGGCATGATAATGGGATTCTATCTGCTTCTTACCGGCAAGTTCCTCAAGCATAAGAATGTGCAACCGTACCGCACTCGCAAGATAGTTTTCAATGAAGTGCAGTCTATTGCAGTGAGTGTTGACGGTGCAATGATAAACACTCCGAAAGGTGAGTTTACGGTTGATATAAAGGAAGAAGTCTTGGATTTCATTGTACCTTACCGCAAGAACTGATGGCAAAAGAAGCTGATTTTGGCGGAAAAATTTGTTTTATTGCATACTATTTCGTAATTTTGCACGCAAAATGTGTATAAAGGTATGTTGGAATCTTTGCTCCTCACACTTGGAATAGTGGCTGTAGCGGTGCTTTTGCTCTCAGTGAAAGTGCTCATCAAGCCTAAAGGGACATTCTCTTCGCAGCATGTAAGCGACAATCCTGCCCTTCGCAAGCAAGGCATTCATTGCGTTATGAAGCAGGACAAGGAAGCTCGTGAGGCTGCCGAGAAGAAGTTGAAGTTGTAAGACTAAAACCTTAACCTTGACTTTAACTTTAACCTAAACTTTAACTTTGAATAAATAAAAATACAAGATATGAAAAAGTTCTTTATGATTGCAGCCATGGCTGCTCTTACTCTTGCTTCTTGCAATCAGGAGGCACAGAAGGTTGATTCAGCTGCTCCTGCAGCAAACAATGGCGATTTCAAGATTGCATACGTTGAGATTGATACTATCATGAACCAGTATAAGTTCTGCGTTGACACAAAGGCAGAACTTGAGAAGTCTGGCAACAACATCCAGAAGAGTCTTGCTGCAAAGCAGCAGAACCTCGAGCAGGCTGCAGCTAAGTTCCAGCAGGACATTCAGGCTAACAAGTACACTCAGCAGCAGGCTCAGGCTGTTCAGGGCAATCTTCAGAAGCAGAGCGCTGACCTCCAGGAGTCTCAGCAGCGTCTTTCTGCAAGCTTCGCTGAAGATCAGGCTAAGTTCGAGCAGGCTTTCGCTGATTCTCTCCAGCACTTCATCGCACGCTACAACAAGGATAAGGGCTATGTTATGATTCTTCCAAAGCAGGGCTTGAACATCCTTTACGCAGACAAGGCTTGCGATATTACAGACGATGTTGTGAAGGGTCTTAACAAGGAATATAAGCCAGCAGCAAAGAAATAATCAGAAATGAAAAGATTTCAATACATAACAATACTACTTGCGGTTGCTGCAAGTAGTATTTTTGTTTCCTGTGGTTCAAAGAAGCAGATTGTTACCGACAATGGAACTCCTGTCAACAAGCGTGAGTTCCGCGGTGCTTGGATTCAGTGCGTCAACGGACAGTTCCAAGGTATGGGCACGGAAGCCATGCAGAAGAACCTCACCCATCAGCTCAATGTTCTTCAGGCTGAAGGCGCAAATGCCATCATCTTCCAGGTTCGTCCTGAGTGTGACGCCCTCTACAAGAGCGACATCGAGCCATGGAGCAAGTTCCTCACAGGCAAGCAAGGCCAAGCTCCTTCACCTTATTGGGACCCGCTCCAGTGGATGATTACGGAGTGCCACAAGCGCAACATGGAACTCCATGCTTGGATCAATCCTTACCGTGCCTTGACAAAGAGCACGAAAGATCTTGCGCCAAACCACATTGCCGCTGTTCATCCTGAGTATTGCTTCCAGTATGACGGTCTGACAATACTTAATCCTGCATACAAGGAATGTCGCGACTATACCTGCAAGGTTGTAGCCGACATTGTGAGCCGCTACGATGTGGACGGCCTTCACATCGACGATTACTTCTACCCATATCCTGCCGGTGGAAAGCAGTTGCCAGACCTTGAGCAGTATGAGTATTACCGCTCTCACGCAAACGGAACCCCATTGACCATTGGCGATTGGCGTCGCCGCAACGTGAACATCTTCATCGAGCAGCTCTCGAAGACCATCAAGCAGACAAAGCCTTGGGTGAAGTTCGGCGTTTCTCCTTTCGGCATTTATCGCAACAAGAAGAACGACTCTCGCGGTAGCAATACCAACGGCACGCAGAACTATGACGACCTCTATGCCGACTGTCTTCTCTGGGACGAGAAAGGTTGGGTAGATTATACCGTGCCACAGCTCTATTGGCAGATAGGCCATAAGGCAGCTGATTACGAGACGCTTATCCAGTGGTGGAGCGAGAAGTTTACGAATCGTCCGCTCTACATTGGCGAGGATATTGAACGAACTGTTGACAACAAGGACCTTGTCAATCCTTCGCAAGATCAGATGGCTGCCAAGTATCGTCTCCATGAGCAGTGCAAGAATGTAAAGGGCACTGTGCTCTGGTATTCTCGTGTGGCTGTTGACAATAAAGGCAACTATGGCAAGCGCCTCCAAGACAACTACTGGCATTATCCAGCCCTTCAACCAAAGATGGATTTCATCGACGGCAAGGCGCCAAAGGATGTTACAAAGCTGAAGGTCGTTAAGGTTAATGGCGATGATGTGCTCTTCTGGACAGAACCTTCAGGCAAGGAATGGAATGACAAGGCAGTGAAATATGTTGTCTATCGCTTCCTCTATGGCGAGAAGGAAAACCTTGATGACGCTCGAAAGATTGTTGCCATCACTACAAACAACTTCTATAAGCTTCCTGCCGTTAAGGGTGAGAAGAAGCAGAAGTACATCTATTATGTCACAGCTCTCGACCGCCTCCAGAACGAAAGCGACGGTGTGAAGGTCAAGGTGAAAATGTAGGAAAATAGTAAATTGTAAATCCGTAAATTGTAAATGAATAACCTTAAACCATCTTGCGTATTCGAGCAATTCGCAGCAATTAACAATATCCCTCGTCCTTCAAAGCACGAGGAGAAAATGATTCAATTCCTCAAGGACTTTGGCGAAAGCCGTGGTCTTGAGACTGTTATAGACGAAACGGGCAATGTCATCATCCGCAAGCCTGCATCTGCTGGTATGGAGAACAAGCCTACCGTTATCCTTCAGAGCCACATGGACATGGTCTGCGAGAAACTTCCTGATTGTGACATCGACTTCGACAACGACCCTATCCAGACCTACATCGATGGCGAATGGATGAAGGCTAAGGGCACAACCCTCGGTGCTGACGACGGCATCGGCGTGGCTATGGAACTTGCCATTCTCGACGGCAATTTCGAACACGGACCTCTCGAGTGCGTCTTCACGCGTGACGAGGAGACTGGCCTCACAGGTGCTATGGGCATGAAGGGCGACTTCATGACAGGTTCCATGCTCATCAATCTTGACAGCGAGGATGAGGGACAGATCTTCGTCTCTTGTGCTGGCGGTATCAACACAGAGGCGTTCTTCTGCTTCGAGAAGGAGGCTGCTCCTGAGCGCTATTTCTTCATGAAGGCACAGCTCCAGGGCTTGACAGGTGGTCACAGTGGCGACGACATCAACAAGAAGCGCGCCAATGCCATCAAGCTCCTTTCCCGCTTCCTCTATGCCGAGCAGGAGAAGATGGACCTCCGTCTTGCTTCCTTTGCTTCGGGACGCATGCACAACGCCATTCCTCGCGACGGCGTAATCGTCTTCGCAGTGCCTTTCGCGGAGAAGGAAACCGTTCGCGTTGATTGGAACATTATGGTTTCTGAGTTTGAGGAGGAGTTCCATGTAACGGAGCCAAACATGCAGTTCCACATGGAGAGCTGTGATGCAGAGCCTGTTCTTCCGAAGCAGGTCGGCATAAATGTCATCCGCGCCCTTCAGGCTGTTGACAATGGTGTATATACAAACTGCCAGGATGAGGCCATCGCTTGGCTCGTGGAGACCTCAAGCAATGTTGCTTCCGTTGAAACAATCTCTCCCCTTGCAGGGGAGTTGGAGGGGTCTATCAAGATTGTCGCTTCCCAGCGTTCCAATGTGATGAGCAATCTTCGCAACATGGCAGCTACCGTCAAGGCATGCTTCCAACTTGCTGGTGCAGAGGTTGTTCAAGGCGACGGCTATCCAGCTTGGAAGATGAACCCTAACAGCAAACTCACCGAAATTACTGTCCAGACATACAAGGAGCTCTTCGGCAAGGAACCTCTCGTTCTCGGCATCCATGCCGGTCTTGAGTGCGGTCTCTTCTCTGAGCGCTATCCAAACCTTGACATGGTGAGCTTCGGACCTACACTCCGCGGCGTTCACTCTCCTGACGAGCGTCTTCTCATCCCAACAGTTCAGATGGTTTGGGATCATCTCCTCGCAATCCTGAAGAAGGTGTAAAGCCAGTTTAGTGAAGATTGTAAATTGTAAATCCCTAAATTGTAAATCCCAAGGTGCTTCATTATAATTTGGGAGAAGGGGTAGAATCCTTCTCCACTAACATCTCCGACGCGATAGACTTCCCTGTTGTTCTCCCTGCACATCAGGCGCATACGGCGTTTGTACGTCGTGTTCCGCAACAGATGGACGACATTACTGGTGTTGATGCTCTCATCACCAACGAGCGAGGTCTTCGCATTGGTGTGAAGACAGCCGATTGCGTGCCAATCCTCCTTTACGATGCAAGGCAGAAGGCTGTTGCCGCCGTTCATTCCGGTTGGAAGGGAACTGTCCAGAACATCATTGCCGCCACCATCCAGCGCATGAAGGAGGAGTTTTCCACTGATCCTGCCGACATCCGCGCTGTCATCGGCCCTTGCATCCATGTCGATGCCTTTGAGGTTGGCGACGAAGTCTATGATAAGTTTGCTGCAATGCCAGAACAGAAAGACTCCGGTGTGCCTGCAAAGCGAATGCCGCCAATGTCAAAGTCAGCGTCAGAGTTAAAGTCAGAGTTAAAGTCAGAGTCAAAGTGGCACATCGATCTCCCAGCCGTCTGTCGCATAGAACTGCTCCTGTCAGGAGTTTCTGCCGATAACATAGAGGTGCGCCCAGAATGCACTTGGACATTGCACGACCAGTTCTTCTCTGCCCGCCGTCTTGGCAAGCAGTTCGATCGCCAGCGCATCATAAATACGATCCAACTGTTGTAGTAATAATAAACCGAGTATAAATCTATACTTGTAATAAAAAAAGCAGAAGTCTGCCCAAATGGATAGACTTCTGTATTTTAGATTGATTTAGTATACCACTTTATCTACTGGATAATCATACTCTCCTGTTGGCACTTCCTCTACTATTTGGAAAGGATAGCAGACACCGATGAGGTGGGGTAGAGTAGGAGATTCCTTGAGCAACTTTGCAAAGAATCTGTCGTAATAGCCCTTTCCTCTGCCCAATCGGTTTCCTTGCGCATCAAAAGCCATTCCAGGAATGAGGGCAATGTCAATGAGTGAGTAATCCTTGAATTCCTTTCCTGTCGGTTCTAGAATTCCGAAAGCACCTTCTTTCAGGTCTGAAGGTCCGTGATATTCTCGCAGAATCATCTCTGTGTCGGAAATTACTTCTGGTAGCAGAACAAGTTTGCTCTTTGCAGCGAGAGTGTCGATGACCTTAATGATGTTCACCTCGTCAGGTAACGGATAGAATGCAAGGATGGTCTGAGCATCAAGGAGTCTTGCCTTTTGTAATAAACGAGAACACACATCCCCAGAGAATGCGTTTAGCTGTTCTGCTGAAAATGTGTGCTTCAATGTTCGTATTTGTTTGCGAAGACTTTGTTTCATTATTCTTTGGAGTCTTGCTGATGTTTGTTCTTTCTTCGTATGATGAAGTAAAGTACTACGGTAATGACGATGGCTCCAATGCCAACAAGGCCAGCGTAGAGTGACTTCTTGTTAATTTGCGAGTCAAGATAGTCATACTTTGTGATCATCTGCTGATGGTTGCCGTCAATGTTGCTCTTGAGGTCTGACTGGCTCTTCTTGAAGTTCTTCTGGTCAATCTGAAGGGTCTTGCAGAGAGAGTCGATGACAAGCTGCTGGTCGTCAAGCATCTTCGACATGTGCTCAATCATCACGGTGTCGTTGTAAATTTGCTCTTCAAGCATCTGCACACGAATCTCAAGGTCAGTGATTTGTGCGCGCAGACTCTTTTCTGTTGTTGATTGTGCATTGACAAACGACCATGGAATGAGGGCGAAAAGTAAGAATAGTATATTCTTCATAACTTACTTTATTTCTTACTTTCTAAGCATTGGATGAGTGCGGTTGAGAATAGCCTTGAGGTTAATGTCACCATTCTTGCAGGCATCACGAAGGGCAGCCTTTGCGTCATCAACATTGCTCTGTGTGCTAATCTTCTTGAGGTCTGCAAGAACCTTATTGTAATAGCCGTTGCGCTGTTTGGCAGGAAGGTTGTTGTAAGCGTTGGAACTTACGATATAGTCAATGTTTCCACTGCAGAAAGCTGCGAGAAGCTTCTTCGAATCGTCACCTTTTGCAGCATCACGCTTCCATGTGTCATTTTCTTTAAGATACTTAGCCTGGGAGTCATCCATGACAGACTTCGGCTCTTCTTTTGCTTCTTCTTTTGCTTCTTCTACTTTTTCTTCCTTTTTGTCCTCTTCGGCCTTCTCCTCAGTCATTTCCTCAACCTTAGCCTCTTCAGCCTTTTCTTCTTCAGTCTGAGGGTCAAGAGTCTGGTTCTGGTCCTTTGAGTTTACCTCGTCGTCCTTCTGTTCGTCTTCCTGAACAACTTCTGTCTGATCTTTAGCATCTTCCTTGCTACCACCGCAGCTGAAGAGGGAAGATATACCGATGCCAAGAACGAGTCCTATGGCAAGGGCAATAAGGTATGGAAGGAGAGGGTTCTTTTGCTGTACTGGTTTGTGGCCGCCAATTCCACCGATAACCAACTCGTTGAGTGGAGTGTCAGTGTGGCTAGCGTCCTTGATGAAGTCGTAGATGGCGTTAGTCTGGTCAATGTCTACGGAACCGCGCTTTATGCCGTCTGGAGTGTTGAATGAAACGACAAAGCTCTGAAGCTGTGTAGCGAGAGAAATGCGCTTTTCACCCTTTATGAGGTCTGTCTGTGTAATCTGTACGCGACGCTCCTTGTAGCCGTCAGCGCTAACTGTTATCTCATAAACCTCACGAGCATCGTTGAATGTGATTTCCTGGCCGCTCTTCACTACGGTGTGGTCAACTTTGAACTGCGGTATAACCACGCCAGCACCGTTTACAACGATAAGGTTGATCTGCATGTTCTTTTTGCCGAAAGAGTCGTTGATCTTAGGAGCTGTAACCTGAGGCTTTGGCTGCTGAGGAGCTGCTGTACGCACTGGCTGCGCAACAGGAGTCTTTACTTCCTGCTTTACCGGCTGTGCTGCTGGCTGTGGAGCAACAGAAGGTCTTGGAGTAGGATTAGTCTGAGGCTTTGGAGTGCTGACAGGCTGCTTGGTTTCCTTGGCAGGAGTCTCTTCAGTCTCGCCGAAGCGAATCTGTGTTGTAGGTTGAACGTTCTGTGAGTTGTTGATATCTTCTGGTTCGTCACCGAAGTGAAGAAGTGGTTGATTTTCGTTTGCCATAATTATATGTTGATTAATCCTGCATATAATGGGAAATTATCCCATTTGAGGATATTTGTTGACTAATGGAATTGAATTACTGAGCCTGACCGTCAACGACAACGTCGCGCTTCTTTGGCTCAGACTTTGTTACGATAACTTGCTGTCTTGCTGCAGGTTGTTCGTTTGTGGTGCTCTTTGCTGGTTCCGAAGTAACTGGTTTGGCAGGAGCGGCAGGCTGTTCTGTCTTGTGTACTTCAGGCGTTTTTGCAGGTTCTGCAGAAGATGCAGCAGGCTTGCTGTCGTTTGAAGATGCTGTAGATTCGCCGTTTGATTCCGAAGAACCGTGTTCAGAAGCGCTTTCAGAATCATATTCTTCCGATTCTTTCTTCTGTTCTGCTTTCTCGGCCTCCTTTTTCTTTTTCTCTTCTTCGAGTTTCTTCTTCTGCTCGTCGGTCAGCTCTTCTGGCATGGAACCATTGAATGCGCTTGGGTCTGCACTAGCCGCAGATCTTTTTTCTGCGGTAGCGAAGTCTTCATAGTCGTCGCTGTCGTCACCACCGGCAAAATCCTTCTCGATTTCAGCCCTTGTCTTCTTTTCGTCGCATGAAATCAAGGTTACTGCAGCTAGTGAAGCTGCTATGATGACCCCTGCAAATATCTTAAAAGCTTTCATATTAGCCGATTTATTTCTATATAAAACTTGGTGATATAGGTGTTGTTTGGAGTAAATTTGATGCAAATTTAGTGCAAATTTGGCAAAGCAGAAAAAGTATGGGTGTTTTTTTAAGTTTTATTATAATATAAAAGTGGAAAACTTAATATAAATAATGTGTACGAGGTAAGAAAAGAGTTTTTTCATCATTATTTAACGAAAAAAAAGAACCCGAAGACAATGCCTCCGGGAACTTGAATTTTGAAGTAATTTTGATTTTTGAATTAGATGAGCGGCATGCCAGCTTCAAGACATTCCTTGCGCATTTCTTCTGGCCAGATTGAAGCTTGAATTTCGCCGACGTGAGCCTTGTGAAGCATGACCATGCAGAGACGGCTCTGTCCGATACCACCACCGATGGAAAGTGGAAGTTTGTCGTTGAGAAGCTGCTGGTGGAAGTAAAGTTCCTTACGGTCGTTGTCGCCGCAGATGTCAAGCTGACGGAGAAGAGCTTCCTTGTCAACGCGGATACCCATTGAAGAGAGCTCTACGGCACGATTGAGAACAGGGTACCAGATGAGGATATCACCGTTCAAGCCCTTCTTGCCATCGGCAGTAGGTGTTGACCAGTCGTCGTAGTCTGGAGAACGTCCGTCGTGCTTCTCGCCATTGGCAAGTTTGCCGCCAATGCCTATGATGAATACTGCGCCATATTCCTTTGCAATCTTGTCTTCGCGCTCTTTTGGTGAGAGGTCAGGATACATAGCGAGAAGTTCCTCGGCGTGTATGAAATGAATGTCGCGTGGAAGGAATGGCTTGATGTCCTCGTAATGCTCGGAAACGAGGAATTCAGTACGACGAATTGCACCGTATATTCGGCGAACCACATCCTGAAGGAATTCAATGTTACGCTGCTCACGAGTCATAACTGCTTCCCAGTCCCACTGGTCAACATAGAGTGAGTGGAGATTGTCGAGTTCTTCGTCTGCACGGATTGCGTTCATGTCTGTGTAGATTCCGAAACCTTCTGGAATCTTCTGCTCAGCGAGTGAGAGACGCTTCCACTTTGCAAGCGAATGAACAACCTCTGCCTTACGGTCGCCAAGGTCCTTTATAGGGAAAGTGACAGGACGCTCTGTTCCGTTGAGGTTGTCGTTGATACCAAGACCTTGCATCACGAAAAGAGGTGCTGTAACACGGTGCAGACGGAGCTCTGTAGAGAGGTTCTGCTGGAAGAAATCCTTTACAAGCTTGATGCCCTGCTCAGTCTTGCGAGCATCGAGAATAGCCTTGTAGTTTTCAGGTTTTAGGAGTTGTGACATATTGTTTAGTTTTTAGTTGGTTTATGTGGAAATTTTTGATGTCATGAAACTGTGGTAATGCCGAGACCTTCGCATAACGATTTGATGATATTGTTCTCTTTTAGAATCTTCTCATATCTTTCACGAGGCGTAAGGAACTGCTTTATTTCGTGAGATTCGGCAATGACTATATGAATGTCTATCGCCCCATTGTTCAGCTTCTGTCGGAGTGTAGCTTGTATCCTTTTTCGAATAGGAGCAAGGTCATCGTAGAGCATCTGGTTGTTAACCTTAATTTCAATGTTCGGGAAATCAGTTATCGTTGGGCGAAGATTCTTCATTCTTGATACAAGACCAGCCATTTTCTGTGGCATTCTGTTGCACATAGAGAACCACTCAACAACAAGTTCCTCTTCTGTGAAGTTTGCGTTGTGCTCAACAACGACTTCTTCTTCCATCTTCTCCTCCTTAATGGCTGGGTTGTTCTTCATTTGCTTGAACGAGAATCCACCCGAGATGCCGCTTAGAGGAGTTGTGTTCATTGCCTTTGGAGATTTGTCTTTTGTAGAAATATCAGTCGTAACTGTAGGCTCTTGAACTTTGATTTCCGGTTTTACAGTCGCGGATACCTGCTGTTTTTCCGCTGGGCTTGTCAGCCCTGACTGCACGCGATTCTTTAAGAGTTTGAACAGGGTTTTAAGCATGTTGGGCTTACGCCCCGAGCCTGGCGCTTCTGGTTGTGTTATCTGTGCCACTTCAATGAGAGTAAGTTCCACAAGAAGTCGCTTGTTGCTGCTCTGGCGATAGTTTATGTCGCAGTTGTTCAAAATCCTCAATGCTCTGTAGAGAAACTGTGGCTGGCATCTGCTGGCCTGCTCCTTGAATTTTGCCTTCTGGTTGTCGCTAACTTGCAGCATGTCAATCGTGCGTTCGTCCTTGGCCATCATGACATTGCGTAGATGAGCCGAAAGACCGTTCACGAGTTGTCCACCGTCGAAGCCCTTTGCTAGAGTCTGGTTCACGAGGAGCATTATGTCATAGACATTGTTCTGCAGCGAAAGGTCGATGATCTGGAAGTAGGTCTCGGCATCAAGTACATTGAGGTCCTGAATGACCTTTTCGTAGGTGATGTCGCCTTGGCAGAAACTAGCCACTTGGTCGAAAACGGAAAGGGCATCACGCATACCGCCATCAGCCTTTTCTGCTATTATTCTCAGTGCTTCTTCCTCGTAAGTTATGCCTTCCTTGTCAGCCACCATCTTCAGGTGGTTAATGATTCCGGGCACCGTCATTCGTTCAAAATCGTATATCTGGCAGCGGGAAATGATGGTAGGCAGAAGCTTGTGCTTTTCCGTTGTGGCAAGAATGAAGATTACATTTGCTGGTGGTTCTTCAAGAGTCTTCAGGAATGCATTGAATGCTGCAGTGGAAAGCATGTGCACCTCGTCGATGATGAACACCTTGTACTTTCCAACCTGTGGCGGAATCCTGGTCTGCTCCATGAGCGCTTTCATCTGCTCAATGCCGTTGTTTGAAGCTGCGTCAAGTTCAAAGATGTTGAAAGATCGTTGCTCGTTGAAAGCCTTGCAACTTTCACACTCTCCGCATGCGTCGCCGTCAGGAGTGAGGTTCGAACAGTTTATTACCTTAGAGAAAATTCTGGCACAAGTAGTCTTGCCCACACCACGAGGTCCGCAGAAAAGGTATGCATGAGCCAGCTTTCCTGTCTTCACCGCGTTCTTCAGTGTTGAGGTTAGTGCACTTTGGCCTACTACCGAATCAAAGGTCAAAGGACGATATTTTCTTGCTGATACGATATATTCCATTCTATCAAGATGATATTTCACTAAAATTGATGCAAATGTAAGAAGTTTTTCCGAAATATTTGTCTGCAAATTAAAAAAAGTTATTAAATTTGCACACGAAATGACATTTATAAATAAAATACTTGCTTTTGTCGGACACAATAAATACTGGATTGTTGTGTTCTTCGGTGTTATGATTGTTGGCTTCACTGGTGACAATAGCGTGCTCAAGCATTGGGGACTGCTCAAGGATATCGACCATCTTGAGTCGGAAATCGCTGCCTTCAATAAGCTGTATGAAGATGGCCAGAACACCATCAAGCAGATTCAAACAAATCCTCACGCCATTACGAAGATTGCTCGCGAACAGTATTACATGAAGGCTGACGATGAGGATATTTTTGTGTTCCAGAACGAAACAGACATTCCTGAAGAACCGGAAACTAATGAAGAAACTCACTAATATACAGACCTACATATTTCTTTTCGGAGCCATTATGATGGTCCTTGGCGCAGCTCTCAACATGGTTGCCGATTTCTTTGGGTTGGATTCCGTCATTATTGATGGTCTTCACAAGGTAGGTGCTTGCGTTTTTCTTCTTGGCTCATTGTGTTTTGCTCCTATGCAGATCATCCAGACCTATCAGGGCAACAATTTCGTCATAAGGCGTTTGCGCACATTGCAGGTCATTGGCGACATCTTCTTCATCGTTGCTGGGCTCTTTCTTTTTGAGAATGCCTTCCGTGTGGTATTCCCACTTTTCACTTCCAGCATGGAGAATCAGATTCTATATGCACAATATGTCAATAACAACTGGGTTCTCTTTCTCCTTGTTGCTGCTATTCTTGAGGTTTATACAACACATAGAATAGCATACGAACTTAAGAAGGAAAACCTCTGATACTCAAACTCTTAATATCTGTACCGTGAACTTTTCCTTCAAGACCATTATTGACAAAGGCCTAGCCATTTACGAGTGGCTTCTTTCATTGCTTTTGAAGATAAAGATTGGAAAAGTAAGCCGCCGTCATTATCTCTCTTCTCTAGTTGCAAAATACCATCCAGAGGATGATGGCACACTCCTACAGACAGCTCTCAACGATTCTCTCACTTGCGTTCTTACTGAGAAACAGCTTCGAAAGATTTATCGCCGCATGATGTGGAGATACGGATCTTTTGTCTTCTTTGTTTCTTTTGTTCTCACACTTACACCAGACATACTCTGGATAACACTCCTTGCAGGTGTTCTTGACCTCGCCATCTTCCAACTTGTCTTGTTCATTGCCATGCAGAAAATCATGATGCTCTATGGCAACGATTGCGACTTGCATACCAATGCGGAAGAGGGTACGAGAAAACTAATAGACATAGATAGCAGCGGCCTAATGCTAGGCAAGCATCCATTGCTTCAGAAGCTCAAATCTATTCTTGGTTGGGTGAGCAGGCAACTTGTCCAGAAAGTCGGACCACGAATTGTGAAAAATCTCTCTCGTCCAATCTCCATCGTCGTTCGTCGTCAGGGTCTCAAGTGGCTTTCCGTAGTCCTTACGAAAGAAAATCTTGACATCGCCCTTGCAGCTGTTGTCCCTATTACATGCGCCCTGATTTCCGGTCTTGTCTCGGCAATAATTTTCGTGCCAATGTGCAACAAGCTCCGCAGGCATCTTATCGCCAAGGCTGTAGAATAACTATAGACCTGGTGCTTCTCTGCAATAGTCAAAATCATCGTATACAATGAAAACAATTGGCATTATTAGCGACACCCATTCCTTCTGGGATGACCGTTACCTTAAATATTTTGAACCCTGCGATGAAATCTGGCACGCAGGAGATATCTGCAGTGTTGAACTCATTGACCGACTCAATGAGTTTCGTCCTGTTCGTGCTGTCTGTGGCAACTGCGATGGTGGCATTCTCCGCCGCATGTATCCAGAAATTCTTCGCTTCAAGTGTGAGGAAGTTGATGTTCTCATGAAGCATATCGGTGGTTATCCTGGTAAGTATGACCCTTCCATCGTGCGACAGCTCTATACGAAACCGCCGCAACTGTTCATCTCGGGTCATTCCCATATACTAAAGATAAAATACGACAAGACACTCAATCTCCTTCATATCAATCCTGGAGCTGCTGGTGTGCAAGGCTGGCAAGTTGAGCGCACACTCGTTCGTCTTCAGATAGATGGTAGCGAGTTCAAGGATTGCGAAGTCATTACATTAGGATAAGAGAGGGTCTTTATTTCCTGTTAAAGTCCGCAGGAATCTCACCCCATTTCTTCGTGTCCCATTTTATTATAGGTACGCGGAAGGTGTGTGTTCTCAACCAGAATTCCCCACGCGCCACGAGGTCCAGTGCCTGAGCTGTTTTCTCCGTTCTCTCAAGCACAGTCTTCGCCTTCGCGTTTCTCGCCCATGCCATGCCAGATACCGAGTCGCTGTAGATTACCTTGTCCGTTATACCTTTTTTCTCCATTAAAGCAAGAGCATGCACAATGGCAAGAAACTCACCGATGTTGTTGGTGCCTTGTATCGGACCATAGCGGAATACCTCATAACCTGTTTGCAAGTCAACACAGCGATATTCCATCGGTCCCGGATTTCCAGAGCACGCGCCATCAACAGCCCAAGCATTAGCCTGAACTTCCATTGGCAACGGCAAGACCGTATCGTTTCTGTAATCTGGTGGATTCTGCATAATATTCACAAATATGTATTCCGACCCGTTTATATATTTACGAACACGAATCCAACGAATTTTGACGAATATTCCCGCATTCGTATGATTCGTGAGATTCGTGTTTGAAACAATATAATTTCAGCGTATAAAATCCAATTAAAGATTCCCCCTTCGGGGGCTAGGAGGCTTTCTACAATCCGAGGCTTGCCTTGATAGCAGCAACCTTCTCGTCAGCTTCCTTAGTGCAACGCTCGTAGCAGTTTGCGCATCCCATCTTGCCCTTGATTTCAAGGTAGAACTTGATCTTAGGCTCAGTACCAGAAGGACGAACGGAAATCTTAGTACCGTCCTCGCAGAACCACTGGAGCACGTTGCTTGTAGCAGGCATGTCGAGCTTGCCTTCCTTGCCGTCAGCAGTCTTGCAAGTGTTGTCAGCGTAATCCTTCCAAAGCACAACCTTAGAACCGCCAATCTCTGTAGGTGGGTTGTTGCGGAAGTCAGTCATCATCTGCTTGATTTCGTCAGCACCAGTCTTACCAGGCTTAACAACGTTGATTGTAGTCTCCTTAGAGAAGCCGAACTCAAGGTAGATGTCCATGAGGAGATCGTAGAGAGTCTTGCCCTGATCCTTAGCCCAAGCAGCGATTTCGCAGATGAGACAGATAGAAGCAGGAGCATCCTTGTCGCGAACCTTGTCGTATGGGAGGAAGCCGAATGACTCCTCACCACCACCGATGTACTTCTGCTTGCCCTCAGAGATAGCGATCTCACGAGCAATCCACTTGAAGCCAGTGAAGCAGTCGCGGAGCTCTACGTTGTTCTTCTTAGCAATCTCAGCGATAACCTCAGTAGTCACGATAGTCTTAACGAGGAAGTCTGAAGGGTTGAGAGTGCCGAGAGCAATCTTATTCTTGATGATGTAGTACCAGAACATCATTGCTGTCTGGTTACCGTTGATAATAACCCACTCACCCTTAGGGTCGCGGCAAACGATAGCGAGACGGTCAGCATCAGGGTCAGTAGCCACAACGAGGTCAGCGTTGAGCTTAGTACCGAGCTTCATACCGAGAGTCATAGCCTCTGCGTTCTCTGGGTTTGGAGAAACAACTGTTGGGAAGTTGCCGTCAACAACCATCTGCTCTGGCACTACATTAATGTTCTGGAAGCCCCATGAGCGGAGACAGAGAGGAACGATAACGCGACCTGTTCCGTGCATTGCAGAATATACGATGTTGAGATCCTTCTGACGGAGGATAACATCCTGGTCAACCATAGCTTCCTTAACGGCAGACATATAGTCGTAGTCCATCTCGCCACCAATAATCTTGATGAGGTCAGGGTTAGCCTCGAACTTAACGTCCTCGATAGAAACCTTGTTCACCTCGTCGATGATACCCTTGTCGTGTGGAGCGAGCACCTGAGCACCGTCTTCCCAGTAAGCCTTGTAGCCGTTGTACTCCTTAGGGTTGTGAGAAGCAGTTACGTTCACACCTGCCTGAGCACCGAGCTGACGGATAGCAAAAGAGATTTCTGGAGTTGGACGAAGGCTCTCGAAGAGATAAGCCTTGATACCGTTTGCAGAGAAGATAGCAGCAACTGTCTCAGCGAAGAGGCGAGAGTTGTTGCGGCAATCGTGACCTACAACTACAGAGATGTTCTCACGACCAGCGAAGTTCTTGTTGATATAGTTGGCAAAGCCCTGAGTAGCCATACCCACGATATACTTGTTCATGCGGTTAGTACCAGCACCCATGATGCCGCGGAGACCGCCAGTACCAAATTCAAGGTTCTGATAGAACGCATCGATAAGATCTGTCTTATCCTCATTGTCAAGCATTGCCTTTACTGCTGCCTGAGTTTCTTCATCGAAAAGAGGAGAAAGCCACTTCTGAGCTTCCTGCTCACACTGTTTTACTAATTGAGTGTCCATTGGTTTATAGTATTTTTGTTTTTAATGATTACTATGTTTTTCAGTCTGCAAATATAATGATTTTTCAGGTCATAAGCAAGTAAATCAAGAAATATCATGCGTCAAGGGCAAAAAAAATCCCTTTTGGCTTCGTTTTTCGCAAAATATTATTACCTTTGCACCGCTTTTTGGCGTATTATCCGTAACAAAGCTGTTGTTGGTTCCGTAGCTCAGTTGGATTAGAGCAACGCCCTTCTAAGGCGTGGGTCTTGGGTTCGAACCCCAACGGAATCACTAAAATTTAAAAGGCAGGTACAAGCGAACTTGTATCTGCCTTTTGTTTTGGAAATGGTAAGTATAGGCTTTACTTCTGCATATACTTTTGTCGTTTTACCTTGAACTTGCATTATACGATGCGATTCTGTCACCAATAATGTCAGATGCATTGCTGCTTGTAACCTGCTTACCCTTAATCCAAAGGTCGTAGTTGGCAGCAGACACGATGACAGCCATGCAGAGCATAGTAAAAAGCAAGAATAGTTTTCATAATATTTATTTAGTTATTTATTAAGAAAATATATGCTTCTAATATGAAGCATGAATAGAGATAGAACATTATTCTGTTTGCGGAGAGAGGGGGATTCGAACCCCCGATACGCTTTTGGCGTATACACGCTTTCCAGGCGTGCCTCTTAAGCCACTCGAGCAACTCTCCATGGCGCAGAAAAAGCTCTGCGCATAATTCATGAATATCGTATATGCGTTGTTCTCTGAATGTAGGGCGAGGAAATACGCTTTCATCTCCTTTAGTTCACTCCAGGATAATATGCAGCGCGATAATAGAATTTATGTTCATTTCCGTTAAGTGCTTCATTGAGAAGGTCAACGAGCGACTTAAGTTGCATTTCCTCCGTAGTCTTGCCTGTAGAGCCGTCGGCTGCCTCGCCTGAAGCCTTGTCGCTATCATAGTAGCAACCGTTGATAGTGCCACTGTTTGAAGCAGCTACACCAGCCGCAGACTTTATGCCTGAATAGCATGCAGTGATAGAGCCTGAGTTAGTACCACAGATGCCGGCTGTTGCTGCAGTGGCATTTTCGCCGATAGTGCCGCAAGCCACGATAGAGCCTGTGTTCGTGCCACAAAGTCCACTGAAGGCAGAGAAACTGTTTGTGCTATTGATGTCTGCAATACAAGCGCAGATAGTGCCCGCATTTGTACCGGCAAGCATGCCGCCAGAGGTTACGCCAAGAACATTCTCAAGAGTCAAACCGCAGACCTTACCCTGAGCACCGATATTGTTGAACAGAGGAGCACCCTTGAGGTAACGCACATAGCGTGTTGTGCCGATGAACGTGCCGTTGAAAGGATGTGTAGCATCGCCTACGCCAATCCAAGAGGTCTTAGCCCATGAAGTATTGCTGGCATCGTTAGGCTCTGTCTCTGACTGCAGGACGAGCGAAGCGTCGAGCTTTACATTAAGTCCGTTGAAGTTGCGACCATTGTTCACCTCGTAAGCAAACGAAAGGAATTGGAGCGCTGTCTTGATGATGAATGGACTTTCTGCCGAACCGTTGTTACCATAGATGTCCACAAGAGAG
>JAZLHI010000111.1:0-28464 GCA_045616725.1 Prevotella sp. | reverse complement strand
GAGTGGCGCGACAAGCTCCTTGAGGCTGCTGCAAGCTACGACGACGCTCTCATGGAGAAGTACTTCGAGGATCCATCGACAATCACAGAAGAGGAAATCATCGCTGCTATCCGTAAGGGTTGTCTCTCTATGGAATGCGTTCCTATGATGTGTGGTTCTTCATTCAAGAACAAGGGTGTTCAGATGCTTCTCGACTTCGTTTGTGCATTCCTCCCAGCTCCAGTAGATACTCCAAACATCATCGGTACTAACCCTAACACAGGTGAAGAGGAAGACCGCAAGCCTGAACTCGAAGAGAAGACTTCTGCTCTCGCATTCAAGATTGCTACTGACCCATACGTAGGTCGTCTCGTATTCTTCCGCGTTTACTCTGGTAAGGTAGAGGCTGGTTCTTACGTTTACAACTCACGTTCTGGCAAGAAGGAGCGCGTTTCACGCCTCTTCCAGATGCACTCTAACAAGCAGCAGCCTATGGACGCTATCGAGGCTGGTGATATCGGTGCAGGTGTAGGTTTCAAGGATATCCGTACTGGTGATACTCTCTGCTCTGAGGACGGCCCAATCGTACTCGAGTCTATCACATTCCCAGATCCAGTTATCGGTATCGCAGTTGAGCCTAAGTCTCAGGCTGACGTTGACAAGCTCGGCATCGGTCTCGCTAAGCTCGCTGAAGAGGACCCTACATTCACAGTTCGTACTGACGAGCAGTCTGGACAGACAGTTATCTCTGGTATGGGTGAGCTCCACCTCGATATCATCATCGACCGTCTCAAGCGCGAGTTCAAGGTTGAATGTAACCAGGGTAAGCCACAGGTTAACTACAAGGAAGCTATCACTAAGGAGGTTAATCTCCGTGAGGTTTACAAGAAGCAGTCTGGTGGTCGTGGTAAGTTCGCTGATATCATCGTTAATGTTGGTCCTGTTGATGAGGACTTCAAGCAGGGCGGTCTCCAGTTCGTTAACGAAGTTAAGGGTGGTAACATCCCTAAGGAGTTCATCCCATCAGTACAGAAGGGCTTCGAGTCTGCTATGAAGAACGGTATCCTCGGTGGCTTCCCAGTTGACAGCCTCAAGGTTACTCTCATCGATGGTTCGTTCCACCCAGTTGACTCTGACCAGCTCTCTTACGAGCTCGCTGCTATCAACGCTTACAAGAACGCATGTGCTAAGGCAGGTCCTTGCCTCATGGAGCCTATCATGAAGCTCGAGGTAACAACTCCTGAAGAGAACATGGGTGATGTAATCGGTGACCTCAACAAGCGTCGTGGTCAGGTTGAAGGTATGGACGAGACTCGTTCTGGTGCTCGTATCGTTCGCGCTATGGTACCACTTTCAGAGATGTTCGGTTATGTAACTGCTCTCCGTACTATCACTTCTGGTCGTGCAACTTCTTCTATGGAGTACGATCACCACGCACCTCTCTCAAATACTATCGCTAAGACTGTACTTGAGGAGATCAAGGGTCGCACAGACCTTCTCTAAGATTACCCCTCCCAACCTCCCCACAAGGGAGGAGAAGTGGAAATGCTTAAAAATAGGAAAATCCGTGAGCAAATGATTCTTTACGGATTTTCCTCCCCAATAAAACAAATTATTAACTATCCGGCTTGTCCGGAAAAATGAATCAAACAAAATGTCACAGAAAATTCGTATTAAGCTCAAGTCATACGACCACAAGCTCGTTGACAAGTCAGCTGAGAAGATCGTTAAGGCTGTAAAGGCTACAGGTGCAATCGTTAGTGGTCCTATTCCACTCCCAACACACAAGCGCATCATCACTGTAAACCGCTCTACATTCGTTAACAAGAAGAGCCGTGAGCAGTTCCAGATTTGCGACTTCAAGCGCCTCATCGACATCTACAGCGCTACTCCTAAGACTATCGACAGCCTCATGAAGCTCGAACTTCCTTCAGGTGTTGAGGTAGAGATCAAGGTGTAATACACAAATATAAGCTTCTATAAATATCAAGCCTGGTACATTAAAGTGCCAGGCTCGTTTGATTTTATAGTTTTGAATAAGTTTAATGGTACTACTATATGTCACTAAGGGTAAAACTACGTTGTAACTTTAAGTTAAAAGAATTAGTGAGTATCTCACTTTTGTCTTTTTTCATGCTTCCTGCTATTGCACAGATTCGTACGCAGGAGCAGATGGAGGTCATTGCCCAAGGAGTATTAATGCAGAAGAAAGAAAGGGTAAGAAATACAAGTTCCTTGACTAAAATTAGGCAGTTGTCTTTAGCCAAGATAGATAATATCAAAGAGAATGGCTGTGAAAGATTCTTCATCTATACTGCAACCGAAGACAGTGTGGGATTTGTCATTGTCCCTTCAGATGCTAGTATGCCGCAGGTACTTGCTTATTCTTTGACGGAAAGGTTTAGTGATGTTCATGAAAGTGTTCTACCGCTATTACGCCTTTATGGAGAAAGTACAAAAGAGCAAGGCGAACAGATTAGAGCTGCCGCGAGCAGAAGTGATGATGCAATAGACGTTAGCCCTTTGCTAGGTGATATAAAGTTTAATCAAATACCTCCCTTCAACAATCTGTGTCCTTCTGTTGAAGGTAAAATGACTCCTACTGGTTGTCTGCCAACTGCCATGGCGCAGGTAATGCGTTATTATGAGTATCCCGCCAGAGGTAGTGGATATGTGAACTATACAACGAATACACGTGGACAAGATTTATCACTCAACCTAGACGAAGTCCCCTTTGATTGGTCGAGCATAATGCCGTCGTATGGTGATATAGAGGCGAACATCCAGTCTTGTATCATGGTTGATGACGCTTGGTTCACCACCACAGCCTCATTTGCAGATTATGAAGGATATCCTATGTACCTTAAGATCGAGCCTGGCATAAGCAATGCAGCAGGTCCAGATGTGAAGAATGGTAGTCTTGCTTTTGTCATTAAAAGACCGGATGGCACTTTTGTTGTAGAGAACGGCTTACGGCGCGACGTACCATCGTTTCCTAATCGTTCGAGCTATTCCTACAATTATCTGCGGCGTCCCGTCATCCCCGGTTCGTATTCAGATGGTAACTACACGACATACCTTGCGATTTGCCTAGAAGGCGAAAATAAATGGCATGCCATACGCAATACGATGACCAACGCGCCTGTTTCTGTAGAATTGAGCAAGAGCGGATTCCAACTCAGTCAAGGAACGCAAACATACCCTTGTTCATATAGTAAAACTCAGGGACAGGCTGTAGCAGAGCTTATGCGTGCCGTAGGTATTGCTAACCGTGCAAACTATGATATCGGTGGTACAGGTTCGTCTTTCAACGATTACTGCCTACGCATGACGGAGCATTTTGGTTACGACGGTGATATGAGATATGTGAAAAGCAATCTTTTCCCGCTACACCGCATGTATTCCTTCATTGATGCAGACCTGCAGGAGGGACGCCCTGTTTCTGTTTGTGGAATTACTGCTGACGGTAAAGGTGGAGTAGGAGGAGCTCACCAGTTTGTAATAGATGCAGTTGAACGTAGAGACGGTATCCCATATTACCATATAAATTGGGGGTGGGGCGGAAGTTGTGATGGATATTTCCTGCTCTATGATATGACACCTGATTCTAGTAGCAAGTCTGACACATACTGCTCGAACTATGGTTATGAGTTCAATGTCGTACTTATGTGCAATCCTGAAGACGGCATTAGTCATCCACAACATTTCTACACTAAAGGATTAAAGGGAATTCTTGAAGACAATGACAAAATTATGGTTTCCGTTGATAAGCTTACGAATAGCAATCCGAGTACTGTCAGCATTATAGCTACAGCGCGACTTATCAATGAAAAGGACAGAGTTGAATATGATCTGGGACACTTTATAGACTACAAGAATATTGCCTCGTATTCGGGATGGAGCAATCTGAGCAGGACCTATTCGTTGCCTAATAATATACCGAATGGCAAGTATCGTGTGGAACTCTTCATTACACAGATTGGGGATGAGGAAATGCCTCTGGATGTAGAAAGCTTTGAGGATGAGCCTTGCGTAGTGACTATTCTTCGAAATAGTTCAGGAATCAGCTCTTTGCAAAATGCGAAATTGGAGCAGAGTACCTACAACCTCGTTGGTCAGCGCGTGTCTGCAGATAGCTATAAAGGAATGATTATCAATGGAACTAAGAAGTATCTGAGAAGATAACTCTAAGCTACGAATGCCCTGCTTTTTTGTCGGGCTTTTGTGTTTATTATAGTCTACTTGACCATAGAGTTGAGGAGGCAAAAGGATGTGTCACTGGCTTTTTTGAAATCAGAAACATGGACAATGAAAGTTGATGCTGCATCTTAAAAAACGCTTACAACTCTCCATCTCTCCGCAAGCTCCTTGTAACGTCTTGATGTACAGGTATTTGCTTCTGTAGAGAGCTGCCCCAACTCACCGCAACTCTCCGCAGTTGCTCATAATAGGAGGGTGCTTTGTCCTCCCCCCCCCCTTGTGAGATATCTGGTGGTGGCTCTCACGACCATGGCGCGTAAACAACAATCATAAAGGCTCTTATGGCCTAGTATATCCGTTTTGCGGATTGCTCGCTGAGGCTGTGACCCTCCTGATAAACCTTAGGAATACGTTTCAAAAAATGCATCTTCTGAGGCATAACTCAATACTTTACACCCCCTATTCCTTAGCATGCAATTTGATATATAGGCCAAAATAACGCCCAGCATACAGATAGAATGTGTGCTGGGCGTTAATATTGAGTAAAGACTGTTATTTACCTAACTTATAGATGTCGAGAAGTTCGTGGGCGGCGATGAAGCTGGTCTTTTGGCCGGTAAGGACTTCGGCTTCCTTCTGCTTGATGATGTCGCGAATCTGCGGCATGTTGTAGAAGGAGTTGCGGAGCTGCTCGTTGATGCTTTCGTACATCCAGTACTTGCTCTGCTCGTTGCGGCGGTAGTCGAAATAGCCGTTTGCCTTTATGAAGTCGAAGTATTCGTAGATCATGTCGAAGACTTCCTTTATGCCGTAGCCATAGAAACCGCTGTAGGTGAGTACCTTTGGCACCCAACCGCTTTCTGAAGCAGGGAAGAAATGGAGGGCGTTGCGGAAGTGTGTTGCCGCCATCTGGCAAGCGTCAACATTGTCGCCATCGCACTTGTTGACAACGATACCGTCGGAAATCTCCATGATACCGCGCTTGATCCCCTGAAGTTCGTCGCCAGTGCCGGCAACCTGTATAAGAAGGAAGAAGTCAACCATGGAATGACATGCGGTCTCGCTCTGACCAACGCCGACGGTCTCAACGAAGATTGTGTCGAAGCCGGCTGCCTCGCAGAGGATGATGGTCTCGCGGGTCTTGCGTGCTACACCACCAAGAGAACCTGCCGATGGTGAAGGGCGAATGAAGGCATTCTCGCGAACTGAGAGTTTCTCCATACGGGTCTTGTCGCCAAGAATACTTCCCTTTGAACGCTCCGAGCTTGGGTCTATGGCAAGTACTGCGAGTTTTCCGCCCTTACGGTCAAGCACATGGCAACCGAACTCATCGATAGATGTACTCTTGCCCGCACCCGGAACTCCACTGATACCAATACGGATGGAGTTTCCTGCGTATGGAAGACACTTTGCAATGACCTCCTGAGCCTTTGCCTGATGTTCCGGAAGTACGCTTTCCACGAGCGTAACTGCCTGTGAAAGGACTGTGATATTGCCTTTCAGAATGCCGTCAACCATCTCATCTACAGAGAGTTGCTTAGGGCGTTTGCGTATGCGTTTGAAATAAGGATTGATGATTGAAGGCTGTTCTACGCCAGCGTTCACTACAAGCCCCTTGTATTCTTCGTCGTTTTCTGGATGATGCATAGGAAGTAATAAGTATTAAGTAATAAGTATAAAGTATGATTACTTTTGTAGGATGGAAAGCGGCTCGGAAATCCTCGCCCTACAATTATCATCCCTCAAGACTAATTCCTCCCCTCCTTATAAGGGAGGGGGTGGGGTGGGTCCGAGTGAGTATTAGAGTTTGTACTTTACATCGAGTATGACCTTCTGGTTGTTAGGGTCATTAGTGATGATGAGGATGCGTGGTTGCTGCTTGAGCTCCTTGAGGTTCTTGCGTGTTCCCTTGACTCTCATGATTGTTGACTCGTTTGGATTGAGAGTGGTCTTGTTGAGAGTGACGCTGAGTCCAGGAGTGAATGACTGTATAGTGGAAATGACGAGTGGAGATTTTCCCTTGTTGGCAAGAACAATGTCACCCTTGAGAGAGTTTCCAAGGTCAACAGCATCGTCGGAAAGCACGAGTACAGGCACTTTGCTGCGCTGAGATTCTGAGAGTTGAAGTGTAGGCAGCTTTATGGCTGTGACCATAATCTCCTTTTCCTTTGAGATGACATCGCCAGGGAACTCTGCAAGGTAAACGGATGTTTGTGTGAGTCCGTAGCGAGGAAGCATGTTTGCATTGAGTGTGAACGTGATGACTCCCTGCTTTCCTGGTTGGATAAGGTTAGGAGTAATCTGGGCTGTCATATACTGTGGCACATGGATTACCTGTGGGCTGATAGGCTGCTTGTCGAGGTTTGTAATCGTAACTTTCTCCTGGATACGGTTGCCTTGGTAAGTGTCGGCAAACTCAATGTTGTCACGGGAAACGAGTATCTTTCCCATCTTTATGGCAGCACCGTTTTCTCCGCCTCTGGCAGAAAGGGCATCACCTATGGCTTGAGGCACAACCTTGCCCTTAATGGTAAGATAGAAAGGAGCCTCAAACTGGTTGCTTACCAATGCGACATCCTTCTGGAAAGTGCCGAGCATCTCAGCATCGTATGTCACAGTGATTGAGAAGTTCTCGCCCTTGGCTATGTTCTTCTTGGGAAAATCAACCTTCGTACATCCGCAGAAAGGCTTGACATCGTTGAGATAGAACTCCGAACCGCGGTTCTTCAGTTTGAATGTTGCACTTGCCGGATGCTGGAAGGAAATATCACCCATGTCGATGGTTTCAAACTCCGCATCAAGGCTTTGGGCAGAGAGGGGAAGGGAATTCAGAATGCAGAATGCAGAATTCAGAATTAGCGTGTTTAAAAGTCTGTTCTTTTTCATTTTGTATGGATTGTTATAGCACCTGTGCGACCGTAGAACTCAGGAGAGTAAGCGCATTGAACGGTGCAAGTACCGCTTTGGTAGTCGCCAACGCGGTCAATGAAGTATTCAGTTTCGAATGTGTGAGTGCCCTTGCGGAGCATGTCGCAGTAGTAGCAAGTGCGAGAGTCTTGTGGTGCCTCGTAATAGCCGCCATTGCTCCAACGATAGCCTGAAGTCTGGTTTACAGGTTCAAGACATGCAGCGCGTTTGTCAACGACTTGCACGAAGTCGTAGTCGCGATCGGCAACGACTGTGATGCGAACCTTGACCTTGTCGCCAACGGACCCACCCCAGCCCTCCCTGAGATGGAGGGAGTTGCCATCCGGACTGATTATTTCGCGGGTGATCTTCAAACCTTCAGAGAAGTCGGAGATGTTCGTTGCCTTCTGCTTGTATTGGGCATAGACTGCACCCCAAGAAACTTGGTCGTTAGTCTTCTCAAATTCTACGATAGGAAGGATGTTCTTCTCAACGTAGATGTTCTTTGAATAGCCCTTGCCGTCAGCACCGAAGGCGTTTATGATGGCGTAGTCAGAAACTGACGCTTCAGACACAGTGGCTTTTGTGTAGTTTTTGCTATCGCTGTGAGAAGGAGCTACGAAGGCATAGACATTGTTTACTGTGTTGATAGGAGTGTCCCACATCTGGTTGCGCTTCTGCATGAGGAGCCAACGCTGGTATTCGGCAATTGTCTGCTGGTCGTTAGGCGTGATAGCCTTGAGAGCTTCGATGACCATTGTCTGTGTTGGCTGCTTGTAGTCGCGCCAAGAGTAGCCGGCACGGCGAGTGTCGAAGTAACGACCGTCGAGTTCCTTGTAAGCGGAGTATTCGTTGATGCTCTGGATATATTCTTTTGCCATCTTTGTCTCGCCCATGTAATAAAGCACGATGGCAAGTTTCGCCTTCATGTAAAGCGAGTTCTTGCGCTCCTGCTTCTTGAGATACTTGATGACGAAATCAGCATCCTTCTTCTCTTCGCTGGAAAGTTTATCGCCAGAAAGAGCTTTGAGATAGACGTATTGCAGAGCGTAGCAGTCGTAGATGTAAGGCGTTTCACCCTTCTTTTCCTGCTTCTTCCACTCAACGATTTCCTTGTGAGCCTGCTTCTGGAGACAAGCCATTGCCTTGTTGAGCATGTCGCTTGTTGCCTGCTGTTTGCCGATCATGTTGTTCAGTCGCACGAAGAGCTCGCAGATTTCCGAAGTCATCCAGTAAGATGTTTGCATATCCGGACACCAGCTCCAGCCGCCATCGCTTTTCTGCTCGTCCTTGAGCTTCTTTATGAGTTGCTCTTGGTTGTAAGTGAGCTTGTTCTCGTCATAGAAGTTCCTGAGCATCTGGATGCGCTCGGTTTCGTTCTTTGCGTCCATGACCCAAGGAGTCTCGTTGAGGAGGAGGGTCTTGAGGTCTTGGTTCTTTTCGAGAGGAGAAGCGGCGGTGTTCCCCGAACCGCACGCTTCGGGAACGGTGGCTGATGAAGAGCTTCCGTATTCGTTTTGGCGGAGGATGGTTTGCTTTGTCTTCTCTGGCATCGCATTGAGGATGTTTGCACCAAGAGCATTTGCGTAGTAAGCGGCAGCCTTAGAGTAGATGGTTGTCTGGTCTTGGCTGTTCATGTAAGGAAGAGTCTCAAGCATGAGCCATGCTGGGTTCTCAGTCCATTCCACGGTGAGCTTCTTCTCTGTAGCGTCGGCAGGGAAGAGGGTAGGGGTAGCAATGACCTCTTTGCCCGGCTTGATCATTGTGATGGACTTGGTAGTCATCACTGGCTCTACATTATCTATAACGGCAAGATAGCGCTGCTCGCCGTCAGAGTAGCCGTCGGCTACGGTGAAGATTTTGACGATGTAGAGAGGGAGGATATCAGAAGCTGACGCTTCAGACACAGGGGCTGCGAGGGTTTCTGGGGTGAAGTTGAAGTTTACAGGGGCAGTCTTGCCGGCATCGAGAGTGTTTGTTGTGCTTTCTGTGTAAAGGACTTTCTCGGTCTCTGGGTCAAGAATCTCGATGGTAGTCTTTGTGTTGAGAGTCTTTTCGGAGAGGTTGCTGATTACAGAAGCGAGCACAGTCTTGTCGCCCTTGCGGATGAAGCGCGGCATGTTTGGCGAAATCATCAGCTGCTTCTGAGCGATAACCTCGTCCTGGAGCATTCCGTTGTTCATGTCCTTATCGTGGGCAAGGGCGCGGAACTTCCATGTAGTAGTGCTTTCTGGGAGAGTGAACTTTATGCTGACATTGCCATTCTTGTCTGCGAAAAGCTGTGGATAGAAGAAGGCTGTCTCAGAGAAGTTGCTGCGCATCTGTATAGGCTCCGTAGTAGTGCCTTCAGGAGTAACATGTATGCCAGCAATCCTTCCTTCAAGATTGTTTTTCTTCATTACGCCGTAACCTGCAACGACAACTTCCTCTAGTGCGGCATTGTCCTCTTCAAGAGTCACATTGAGTGTAGATATTCCAGCGGTAGAAAGGGTCTGAGGCCTATAGCCGATATAAGAGAATACGATATAAGCTCCCTTCTTGCTAAGTCTGATAGTATATTTTCCGTCAACGTCAGTAACTACAGAGTTTTGTGTGTCCTGTTCCTTAACCAAGACGCCGATGATTGGTTCGCCAGCATCATCAACAACAGTGCCACTTACCTCTTGGGCAGCTACTCTAACCTCAGAATCTTTTTTTACAGCTGGTGCTGCAAATACAGGCTGCTCTTCCACAACATCATAAACTCTGGCACCGCCAGCAGCGTTTGACAACAACGTTGCCTTTGATCTGCTGTAGTATCTTCTTTCATAGCGGAAAGGCCAGATGTCGAATCTGCTAAGGTCAGGTTCATTGAAAGCGGAAATTTCGTAATAACGATTGAGTCTCAACGAAGTCGTTGTTGGACGGATTGTGTTCCATGTTGCACTTGAATAGCCAGTATTGATGCCAAGGTCTGTATTCCATGCTGACGAAGCAATGGCATCAAGACTCTTGTCGTAGAGATTTGCAAGGAGTTGGTAATTGCCCGTTTCCTTGGTGCGAGGATTTGTAATGTTCAGCGTCCATTCTTCCTTTTGTCCAGGAATAAGCTTATTGCGGAAAGTCTTCCAAGTTACGTTAAGACTTTTTTCCGGCTCTGGCTGGTAGAGACAATATTGCTTTGAGTAAAGTGTATCGTTCTTCACCCAAGCGTAAGAAACGAGGATGTTCTTGCCCTTGACAGCCTTGAAGTCCTTGCGAATGAGCGAGTTTGAGGCATGAAGAACAGTAGATTCCTTATGATTATCGCCTTCGAAAACATCATAGAATATCTCTACATCTTCAACGGAAGTACCGAACTGAATCGTAATAACGTCGTCCGCATCGCTGAAGCTCTGATGAGTGACGTAAGTCCAATGCTTAGTGTATTCGACAGGAGTCTTGTCGTCGAGCGAGAAGATTGTGAAGTTTGTCGTGTCGTTTACTACAATATCCTTGTATGAAGCCTTGCCCGTGAGTTGGTGCTTGCCGGAAGGTAGTTTCTTTATTGCCTCGTTAACTTCCTTTATGGTAGAGTACAACTTAGGCTGATTGTCAATCTTAAAGGCAAGTTTCGCCTCTGTCATTTCCTTTCCTGCACTGTTCTTGACAGTTACGGAAAAACCTGAATTTTCATCATTACGGAACTTGTCTTTAATGGAAATCTTGAACATCAGCGGCTTGTTGGAAGCAGTAAGGCTCTCTTCGCCTTCGCGAGTTTCGCCGGAAATGCTTGTTACGGCAGCTTCTATCTTATAATGATAGCAGATGATGTCGTTCTTGTCGTCTATTTTCTGGTCTTTAGGAATAGTGAGAGGCACGGTAACTTCAAACTCACCTTTGTCGTCGGTTACTATGGTGTCTCTCTTGATATCGCCTGTGCTATAACCTCTCCACCAAGCCCACCAAGGCAACTGGCGGTCAACGGTATAGGCAACCTTGGCATTTGCTACAGGAACACCCGCGTAAGTCTTTGCCACACCAGTGACCTTGATGGTGTCGCCAAGCTGATATTCCTTTTCGTATTTCTTGAAAGAAACCTCAAACGTAGGACGCTTGTATTCCTCGACTCTGAAAAATATTTCGGTTTCCTCTTCATCTCCGACAGCCTCAATGTGCCATTCGCCGGTGAGACGGTCAGTCGGGATTACAAACTCCGCAGACGCAGTGCCGAACTCATCGGTTTTTACGGTCTTGCTTGCCACCTCCTGATGGTTGGCATCCATGAGGGTGAACTCTATTTCATCGTTTTCCACGACATTGGTCTTTGTGCCATTTATGATTTTATGCGAGATGGCAGCTACATGAACCGTCTGACCAGGACGATAGATGCCGCGGTCGAGATAGATGTTAATGTTGTAATCTTCCTTTTCTGGAGTGTAGGAGTGGAAATTATCTTCGTAGATTCTTGTAAAAGGCATGCCGTTGTCCGTGTCGGTATAAGCCACGATGCCACGGTAGCCGTTATCCTTAGTCTTGGCATTCTTTACCTCATGACCAGTCTTTGAATCTACGACGACAATTCTTTCCTTTTTGTCTGGCAGGCCGAGACGAATAATCTTAAGGTCGCTGACGTAGAAAAGTGCGTAGTCAGTAGTGTGGGTTGAAGGTTTGTTTATAGCGAAACCATCAGGATGCTTGTATGATGTCTGGTCTTTCTCGTCCTGCGATTCCAGTTTCAGCATATAGACACCGCACTTTAGGGCAGGGATGACGATGCTGTCCTTAGCCTCTGTGTGGCAGTTCTCTATTTTGAAATCCTTGGAGATTTCTATCTGTCCTTTGTAGCCGTTGCCAGACTTTACTGCGTAATCCGAGAGAAGACTCACGTAGTAATTGCTGCGATTGTTTTCTGGTATATCACGGCCAGCCACGTTGAGTGGAATAATGGAGAGCTTTGTCTTGCTGACATTTTTTGACGTTACAGTAAGAGTTGTTTCCTGGTTTGTGTGTACAATGCCAGGGATAGGAGTTATTCTCAGCAAAGCTTGCTGCTCATTCTTCTCGAAGTTTTCGAATATCGCAGCTTCTTTTGTTCCTGCCCATTGCTTACGGTAGGTCTGTAGGAGCTGGTAGCGTTCAGCAGGCTTCATATTAGAATTGTTCTTACAATACTGATAATATTGCTTTGCAAGGAGAGCTCCTTCCGGTAGATTCTTGTATTCTTCAATAAATCCAGGCAGATTCTGGTTGCCTTTGTTTACATCCCAATTCTGAGCCAGATAAGCACAAGCCCTGCGATTACCCTTTGCCTTGTAATAGTTATACAGGCGTTCCTGCTGGTAAGCTTCAATACCCATCAGCGAGAGGATGTCACGGTTGAATATCTCTGAGCCGGAACCTTCCTTTATAATCATGGTCCAATCGTCAGTCTTTGTGTTGGCGAGAATATCCATGTCGGCAAAGGCTTCTTCAAGATAGTAGTCAGCAGTCTTAGCTATTCTGAAGTGCAAAGAATGGTAGCCACGGTAAATGGCGAGGTTGAAGATAGCGTAAGCCACCTTGTCCTTGCTTTTCATTGTCTCGGTTTTCTTCAGAAGTTTCTTTCCAACCATCTCCGCAGAATCAGGAGCCAGTTCGTCCATTATCTCCACCCTTTTGAATTCTGCCTTAAGCAGACTGGCGTATGCTTTCTCACTTTCCGACTTCTTTGAGATCTTGTCGAGAATCTTAAGGCAAGTCTGGGGGAGGTCTTTCTTCATTGCCTCGTCATATTCCTTCCACAAAGAAGACAACTGACCGTTGCCCTGCGCATTAGCAAGCACAGGACAAAGTATAAATAATGCAACTGCAATCAGTACAAAGATTATTCTCTGGTTAAACATAGCTTTAAGTTTTGTTGTTATTCAAATTTCGCAAGCTTCGCTCGCGAAGGCTAAAGGCTAAAGGGTAAAGGGTAAAGGCTGCCTGCGGATAGAAGCGGCTCAGAAATCTTCGCCCTACAAGCGGAAGAAGCCTTTAGCCTTTAGCTTTTAGCTTTTACCCTCGCGCAAAGCGCGAACTTACCTTGCCCTGCTCATTTCGCTGCGATAGCATAGACTTTTTACTTCTTCTTCACTCATCTGCAGATACTCTTCAAGGGTTTCGGCAATGACAAGTTCCGTGAGTGGTGTAGTGGCAAAGACACGTCCTTCTGGGTCCAGGAAGATGGCATGTTTGTAACCGCTCAGCTCTGCTCCGGTGTTGTCCTTCAGCAGTTTCCAGTATGGATCGTTGTAGCCTTTGATATATTTTCCCTCAACAGGCGCAACGATCACTTCCCAGTCCAGATAGTAGCGCTGTTGGGTAATCCAGCAGTTCTCGTATTCCTTTGGAACGATGATTGTTCCGAGAGGCTTCTCCGGTTCAATACCTTCCTCGTCGCCTACACGAATGTAATATTCATCGAGGTCGTGAGCTGTGCTGAACACAAGATAGAACTCTCGTTCCGTCTCGCCACGATAGAAGAACTTGCTTGACATGCTGTCGTATTGGTTCATGAAGTCAACATGGTCCATATCGACATCCTCCAGAGTGAAGTCGTATCTCTTGCAATAGGCAGATTCGCCACATAGGAATCCGATGCGGCAGGGATCAGTGACCGTAGCAGGCACGGCAGGACTTGGAATACGGTTCTTCTCAGACAGCTTCAGCAGCAGCTGGTAAGAGTCTTTGGTTATCTGGTATGTCATGAACACCTCCGACGCTCCGATGGGCGGAAGGTCAGGGGTTGCATAGACCACAATCCTTCCTTCGTTGAAGAGGTATCGTCCTACATTGACGCCGTAAGCGAGAACACCGTCGGTTATCATGTCCGAAGGATTCTTCTCTTCCCGAGCCACGGTGTTTGTCATCTTCGTAACGAGAGCCTTTTTGGCAGTGTCTTGTTCTGGCGCTTTCGGCTTTTCGTTCGTAGTCGTTCCGAGAGTCTCTCTGCGGCGTGTGACAAATTCCTCCTTACGTTGCTCGTAGTTTCGCTCCCAGTTGTCGCTTCGCTTCTTACCACGTTGCAATGCGAGCGTTTCCAGATAGCCGAAGTCGAGCATTTCACGTCCGTCATCGATGGCGCAAGCGAGAACATCGCTCAGCAGTTCACGACCTATCATCTTGCTGGTGACGCTCTTGAACTCCTTGTCGCGCAATATCATCTTTTGTATCTGCTCAGTATAGAAGCCACAGCGCACCGTTTGGAGGATCTTGTCCTCCTGACAGATGTAGATGTCGGGTTCACGAGGGTTTGAATCTATCTTGTATTCCCGACCTCTGTAGCTGAGGATGATCTTGCCGCCTTTTATTCTTAAGTCTAAACCGATTTCGTACATTATGTTCAATTTTTCTCGTTGTTCAAAATTGAGGGTGATGGATTTTTGTAAGGATTTTTATCTTTACTAAAATCTATAACAAAAATCTTGACTGAAAATTCGCTCCAGTTCGTCGCTCTAAGGGACGATTTTAGGAGGATCGCCTAATGGCTCGAAATCTAAACTAAAATCTTTATGAAAATCTATCTTTAGAGCGAACTGATTATCGCTCCACCCTGTGCCTGAAGTTTTATCTTGAGCTTTCCGTTCTTGTCTGTCTTGACTGTCTGGTTCATTTTCCAATCGTCGTGGAGAGTTACGGCTTGCTTCTTGCCGATGAAAGGGAGGTCAAGGTTGAGAGTAAGCTCTTCCTTTGTGCCGTTCAATGCACCGACATACCACTTGCCGCCACTCTTGCGAGCAATGACTGCGTATTTGCCTGGATAGCCGTCAACATAAAGTGTTTCTTCCCACTTGCAAGGCAATGTCTTGAGCCAATCCATCTTCTCCTTTTCCACGTCCTCAAGGTTGTTCGGATAGATGGCAACACACTGCACAGCCGTCTGCATCGTTATGCCGGAAGCCATCTCGAAGAGGTCTGTTGTCTGGCGTGCATGGCGTGACTTGTTGTCCTTGCTCATGAATTTGTTCATGATAACACCGCCCCAATCCATAGAAGCCGATGCGTTGCGGCAGAATGGATGCAGCGTTAGGTCGAACGGTTCGCTCTTTGCAGCACCTTCGCCGAAGAACACATTCTCCGATGCAAGTACGGCTTCGCTTGCCACGAAGTTCGGATACATCCTCTCCCAACCGCGAGGAATCGTACAACCATGGAATACAACCTGAATGCCGTATTCGTTTGCGTCGGCAAGAATGTCTTCGTAGAGCTGCATTGTAGGCTGCTTGTCGCCGGCGAAGAAATCCACCTTTATGCCCTTGATGCCAATGGACTTCATCCATTTCATCTCGCGATGGCGGTTTGCAGCCGTGTTCATTCCGTTGCGAGGAGTCTGAGGAGCGTCACTCCAATGGCCGTTACTGTTGTACCAAAGCATGAGCGAAACACCCTTGCTCTGCGCATATTTTGAGAGTTCTGCAATCTTGTCGCGACCAATCTTCTCGTCCCACCAGTTGTCAACCAATACATACTCGTAGCCCATAGCTGCCGAGAGGTCAATCATCTGCTTCTGCACATCGTAGGTGATGTTGTCGTCCTGCCAGATAAGCCAGCTCCAAGTGTAGCGGCCGTTCTTGTAGTTTGTTGAAGCTTCGAACACCTCGTCCACAACATCATACTGGATTGTTGTCTCCGTGATAGGCTTCAAAGTCTTGCCGAGGGTTATTGTTCGCCATGGGGTAGGCTGGGGGAGTGAAAGGCCTGGAGTGGCATTGCCGAGGCCATTCATCTCGCCGTCCATAGGGAAAGCTATCGAATAACCGTTCTTTGCGTCCCAATCGCTGAGGTGAGAGCCGCAGTAAGTGCCGTTCACGCCTGTCTCTGCGATGAGCACCCAACCGTCTTCGCCCTCATGGAAAAGGCAAGGGAAGGTGTAGCCGTGACCGAAAGTGGAGCGCTGTGCCACAGGGGCATCCTTCGTGTAGCCTTCCTCGTAGCTTGGCTTCGTGTGCATCCATCCAACCATCGGATCGCTCTGCGGAGTGATGAAGGTTGTCGTGTTGTCAGGAAGCTTGAAGGAAGAGAGTTCCTTCGTGATGACAAGGCTGCGCACATCGTCACGCTGCTGCGGAATGATGTAGCGGAAAGCCACGTCGTTGTTTGATACTTGGAACTCCACATCGTACTTGTACCTGTCGGCTGTCTCGAGCGAAACCACCAACTTGTTAGCTTCATAGTTGATGTGAGACGCCTTCGCATTGCGCATCTCGTAGCACTTGTTTACCGTTTCCTTCTTGTTTCCCTTCACTGTAAGTCCCTTGCTCCAGTCGCTCTTGTTTGTGACGAAGCCGAGCTGCGATGTCTCTATCATCTGCTTGCCGTCGAGAGAAACGTCGTAAGTCATCTTGCCGTCAGCCACATTCGTGTTCACGATAAGGCAGCCGTCAGGAGATGTTACAGTATATTGCTGCGCCATGGCTGATGCAACGGCTGCAAGGATAAGTGAAATGCTAAGAATGAGTTTTTTCATATAGGAGATTAGTCTTTTTCTGGTTAGAATTGTTATGTTTCAGTCTGCAAATATACAATTTATAATTGTAAATGGCAAAATAAAGCGTTAAATATGCCAATTATTCAGCATTTTTAACGCTCTTTAGTAGTGGATAATACTTTTTTCTTTATTTTATCGGTTCTATGTGCAGCATGATATGGGTAGAGTCACCAAATTCTTTCCTCAACCGCTTCTCTATCTCTGTGGCGTGGGCATGTGATTCGCTGAGGGAAATGTCACCTGGTAGACGCAGGTGCATTTCTATGGCGATGATGCTGCCTATTCTTCTGGTATGCATATTGTGGACATCTTTTGCCAGAGGGTCTTGATACACAATCTGTTCTATCTTGTTTTCCGTTTCCCGTGGCAAGCTTTCTTCCAGTAATTCGCCTGATGCCTGACGCAAAAGACGGAATGCCGTGACGAAAATAAGTACGCTGACGACGATTGCTGCAAGCGGGTCAAGCAATGCCCAACCGTTTCCCAGAATGACTGCTCCTCCAATGCCAATGGCAGTGCCGATAGAAGAAAGCGCATCGCTGCGATGATGCCACGCATTTGCTTCAAGAGCTTGTGAGTTTACTTCCAGCGCCACTTTCCTTGTGATGCGGAACACCCACTCTTTCAATAAGATACTGCAAATGGCGGCAACGAATGCTATGATGCCTGGCGACTCCAGTTGTTCGCCCTTTATCGCTTGGATGATCTTCTCCACACCATTCCATCCCAGCATCACGGCAACGACTACGAGAGCCATGCCGATGATTGATGTGGCTACCGTTTCGTATTTGCCGTGACCATAATCGTGGTCATGGTCGGCAGGCTTTGAACTTAGTTTTACGAATGCCAGAACCACTATGTCTGTCAGGAAATCGCTTAGCGAATGAACGGCATCAGCCACCATAGCAGCAGAATTGCCTAATATTCCCGCTACGAACTTCATGACGAGCAGCACCATGTTGACGATGCTGCCAGTGAGTGTAACCTTGTATATTCTTCTATCTCTTGTTTGCATTTTTTGGGTATGGGAGATAGATTAGTAGATGCTTTCTTTGCGCATCTCCTAAGGTATCTATTGCCTGTATGCTTTGAGAATATCTTGTCGTGGTTATTATGAGTTCAAATTGCCACCAGTTCTCTTCCGATAGCCTGAAATTCATTCAGTATCAGACTTTCGCGCTCTTTTGATGGCTTCTTCATGCCGTTAATATATTGCGCCATTAAGCTTTGACTAATGCCTAACCGGCGGGCAACAGCAGAGGCGTTAAGTTCCGGATGACTAAGGAATACGCGCGAAATACCCTGTGGTTCTGGGTCGTCGTATTCGAAACTTTCAAACGAAATGTCTTCGTCAATAGCATACCAATGTATTCCCTCGTCGTCCATTTCATAGTCATTGCGTTGCTCTTCTGTTGCGTTGTTGAGACGCTTATACCATAGCAAGGACTGGAATACAGTCTTGCCATTGTCTGTCAGGCCATATATGCGGTTGTCTGCAAACCAAATCTTTGTGAGTATCATAATTTATTCCTCCTCTTCTGTCATTGAACTTCCAAAATATTCGTTCCATTTTGACATGGCAAGCTCTTTATTTTCTTCTAAGATCATTTCGGCACATTTGATGTCTTTTGACTTCATTCCCTTGTTATATACAAGCGTAATTCCGTCAGGAAGAATATCAAACTTAGCCTTTCCATCTGCATTTTTTACATGTACATGCATAGGTTCATGTTCACGGGAATAGAAGTAGAATCTTAATCCAAATATTCTTAGTATCTCTGGCATAGCAGTTTTGATTTTATGTTTTTACGATGCAAAGTTAGGTAATAAAATAATAACCTCCAAATAAATAAGAGATTTTAACTTTTATTTATTGAAAAGTGTCTTAATTGCGCAACTATCTGAGTAAAGAATTCACATAATTGATAAGTATTTTATGTTTTTTATCCTTTGAAACCAACATTTTAACAATAAAACGTCCTTTTCTGCGAAACATTTTCTAACTTTGCCCCCAAAGAATTAACAAGACTATGCCAGAGATAAGTAGATTTTATGGTATTGTAATCAAGATGTTTTACGATGACCATAACCCTCCACACTTCCATGTGGAATACAATGAATTCAAAGCCATCGTAACGATTGAAGAGGGAATTGTGGAAGGCAAACTCCCTCGTAGGGCATTAAACCTCGTATATGAGTGGCTTGATCTTCATAAATCAGAGCTACAGAGCAACTGGGAAAGAATAGAAAATGGCGAAACCCTGGTAAGAATATCTCCTTTAGGTTAATGACTATGGTTTGGGTTACATCAGCAAAATACATCGAGGATTATCGCATAGCGTTGGTCTTCAACGATGGTGTAGAGAAGGAAGTTGATCTTTCTTCTTACCTTTACCGTAGGCCTTTTGAGAAGCTTAGGGACATAGAAGTATTCAAGAACTTCACTCTTGACTCTTGGACATTAACCTGGGATGACGGAAACATCGACATCGCACCCGAAAGACTTTACGAAATGGCAGATTGCTCCATAGGCATCGTTGCGGAAGATGATGGCCCTGAATATGGGAAATGAAAATAATAAACATAAAGTTGAACTTTAAAAAACAATTCTTAGTCCTCGCCTCGGCTTGGACACTACGAAACAGACATCAAAAACTATTGAACGGTGAGCAGCAATCCTCACGAAGGAGCTTTCACACTCTTCCCCTCTATGCGAGTTAATGCCTCTGACTCAGTCCTTCAGTGACTAAACAGAGGCGATAATTATTAACCCAAGGGAAGCGTACTCGTTCGATTCTTAACATATACTTGAGCAAACTGCTCTTGTTCTCTTCCGTTTAAACGACCAAATTCAAATGCACGAGAACGAGTGGCGGTAGGTTCACGTTCCTAATGGAGCGTGAACTTCTCCGTACTTATCCGTGCAAAGGTTACTTGGTCGTACCTAACGGAAGGATAGGCATCGGGAAGTTCGCGCTCCTATTATTTTGAATATATGATGACTAGAAAATTATTGTTGTTTGTGCTCTTGTTGTTTGTATACAGTTGCTCTACTCCACAGGAAACTGTTCTGAATCTGTTTACCCCCAGAGTGGCGACATCATACAATACATTTGGAAATTACAATGTGGCAAACAAAACTTTTTATATAGAATCAGCCAAACCTTCATTATCTTCAAATGATGTTGAATTTCAACAATATGCAACATATGTCATAGAAGTTCTTAAATTGCAAGGGGCTATACCAACTTCCAACAAAACGAAAGCTGATATGTGCATACTAATGGACTATGGTATCGTAGATGAATCATATGTAGAAACCGTTCCTGTACCTATTTGGGGCGAAACAGGAATATCATCAATCACCACAAATACTCGTGGCAATATGTATTCAAATAGCAATATTTATGGGTCTGGGGTTAGACGTACAACTGTGGATTACGACTATGGAATAACTGGTTACCATGATGTCCAACAACATGTAAGCAAATTTAGACGTGCTCTAAACTTATATGCATATGACAATCAAAACAAAGAAGAACCGAAAATGCTGTGGAAAACCAACATACATAGTGATGGGCGCACGAATGATCTTGCTGGCATTATACCATATATGGTTTATTCCACTTGGGGAGGATTAGGGAACAGCAGTGAAGGAAGGAAAGATGTTGACTTATTTGAGGACGATTTCTTGTTTAGGGTATGGAAACAAGGATGTTTTACTCAAGATAATTATACAATAGTTCCCTCAAACAAATCATATTCACAAAACATGGAATTAGTATATGTCGCAAGGTATATAAATGAAACAATAGCCTGTCTGAGGAAAACGGGATTGTTAAAGGAGTATTCGCTTGGTTCTGACTTTTATATTGAATATGATGGGAAAAAGACTTATATTTCAGATGTTGGGGGAGGTGAACTGAATTCAAAAATCAAGAATGAAAATGGCCTTCGCTACTTCACCTTACACTTTCCTGTAACATTGCCAAAATCAGCAAACATCAACATTGCTGAAGAGACTCAAAAGGGAACAAGGTATTCATGGACGGACATCCAGTTAAAGTAATTATCTCTCTACCTCAATGTGTAGAAATCATCATTTTAAGTAGGAAACTCCACTTTATCGTGGATTTTCTTGCTTTTTTCGTTTAGAAGTTGTTACTTTGCAACTCTAAAAGAACCTAAGGAGGAATAATAATGAAAAGTCCATTTGCAAACTGCGAGGCAAGAATCATACAGGAAACGAGGACAATCAAGTTCAGGGGTGATGAGTATGAGTATATATATTCTTGCTATGAATGTGAACTGACGAAGGAAAGGTTCACCACTACCGATATGGATGAAGAGAATGTACAGCAGGTGTATAGGCAGTATAGGAAAAAGTACGGCATACCAAGCAGCGAAGAGATAGTCCAATTGAAAGAGAAATATGGCGTTTCTTCAGCTCGTCTGGCACTAATTCTCGGGTTCGGAGAGAATCAGATAAGCAACTATATAGATGGAGAAGTTCCAAATAAGGCAAATGGAAAGACTCTGTCTGCCATAAAAGACCCACGAGTGTTCAGAAGATATGTGGAACTTGCCAAAGAGCAACTCAAACCTTCTGTCTACGAAAAACTGATTCAACATGTGGATAAGCTGATGTACTCTTATTCAACTGATACTAGTGACGAACCAATGATGGTGGCGGAAGATTCTGTAAAGTATGGGGAATAGATCAGATGTTTTCTTAGCAAAAAATCCACTTATAAAAACATTGTCATAAATATAGGTAAGAGCGTGGTTTCTGTATCTTTGCGCTTTTGCCGAAAATCCCCAAATCTTTAAGTTGTGGCGCATATTTTTGCTATATGGAAGCAAGTAAAAATACTCACGGTATTCACGGAACGCCCTGTTTATCGGCAGCTGCAGACCGTGAATAGGCGAGATGTTTATACAAAGTGTTCACGGTGTTGACGGTAGTTTAATAGCAATAATGCTGAGTCGTGTCGTTTTTTTTATGTCAAAGTTCAAAAAAACATGGAAAAGTTTTGTGGTTTTCGGAGAATTATGTAATTTTGCATTATGTAATTTTGCATAATTGTTAAATGTGTTTGTCAATGGATAGATATTTCAATCCCTTTGTGATAGGAAAATATGTAGGTAAGAAGTATTTCTGTGACCGTGTGGTGGAGACGGAACTACTAAAGCATCATATTGAAAACGGACGTAATGTGACCATTATGTCAGAGCGGCGCATGGGTAAGACGGGACTCATAGAGCATACTTTCGCCAATGCCTTGAGAGAGGATGACTACTATACCTTCCTTATTGATATCTATACAGCAAAGAATCTTCGTGAGATGGTATGCCTATTGGCAAACGAAATTTTCAAGAAGATCGTGCGCAAGCAGTCTTTGCTGCAGAAAATTACTCAGATTGTACAGTCGCTAAAGACAACTCTGAAATACAATGGCGTCACAGGTGAGCCTGAAGTGGAATTCGGACTTGGTGAAATCGTAACACCGGAGTTGACACTTGACGAGCTTTTCTCCTATCTGGAACAGGTCGATAAACCTTGTGTTATAGCCATTGATGAATTCCAGAAGATAGTTGATTTTGAGGAAGATAACATAGAGGCAATACTCAGAACCAAGATACAACATTTGCGAAATACGCAGTTTGTCTTTGCAGGTAGTGAGAGACATTTGCTCGAAGGAATATTCAACGATTCGTCACGTCCTTTTTATAACAGTGTTGTGTTTATGCAGCTGTTGCCTATTGACAAGAAAGAGTATTTGGATTTTTGTAAACGGCTCTTTGCAGAGAGAGACAAGGATGTGGAAGATACTTTCGTAGAAGGGGTTTATGACTATTTCCATGGCGTGACTTGGTATATGCAACTCTCTATGAATGAGGCGTTCTCGATGACATTGCCAAAATCAAGCATAAGCATCCAACAGTTGCAAACAGTTCTTACGCACCTGGTGGACACCAAGCGTTTTACCTTTGAAGACAAATATGCCTCTTTGACAGAGAAACAGAAGGCAGTGGTCAAGGCTATGGCAAACGAATACCCATCAGAGATTTCTCCTACAAGCAAGGAGTTCATCCTGCGTCACAATCTGAAGACTGCCAGCAGTGTACAAACGGCAATGAAGGGTTTGATGGATAAGGGTATAGTAAATGAATGGCGAGGCACCAAACAGATCTCAGACCTTCTTTTTGTGTTGTGGCTGAAGAAATACTGAATCTAACCAATGTGTTAAGTTTCGGATTGTAAGCAATATTGCCGTTTTTGCTTACAATCGCGAAAATGATACCCCTTCTACAGTGCGTTGAAAATCAGTAAACGGTAAAAGTGGCTTAGAAAAACGCTCAAAATGGCGCGATATGGTTTGTGCTGATAGTCAGGGAGTTAGAAAAAATTGGTAGGTGCTTATGGGGCGTAAGGTGCAGGAAAATGGCATGAAAAGCGGTGCTTTTTAGGGGAAAAGTCCCACGGTTTTGCATCAAAAAGCTTAGAGTTTTGAAATTTTTCGTGGGAGTTTTTGTGCGAAACTCTAACGAACATGATTTTGAAAGCCTAAAAATGCCCGAAAAGACTCCTGGAAATCTCTGGAAGGCGCTGAAAAGTGTACAAAAGTGGAAGTGTCAATCTGTAAGCAAAAACGTCGGATTTGCTTACAATCAAGTTGTGGCTGCTAAGGGGGGGAGGGACTGTTTCTGGCGCGGATTTTCTTTGTATATTGAAAAATTGTTGTACCTTTGTGGCTTGAAAGGTGAAAAAGATAAAGAATATGAACGAAAAGATAAACATCGCAAAGGCTTTGGGAATGATTCTTGTTGTGGCAGCCCACTCTTGTGGACCTGCTTACGTCACGCGTTTCTCCTATCTTTTGTGCGTGTCAATCTTCTTCGTTTGTGCCGGATATTGCTTCAATACGAAGTATCTTGACGACCAGACAACTTTCGTTAAGAAGCGCTTCAAGGGCATATATCTGCCGTTCTGGAAGTGGAGCGTTTTCTTCCTGGTATTCAATCACTTATGGTTCTATACGGGAATCCTTTCGGAGAAGTTTGGGAACTCCGCCGGTGGTGTTCAGCATCCGCTGAGTTTCAAGGCGGGATTGCAGGCGTTGTGGAGCATAACCTTCAACATGAGTGGCTACGACCAGTTCCTTTGCGGTGCGTATTGGTTCTTCAGGGCGTTCTTCGTGGCAAGCTTGATGTGGATTCTTGCCATGTCGGTCTTGAATTCCCTAAAACCTTTTAGGCAGAGGTTCGTGGTTGCGGCAAGCGTTGTCGCCGCAGTTGCTTTGGCTCTTGCAGTGTTTCATTGTGAGTTTGGATTGAAGATGACAGGCGTGGCGCAGGGAGGTTACCGCGAACTGATGGGCTTGTTCTTCTTTGCTATCGGCTTCATTGCCAGGAGATCGCTGGACAATCGTAGTGAGTATAATATTATAAGGTGTCTGGACGGGCGTCGTAACCTTTGCACTCTTGTGGCATTCGTTGCCGTAATTCTCATCGTTTGCTTCCATCCTGTGGCTATGGATACCAAGGCGAAAAATGTGCTTTCGGTCTTTGTCCTTGCGCTTAGTGGAGTCGTTGGCTTCGTTTTCCTTGTCGGCTTGTCGGGATTGATTGAGAGGTTTGCAAAGGGTAGGGTGAGAAGCGTCATTCTCTACATAGGCAAGAATACGCTCTATGTATTTGGTTTCCATTTCTTTGCGTTCAAACTAGTAAGCATGGCAAAGGTGCTTTGCTACGGCTTGGAATGGCAACAGATAGGCGGCCATCCGGTAGTGATGTCAGAGTGCGGAAAATGGTGGTGGGTAATATATCTGATTGTAGGCATTGCGGTGCCGTTAACGGTTACGTATTGTTTTGGATTGTTGAAAAAGAAGGAACATTAGTCAGTGTTTTTGCTAATTGTAATCTGCGGTTTGCAAGTGTAAAAAAGTGCTTTGATGATAGTCAAAAAATAATGAAAAGGCTCATATTTCATTATAAATAAGGTGAATAGCACGGATTTTTTGTCTAATTTTGCACCCGATTATAATCATCGGTGAATATAAATTGTGGGATGCTAACCCCACGCTGAGGCTACGGAGTGGCTATAAGCTCCGCTTTAATTATGGTAAAAGGATTGAAACACCCAGAATATATCTTTGAGTCAAGCTGGGAAGTTTGCAACAAAGTTGGCGGTATTTATACCGTGCTCTCTACACGAGCAAAAACCCTTCAGGAAACAAACAAGGACAAGGTTATCTTCATTGGCCCTGACTGTTGGGGTGAGAAGAAGTGTCCTTACTTCAAGGAAGACAAGAAACTTTTGGCTGATTGGCGCAAGAAGGCTGACGATGAAGGCCTTATCGTCAAGGTTGGTCGCTGGACAATCCCTGGCGAACCTATCGCTATTCTCGTTGATTTCCAGCCATATTTCGTGAAGAAGAACGAAATCTACGGTTGGCTTTGGGAGAACTATCAGGTCGATTCTCTCCATGCTTATGGCGACTATGACGAGGCTTCAATGTTCTCTTACGCAGCTGCTCTCGTTGTGGAAAGCTTCTACAACTACTGTCTTGACGACGACACTGAGTGCGTTTATCAGGCAAACGAATGGATGACAGGTCTCGGTGCTCTCTACATCAACAAGAAGCTCCCACAGATTGGTACTATCTTTACTACTCACGCTACTTCTATCGGTCGTTCTATCGCCGGTAACAACAAGCCTCTCTATGACTACCTCTTCGCTTACAATGGCGACCAGATGGCAGGAGAGCTCAATATGCAGAGCAAGCACTCTATCGAGAAGCAGACAGCTATGCACGTTGACTGCTTCACAACCGTTTCAGACATCACTGCTCGCGAGTGCAAGGAGTTGATGGACAAGGAGGTTGATGTTGTTCTTCCTAACGGCTTCGAAGATGACTTCGTGCCACGCGGTGCTGCCTTCACTCGCAAGCGCAATGCAGCTCGCAAGCGCATCTTCGAGATTGCAAACGCTCTCACAGGCGAAACTTTCGACAAGGACACTCTCGTAGTTTCCACTTCCGGTCGCTATGAGTTCCGCAACAAGGGTGTTGACGTATTCATTGAGTCAATGAACCGCCTTCTCCGTGATCAGCGCATCGCCGACAAGAAAATTCTCGCCTTCATCGAAGTTCCGGGATGGGTTGGCGAACCTCGCCAGGATCTCCAGGAGCGTCTCAAGCAGAAGAAGACTTACGACACTGCTCTCGATTGCCCACTCATCACACACTGGCTCCACAACATGTCGCACGACAATGTTCTCGGTCAGCTCAAGTATCTCGATATGTGGAACCGCAAGGAAGACCGCGTAAAGATTATCTTCCTCCCTTGCTACCTTACTGGTGAAGACGGCATCGTTGACATGAAATATTATGATGTGGTTCTCGGCAACGACCTCTGCATCTACCCTTCTTACTACGAGCCATGGGGCTACACTCCACTTGAGGCTGTAGCATTCAAGGTGCCTTGTATCACAACAGACCTCGCTGGTTTCGGTCTTTGGGCAAACACTGTCTTCGGTCACTATGGCGAGCTCAAGGATGGCGTGAAGGTTATCCATCGTACAGACTACAACTTCTCTGAGGTTGCCGATTATATCAAGGATACAGTCGTTGAATACGCTCTCATGACAGATGCCGACCGCAAGAAGTGTCGCGCTGCTGCCGAGAAGCTTTCGAAGAAGGCTCTCTGGAGTGAGTTCATCAAGTATTACTACAAGGCTTACGACATAGCCCTCACTAAGGCTGATGCGAGAAAGAAGGTTCTCAAGAAATAAAAACAGACCTTCCCCCTACCCCTTCCTTTCAGGACGGGGAGGAATTAGTTTATCCAGAAGGTCATACTTCTCCCCGTCCTGAAAGGAAGGGGCTGGGGGAAGGTCCGATAAGTAAAAACATTAATAAATATATAAACATTATGAAAATCAAAGCAAACTACGTTAACGCCTCTCAGTGGAAGGAGACAGCTGTAAAGTCTAATCTCCCTGAACCATTGAAGTGTCTCGACGAAATCGCTCACAACCTCTGGTGGGTTTGGAACTATGAAGCTCGTGACCTTTGGCGTGCACTCGATGAAGACCTCTACGAAGAGGTTGAACACAACCCAGTACTCCTCCTTCAGCGCCTTTCTTACCAGCGCCTCGAGGAAATCACTAAGGACAAGAAGCTCATGAAGCAGGTCAACGACCTCTACAAGCTCTTCCGCGAATATATGGATGTTAAGCCAGACGCAACTCGTCCTTCAGTAGCTTACCTCTGTATGGAGTACGGTATCTCACAGGTACTTAAGATCTACTCTGGTGGTCTCGGTATGCTTGCTGGCGACTACCTCAAGGAGGCTTCTGACTCTAATGTTGACATGTGTGCCGTTGGTTTCCTCTATCGTTTCGGTTACTTCAAGCAGAGTCTCTCTATGGATGGCCAGCAGATTGCCGTTTATGATGCACAGGACTTCAACACTCTCCCTATCGAGCGTCAGCTTGACAAGGACGGCAACCCACTCGTAGTTGATGTTCCTTACATGAACTACACTGTTCACGCTTACGTATGGCGTGCTAATGTAGGCCGTATCTCTCTCTACCTCCTCGATACAGACAACGAACTCAACTCTGAGTACGACCGCCCTATCACTCACGCTCTCTACGGTGGTGACTGGGAGAACCGTCTCAAGCAGGAGATTCTCCTCGGTATCGGTGGCGTTCTTACTCTCAAGGCTCTCGGCATCAAGAAGGATATCTACCACTGTAACGAAGGTCACGCTGCTCTCGCTAACGTTCAGCGTCTCGTTGACTACATCAAGGAAGGCTACTCATTCAATGAAGCTATGGAACTCGTTCGTGTATCAGGTCTTTACACTTGCCACACTCCAGTTCCTGCTGGTCACGACTACTTCGACGAGGCTCTCTTCGGCAAGTACATGGGAGGCTATGCTCAGCTTCTCGGCATGTCTTGGGATGAGTTCATCGGCATGGGTCGTACAAACCCAGACGACAAGGGCGAGAAGTTCTCTATGTCAACATTCGCTATCAACACTTGCCAGGGCGTAAACGGTGTATCTAAGCTCCACGGCTGGGTATCACAGAAGATGTTCGCTGGCATCTGGAACGGCTACCTCCCAGAAGAGAATGCTGTAGGCTATGTTACTAACGGTGTTCACTTCCCAACATGGTGTGCTACTGAAATGCGCAAGATCTACGCTAAGTATCTTGACGCTAACTACTATAACGACCAGTCAAACGCTGACCTCTGGCAGGGAATCTACAACTGTCCAGACGAGGAACTTTGGGAGACTCGTATGGCTCTTAAGGTTAAGCTCGCTAACTACATCAAGGTTAAGTTCCGTGAGACATGGCTCAAGAACCAGGGCGACCCTTCACGCGTTGTTTCTCTCCTCGAGAAGATCAACCCTAACGGTCTTACTATTGGTTTCTGCCGTCGTTTCGCTACTTACAAGCGTGCTCACCTCCTCTTCACTGACCTTGAGCGTCTTGCTAAGATTGTCAACAACCCACTTTACCCTGTTACATTCCTCTTCGCAGGTAAGGCTCACCCAGCTGATGGTGCAGGTCAGGGCTTGATCAAGAAGATCTACGAGATTTCTCAGCGTCCTGAGTTCCTCGGCAAGATCATCTTCCTTGAGGATTACGACCAGCGTCTTGCTCGTCGTCTCGTTTCAGGTGTTGATATCTGGATGAACACTCCAACTCGTCCTCTCGAGGCTTCTGGTACATCTGGTGAGAAGGCAGAGATGAACGGTGTTGTAAACCTCTCAGTTCTTGACGGTTGGTGGTACGAAGGTTACCGCGAAGGTGCTGGTTGGGCTCTCACAGAGAAGCGTACTTACCAGAACCAGGGTTACCAGGATCAGCTCGACGCTGCTACTATCTACGG
>JAZLHI010000110.1:0-2682 GCA_045616725.1 Prevotella sp. | reverse complement strand
CAATGACCTGAACATTCCTGACCACAATGTGCGCTTTGACGCAGTGGCAAGCCAAGGCACTATCAGCAACGAACAGGTAAGCATCCCTGCCACAGTGCTCTCAGACTCAAAGAACGCCGTTTCGGAGATTGAATATACGGTTACCATCAACGGCAATGTACAGACTAAGACTGCCATGGTTAGCATTGAATCAGGCATTGAGAAGAGCGCAGCTGCTACCATAGAGTTCACTTCTCCAAGCGAGGTTGCTCCGTACGATGCTGTCATCAACATCACGAAAGCCAACGGACAGCCTAACCAATACGCAGGAGAACCTGTTACCGTGAAGTGCGAGAACCTTCTTCGCAAGGCAGATCGCCGTGTGGTAATGGAGGAATACACCGGCACGATGTGTCCTTGGTGTCCTCGCGGTATGGTAGGCATGGAGCGACTTGCCAAGGATTTCGGCGACAAGTTCATCGGCATTGCCCTCCACCAGTTCCAGACTACCGACCCGATGTATCTGACAAGTTATGCTTCTTTCGGTTTCCCTGAAGCCCCAAACTGCATGCTTGACCGTATGGAAATGATGGACCCTTATTTTGGCAAATACGATGTCAATGGTGACATCTATCCTTACTATGGCATAGAAGAGGAAGTGGAAGCCCACTTGCAGATGGTTCCAAAGGTTGATGTTAGCGTGAAGGGCATCTGGACGAGCGCCTCCCGTTCGCAGGTAAAGGCAATTGCAGACGTGGAGTTCCTCGGCTCCACGGGAAAATACAGCATTGCTTACGTCCTGCTCGCCGACAACGTAGGCAGCACTTCTTCTTCATGGCAACAGAAGAATGCGCACTACGACTACACCGTAGAAGAACTCGGTCTCCATGCAGACGACCCATTGGTAGATTACTGCAAGGGCGGCAAGTATGGAAAGCAGTACATCTCCGTAAAGTATAACGATGTAGCTATCAGCAGCTCATACGGCGGAACGGAAAATCTGGCAACAGCTCTCCCTGAAACATTCGCTGCTGGCGATCATGCAGCAAACGAATACGCTCTCGGTTTGCCGACAAAGACTCTCTTGAAGAACGCTCTCGACAAGGACCAGATCTATGTTGTAGCCCTTGTAATCGACGAGAATGGCTTCATCGCAAATGCAGCTCGCGCAAAGGTGCTCACTCAGGAAGAGGCTGACGGCATTGAGACAATTCAGAATGCAGAACCGAAGGAAGGCGGCCAGAGGGAAAGCAAATTCAGAATGCAGAATAATGCTTACAACCTCGCTGGCCAGAAGGTAAATGGCTCATTCCGTGGCATCATGATTCAGAAAGGCAAGAAGGTGATGGTTAAGTGAGAGCAATAACATGAATTATTTGAAACATTATATTAATTATTAACTAAATCCAAACTTATGAAGAAGTTCTTACTCTTTTTCGTGACTCTCTTGGCGTCTATTGGCATACATGCCGCGGACAAGGTGGTCACGGTAACATTCTCTGATTTGGGGTTAGACGACCAGATCGAGCTGGAGTCTGTTGCTTTTGACGATAACGTCACTGCGACATTCAACATGGGTAACGGTACCGTCGCCTCAAAGTATTTTGATAATGGCACTGCCGCAAGAATTTATGGTGGCAACACCATGACGGTTTCTACGGCATCCGGCGTTATCAAGAACATTGAATTTACTTTTGGCAGCAAAGATGTTAGTACAAATGAAATCAGCGTGGACAAAGGTGAATTTAATGGATCTGCATGGTCAGGCTCAGAATCGTCTGTCATTTTCACTTTTGGTGGTCAGCGCCGCATAAGTTCCATCAGCGTGACTTATGAACCTGCAGCTGCTGGTACTCTCACTGCTTCTCCTAAGGAGATCAACCTCTGGGGCTTCACAGTAGAGAATTCTTACTACAACACTCACAAGGCCATCTTCCGCGTTGAGGCAGAAAACCTCACTGAGAACATCAAGTACGTGATGAAGTCAAGCGACAAGGCTAAGGGCTCTACTTCTCCACGCATCACAGTTGCTACTTCCGGTCTCTACGAGAATCGCAGCGGTAACCTCAACGTTACTTGCAACTCTGTAAAGGCTGGCGAAGTTAGCGATGTTGTCCTCATCAGCAGTGGTGATGTTACGGAGGAAGTTACCGTAAACCTTAAGGTTGCCTCTGCAAGCGTTACTGGTGAAGGCATCTATGACGAGGAGGACGAGTCATGCCGTCCATTCTCTATGGCTGATCTCAACGCTATCCACACTGTAATGCCTAAGAACACAACTTGGGCTACTGATGCAACTCACGAGTACTCAATGTACTTCCCTAAGCTCCGCTACTTCCAGGGCGTTGTCTCTGCAGTTGCAGCCGACGCTGACGGCAAGGTTACATTCACTCTCGTTGACGAAGAAGGCGACGCAGCAGCCGTTAAGGTTGTTGACGCTCTCTATAAGGACGGTCAGGCAGCTCTCAAGGCTGGCGACAAGGTTGTTCTCTCAGGTGACTTTGGCGACGTAGAGGGCGAGCTCCAGATTCTCACTGCTACTATTGAAGAGATTACTGGTAATGTCCCTGTAGAAAGCGTTTCTATCGTTGATCCTGACAACACAATCCTTAACAACGCTACTTACACTCTCAAGAAGGATGAGACTCTCCAGCTTACTGCCGTTATCACTCCAGAGAACGCAACAAACAAGAACGTTTCTTG
>JAZLHI010000109.1:0-6404 GCA_045616725.1 Prevotella sp. | reverse complement strand
GATCTTATTCAGAATAGTTGGTCGGATATCATATTCGAAGGCCGTAACAAAGAATACGGTGCATACGTGCTTCGTCGTCAGACTGGTAAGCGTAACCTTATGTCAATCATTGCAGTTCTCATTCTCTTTGCTCTTTGCATGGTGTTCTTGGTTGCTAAGAATGCATACGATGAGTATCGTAAGGCACATATGGTAATGGACCAGGTAACTGAGCTTTCTGCTCTTACACAGAAGAAGGAAGCTAAGGTTGAGCGTAAGGAAATCATCAGACATGAGGAGGTTAAGAAGGAAGTGGAGCAGGTAAAGAGCTCTATCAAGTTCACGGCTCCTGTAATCAAGAAGGATGATGAAGTTCAGCCAGAGGACGAAATGAAGACTCAGGACGAAATCATGAACAGTAACGTTGCAGTCGGTGCTCTCAACGTTGAGGGTAACGACGAAAGCGGTGAGCTTCTCAAACTCGGTGAGGCTATCAAGGAAGAACCTAAGGCTCCACCAGTAGAGGAAAACAAGGTATTTGACGTTGTAGAGCAGATGCCTTCATTCCCAGGCGGTACCGCTGCCCTCATGCAGTACTTGTCATCACACATTAAGTACCCTCCAATCGCAGAGGAAAACGGCATTCAGGGACGTGTAATCTGTACCTTCGTCGTAGGTAAGGACGGCTCTATCTCTAACGTAAATGTTGTGAAGAGCGTTGACCCTTCTCTTGACAAGGAGGCTGTTCGCGTGGTTAAGTCCATGCCTAACTGGATTCCAGGTAAGCAGAATGGTTCTGCTGTTAACGTAAAGTACACTCTCCCAGTTACTTTCCGTCTCCAGTAATCATTGCTTAGCAAGTACATAGTAAAGAGGGAAGATTGGAGAGAATAATCTTCAGTTTTCCCTCTTTTAATGATACGTCAAAGACGTAATTTCGGATTGAGGAATGCAGCGAAGTGCCGTTGCCAACCCTTGTTTTTGGTTCACACCACACCTTATAAATAATAAATGAAACAACTATTCCATATAGCATTAGTGTCACTGCTCGTATCCGGCATGCTGTTATCTTCCTGCAACAGGAAGAAGGACCCGAATGCGCGCAATGACACGTTCTCATCAGGAGAAGTGTCGTTTGGTGCAGATGAAAGCTTTGCTCCAATCATAGAAGAGGAAATGGAAGTGTTTCATTCTATCTATGTACAGGCAAAGGTGCATCCAAAGTACATGAGTGAGTCTGAGGGCATGAACCTGTTGCTCGCAAACAAACTCTATATGATGTTTACATCACGTAACTTCAAAGAGTCAGAACGAGCAAACCTCATAGCCCGTGAGCGCCTGCCGATAACCGTAAACGTAGGCTACGATGGACTTGCATTCATCACCAACCGCTCTAACACCGACTCTTGCATGTCGGTAAAAGATGTCAAGCGCATTCTCGTGGGCGAGGCACTGACATGGGACGACATAAACCCGAAGTCAAAGTCACGTGGTGACATCGTGGTATGCTTTGACAACAAGACATCGAGCGCCGTTCACTACGTGGAGGACTCAATCCTCGGAGGTAAGCCGATAACTTCGCCTAATGTCTTTGCCACCAAGAAGACTGCGGACGTCATAGACTATGTAGAGAAGACTCCTGGAGCCATCGGCATCATAGGAAGCAACTGGCTCAACGACAAGCGTGACACTACAAACCTTACATGGAAGCGCAATATCCGCGTGCTTGCCATCTCCAAGAGTGATGAGGCTACGCCGGACAACTCGTATAAACCATATCAGGGGTACCTGTATAACGACAACTATCCATTCATCCGCACCATATACGCCCTGCTCAACGATGAAAGAGGACGATATGGTTTGCCTTGGGGGTTCGCCCAGTTCGTGGTTGCACCAAAGGGACAGATGATACTCTTCAAGGCCGGTCTCCTGCCATACTACGGCAACATCTCTATTCGCGAGGTTAAGATTTCGGACTGACGGAGATTGAAGATTGAAGAATGCTTGGGTGAAGTCGATATGTTAAAATAATATTACGAGACTTTTACTTTTTGCAAATCATTACGTCATTATAGATATCAATAACATATTTGCTAACGATAAAAAACAAAAGAAAGTTATGAAAAAGATTAAGTATATGTTTATCGGAGCCATGATGACAGTCATCAGCGCTCCTGCACTGGCTCAGACAGACGTTGCCGGTATTACAAAGCAAGTAGCAGAAATCATTAAGACTGCTCCATCAGCAAAGGATGCAAACAAGCAAGTTAAGGCTTTTGCCAAGACCTACAAGAAGGATGCAGTTGCACTCTCAGCAATAGGTCGTGCATACATGAATGCAAAAGACTTTGTGAGTGCCAATGAGTATGCAGACATGGCAATCAAGGCCGATAAGAACATCGCCGCTCCTTACGTGTTGAAAGGTGACGTATGTGCAATACAAGACGACGGCGGTGGCGCATCAGGCTGGTATGAGCAGGCTATCTACTTCGACAAGAAGTCTCCAGAGGCATACATAAAGTATGCACGCGCTAACAGTAAGACATCTCCAGAGCAGTCAAATGCAAAGCTTGAGGCACTTGCAGCTGCACGCCCTGACATGGACGTATATCCTATCGCTGCTGAGATTCAGAGCAACGCAGGCAACTACGAGAAGGCTGCAGAGTCATACGGCAAGGCATCACGCGAGAAGATGAACGAGTCGCAGCTCACCGACTATGCTCTCTGTCTTTGGATGACATCAAAGAATGCAGAGGCATACGACGTTGCTAAGTATGGACTTGGCAAATTCCCTAAGTGCGTGGGACTTAACCGTCTTGGCCTTTATAACGCAACGGCTACGGAGAATTACGACGATGCCCTCGCTTATGGTGACGTGTTGCTCAACAAACTCGATTCAGTTACCGTTCAGGAGCGCGACCTTCGCACCTATGCACTCGCCCTCAGCAAGAAAGGACGCGCTGACGAGGCCGTGGCTAACTATCAGAAGATATTCACACTTGCTGGCGTTGACGATGAGACAAAGTGCAACCTCAACAGGGAAATCTCTGACAGTTACAAGTCTGTAGGCAACTACGCAAAGGCTGCTGAGGCTTACGACAAATACCTGAAGGCAAAGGGAACACCTTCTGCAAGCGACTATGACGGCTATGCAAGCATCTTCCAGACACAGGCTCTTGACACGCTGACGACTGCAGAGGATAAGATTGCTGCCATACAGAATGCCGACAAGGTTTACGCTGATATGTGCGCCAACTCAGCATTTGAAGGCTTCAAGCAGAACCTGCTCTACAAGCGTGTAAGACTCACCTACATTGCCGACCCAGAGAGTAAGGAATGGAAGGCAGTGCCTTTCTTCGAGGAACTCGTAAGCATAACGGCTTCAAAGGAAACAAAGACAAAGACAGACGAGGCCATTCTCAAGGAAGCTTACAACTACCTTATGGTTTACTCACTCAAGGGTGCTGACGACCTTGCAAAGTCAAAGGAATATGCAGAGCTCCTTCTCCAGCTTGACCCAGAGAATGCAACAGCTAAGCAGATTCAGGGACTTAAGTAAAAACGAAGGATTTCAAGAATAAAGCAGACAGGCTCTTTCCTCAACGGAGGTGGGAGCCTGTTTTGTTCGCCCAGCACGAACGTATTCTAACGGGTGCAAGTCCCCAAGCCACCCTGACAGTGGGATGGTTACGCTTGATAATTCGTTTTCATTTTCGTTTCGTTTTCGTTTTCGTTTAGTGTTCATATAAGATTCATTTCAAGTATAGACAAACAGAGACTCCCTGCGAGCACTGTCTCCTGCACAAGGCAGAAGAGGCACGCAGGGAGTCCATGTCGTGATTGTAACCGAATAAGTATGAGCGATGTAATCTACTGATACACAGTGTTTTTACCCCCCCCTGTTGGCGTATGTCATCTCCTTCGCATTCCGTATGGAGAATGCGTAAGAGCGGGCATCGCAAGTCAGCATTTGAGGTCGCATATTATATGTTTGTATCAGAGAATATATAGATGTTTCGCTTATGTGTAATTGCTAATCCGCCACAAAGTTACGAGATATTTTTCAATCGAACAAATAAATAAGGTAAAAAAGGAAGGAGACATTTGACAACTCGCTCATTTATCTCCTTGATCTTTTATCTGTTACGCAGTCCGTAGGCAATGCGGCGGTGCTGGAAGTCGCTGGCACGGTGCTCGGAGGCTTCGGAGAGTTTGCCCGTACGTGCAATGCCATTATGTGTGTAGTGATACTGAAAAGCGTGAGCAATTTATTTCTCAACCACAATCATGTCTGCCAGTTGCATGAAATAATCATTCGACCAAATATCTACTTCATGCTCATTCTCAAGGTAGGGTAAAACATCTTGTTTGACGAGATTGATGTCGGTAGCAGACAATTTATTCCGAAGTTTTTCAATGAACTCTGCCACGCTTAGCTCATTACCTTGAAACTCTCGTATGCGTTCCTGTAGATGCGTGAAATCAAGAGGAACGCGATTGCGAACATACCATTCAAAGTCATACCAGTCGCGCCCTTTGATGCGTCTTTGCCATGTCCGATACACCAATGCATGCATCTTTCCGGCGTACAGATCGGGCAATGTAAAGCATCTGACAGAAAAAGAATACGGTTGCATTAGAAGTTTCTGCTCGGTTGAGAAACACAGCGGTGGGTTGGTATCAAGTTCAATCTTCACTTTCAGCAACTTGCGCGTCTGGAACTTTATGTCGTATGCTTCGGTACCTTCCTTGAGAAATGCAGATTCTACACGTCCAAAATCCTTTTTTTCCTTCTTGACAATCTCAACGGCCATTCCCAATATTTTGAATTCATTAACTATTGCATCGAAGAAATCCTCAATGTGAATTTGGGTGTTCTTGTCTGTAAGTGAGAAATCCATATCCTCGGAATATCGTTTCAACCCATGAAAAATGCGAAGGCAGGTGCCACCGTAAAAGGCTGCATGATTGAAAAAGCCTCCACGGTGCAGTCCTGCGAGTGCTATCTTTTGCATCACCTCGCGTTGGGCGCTTGTACGTTCAGCATCGTTCTGTGGCCGATACTGCTCCACCAATTCATCAAATATGCTCATGATTGCTCAATTATTTTAATCAGGTTTAGGAGTGTGCCCCTCTTCCTTCCGCACTCTGCACACTCAATAATTATATTTTGGTCGAAATTCTTAAGTTCGTCAATATCAAAGCGTAAGTCTTCTTCTAAATAGCGTTTGAGTGCTATGATTGATAGATTAGGTACGTAGGGATCAGAGAGAATGGTATCACACAAGGCTTTCTCTGGAGTTGCAATTATGAAGCTTGCTCCATCGCTCGTTTCTGTGCATAAGCCAATAGGAAAGTACTGCTCTGGCACTTGCATATATGTGAAGCGCCCCAGCTTGTTGGTAAAGTCACGACTGCGCTTTACCGTTACTGCCGTCATGGCATGAACGCGTTCTGGAATCAGCCCATAATGGCTTAGCGCCCATTGCAACGATACGTAGGAGGGGCCATAGATGTGGTTGGAGCAGATTGGCATAGATGGAGAGTAACCGAAATCACTGCCATCAGCCACGTAAAGTCCGCGCTTCAAGCGTATTATCTCACCTGCTTGTTCCATGCTTGACAGCTTCTTTGCTGAATCAGAATAATTGCCAAGCATGCTTGCCAGAGTGGCTCCACTGACAGGGGTATTCCTTAATGTCTTTATAATCTCTATGTTCATTGTGTATAATAAATTTGATGCAAAGTTATAAAAATTTACACAGAAAAACGAATAATTTTCCGTTTATTGTGCAAAATATTATAGAACATGAGACTTTTTGGGCATGGTTGATAGGTTATTATCCTTCTGCGCTGATGCCGGGAGAGGTTACCTGTTACGCAATCCGTAGGCAATGCGGCGGTGCTGGAAGTCGCTGGCACGGTGCTCGGAGGCTTCCGACAGCTTGCCCGTAATGTATTGTTCCATCATCAGGGAGCCGATAGGAACACCGTAGTCGGCACCGAAACCACCATTTTCAACATACACGGCGATGGCAATCTTCGGGTCGTCCATCGGGGCGAAACCCATGAATACGGAGTGGTCCTGACCTCGGTTCTGGGCTGTTCCTGTCTTTCCGCACACAAGGTAATCGGCCCTGTTCGCCGACTTGCATGTACCTTTTATGACCGAGGAGCGCATGCCTGCCACTACCCAGTCATACGCCGTACGCGTTGCCTTGGTATAATGGCGTTGCGTAAAGGCGGTGTCGAGCGGTTCGCCCTTTACGTTCTTGACCACGTGCGGGGTAATGTAGTAACCGCGATTGGCTATTGTGGCACCGAGGTTGGCTATTTGCAGAGGCGTCAGGTTGACCTCTCCCTGACCGATGGAGATGGATATTACGGTCAGCCCGTTCCACGAGCCTTTGTATGCATTGTCGTAA
>JAZLHI010000108.1:0-53277 GCA_045616725.1 Prevotella sp. | reverse complement strand
AGCTTAGCGTCAACCTCTTCTGAAGTCCAGTTGAGGCGCTGTGAGTTCTGAGCCATTTCGAGACCTGATACAGATACACCACCAGCGTTAGAAGCCTTACCTGGAGAGTAGAGGATCTTAGCGTCCTGGAATACCTTGATAGCTTCTGGAGTAGTAGGCATGTTAGCACCTTCAGCAACAGCGATTACGCCGTTAGCAACGAGAGCCTTAGCTGCCTCTTCGTTGAGCTCGTTCTGAGTAGCACATGGGAGAGCGATGTCAGCCTTCTCGAACCAAGGCTTAGCACCTTCTACGTACTTAGCGTTAGGATACTGCTCAACATATTCCTTGATACGTCCACGGTAAACGTTCTTGAGCTCCATGATGTAGTCGAGCTTAGCGCGATCGATACCTTCTGGATCGTAGATGTAACCGTCTGAGTCAGACATTGTCATTGGAGTACCACCGAGCTGGAGAACCTTCTCTGCAGCGTACTGAGCAACGTTACCAGCACCTGAGATGAGCACCTTCTTGCCTGCAACTGAATCGTTCTTAGTGTTGAGCATAGCGCGGAGGAAGTAAACTGTACCGTAACCTGTAGCTTCAGGACGGATGAGTGAACCGCCGAACTCAAGACCCTTACCTGTGAGTACGCCTTCGAACTGACGAGTGTACTTCTTGTAAGCACCGAACATGTAACCAACCTCGCGGCCACCTACGCCGATGTCACCAGCAGGAACGTCGCAATCTGCGCCGATGTGACGATAGAGTTCGAGCATGAATGCCTGGCAGAAACGCATAACCTCAGCGTTAGACTTGCCACGTGGAGAGAAGTCTGAACCACCCTTAGCGCCACCCATAGCGAGAGTAGTAAGAGAGTTCTTGAAAGTCTGCTCGAAAGCAAGGAACTTGAGGATAGAAAGGTGTACTGACTTATGGAGACGGATACCTCCCTTGTAAGGGCCGATAGCGTTGTTGTGCTGGATACGGTAACCCATGTTGTTCTGGATCTGACCCTTGTCGTCCATCCAAGAAACACGGAACTGATATACGCGATCTGGAATACAGAGGCGCTCGATGAGGTTTACTGCATCAAACTCAGGGTGCTTGTTGTACTCCTCCTCGATAGTACCGAGAACTTCTTCAACTGCCTGGATGTACTCAGGCTCATTTGGGAATCTCTGCTTGAGATTCTCGAGAACTTTCTGTGCGTTCATTTCTTTATTAGTTTTTAGTTTGTTGGTTATAAATTCAGTTTAGTTTAAGTTTGCTGCTCGGTTGGGCAGTTCGCTTTGCTTAAGTCTGCTTTGTCAAGAAGCTTAAGACTCATGTTGGTCTTGAGCCTTAAGCGCTCCTAACATCTTGTAATATATTAAGTAGTTTTTGTGTCTTTTTGTCAGTTTTTCTTCTTAACGACTGCAAAATTACAACTTTTCTTCAAAAAAATGTGACAAAAAGTCAGTTATTTTTACTTTTTGCTTACTTTTTGCTATATATCAAATGGATACAGATAAATATGAACCCAATCCGCCTTTCGTATATACACGCGTACAAATGTTATATTGAGAAATGCCATGGCGTTAGAAAGCCACGGTTACAGAATTTTTCGCAGAAATATTTGGCGGAAAGAAAATAAAGTGTTAACTTTGCACCCGAATTAAATCGCTCGGCGGAGTGAATCTTATTGGTAAATAAAAAGAGACGTAATGTCTTCTTCTTGTGTAAACTAAAGCGTCGGAAACTTTATGTTATAAGGACAAGAGAAGGTATGACGGACTCCGCGTATATGTACGTGGAGCTGTTGTTCCATTTCTTTCCTTATTGGCTTTCCGACCGCCAAGTTTACTGGGATATGGATATTCAGTTCCACGTTTCTTGACTTATTTCATAACTAGGCTTTTAGGGACTGGAAAGCCTGCCAAATATCTAATACATATATGAAGGTATTTAAAATTATCCTTGCCGTTTTTTGCGGCTTGTTTATTTTCTTCCTCGCTACCTGCGTAGGCTGTGCAGGTCTTATTGGAGCTGGTATTGAGGAATCTGAGAAGCAAGACTCTATTAAGAAGGAACAGATTGCTTCTGGCGAAATCAGTTGGTCTTATTCAACAGAAAAAGACGAAATGGGTAGAGGCGATACGAAATTCGCAACACTACCTTCAACAGATGATAAATTCACTTTGACTATTCGAAACTCTCCTAAGTACGGAAAGGATATCTATGTTTCAAATGAAGACGAATGGTTTGATACAGAGCTTATGGGAAATTCTTATCTAAAGGCAAAGTTTGACGATGGAACAATCAAAACATTCGCTTTCGTAGGACCAGAAGGAAGCGTTGCAACACAAGCTTTCATTAAGGACTACAAAGGCTTTATAAAAGAACTCAAAACGGCAAAGAAGTTGATTATAGAAGCACGATTTGTTAACAAAGGTGAACAAACAATCACTTTCAACGTTGCAAACCTTAAGTGGGAAGAGTAAGTTAAAACGTAATAACTAATCTGCGCCATCAGCGTAATCTGCGTGAAAAAGGAAAACACTTAGCATTTATTGGTTGTTTCTCTCGCAGATGACGCAGATGGCGCAGATGTTTTGTGTTATATAGACCTATGTAAAAATGTTCACGGTATTCACGATTTGCCCTGTATAAAGGGGATATCGCATCGTGAATAGGCGAGATGTGTATACAAAGTGTTCACGATTTTGCGTCTATTCACGGTAAAAAATAGGACGAAATAATTGGGATATGTGGCATGTTCGTAGAGGTTGTGTGTCTGAATGAAGAGGTTAGAGGGTGTGTTCCTTAGCGTTATTTATCGTATTCCTTTGAGTTACGAAGAATAAAGTCCACGAACACGAATCAGTTTTGTATACAAACTCACTTCGTTTTCGTATACGAAAATGGGTTGTATTCTTTGGGCTTTCAGCCCTCTTCAAGCATCACTCTTCGGTTTAGTCCGCTTTTACCGGACAACAATAAAAAACAAAAAGCCCCCTCCCTGATTATGGGGAGAGGGTGTTTTAGGTAGGGGAATTATTAGCTGATTAGATGCTTTGCTCTACTGTCCACACGAATGCGCGTAGACCGAGAAGTGGGTTCTCGAGGTCTATCTGGTGGAGACGCTCAAGGAGTGGCTCTACGCGCTCTGCTGGACATACCGTGATGATGGCAGAGTTTGTTGAAGGCCATGCGTGGGAACCGAGGTGTGGTTCGCCTGTAACGCTTCCTCGGCCTGCCGTCTGTGGGAAAAGGGTGTAGCCCTTGCAGAGTGAGCGTCCCAAGGCTTCGATGACGAGTTCGTGGAGAGCCTGGTCGTATGTGATGAATACTGATTTCATAGTGTCATTTGATGATTTGACGATTTGATGATTGGGCGATTCTGCATTACGCATTAAACAGCTCTTCGCTCTTGTGTTCCTTCCAGTAAGCGTCGAGTTCAAGCTGCTGCTTAAGCTTCTTGCGCTTGTTCTTCACGCCAACGGCTCCGAAGATACAGAACATAGACGGAACATAAATGAGGGTCATAACTGTTGACACGAGCAGACCACCGATGATACTGATACCCATTGGACGCCACATTTCAGCACCCACACCATGGCTTAATGCCATAGGGAGCATACCGAGGATAGTGGTAAGCGTTGTCATGAGGATAGGGCGGAGACGGCTCTTTGCTGCTGCTGTAGCTGCGCGGAGAAGTCCGTAGCCACGCTCACGGAGAAGCTGGGTATAGTCGATGAGCACGATACCGTTCTTTACCACAATACCGATAAGCATGATACCACCGAGCATAGACATGATGTTGAGGTCTGTGCCTGTGAGGGCAAGCGAAACGGCGATACCGCAGAAGGCGAATGGTACGGAGATGATGATGATGAACGGATATGAGAGCGACTCAAACTGTGCAGCCATCACGATGAACACGAGGAGGATGATGATGATACCGAGAGTACCGAGGTCACGGTTTGATTCCTGCTGGTCTTCGTATGTACCTGCCACCTGAATGGTTACACCCTGAGGAATGTCCATCTGCTTATAGATGGCGCGTCCTGCTTCCACACCGTCAGAGAGTGCATAGCCGTCGGCAAGTACGCCGGAAACGGTAACATAGCGCTGGCGGTCCTTACGCTCGATTGTTGGAGGAATGGAACTCTCGTGTACGGAACCGATGTCCTTGATGCGTACGAGCTGTCCCTTGCCATTAGGAATGGACATGTTCTCGATGTCCTCGATAGAGATACGGGCTGTAGGTTCGAAGCGTACCTTTACGTCGTATTCGTCACCGTCCTCACGGAAGTATGTCATCTGCGAACCGTTGATGAGGTTGCGCACATAGCCGGAAGCCGTACTGAGGTTGAGTCCTTGCTTCGAAAGCTTGTCGCGATCGAAGTCAACAACGATTTCAGGTTGATAGTCGGAACGAGAGATTACCACTTCGGAGATTTCCTTGCATTCGCGAAGCTTGCCTGCAAGTTCCTCAGCGAGGTCGCGAGTAACGTCCATGTCGTAGCCGTAGATCTCGAATGTAGCTGTTGACTGGCCACCCATACCGCCGTTACCACCACCGAGCTTAACCTGATACTTGGCGAGTTCAGGAATGTTCTTCAAGTCTGCACGCATCTCGTCACAGATGGTAGCAAGACCTTTGTCGCGCTTGTTACTCTTGACGAACTGCATGTTGAACGAAATGATATGCGAACCGCTTGTAGAGAGGGAAGCGAAGGTGTTGTTGTCGCCTGCCTGACCTACGGTGAAGTTAGTATTCTCTAGGTCCTTTCCGTAGCGATCCATCCAAAGCTTTGTAAGGCTCTTAGCGACCTCTTCCGCCTTCTCTACACGAGTACCGATAGGCAACTCGAGCGATACGCCGACACGACCAGAGTCGTTTGCAGGGAAGAAGTCGGACTTGATATTGAAGATGGATACGATAACGATGGTCAGGACGATGAATGCGCCACAACCCATGAGGACGGTCTTGCGATGGCGTACAGCCCAGTTGATGCGTCCTTCGTACCAATCCTCAAGCTTGTCAAGAGACTTGCTGATAGGCGTATAGATCTTCTTGAAAAGTCCGCTCTGCTTCTTCTTGAGCTTAAGGGTAAGCGAACATAGCATAGGAGTAAACGTGAGGGCTGAAACCGTAGATACGGTCATGATGATACACATCATCCAACCCAACTCCTTGAAGAGCACACCTGCCATACCTGTCACAAGAGTGAGTGGGAAGAACACGGCGATCATGGTAAGCGTAGAAGCGATAACGGAAATCGCAACCTCCTGTGTACCATGCATGGCGGCTTGCTTAGGGTCTGATCCACGCTCGATATGCGTCGTGACGTTCTCGAGTACCACGATGGCGTCGTCCACAACGTTACCGATGGCGATGGAGAGACAGGCAAGGGATATCATGTTGAGTGAAGAACCCGTACCGAACAGATAGATGAACGAAGCGATGAGCGACATAGGGATGGTAATGACGATTACCACCGTAGCACGCCAACGTCCGAGGAAGATGAACACCACGAGAGCCACGAAGATCATGGCGTACATGATAGTCTCTTCAAGGGAGCTTACGGTATTCTTGATGTTGTCGGAAGTATTCACTATAACGCCAAGCTTCACGTCTGATGGGAGGTTCTCCTGAAGTTCAGGAATCATGGAAAGAACCTTGTCTGAGATGGCTACAGAGTTTGCACCCGACTGCTTCTGTACGACAATCATGGCACCCTGCTTACCGTTCGTGAATGTGCGTTGTGCACGTTCCTCAAGGTTATCCTCTATGCGAGCAACATCCTTCAGGCGAACAATCTTGTCACCCTGAGCCATGATGATTACATCAAGCATCTGTGAAGGGTCGTCGAACTCGCCCTCTGTACGAACGGTAAATGTCTGTGAACCAACGTCTATCGTACCATTCGTGATGTTGAGGTTCTCACCCGCAAGGGCTGCACTTATCTGAGCAGGCGACACCTTGTAAGCCTCCATCTTGACAGGATCCATATAGATGTTTATTTCGCGCTCAGGAGCACCAGAGATACTTACGGAACCTACACCGTCCACACGTGCAAGAGGGTTGGCTACGGTTTCGTCAAGAATCTTGTAGAGAGCCTTCTGCGATTCGTCTGCCTGAACAGAGAGCAGGAGGATAGGAATCATATCCGTCGAGAACTTGAAGAGCACCGGTTGGTTGGCGTCCTTCGGCAGCATGTTGCTCACCATGTCAAGTTTGTCTCGGACGTTGTTCGTCAAGGCGTCGATATCATAACCGAACTCAAACTGAAGCGTGATAACGCTGACATTATCGCGAGAGTTTGAAGTAATATGCTTCAAGTGCTCCACCGCGTTGAGGGTGTTCTCAAGCGGACGGGTCACGTTGTTCTCAATATCGTTTGCCGAAGCTCCGTTGTAGTATGTCATCACCATGATGGTGTTTGTCTCGATATCCGGCATCAAGTCGATAGGCAACTTGACGAACGAGAACACACCGAATACGATGATTGCCACGAAGCAAAGGCTCGTCATAATCGGTCTTTTGACCGCTCCTTCGTATAGTGTCATGTTTATTTACAGATTTACGAATTTACAATTTACAATTTTACTTAACCACCTCAACCTTCTTGCCATCAGCAAGGCGGCTCTGACCTGCTACGACGATCTTGTCGTTTACATTAAGACCGCTGAGGATTTCGTACTTGTCGCCCATATGACGACCAAGTTCTACTTTCTGGTAGCGAACGGTATTTGATGATGGTTCGTAAACATATACGTAACGGTCGCCAGCACCCATCTGCTTAACAAGGGCTACGTCAGGAATAACTACGTGATCCTTGTACTCGAAGTTGATGGTAGCGCGAGCGTACATACCTGGGCGAACAGCCTGATCCTCGTTGTTGATGGTAACCTCAACCTGGAATGTGTGGGTAGCTTGGTCGATAGAAGGATAAACGATGGAAACGTGACCGCCGAATGTTCTGTCTTCGTAAGCGTCGAGCTGAATCTGAACAGGCATTCCCTTCTGCACCTTCTTGTAATATACCTCTGAAACGTTGAGGAGAAGCTTTACGCGACTTGTCTGCTCAACAGTAACTACAGGAAGTCCGCCTGTCATGTCGCCAGCGTCATAGTTGCGGGCTGTAACATAACCGCTGATAGGGCTCCTGAGACGGTTGTTCTCAACGAGTGAAGCGCTCTGGGTATTGAGGCCCTTGAGCTGTGATTCCTGTGCGGAAATTGATGCGCGCTGAGCCTTGAGCTGTTCGCGCTGAGCATCTATGGCACGCTCGAGAGTAGTAACCTGAAGTTGAACTGCCTCATTATCAGACTTTGAAATACCACCTGCCTTATAGAGTGCAGCCATACGACCTGCTTCAACCTTAGCTTGTGCAAGCTGAGCCTCCGAACTGCGGATGTTTGCTACGAGTGCCTGATAGTTTGCTTCCTGTCCAGCAATAGCCGACTTCTGGCTCTGGATCTGCATGTCCATTTGGTTTTCGTTAGTAGCATCAAGGATTGCGATTACCTGTCCCTTTGCCACTCTATCGCCAACTTCCACCATGATCTTTCTGATACGCATAGGTGCGTTAGGCGAGATGTTGTTTTTCACATCGCTCTCAACTGTAGCTGTATAGGTGTCAGACTGACCAACATTTTCGCTGGTAACCGATGCAACCTTTACCTGTGGAGCCTGTGCTTTCATAGCGCCATCCTCCTTGTCTTTCTTGCAAGAAGTAAAGCCGATGCACATACAAAGTGCTGCTAATGATAAAAACTTTAGTTTCATATAGTGTTGATTATTTTAATCTTATTATGTGTTGATTATTTAATCTTTCCCTTATTGGTTAGAAATGCATTTTCAATAAAGATGGGATTCTCCATTCCTTATTTAAGGTAATTCTCACGGCCGAGAGTATAGTCAAGATCAGCCTTGCTTACGAGATAGTCGTAGATGCTCTGGCTATATGTGAGTTCTGCCTGAGTGAGAGCAGTCTGGCTCTGGTTGAGTTCGAGGACTGTACCGTTTCCTACCTCATAGCGCATAGCTGCGATGTCAACAGTCTTCTGAGCCTGTTCCACGGCGAGCTTGTTTGATTCCACTTGGTCGATAGTAGAATACATGTTGCTACGATAGCTTGCTACGGCCATACGGAGCTGATTGAGTGTATTCTGGCGAGTGTCCTGAAGCTGCTGGAGCTGGAGTTTGTTGCTCTTGAGCTTTGTGAAGTTTGTAGCGTGGAAGATAGGGATTGATACGGCAATATTCAGCGTACTACTTGGAGAATAGCTGTACTTGAAGAAGTTCCAGTTTTCATTAGACATAGATTGGTATTGTCCTGTAAGCTGAAGCGCTACTGTAGGCATGAAGTTGGTCTTCAGGATATTGTTTGCGTGGTGGAGCATCTTCTCGCTATAGTTCAGCTGACGGAGGCCTGTGTTGTTGTCAAGCTCCATGTTTAGGGAGTAGAGGTCTTCTACCTTGAGATCTTTTGCGTAATTGTTGAGGTCGTCGTTTATGTTGATATTCACATCTTCTGTAATGCCCATGAGTACCTTGAGCTGAAGAAGAGCAAGCTTGTAGCCTGTTTGAGTGCTTACAAGAGACGACTTCATGGAACGCATCTGAACAGAGGCCGAGAGCTGGTCGTATTCGCTTGACTTACCAAGTTTGTACTTAGTATCAATTACATTAAACTTCTCTTCTGCCACATCGTATGCTTTCTGTACAACATCCACGCTATTCTTAGCAAGAAGAGCTGCGTAGTAAGCCTTTGAAACCTGCTTGATGAGGTCGAGCTTGCTACCACGAGCTGCCTCCTGAGCGAGAAGGATATCGTCCTTTGTCATCTTCATGTTCTGATAGATGGCAGGAGCGAAGAGGGGAAGATTGAGCGTAAGACCACCCTGAGCTGTAGTCGTACCGTCCATACCCATCTTGAACTTACCCATGCTTGTACGGATTTCCGCTACCGTAATGGAATGAGAAAGAGCCAATTGACCATCAAGTGTAGGCAGGAGATTCATCCAAGCCTCCTTGTCGGCAATCTTCTTCAGTTCAATATCCTGATTGGCAACCTTGATGGTTGGGTTGTCTGCCAAAGCGATGTCAATAGCTTTACCGAGGTTAAGATCAAGCTTTGGTGCCGATGAAGGTACATCCTGAGCATTAGCGTAAACGCTTGCAGACAGGAATATACCCATCAATAATGTCTTGAAAATGTGTCGTTTCATTATAAATATCTTTTTTATCCTTTTTCTATAGAGTCAATCCTTTTACACAATCAATACAAAGGGTTATAGTTTTCCTTATTATATTATAATGTGTAAACTTTTTATTGAAAACTTTTTGTAGTACTTTGAGTTTTCGGTGTGCAAAGTTACACTTTATTTTCTTATTTTTTGCAAAGTACCCCTATAAATTTAACAAATATTAAGGAAAAACAAGAAAGGCTCTTATTAGAGTTTCTTTGCCTCTTCCCAGTATTTGTCCATTTCAGCCAAGGTCATGTCGGCTATAGACTTGCCCATTTCAGTAGCTTTCTGCTCTATGTAGTTGAAGCGCTTTATGAACTTCTGGTTGGTTGATTCAAGTGCGTTGTCGGGATTGAGTTTGTAGAGTCGAGCCGCATTAATCATAGAGAAAAGTACATCGCCGAACTCCTTCTCAGCATCTGCCTTTGCTTGCTTCTTCGCTTTTTCGTTGCCGTTGGCTGCGGCTGCATCTATGCGCTCAAGTTCTGCCTGTAGTTCGTCTATTTCCTCGTGAACTTTCTTCCACACATCCTTACGGTCTTGCCAGTCGAAGCCGACATTTCTTGTCTTATCCTGAATGCGATATGCCTTGATGAGAGAGGGTAGGGAAGCGGGAACTCCTGCGAGAACGGTCTTGTTGCCATCCTTTTCCTTGAGCTTTATCTTCTCCCATGTCTTAAGGACATCGTCAGCCGTATCCGCCTGTACCTCACCATAGATATGAGGGTGGCGGAAGATGAGTTTGTCTGCCTGCTGATTGGCTACGTCTGCTATGTCGAAGTCTTCTGTTTCGGAACCTATCTTCGAGTAGAACATGACATGCATTAGAACATCACCAAGTTCCTTGCAGATGTTCTTCTTGTCCTCCTTCATGAGGGCATCGCAGAGTTCAAAAGTCTCTTCTATCGTGTTAGGACGCAGCGACTGGTATGTTTGCTTCCTGTCCCAAGGGCATTCTGCGCGAAGGCGGTCGAGCACATCAAGCAGACGCTCGAGGGCGGCAAGCTGGTCTTTTCGGTTGTTAAGCATTTGGTTTTGGGGTTAAGCCCTGCCGAGAACAGCAGTGAAGTGCATAAGCAAGGGCCTATTAAAAGAAGAAGCAAGGGGTTATACTGCTGTATCCTTAGGCGATCGCTTGTCACGCTGGTAAGAGCGGTATTCGTCAAGTGGGATTTCGCGTTCGCTTTCTGTTAGAGCGCCTTCCTGCGGGAGTTCAAATACCATGTACTTGATGTCAAGACCGCGATCTATCCACATTGACTCGTAGTATGTCTGGATGGAAGCGGCAAGGGAGAGATGACTTTTTGCGTCTTCCTTTTGGCAATCTTCATAGAGGTTTCGAGTCTTTGTTAGTACATTAAGGCTATTGTGTTCTGCCATGTACTCGGTATATGTGAAGAGGAAGTTGGAGTCGGTCTTGAGATGTACGAGTCCGTTGTCCTTGAGTATCTTTCGATAGCGCTCAAGGAACATGGTGCAAGTGAGGCGCTTGTTCACCTTCTTCATCTGAGGATCGGCGAAAGTAACCCATATCTCGCTTACTTCGCCTTGAGTGAAGAAGCGTTCTATGAGTTCGATGTTCGTGCGGATGAAGGCAACATTCGGAAGTTTCTCTTGGATAGCCTGTGTAGCACCTGTCCACATTCGCGCACCCTTGATGTCTATGCCGATGAAGTTCATTTCTGGGAACTTCTTGGCCAAGCCCACAGTATATTCACCCTTACCGCACCCGAGTTCGAGCACAATAGGGTTATTGTTCTTGAAGTGTTGCTCATGCCAATGTCCCTTCATGTCAAAAGGAACATCTTGCATCACCGAGAACGGGTATTCAAACACGTTCTCGTATGATGCCATATCAGCGAATTTCGCAAGTTTTCCTTTGCCCATATTAGGTCGTTTGAGAGATTTTTGCACAAAGGGGTCTGACCCTTTTGTGCAAATTAACTCTTAAGTTTCTTTTGTGACCAGTTATAAATTGGAATAAAAACGATAGAAAAGCCCAATGATTCTATTAATTGTTCGGTGTAACTATCAGATGTATTGCCAACTATTAAATTCAAAAGTAATCTGATTACGAAACTAATAACTGTTAGGATCAATACCGTAATCACATAAATAAGGACTTTCTTCTTCATATCATTCTATCAATTAGCCGATTACCACACGAGTCCATCCGTGAACATCCTCGTCGATACCGTACTGGATATTAACGAGCTTCTTGAAGAGTTTCTCTGACCATGGGCCTGGCTTGTCGCCAAAGACATATGACTTGCCGACCTCAGGGTCGTCAATCTTGGAGATTGGAGAGATAACGGCTGCTGTACCACAAGCACCTGCCTCTTCAAATGTAGCGAGTTCATCTTCTTCAATCTGGCGACGCTCAACCTTCATGCCGAGGTCTTCAGCAAGCTGCATGAGCGACTTGTTTGTGATGGAAGGAAGGATAGAAGTTGACTTTGGGGTAACGTATGTATTGTTCTTGATACCGAAGAAGTTAGCTGCACCAGCTTCATCGATATACTTCTTCTCCTTTGCGTCGAGATAGAACTCGCAAGCATAGCCCATGTCGTGAGCCTTCTTGTTTGCCTGGAGAGAAGCAGCGTAGTTACCACCAACCTTGTAGATACCAGTTCCGAGAGGAGCTGAACGGTCGAACTCGCGGATGATAACGTATGGGTTAGCGAAGAAACCGCCCTTGAAGTATGGGCCTACTGGAGTTACGAAGATAAGGAAGAGGTATTCCTCAGAAGGATGAACGCCTACCTGTGCACTTGTGCCGATGAGGAGAGGGCGGATATAGAGAGTAGCGCCACTCTCGTATGGTGGGATGAAACGTTCGTTGAGGCGAACAACCTTATCCACCATCTCGTTGAACTTCTCTGTAGGGAGCTCAGGCATGAGTGTGCCGCGACATGTAGATTGCATACGAGCTGCGTTCTCATCAGTACGGAATACGCGTACCTTTCCGTCTGGACAGCGGTAAGCCTTGAGTCCTTCGAAACATTCCTGTCCGTAGTGGAGACAAGTGGCAGCCATGTGCATAGGGATTGTTTCCTCAGAGCAAACTTCTATTTCGCCCCATTCTCCGTTGCGATAGTAGCAGCGTACGTTGTAGTCGGTCTTGCGATAACCGAAGCCAATGTTGGCCCAATCAAGTTCTTTCATAATCGTAGTTATATGCTTTTTGTGTTTTTTAGTTTTTTAATTATTCAGCTTTCATGAACTTCTTGATTTCTTCGTCAGTCTTTGTGAGCTTGTCCTTGCAGAGTTTGATAAGTTCATGAGCATGTTTAAGCTTCTCTGTGAGCGACTCTATGTCAGTCGGATTATTTTCAAGTTCCATGACTATGCGCTGGATCTCTTGAAGAGCTTCGTCGTATTTCATGTATTGACTTTGACTTAAACTGTGACTTTGACTTACTTCTCGCGTTTGAGCATTTCGTTGAGATAGTTATAGAGAGGCTGCTTTGTTTCGTTTGCCAAAGATACCTCGTCGAGATTCTTGCGTGCGAGACGGAAGTAGTATTCTATCTTCTCCTGGGCAAGGCTGTCTATGCCGAGCTCGTTGTAGAGGTTTGTAACGGCAGAGATCTTCTCCTGCGGCGTGTCATACTCCTTGCCGAAATCAAAGCCGTCAGCCTTGTTTATGGCGTTGATGAGCATGAATGTCTTCTTATCACAAAGAATATCGCCACCGATAGCCTTACCGAATGTCTTGAAATCTCCATAGACATCAAGGTAATCGTCCTGAAGCTGGAATGCCAAGCCCATATTGATACCAAAGTCATAGAGCTTGTCGCAGTCTTCCTTAGGTGCATTGGCAAGGATGGCACCAATCTTTAATGCGCAAGCAAGGAGAACGGATGTCTTAAGACGTATCATCTCAATATATTCCTCCTCCTTTACGTCCATGCGAGTCTCAAACTCAAGGTCGTACTGCTGGCCTTCACCTATTTCAAGAGCTGTTGTCGTGAAGAGGTCGAGCACTTCCTTCATGCGTGGGTTCTTCAGTTCAAGCATACGTTGATAAGCAAGCACGAGCATGGAATCGCCGGAAAGGATAGCTGCGTTCTCGTTCCATTTCTTGTGAACCGTAGGCTTGCCACGTCGAACATCTGCCTTGTCCATGACGTCGTCATGTAGGAGCGTGTAGTTATGGTAAGTCTCTATGGCGAGAGCGGCAGGCAGGATCTCTTGCGCGTTGTCCTTATATAGCGAGTAGGCGAGGAGCATAAGTACCGGACGAATGCGCTTGCCACCCATTGAGAGGACATAGTTTATCGGGTCATAGATGCCCTGTGGCTCCTTGTGTATCTCCGAAGAGGCAAGGTAGCTCTCGAAGAGTGAAAGGAAGTTTGATGAAGTATTGTTCATATTGGCGTTTTTGTTTGTTTTGGAACCCAACGGAGAATCGTTGGACACAGTTTCCTACAGCGGCTGGAAGTTTACTGGTATGACGAAGTATGTGCGGACAATCTTGCCCTTTATCTTTCCAGGCTTCCATTTCGGCATCATCTTGCATACGCGGAGGGCTTCTTCGTCGAATAGCGTGTTGGCTGATTTTACCACTTTGAAGTCTGTGCATGTGCCGTCCTTCTCTATGAAGAATGCTACTTCCACCTCGCCCTTGAGCTTTCGACTGATAGCTGACTGCGGGTACTTCAGGTTCTTGTTCAACCATACAACGAGTTCCGACATACCGCCCGGATATTCCGGAAGCATCTGCGACTTCTCAAGGTCCTCCTGCTCAGGGTTTGCTATCGGCTTGGCGTCCTCAGCCTCTTGCATCGGAGCGTCGTCTTCCAGTTCCGTTTTCTGTTCTTCCTGAGGTGTTTCCGTTTCCACGATTTGTTCCTTAAAAGCCTCAAGGTCTGTAGGCTGTTCCTCAGGAGGGTCGATGGCCTCAGTCACGGTTTCCACCGGCTTGATGATTTCGGTAACCTCGTCTTGCGTTTCCGTCTGAATGGCTTGTATCATCTCGTCCTCCTCCTTGAAGTCGATGTTTAGGTCTTCTATTACCTCATCGTCAAGACTGCTCTGGAGGTTCATTATGGAGCTTATCATGATAGGCGAGAGCATGATGATTACCGACAGGGCGACCATACTCATGAAGATGAGCATGAAGCGAAGCGGACGCGTACGCTCAAGGTCGTATTTTTGTGACTTTTTTAACTCCATAATTAGTGCGCAAATTTACATAAATTTTAATTATTTAATATAGACTATGAAGAATAATGCAGAGAAAACTATTTTTTCTTGATATTATTACATAGAAGGAAATGAAAAAATCCCTTGATATGAAGGAAAATCAGCCGGTGTGTGAGTGATAATAAAGTAAACGAAAACGATATGTAAAGTAAAGGAAAATGGTGTTTAAAGTAAAGAGAAACGTCTCAAAAAATGCATTTTTTGAAGCGTTTCCCTTGGAGTTATGCTGCGCAACTGCTGGAGATATAATATCTAAGTCTAGGAAAAAAAAGTCTAAATCTAGGAAATACAGTGACAAAGTATTAAATCAATAAAAAGGACATCCTGATGTTTTGGTTCAGGATGTCCTCATTGTTAGAAAAGGAAGATAGTGTTATATATTGAAGATTTACTTCTTAGTGACTTTCTTGCCGTTCTTGATAACGATTCCCTTGAAGTTCTCGTTTACGCGAATACCGTTGAGGTTGTAGATGTTCTGTTTTCCGCTCTCTGCGTTCTGCATTGAATTGATAGCCGTAGCAGGATCAATTTCTACCACTGCCATCTCAGCATCCTTCTCAGGAGCTATGCCACCGAAGTCGTCCATACAGAAGTATGTCGGTGTGGTTACGCCGTAATCGCTAACCTTTGTTGAGTTGATTGCAAACTGTACATTGATAACATTGTCGCCGAGAGAAGTGAGGTCAACCCAACGCCAATCCTTGACATAGTAAAGCTTGCCATCCTTAACCTCAGCAAGGGTATATTCCACCTTACCGGTTTCTTCCATCTCTTCGTCATAGCCTATTACAACGAGAGTGAGCTTGTCCTCCTTGCCGTTGTAACCGAAAGGCTGTCCCTTTGTTCCGTCTTCCTCAACAGACATTTTGTCGCCCTTGAGGATAGCATCAACAACCCAAGCTGTGTTTGTAACATAGAAACCTGTTGGCTTCATGGCATCAGGCATATAGATGCCCTCACCGCCATAGAAGTTGTCGTACCAAACAGCGTAGTTGCTGCCGCTCTTTGCGCCACCTGCAGCAGAGTTGTATTGGTCGGCAAGTCCTGAATATGTAGCGGATGTAGAGTTTGTAACCGTGAAGTCGTAGTAGTACTTAGTGCCCCAATCGTCAGTGTAAGTAGAGAATGTGTAGTCGCCAGAGTTCCAGTAGCAAGTCTCGTCTTCCTCGTCTTCTGGCTGATAGATACCTGTAGCGTCAACTTCTATGTCCTCGAAGTCGGCTACGGCTGGAGTTGCTGGTACGTTCTCGATGACAATCTCAGGAAGAACGCAAAGGAGAGAAGTGTTCTGTACGGCTGTGAAGTTTGCGTTGCGACCATTAGCGCGAGAAGTTCCGCGATGGTTGCCAATTGGGTCTCCAAACCCACCAAGACGAAGAGCACCGCCACTGATAGTGAGAGGAGTCTCGCCGTCCCATTCTGCTGGGAGTGTGAATGTGTAAGTTTGAGCCTTTTCTGTGGCAGCAAACTGATACTGATTTGCAGTTCCCTTGACAGCCTTGACGCCTTCAGGAAGGTTACCGTATTCAATGATTGCATTGAAATTATGGATACCGGCAAGCTTGTTTGCAGGGTGATAGAGAGTGTTGAACAAAACAGCAACCTTATCGCCAGCAGCGAATGTTTTGCTCTCAGTGTTTGTGAGGTTTGAGATTGTGTATTCAACTTCCTTTGCTGTGAGCACCTGATACTCGCTGTTTCCGCTTGCGTCAGTAAGCTTCACAATCTGACGGCCCTGCTTAAGAAGAACGGTGTAGCTGCCGTCTTCATTCTTTGTAACGCCATCAGCGGCAAAGCCATTGTAAGTTGCCATCTGAGCGCCGATAGTAGGGTAGGCTACCTCAACCTTTTCAACGCCTTCAGGAGTGAAAGTGTACTCATAGCCCGCCTCGCCCTTGAGGTAATAGAAAACGTCGCACTCGGCATCTATATTGTCGCCAGCAAGCTTGAGATTTGTTGGGTTCTTGTCGGCATTGACAGTCATGTTAGGTTTGATTGCAGTAGAAGGCTGACCAACGGTTACGACGTAAGCAGCTGTGTTCTCTGGCCAAATTGCACTCCAGTTCTGACCGCCAGTCATATCTTTCTTTGTGGCATCCGTGTACTGGTTTGCCACGAGAGCGTCATAGGTTACGAGCACGATGGCAGTACCGTTGCCAACAGCGTTGAGTGTAGCCCAGTGTGAGCCAGCCTGACCTTGCTCTACTGTGATGACGCTGTTGTCCTTCTCGCCGTTGAGGTTGAGAACGGTGTAATGATAGTCAGGTTCAACGAAATAGTTTGATGTGATGCCGTCAACGACTTCCCATGAACGGTAAGCCATGGCATCGAAAGTGTCGCCCTGATTGAGCTTGAGATGACCGCGCTCGTTGATGTTCACGAAGATGTCTGCAACATTGTATTTGCTGTTGCTTGTAACATCGCGATCAATATATGAAGGACTGATAGTTGCGTAATCATCAGAAGTGAAGTTTAGCGAAGGACGCTTTGCCTCGTCTGCAAACATTTTGATAACACCAGCATTTGTTACGCCACCTTCTTTCCAAGTGCGGTAGTTGTACTGCTGAGCGTCAGCAAGGTAGTATGTGTAAACCTTGTTTGCGCCTTCTTCGGCAACGCTCTTAGGCTCAACTGTCTTGTAGTCAACGAAATAAGTTGACTTTGTAGCCAAGACGAACAGAGCGTCAGAAGGTGCTGTAACAACGAGGTTTGCACCCATAGGAATAGCGCCGCTGATGGTAGGGTTAGCAGTAACGGTACCTGTCTTTTCGAGAGGGAGATAACCTTCTGCGGCATGAGCGTCAGATGGAACGAAAGAGGCAATGTAGCTGTCGCCATTGAGAACATTGAAAGTCTTGCGACCGGCAGTAGTGCTATTGCCAAGAGTAATGACGCGAGAACTTCCATCCTTGCCAGAAACAGCGACATCAATCGTGTAGTCTTTGCCGTACTCCCAAGCAGAGTTGTCGGCATTCTTGTTTGTGGCGTAGGCAGTACAAGTCTGTACAGTGAAAGTCTGCTCAGATTCGTCTGTGACATTGATTTCTAAGGTACCGTTGACGGTAGTGTCATCGCTTGCATAGCTGGTAAGAATGTAAGTGCCAGCATCTGCCGTGAAAGTGTAGGCGTAGCTTGTCGGGTCGCCTACGGAAACCGTTGCTCCTGTAGCCTTGTTCACGAGCTTCATGGTGCGTGAAGTGGAGTTCATCTTCACTGTGACCTGAGCTGCAAACATGCTGCTGATGCACATAAGCATCATGAGCACGAGCGCATTGATTCTTTTCATTGTTTTATGGGTTATTTTATTGATTATTTCTAGTGGAGTTATTTCATGAAAATCTTCTTCTTGTCTCGGATAATGATTCCTTTGTAACCGCTTCCAACTCTCTGACCAGCAATATTATATTGACTATGATTTTTTCTCTGACTTAAGGTCAGCTCTTCAATGCCAGTGTAATGACCGTCAGGTGGGAGGGCAAGGAAATGTCCTGGGTTAATGTAAACCTTGTGAGAGCCAAGAAGTTTGCCTTCAGGCGACCACTGATAGAGTTTACCACCGTCAGCGTAAGAGCTTGCATCAGTGGCGTAGATGTAGCCTGTGTAAGGGTTTACATATATGGAGTAAGGAGATTTCATGTTCTCTATGTCTGAAGCAAGGGTGCCTGGAAGAGACTGTTGCACATTGCCATTCCCGTATGCTTCCTCAGGATTTATTGTGCAATAGCTTAGTTCGTAACCACCACTAAGGTACGAGTAATCAGAGCCTATAGTGAGGAACCTTCCTTCGCGATTCTTTGTGATATAGGTTGCAACAACATCAAGGACCTTGAAACAATTCTCGCCATTCAATGCCTTCTCGCAATCCATAAGCACGGAGCATCCTGCCTGGTTGTCGTAATCTCCAGCAGAATTGATGAGCAGATATTTGCCGCTTAGTGACATTCCGCCGAAGAGATTGATGCAGCCTGTATCAACGGTCTTGACGATTTGCATTGTCTTGCAGTCAATGATGTTCACAGTGCTTTCGTATTCATGGTCTTTTTCTAAATTAGAATAGCCACCGCTGTTTGCCACGAAGAGATGGCCGTTGTAAAGGGCTATTCCTTCTGGTTCGTAGCCTACTTCAACGGCATCGACAACTTTGAATGTCTTGCAGTTGATTTTTGCCACAAAACCTTTTGTAAATTCCTTCATGCCGTTGATGGTGCCACACTCATGGCCGTAGCTGGTGACATAGAGATAATCTCCGTCGGAGGCGAGTTTGCGGTTGTTTGGCACATCTTCCGTGGCAGCAACAGCCTTGCCTTCTGGAGTGATGAACTGGATGATGTTTGACCAGTTTACTGCAATGGCGATGAGGTTGTCATTGATTTGGATGATGTCATTAGGGGTATCGCCAATCTTGCTGCCATTTTTGTCACGATACCACTTGTTGCTGACAACCTTGCCGTCCTCAAAATAGGTGATGGTGCCATTGTCTGCCTGCCAAATGCCTTCGTTCAGAAGAACGATTTTCTCCTGAGCATGAGCATAGAATAAGGCAAGGCACGATACGATGACTGTGGAGAGTATTTTTCTCATTTTTGGTTTACGTTAGTTTATTGCTGTTTTGGCTGCAAAGTTACGATTAAGGAACCGAAAAAAGAAATAAATTTAGCAAAAGTAGGGCGGGACGTGTAAAATCCTCGCCCTACTTGATATTCAGGGGTTATTATTGCTCGACGTCAAAGTCATCATCGAACAGACCGTTGAATCGCTTTGCCTCTTCAGCAGAAGTGTCGTCAGTGGTCTGCTTCCATGGAATGCTTTCGGCAGCCATGAGAATAGGAGAGTGCTTAATGACTTCTATTTCTGGTTTTATATATGCTTTTTTCATTGTAAGTTGTATTGCGGCTCGGAAATCCTCGCCCTACATTAATTACTTAAGAACTTTAACAACTGTTCCGTCTGCCTTGTGGATGATGTTCACACCACGCTGGATAGCAGACTGCTTAACACCATTCACGTCGTAGATGTCGTGATCAGAAGCAGAAGCGTTAGCGTTATGTATAGCGTTTGTTTCTTCGTCTTCCATAATGATCTGCATCTTTGCTCCGGCAGGTGCGCCACTGATGTACCAGCGCATAGGTTCGAGATTATAGGCATTGTTGTTTGTCATGATCTCGCCCTTGTGAAGAACATTGTTGCCAGAAGGAATAGTAGTAGCAGAATATACACCTGTGAACGTGATGCCTTCAATAGATGTTTCTGTAGAAACAGGTACTGCTTTGAGAGTAGCATCTGCAACATTTACCTCAATGCTTCCTGCCTGCTTAGCACGAATGAAGTATGGAGTGTGAGCTTCTACAGTAGCATCTTCTGCAAGTAATGTTACAATAACATATTCATTACCCTTTGAAGTCATTTCTGCAATGTCCACATTTTCTCCCCATGCTTCACGTGAAGAAACGAATGGCACATAGAGAGGCTGCCACTTTGTGGTGCCAAATGTGCGAGTGTAGGTGAGAAGATCATAGTCGGCATCTTCTGTGGCTGTGTATTCAGTCTTGTCGGCAAGCTGAATGCGAGAAGCACCGAAGTTGTCGAATGCGAAGTAAGCAGGAGTGTTCATGCCCCAAGTGCTGTTGTCCGAACTGCTCATTGTGAAGACGATCTTCTTCACAGTGCCGAGAACGGAGAGGTCCATATACTGCCAATCCTTCACGATATAACGCTCTGCAGCATTGTCGCTGCGGAAATCAGCAAGGTAGAAATCGACAGAATTTGTCTCCTCGTCGTTTGCGTCATATCCAGTAGCAGTGAGCTTGAACCAGTCGCCGTAAGCAAACTTATTTGCCACATCATCACCATTCTCCATTGAGTTTACTGCGTAAGCTGTATTTGTAACATACATACCTGGAACAACGTCGCCTTGTGGCTTGTTTGTAATGGTTACAGATGGCTCGTAGCCAGGTCCCATATATTCCATGTAGTAAGCTACAGCATAGTTCTCAGAACCGTTTACACCTGTGCCAACACAACTGTTGAACTGATCGTCGAGGCTTGAGTAGTCGGTAGAAGTATGGTTAGAATAACCGATGCCCCACCAAGAGTCATAATCAGGCCATGTTCCTTGATAGAATGAGTATGAACCATTGACGAATGTTGTTTCGCGGAAGTAATCATCTTCGTCCTCAAGTTCGTAGATACCAGAGAATTCTCTCTCACTGTCGAGATAGAGATTCTCGAATGTTGCCACAACAGGAGCACCTGTAGTGATGACGCGGATAGTTGCAGAAACTTCCTTGAGGTTAGCATCGACAACGCTTACAGTGTAGTCCATGTTCTCCTGTGGAGTGATTGTGCAAGTCACGAAATCCTCTGGAAGTGCTTCAAGAGTTTCTGTCTTGATGACTGTGTTCTTGCCGTTCTTCCATGTTACAGTGTAAGGAGCGGTACCTTCAGTGAGAACTGCGTAGAGCAGTGCTTCTTCACCGAGAGGGAGTTCGTATTCAGCATCTACAAGGAGTTCTGGATTTGTTGGCTCTGTGATGTCGCCACCGCCCATTTCCTCGTCGAATGCAGGATCGCCTTCAGCATGAGTGGCTGCAGTCTGAGTAGCATCGTAAGGGAAGCAACCGCGGTCGCCAACCTCAGCAGCAGGGAAGAGACGGAACTCGTCCTTGAATGTTACGAGAGTGTTCTCGCCACCAGTCTCGCCAGTCTTTGTTGTCCATGCTGCGTAGTCCATTGTTGTGCCAGAAGAAGCACGAGCGAATGTTGCGCCGGCAGTGTAGAGAGTGTTGTTTGCGAACTTGATAGCGTCAAGATTGCCATCGTTGTAGAGGTTTACGGCGAAGCCTGTAGCCTCGTTTGCAACGATATTGTTTGTTACATTCACATTGGCAGCAGCGCCGTCAGTGAGAGTAGATGAGAACCAAAGACCTGTAGCACCATCGCTGACAGGATATTGTGCGTTTGTTACGCGGATAGAGTTGTGGTCGAAGTTCACGTTCTTCACGTTTCCGTTAGAGAACTTCACACCGAAGTTTGCAGAGTACTTTGATACCACGCGAATCTCATTGTAAGCAACACTGACAGGATTCTCGGCAGTACCAATAAGCTTGCGGAATGACATTGCGCTTGCAGTATTGCTTGCTGCAATGTAGAATGTGTTGTGGTTAATCTCTACAGGGAGAGTGTTGTCCTCGCCAACCTGCATGTCAAGACCGAGAGCTGAGCTTGCAGTGTATTCCACGTTATAGACCTTGTTGCCGTTAACCTTGGCACCGAGTTCTTCCATTACATAGATACCCTTTGAACCCCAGCCGCGGATGATGTTGTTTTCGATTACGCCACCGACTTCCTTAGGCAGAGCAACATAGCTTGTACCACCCATGCTTATGCCGATGTAGCCACCTTCAATGATGTTGTTCTTGATGGTGAGGTAGTCGTTGTTATTGTTGCAGAGGTAATTGCCGTCAGCATCCTTTGAGTTGTCAACATAGTGACCGATGATGTTGATGTCGCCCTCAGAGTATTGGGTAGTCGTAGGAGCAGAGAGATAACAACCATCGATAGTGATATGGCGGCTTGCATTGCGCACATAGACAACGCCCTTATAACTTGGATCCTCTGTCTTTACGGTAACATCCTTGAGTGTGATGTAGTTCGCATTGTCGAATGTTACTACACCATAACCAGTTTCACCGTATGCAGGAGAAGTGTAAGAGTCGTGATAGATTTCCACATCGCCACGAAGACCTGTCTCGCTCTGGATGGTAACGGTATTTGTGGCCGAAACACCCTTGATGGCAGGAATCATGAGACGCTCGTTGTACTTGCCCTTCTTAACGGAGAGGACTACAGGGCCTTCTACGCCGATGGCGATAGAGTTGATTGCACTCTGGATTGTAGGATATGCTGTACCAGGACCAACCTCGATAGTTCCGCTCTTGCCGCTGACAACCTCAATGGTTGAAGTGCTTGGCTCAGCAACAGTAACTTCCTCTCCGTTTGCAGTGATTGCAGTAACGGAAGCAGAAGGCTTGTTGCCAATAGTTGCATCAGAAGCTATGTCGCAAGTTACCCAAAGATAGTAAGTGCCACGCTTGTTGATGGTGTAGTCAATAGCAATGTTTCCGGCAGCGTCAGCCTCGCCAATGAGGTTCGTTGCTGAGAATGTATTGTAAGTGTCTGTAGCATAAATCTTTACCTTGCTGATGGCTTCTGCGTTGGTAGCATTTACATTTACAGCAGAAAGCTTGATGTCGTTCATGTCGCCAGCTGCCTCGATGGCAATCTTCTGCATCTTCACATCCTGTGCACCCTTGAGAGTCTCTGCGTCAGAGATGTCTTCCGTCGTGATGCTTGCCACTGCGAGAGACTGCTTCTGGTAAGCAGAAACCTCGATGGCGAAGTTTGTGATAGATGTAGTAGAAGAAGCTGTGGTGAACTTGACTGTCAGTTTGCCGTCTGCGCTCTCAGAGATGAACATTTCTGGTGCTGCATCGTACATGCCGACCTCAACATCTGCCGATGTCTTTGCTTCTGCACCATTATATATATAAAGGTGGTCAGAGTAGTTGCCGAAAGAAGAAGACTTGAATACGAACTTGATAGCCTTGTCTGCAGCGTTTGGCACGAATGTTACCTGACCAGTGAAGTTGCGTGAAGCATCCTTCTCGGCACCACCATCGTCGTAGAACATAATCGTGTTGTCGCCGATAGTTACCTCACCATTGTCGCCTGACTGGAGGAGATACATATACTTCACAGTACGCTCGCCGTCAGGGTCGCCAGCTTCGATAGCCTTGTCTTCGCCACCGATTGTGAGAGAGACAACCTTTGCGTCAACCTTTGCGTCTGCAACAGCATCTTCTGCCACGTCGGCAGTGAGACGGAGATAGTTGTCGCCTTCCTTGAGTTCAAGAGGCTCTGCAAGAGTGAGGGTGAGAGCGGAACTCTCACTGACTGTGGCTGTTGCGACTGGAGTAGCGTCAGCAGCAGGATCAGCGTCTGTCTTGCCTACAGCGTAAAGCTTAACGGCAGCAATGTTCTGCTGGAGATCCTTGAGATCAACATTTACCTTGGAGAGTGTGAGAGGATTGTTTGTGCCGGAAGTCTTTACGTTCAGTGTGAGCAATGCCTGGTTCTTTGCACCAACGGCAACAACGTCACTTGAAGTCTGTGCAACAGTTGTCTCTTCATACTCCATAGCCTTTGTCTTGTATTCGGAAACATTGGCTGTGAAGCCTTCGCCGCAATAGTAGTAAGAAGAAGTGTTAGGGTTGTAAACCACGGTGATTGCACCGTCAGCACTTGTAGAACGGAGCTTATCGCCAGGACCAGTAGTGTTGTATGAACCTGATGTAGGAGCAGTCACTTCATAGAGCTTCTCGCCCTTTGTGCCTTCGCCGCTATAGATTTGGAACTTTGCCTTTGTGCCATAGCTTGAAGAGGCATAATAGATTTCGAACTTAGAGAACTCAATCTCGCAGACATTTCCTTCGTTTGCAGGCTTGAAGACCACGATGCGGTCTGTGGTACCTGGAGCAGTGTAGTTTGCATTAGTAGGATATTGCTCGCTCTGGAGTCCGAAAGTGCCGTCAACCATAACGGTCTTTGTGCCTTCTGTTGCGATTGCAATGTTCTTGATTTCACGCTCAATGGCAGTATTGATCTCGTTATTTACGGTAGCATCGTTTGTGAACTTCACGTTGGCAAGCTTAGCGCTAACCTTCTTTCCGCTCTTTGCTGTTGTAGAGAGTGTGTAGGTTACCCAGAAGTAGTTGTTGTCCTCAACGAGAGAAACTGCATTTGAAACAGGAACAGTCACATTCTGTGCAGTAACATCTGCCTCGCCAATCTTCTTTGTTGCAGCGTAAGTGCCGGAAGTTCCGGTGCTGTATATTGCTACCTTTGATACGAGAGCGTAGTTCTCGCCGCAGTCAACAGAGAATGAACTTGGCACGAGTGCAGGTTCTGTGTTCTCTGTAAGGATTGTAACCTTGAGCATTTCTGCATCGTCACCAGCAGAGCAAGTTGCAGTAGAGGCAGCTTCAACGGCAAGCTCCTCTACGGTCATAGCCTGTGGAGTAAACTGAGAAACTGTTGCCTCCCAACCGTCGTTTTCGTATGTTGTGGCAGAAGTGTTAGCGAAAAGATTCACGGTAAGTGAACCATCCTCGCTAGTAGAGCGGATAACGCCTGTCTCTTTGTCATTGAGAGTCTTGATGAGCTTGTCTGCCTTTACTTCAGTGCCGTTGTAAATACGGAATTCCTGAACATAGTATGAGCCGAGCCAGATGTTCATCTTTGTCACGTCAATCATCACCTTCTTGCCTGGAGTGGCAGGAACGAAAGTAATGGTTCCGTTTACATTCTGCTTGATCTTGCCGTCAGCACCACCTTCGTCAAAGAATGCAAGAGGTGTGTCGCCTACGGTAACGGTCTGCGGAGTGGAAGACATCAGCACGAGTGCAGGGTTTACCAATTCCACGGATTCTGCTGAAGTGAAAGGAGTTACGCCGTCTGGCATGGCTGTTGTTGTCACGCCGAGAACGTCGAGCTGCACCTTTGCGCCTATCTCCGCAGTGCCAAGGAAATCGCCCTTGATGAGGAAATTGTTCTTGCCCTCAACGAGAGCCTTGTTCACTGTGAGCAAATGGTTCTCGCCATCAGCAGCAATGGTTGCATTAAGGTCATTGCCACTTGCATCAAAAAGTTTGAGAGCAGAAGGGGTAACAACGCCCTCGTTCTTTGCAAACTTCACCTTTACGCCAGTGAGATTGTCTGCATTCATCACGCCCTCAGTGGTAACATTGAACCCTGCGAGAGCTACGTTCTGCTTTGATTTCACTGATGTAGGAACTGCGCTGTAGTCGGCAGCAGCACCCTTTGTCTGCATGTTGTTGAGCGCAACAAGCTTCACCTTAGCCTTCCAGCCTTTGCAGCTGTAGGCGTAGCGATAAGCGAAACCCACGGAGAGCACGCCGTCGCTACTTATGGAGAAGTAGGTCTCGTTCTCGTAGGTCTTGTTTCTTTCGTTAGGATAAGCGCGGAGAATGTCGCCTGAAGGCAATACCGAAGCGCTGTAGCTTGTAGGAACGGTAGATGTGCTTGTAGCCCATGTGAATGAGTTGTCAGCATCAGGGTTGCCGTTGTAAACATTGGCTACGGAATAATAGCTTCCGCTACCGCCCATGTTCATGTACTCGAAGACAATCTGTACGGACTTGCCTTCAACAGCAGGCTTGAAGACTGTCATGCCCTGACAGTTCTCGGAAGTCTGTCCTGTGTAATCCGTGTCGCCCTTAGGATCGACGAATGTGATTACCTCGTCCTCGGCAACTGTTATGACTTGTTTGCCGAAGACTGGTTGCTTCACCTCTCTGTCTGCGTATGCTTCCGTTGAAATGGTTAAAAATAGGACGCACAGCAATGACAGAAACGAAAACTTTCGTTTCATTACTTGTAATAAAAATAAATGATTGTCTTCCTCTAGCGCCTAACCCACGAGCACGCTGAGGATTTTCTGATGATGTTGGCAGGTCTTCTGACTTCCTCCTCTTCCACACCCTTCCCGAGAAATAATGATTAATTGATAATTATTAATTATGACGTTCTCAGTGGTGTATGTATGGAAGCAATAATAGAGGTTACAGCAGCGGGACTGTACAGGACTTTCACCTGTTTCCCTATTAAACGTCACGGCGCAAAACGTCGATCGGTACCAAATCCGGCTGCAAATTTACGAATAAAATGTGAAACAACAACTGTTTCCTAAAAAAAATGCGTCTCTATATTGATTTTTGTGATTATATATAACGACAACTCCGCAACTCCACCTTTATTATATATAAGGAGGAGTTGCGGAGTAAGTGTCTTTTTGCGTGTATGTTAACTGTCTGTTATTACCAAAGCTTGAGACGCTTTTCTGGCGCGAGGTACATGCCGTCGCCTTCCTTAACGTCGAATGCCTTGTAGAACTCGTCAAGGTGACGGAGTGCGTCATTCACGCGGATGAAACCGATAGAGTGAACATCGTTCTTCTGGAGGAACTTGAGACCTTGTTCTGTCCAGTTGCCTGCCCAAACACCAGCATAAGCGAGGAAGAAGCGCTGCATTGGTGTGAAACTGTCTGCATCAGCTAGTGTGTTTTCCTTCATTGCGATGTTCAGAGCTTCCATTGCAACCATAACACCGCCGTGGTCCTCGAGGTTCTCGTCGTTTGTCATCTTACCGTTGCTCTTCAAGCCAGGGAGAACGTCAACAGTATCGAAGTAGCTTGCGTAGAAGTCTGCCTTCTTTTGGAATGCTTCGCGGTCAGATGGCTGCCACCAAGCACTCATGTTGCCGTTCTTGTCGTATAGAGAACCCTTGTCGTCGAAGCCGTGAGTCATCTCATGACCGATAACAACGCCGATGGCACCGTAGTTTGCAGCATCGTCAGCCTCTGGGTTGAAGTAAGGTGGCTGGAGAATACCGGCAGGGAAACAGATTTCGTTTGTTGTTGGGTTGTAGTAAGCGTTTACTGTTTGAGGAGTCATGTGCCACTCAGTTGGGTCAACCTTCTTGCCTGCAGTGCGACGGAGATAATCCTTTGTCTTGTATTCAGAGACTGCCTGGGCATTCTCAATGAAAGACTTCTTTGGATCGATAGTGATCTCAGAGATGTCTTCCCACTTGTCTGGATAACCAATCTTCACGCGGAAAGTAGAGAGCTTCTGGATAGCGGCGTACTTTGTGGCGGCTGACATCCAATCCTGCTCGATAATGCGAATGCCAAGAGCTTTCTGAAGGTTTGAAACGAGAGTTTCCATGCGCTTCTTGCTACTCTCTGGGAAATACTTCTCAACATACATCTTACCAATCTGTTCGCCGAAAGCACCGTTTACCTGAGCGAGGCAACGCTGCCAACGAGGCTTCTGCTCAGTCTTGCCTTCAAGGACTTTACCGTAGAAGTCAAAGTTTGCTTCGTTAACTTCATCGCTGAGCATTGAAGCAGTACCGGAAATGAGGTCCCACTCCATATAAGCGCGAAGGAGTTCTACTGACATTGTTGGCTCGTACGCGTTGATCCAATCGAAATAGCGGAGGTTGCCAACGATGACTTCCTTCATGCAATAGTCAGAAACGCCATGACGCTTCATTGAAGCTGTGATGTCAACATTTGGCCACTTCTGCTTGAACTCTTCCATAGTCATCTTGTTGTAGAGCTTTTCTACATCACGACGCTCTGTCTGAGTCATAGAGTGGTCTGCGATGAGCATCTCAAGGTCATAAACAAGCTGTGCCTTCTTCTTACCGTCCTTTATGCCATAGATCTTGTACATGCGCTCCATGTGCTTCTTGAACTTTGCACGAATGTCCTTTGCGTCCTTTGTCTGCTCTGTGTAATACTCTTTCTGTCCGAGTGAAAGACCAGCGCCAGAAGCGTGGAAGATGTTCCACTCAGAGTTCTTTGAGTCAGCGCCGAAGCCACCGCCATAGAGTGAACCGTAGCTGAGGAACGGATGCTTCTCCCAGAATGCCTTGAGTTCTGCAACGGTCTTAGCAGCCTCAATCTCCTTGATGAGTGGCTGAACAGGTTTTGTTCCTTCAGCATTACGGCGAACAGAATCCATAGAGAGCTTGTAATAGTCAGAGATTTTCTGCTCGTTTGTACCGAAAGCGAATGTCTTTGTCTTGAGCTCATTCATGATTTCTGTGTTCTTCTTGTCGTTGTTGTCGCGAAGAACGTCGAACATTGTGTAGCGTGAATAAGCTGCAGGACATGGGTTGTTCTTCTTCCAGATGCCGTTAGCGAACTGGTCAAAGTTGTCCTGTGGGCGTACAGAGCGGTCGATGTTCTCGATAGCGAGACCTGACTGCGACTGTGCAAGTGTCGGTGTTGTCATTGAAATGGCAGCAACAGCTGCGAGAATAAGTTTTTTCATTGTTTGTATTAATGTTTAGCCCAGCCGAGAACGGCTGGGGAACGGTGGCTATTTCTTTGTGATGTTTCCTTCCATGTCAATGTCAATCTGGAGGTCGTCCATGTCGCTGAGAGTGAGCTCACGCATCTCACGTGCAACGGAATTTGATGGGTCTTTTCTAGGACCGACACCAGGCTGCTGGATGAAAGAATGAATCTTGCCATCAATGAACTCTCCATTGCCGTTGATATTGATAGTTACCACTGGAGCATATCCGCTAATGCCAGAAAGGCTCATTCCGTATGGAGTGGCGAAATTACCTAGGCTGTAAGCGATGAAATGACCTTTGTAGAGTTCAACGGCACGAGTGACATGAGGACCATGTCCATATACAACATCGGCTCCAGCATCGATTGCGATGTGTGCAAACTCACGTAGATTTCCGCGGTCTTCGCCAAGGAAGGTTTCATGACCTGTGCGAGGGATGTGGCGCATGCTCTTGCCTTCTGCGCCTCCATGCATAGAAACAATGATGATTTCAGCGCCAGCCTTCTTTGCGTCTGCTATAGTCTTGCGAAGAAGGTCATACTCTGTGTTGCGCATAGAATATGAATTCTGGCCGAAAGCCATGCAGCCAATCTTCTTTCCTGCACGCTCAATGATAGCGAAAGGCTTGTGGCCTTTGAAACCAGAATAGGCAATGCCAAGGCTATCAAGAGTACGTTCTGTGTCACGAGCACCCTCAGGGCCGAAGTCGTTAGCGTGATTGTTTGCTATGCCGAGGTAGTCGTAACCGGCATCCTTGAGATTGCCAGTAAGGCGAGTAGGAGTACGGAATGCGAATGAGTTAGGGCCAGAGCCTTTGGTACATTTACCTCCATCAGAGAGAGCTCCTTCCTGATTGCCTACGGCGATATCTGCATTGATGAGGAGTTCCTTAACGTCGTCGAATACATTCTTTGCATCGTTAGCAGGTATGCGTGGAGTAGGGTAGGATGTTCCTATCATAACATCACCTGTGAGAGCAAGTGAGATGGTGTCGTTGGACAATTTGCTGATCTGCTGATTTGCTGATTCACTGACATTTGCAGTTGTAGAATCGATTGTTGTTGTGTTCTTACTGTTGTTTCCTTGGCATGAAAGACAGCCGAAAAGGAGCAAGAAAGAGATGAACTTTTTCATAATTTCATTTGTCGATTGGGCAATTTGATGATTTGACGATTTTCAATTTGAGATTTTGAGCGTGCAAAGTTACGATTAAGTGAGCGAAAAACCAAATTTATTTGAGTTTTTCCGAGCGTTAGTAACTATAACACAAGTTAAAGTTACGATTAAGCGAGCGAAAATACATATTTATTGCTTAATTGTGGTAAGTTTATGCGTTCCACTGCTAACCTTGAAGGTTTTGCCAGGCAATATAACTGTTGCTTTGCAGCCTACAGGAATATAAACATCAGCTTCCGTTGGCGTGGCTTTTACGGAGATTTTACCGTAAAGATTAGCTGTTTCTGCATATACTTCCTGAGCATCATCGGCAAAGAAAGGCTTGATGATGATGTCGCGAAGGCCATATGTGCCAGGGGCATTGCGAATGCCAGCCATCGATGCGAAAAGCCATTCGTCGAGATGTCCCATCATGAAGTGATTGAGAGATGTTCCGTATTGTGGATTCCATTGCTCTGTAAGGGTTGTCATGCCTTGCGAAATCTGGAAACCGTAGCCCGGAGTCTCGTAATGGTTGAACATGTCATAGACAATTTTGTCATCCCCTTTTTGAGACAGGGTCTGAATGAGATAGCGGTTGCCGACATCGCCCGTCGTGAGACGAGGTTTTCCCGACGGAGAAGCGATGGGAACGGTGGTTGCTGTAGGCTTGCCAGACGGAGAAGTGTCGGGAATGATGGCAGAGGAATAGAGACTGGAAATGAGATTGGCGTAAACCTTATCCTCTGTACCTTTTGGACAGATGCCGAGGTATAGAGGAAGTGCGTTAGAGCATTGGGAATTATTGCCGTAATAGCATGAATCTGCGTGGAAGAACTTTGCGTTGAAGGCGTCGATGGTCTTTTCTAAAAGATCAGAAAACTTTTGCTCATCAAGGATTGACTTTGACTCTGATTCAGGCTTTGATGCTTGTTCCATCATTGCTGATGCCTTAATCATGAGCTGGAGGTCGAGGATGTAATGAGCTGTGGCTACGAGAGGCACGGGTGTGTTCTTTGAGAAACCCGCAGCTTCGTTTGCTTGGTAGTCATACCAGTCACCAAGGCCGAAGTTCAATATGCCGTTTTCTGCACGAGAAGTGAGATAATCAATATAGTAGCACATTGCCTTGTAATTTTTCTTGATAAGTGAATCGTCGCCATATTGTGCGTAATATTTGAAAGGAAATATTATTAATGTGGAACCCCATTCTGGAGAATCGTCGAAATCACCCCATTTGTTTCCGAACTCAACATACTGTGGCGCGATTGTTGGTACGAAACCATTCTCGTGTTGGGCGTCGCAAATATCATGAATGAATTTCGGACCATAGGTCGTAAGGTCGTAGTTGTAGAGTAGGGAAGGACCGCAAAGCTGGTCTTGCTCAAGCCAACCAAGTTTCTCGCGGTGAGGACAATCCGTAAAGACGCTCTGCATATTGCTTCGTTCAGCTCGCTCAATAAGGCGATGGGTGTCAGAGAAGAGTTTGTTTGAAGAAGAGAAACTTGAATATTCTTCTGCGGAATTATGGACGAAACAACTCTTAAGTTCCTCTATTACTGGAAGATTTTGTGGATTAGGTTCTCCCTTCATCACAGCTCCTTCCACTTGAATATAACGGAAACCGTAGTATGAGAAGTGGGGAGTGAAGGTGCCTTTGAAGGCAGAGGTATGAGGTATGATGGAAGAGTTTTCAATGGAATAAAAGTGTGGCCTTCCAGTTTGCTTTTGGTTGCAAAGTCCTTTGTTGTCAAGTTTCTCAGAAACGATGAGCTTTATTGTATTGCCAGGAGTGAGATTTGAGTATTTCAGTTCTGGGAAACCAGCAAGGTTCTGCCCCATGTCGCAGACGAATGTGGTGCGTGTAGAATCAGTATAGTTCCAGCTTTTTACGCTGTATTTCTCATTGACCTTTACGGGAGGTGCCGTCTGTGGAAGTAGCTTGCCTTGTGGTGCTTCAACAATCTTTATCGGAAGCTGCTTCTTTTCACTTCCAAGAGTAACGCTTTCGCCACCGTATATGCTGTTGAAAGAGATGTTGGAGAGGGAACATATTTCGTTTCCGTCTGTCTTTATGGTTTGCTGTGAACCGTCATTATAATTAATGATGAGGGTGTAGAAAAGCTTTGGAGCTCCGAAAGACGACTGGAACTTTGTGTATCTGCCATCCTTTTGGACATTGTACATTCCGTTGCCGAGAACAGCTGTGATCTTGTTTTGCGATTGTATTGAATGACGATTGTTTGGAATCTCGATTTCTTGGCATTTTGATTCTTCGTTTTTAAGAATGGAGGTCAGGTCGTAGATGTTGTAATAAACACTCTTGCCATAGTCTGTCCAAAGTGGTGCAAACTCTGCATCTGAAACGCGATTACCGTTGATGTCAAGGATGTAATGACCGAGACCAGAGATGTATATAACGGCATTTGTGATGTTCTCTGGAGATTGGTTGAGGCTGAATGTCTCGCTTATCTCAATGGATTTTGTGGAGAGAGAATCAACATCCTTCCACGCATCCTTGAAATCTTGCTGCTTGAATGTGGTGTTTGACCATTTGCCGTCAGGAATCTTCGCGTCCTTCTTTGATATTGCACCAACCCAAGTGGCATCAATGTTCTTTGGGGCAATGTAGAAGAGTTGCCAATCGCTCCATTCTGATGGCTTGTTCTTGCTGTTCCACACCTTTACACGCCATTGGTAGCCATGGGAGTTTTCAAACAAAAGCTCGTTCTGATTCCTCCACAATGGGGAGGAAAGGTCGCCCTGAGATAAATTGATGAGTTGGCTTTGTGAGGATTTTATTCTTTTTGATGTGAAGATAGGCTTGTTGGTTCCGTTCTCACGGACTTCTATCTGGTATGCTTTCTGGTAGTCGCCGTTAAGGTCTGACTCCATTTGCCAACCGAAGAAGGGATTTTCTGTGTCGACAATAGCCATGCCTGCCTGATGGTTACATGTTAGTTTTGTAAGTTTTAGCTGTGCCAAGGCATGGGTTAATGGTGCGATGAACAGACATGTTAGTATGATAAAGCGGGCTTTCATGAGTAGGGTTATAGATGTTTTCGCCCGACGGAAAAGCGTCGGGAACAGTGGTTAGTATGAATTATTTTTAAATTAATGTCTTGGAGATGTAATGTTAGAAAAATGACTTGGAGATGTAATGTTAGTAAATATAAGTGGAGTTAAAGCTTATCCTTAAGGAAGCGCCCTGTGATGGATTCCTTGCATTTCACGAGATCTTCCGGCTTTCCTTGGAATACTATGTTACCGCCCTTATTGCCACCTTCTGGGCCGAGGTCTATGATGTAGTCGGCAGATTTGATAACTTCAAGGTTATGTTCAACGACGATAATCGTATGTCCACGGGCTATCAAGCGATTGAAAGCGTCAAGGAGTTTGTTTATGTCGTGAAGATGCAGACCTGTTGTAGGCTCATCAAAGATGAAAACTGTTGGAGTGGTCTTTTCCTTGCCAAGGTATGATGCGAGCTTTACGCGTTGGTTCTCACCACCGGAAAGAGTGCTTGAAGGCTGGCCCATCTTGATGTAGCCAAGACCAACTTCCTCAAGAGGCATGAGTTGGTCTGCTATGTTCTGCTGACCATTGTTGGCAAAGAATGAGATTGCCTCAGAGATAGTCATGTCGAGGATGTCGTTGATGTTCTTTCCTTCAAACTGAACCTCAAGGATATCACGCTTGAAACGCTTCCCCTGGCAAGCCTCACAGGTAAGTTGAAGGTCTGCCATGAACTGCATTTCAACTACAGTCGTGCCAGCTCCCTTACATTCTTCACAGCGTCCTCCGTCTGTGTTGAAAGAGAAATAAGCAGGAGTGAATCCCATTTGCTTTGAGAGTTGCTGGTCGGCATAAAGGTTACGGATAGAGTCGTAAGCCTTAATGTAGGTTGCTGCGTTAGAACGTGCAGACTTTCCGATAGGATTCTGGTCAACCATTTCAACGGCTGTGATAGACTTTGTGTCACCTTCAATCGATTGGAACTCTCCAGGAAGGTCAGAAACGAGTCCCAGCTTACGGCGTAGGGCAGGGTAGAGAATGCCCTTCACGAGAGAAGATTTTCCAGAACCACTGACACCTGTTACGGCTGTAAATGCGTTGAGTGGGAAAACTGCATCACATCCTTTGAGGTTGTTCATGCGAGCTCCCTTGAGAGTAATGCTTTGGTTCCACGCGCGACGTGACCTTGGCAGAGGAATGGAGAGTTCTCCAGATATGTATTTGAGGGTGTAAGATTGAGGATTCTTAGGCTGCTTTGCTAACTGCGACTCATCATCAAGCGGAGCAACGCTTTGAACGGTGGCGGCTTTATTTAACGAACCTTGCCAAACAACCTCGCCACCAAGGTTTCCTGCATCAGGACCGATGTCTATGATATAGTCGGCAGCACGCATTATTTCCTCGTCATGCTCTACGACAATCACGGTATTGCCAAGGTCACGGAGGTTCTTCAGTACGCCTATAAGTTGCTCTGTATCACGGGAATGAAGACCAATGGAAGGTTCGTCAAGGATATAGAGTGAACCAACGAGAGCACTTCCGAGTTGTGTGGTGAGGTTTATGCGTTGTGATTCTCCACCAGAGAGTGTGTTTGAGGCACGATTTAGCGTTAGATAACCAAGCCCAACCTCGCAAAGGAACTTCAAACGAGATGTTATTTCAGTAAGCAAGCGATTGGAAATTCCCTTCTCATGTTCTGTGAGTTCTATGTTTGTGAACCATTTAAGGAGTTCATTTACAGGCATTTCCACGATGTCTGTAATGGAACGTCCTGCCACCTTTACATAGCCAGCCTCCTTCTTAAGGCGATTTCCATGACACTTCGGACACACAGTCTTTCCACGATAACGAGAAAGCATGACACGATACTGAATCTTGTACTGGTTCTTCTTTATCATTTCGAAGAAGTTGTCCAAGCAAACCTTATCGTCAGGTCCTTCCCAACCAGGATCGGAAGGAAGTCCATGCCACAGCCAATCCTTGTGTTTCTGCGAGAGCTCGTAGTAAGGTGTGAATATCGGGAAATTGTCATGAGCAGCCTGACGAATGAAATACTTCAGCCATTCGCCCATCTTATCGCCATGCCAACACTGTACACAACCCTCATAAACCGACTTTGAAGTGTCAGGAATAACAAGCTTTTCGTCTATGCCTATGATTCTTCCGAAACCTTCACAACACTCGCAAGCGCCAGCAGGTGAGTTGAATGAAAAGAGATTCTCTGATGGCTCTTCAAACTTTATGCCGTCAGCTTCGAAGCGAGTTGAGAATCTGTAGGTCATCATGGAAGGCGTAACGATTAGCAAGCACTCGCCCTGACCTTCGTAAAAAGCTGTTTCTACAGATGAAAGGAAGCGAGATTCCGACTCAGGACCATTCAAGGAAACGCGGTCTATGAGCAGAGCGCCATCCCATTCGTCGTCTTTCTTTGACCAGAGGTCTGCGTCATCCTTGTGGTCCTCAAGATAATCCTCGATGCGGACAATCTCTCCGTTTACGATAATGCGCTGATAACCTTGCAGAATCTCTATGTCGAGCTGCTTCTCAAGTGTGCGACCTTCGCCAATCTTCAAAGGAGATGCTATGAGCAAACGCGTACCTTCCGTGAATTCCTTTGCTTTTGCAAGTACATCTTCAGCGCTATGCTTCTTCACTTCCTCGCCAGATTCGGGTGAATAAGTGCGGCCAATTCGGGCAAAGAGAAGCTTCAGATATTCGTAAATCTCGGTTGTAGTACCAACAGTAGAGCGAGGGTTTCTTGAGATGACCTTCTGCTCGATGGCTATTGCTGGCGGCAGATTCTTGATGTAGTCGCACTCAGGTTTGTGCATTCTTCCAAGAAACTGACGGATATAAGCCGAAAGACTCTCCACGTAACGGCGCTGTCCTTCAGCGTAAAGTGTGTCGAAAGCAAGTGAGGATTTGCCGGAACCACTGACTCCAGTGACCACGATAAACTTATTGTGAGGTATGTTGAGCGAGATGTTTTTAAGGTTGTTTACTCTCGCGTTTTTGACTTCAATATTCATCTCTTTGGGTTGGTTTGAACTGCAAAAATAAGCAATATTATTCACATGAGCAAACTTCTGCCTGATTATTTTTGTTTTTTTATGTTATTCAACATAAATGAACTCCGAAAGTATGTCGTCAGAAACGAATAGTTTCTCAGGAGAAAGCCTTACTCTTTCCATGAAATTACCATTGTTGTCTGCTTCTTCCATTATTTCTACAAGTCCTTGATTAATAAGCCTTTCTGTACAATCCTTAAAGTGATTGTAAAGCTCTGTTGTACAACTCTTTTTGACATACTCAAACGATAGTCCACGACTCGTACGCATGGCAGTCGTTATGAGGTCGTTGTAATGGGTTATTTCATCAATTTCCTCCACTTCACAAACAACTGAAAGCCCATTCTTCACCTTTTGGATATAGTCCTCTACATCGTCAATATTCCAATATCTTTGTCGCTTCCTGTTAAGGTTAAGATTAAAGTTATCGTTAAGGTTAAGGTTAAAGTTAAGGTTAAAGTTATCGTTAAAGTTAAGGTTAAAGTTAAAGTTAAAATCATTCACATACCCATGTGCGCCAGCTCCCAAAGCATCGTACGATCTGTCTTCCCAATAGCCACTGTTATGGCGGGAATGATAGCCAGGCTTGCAGAAATTTGATATTTCATAATGCTCATATCCGTTGTCCTTAAGCGTTTTGCATAGAGTGTAGTATTGCTCTTCAAGCTTTTCCTCAGAAGGAACAGGTGGCAGCTTGCCAGAAGACAGCAATTTGTCGAGGGCTGTATCTTCCTCTATCGTCAGGCAATAAGCGGAAATATGGTTAGGGTTTAGCTTTATCGCTTCATCAATGTCGTACTTCCAATCCTCCAAACTTTCTCCAGGGAAGCCGAACATCAGGTCAACAGACACATTATATATATTATATGTCCTGAGAATCTCCACCGCTTCACGAGCCTTTTCTGCTGAATGACGGCGGTTTATTAGCTTCAACCTGTCGTTGCTGAATGTTTGAATGCCAAGGGAAACGCGGTTTACGCCACAGCAAGAGAGTACTTCTGCAAGCTCTTCGTTTACATCGTCCGGATTGCATTCCACGGTAAATTCCCCACCATCCTTCAATCTTTTCCCACATTCGCCAAGCAGCGCTTTGAAATCTTTCAGTTCAAGCATTGATGGAGTGCCGCCGCCAAGATATATAGTGCCGTATTTTTTATCTGGCAGTTGCATGAGCAAAGCCTCCACATACTCATGCCTTTTGCTGAGGAGAGTAGTCGAGAAGAAGTTGCAGTAGATGCAGCGCGATTTGCAGAATGGTATGTGGATGTAAAGCATCGTCTGTGATTTGCAATTTACGGATTTACAATTTACAATTTATCTATTTATGCCCCCAAAAGGCGGTAAAATCATTAAAAAGTGTTGCAAAATTAAAGTTTTTTGGGGAAAAATTTTGCTGATACAAGAAAAAGTTTTAATTTTACCGCTGATTTAACGCAATTCCATCGCTGATTTAAGGCAATTTTCCATTTGCTTTATGTCAAACGATAAGTGGAAAAGCGCTGAATAATCTAACAAAAAACACCAATTATAAATACTATGAAAACTTTCCAAACTAACGAGATTAAGAACATTGCCCTTTTGGGTAGTGCTGGTTCTGGTAAGACCACTCTCGCAGAAGCTCTCCTTTATGAGAGCGGGGTGATTAAGCGTCGTGGTTCAGTTGACGCAAAAAACACGGTTTCCGACTATTTCCCTGTTGAGCAGGAATACGGCTATTCTGTATTCTCTACTGTTTTCAACGTGGAGTGGCTTGGCAAGAAATTGAATATCATTGACTGTCCAGGTTCTGACGACTTTGTAGGTGGTGCTATCACTGCTCTCAACGTAACAGACCAGGCAGTTATTCTTATTAATGGACAGTACGGCCCTGAAGTAGGTACTCAGAACAATTTCCGCTACACAGAAAAGCTCAAGAAGCCTGTTATCTTCCTCGTTAACCAGCTTGACAAGGAAAACTGCGACTTCGACGCTGTTGTTGCCCAGATGCAGGAAATCTACGGTTCCAAGTGCGTACAGATCCAGTATCCTCTCGAGACAGGTCCTAACTTCAACTCTCTCATCGACGTTCTTCTCATGAAGAAGTACTCTTGGGGTCCTGAAGGTGGTGCTCCTACCATTGAGGAAATCCCAGCTGAGGAAATGGATAAGGCTATGGAACTCCACAAGGCTCTCGTGGAAGCTGCTGCCGAGAACGATGAGGCTCTCATGGAGAAATTCTTCGAAGAGGAGACTCTTACTGAGGACGAGATGCGTGAAGGTATCCGCAAGGGTCTTGTTACTCGCTCCATCTTCCCAGTATTCTGCGTTTGTGCAGGCAAGTCAATGGGCGTTCGCCGCTTGATGGAATTCCTCGGCAACGTTGTTCCTTTCGTATCTGATATGCCAAAGGTTCACAACACTCGCGGTGAGGAAGTTACTCCAGATTCTGCTTCTCCAGCTTCTCTCTACTTCTTCAAGACAGGTGTAGAGCCACACATCGGTGAGGTTTCTTACTTCAAGGTAATGCAGGGTAGCGTTAAGCCTGGTGATGACCTCGCCAATGCTGACCGCGGTTCCAAGGAGCGTATCGGTACTCTCTATACTTGTGCTGGTGCTAACCGTCAGCCTGTAGATCAGCTCAACGCTGGTGACATCGGTTGTACAGTGAAGCTCAAGGACGTCAAGACTGGCAACACTCTCAACGCCAAGGAAGTTGAGAACAAGTTCGACTTCATCCGCTATCCAAACTCTAAGTATTCTCGCGCTATCGTTGCAAAGAATGAGGCTGAGACAGAGAAGATGATGACAGCTCTCATCAAGATGCGTCAGGAAGACCCTACATGGGTTGTTGAGCAGAGCAAAGAACTCCGTCAGATCCTCGTTCATGGTCAGGGAGAATTCCACCTCCGCACTCTCAAGTGGCGTATGGAGAACAACGAGAAGATCCAGATTGAATATCAGGAGCCTCGCATCCCTTACCGTGAGACTATCACGAAGGTTGCTCGCGCTGATTATCGTCATAAGAAGCAGTCGGGTGGTGCTGGTCAGTTCGGTGAAGTTCACCTCATCGTTGAGCCTTACGCTGACGGTATGCCAGATCCAACAGTTTACCACTTCGGCGGACAGGAGTTCAAGATGAACATCCGTTCACGCGAGGAAATCGACCTCGAGTGGGGTGGCAAGCTCGTCTTCATGAACTCTGTTGTCGGTGGTGCTATCGATACTCGCTTCATGCCAGCCATCCTCAAGGGTATCATGGAGCGTATGGAGCAGGGCCCTCTCACAGGTTCTTATGCTCGTGATGTTCGCGTCATCGTTTACGACGGTAAGATGCACCCGGTTGATTCTAACGAACTTTCATTCATGCTCGCTGGTCGCCAGGCATTTGCAGAGGCATTCCGCAACGCAGGTCCTAAGGTTCTTGAGCCTGTTTACGACCTTGAGGTATTCGTGCCTTCTGACTACATGGGTGATGTTATGTCTGACCTCCAGGGACGCCGTGCCATGATCATGGGTATGGATTCAGAGGCTGGTTACCAGAAGCTTCAGGCAAAGATTCCATTGAAGGAACTCTCTAACTACTCTATTGCCCTCAGCTCTATCACTGGTGGTCGTGCTTCGTTCACATCAAAGTTCGCTTCTTACGAACTCGTTCCTAACGACATCCAGCAGCAGCTCATCGCAGCTCACGATGCTGAAACTGAAGAATAATTTGCTCTTTGAGTTAGGCCAATGGCTACTAATAGCAAAATGCTGAGGCCAAAGGCTAATGACAATAGCTAATATTCTAAAACATTGAGGCCTGTCCGAAAGGATGGGCTTCTTTTTGTGTTTATATCTCTCACGAATATGACTTGTAACTCCCACGAATACGAATCATAACTCCCACGAATACAACCTGTATGTTCCACGAATACAACTCGTAAGTGCCGATGATATTTTATGCCCCCCCCTCAAAAGCGTAACACCGTAACAGCGTAACAGTTGATAGTGAAAGGTATTCAACTGTTACGCTCGCTCTATTCTCACATTCATACTCTCATTGATGGTATTGATAATTTATTTATTATTCTCACTCATTATTAATATAAGTATAATATATAATAATGTGTAATTAGAATTAAACTGAAAAATGTGTAAAAATAGGGCCTAATTTTTACTGTTACGCTGTCACGCTGTCACGCTGTATGGTTTATTTTCCTCCGTTTTGTGTTTTTTAGCAGTAAAATTGGTTGAAATAGATTAATTATTTATAACTTTGCACCAAAATACAAACATTAACCTTATAAAACATAATAAGATGAAAAAGATTTTATTTGCATGTCTCTTTGCTTGTGCCTCTCTCTGTGCAAATGCTCAGCTTGATGGCGGTATGCATGGCTTCGGTGGCCAGCAGCAGGAAGTGGAACTTGAGTGTAGCAAGAAATTCCTTGATGTCAACTATGCCGGCGACAAGGAAATCTATCACAATTGCGACATCTACATTCCAAAGGTGAAAGCTAAGAAATACCCTGTAGTAATGCACATCTATGGCTCAGCATGGTTCTCAAACAACTCAAAGGGTCAGGCTGACCTCGGTACTATCGTGAATGCTCTCCTGAAGGCTGGTTATGCTGTGGTTTGCCCTAACCATCGTTCAAGCTCAGACGCAAAATGGCCTGCTCAGATTAATGACATCCGTGCTTGTCTGCGTTTCATTCGTGCTAATGCTGGAAAATATAACTTTGACACAAAGTTCATCGCTTCTTCAGGCTTCTCGTCTGGTGGTCATCTTTCTGCTCTTGCTGCTACTTCAAGCGGTACTGGCAAGTTCAAGGCTGGTGATAAGATTTATGACATTGAAGGTACTGTATGCAAGAAGAATCGTCAGATGAGTAGTACTGTAGATGCGGCCGTTGTATGGTCAGGTCCTGTTGACCTTCTCCACATGGATTGCGCTGGTGAGCGTCAGATGCAGTTCTCTCCAGAAGAGGCAATCATGGGTATGAAGCTTGAAGGCAACGAAGAGCACTTTGCCTGCCTCTCTGCAACTGCTTATGCTAATCCAAACGACCCACCAATCTGCATTTTCCACGGTACAGCTGATAGCGTAGTTCCTTATTGCCAGGCAGAACTCTTCTCACAAGTTCTGGAGGCTCAGGGCATAGACCATGAATTCCACTCTGTACAAGGCGGCAATCACGGTTTCAACGGAATGTACAGCCAGGATAATCTTGATGCTATGGTACAGTTCCTTGATAAGATGCGCACAAGTGGTCGTAAGAAGACAAGATATTAAGTAACACTATATACGAAACGCTTAACACTTAATCAAGTTTCTATAAAGGCTAAATCCAATTAGCTATATAGATTTTCTACAATGAAGAAGTTCCTGACATTTGCAGTTGCTTTGCTGGCAACCATCACGCTTTCGGCAAAGGACTACAAGTATTTTTCTGTTGCTGGCGATCCGATGCAAACTCGCATCTACACGCTAGACAATGGTCTTAAGGTTTATCTCTCGGTAAACAAGGATAAGCCTCGTATCTACACGAATATTGCTGTGCATACCGGTTCTCGCAACGATCCTGCTGAGACAACAGGTCTTGCGCACTATCTTGAGCACATCATGTTCAAGGGTACCAAACTATACGGCACTCGCGACTATGAAAAGGAGAAGCCTTTTCTGGACCAGATTCGCGCCAAGTATGAGGTCTATCGCACGCTTACCGATGAGTCTGAACGCAAAAAATGCTACCACGAGATAGACTCTCTCTCACAGCTTGCTGCCCAGTATAACATCCCTAACGAGTATGACAAGCTTTGCGCTTCTCTTGGTGCTGACGCTACAAATGCTTATACGAGCAACGACCAGACGGTCTATGTGAACGAGATTCCATCGAACGAGCTTGAGAAATGGCTTAAGGTCGAATCCGACCGCTTCCAGAACCTTGTCATCCGCGGTTTCCATACAGAACTTGAAGCCGTTTATGAGGAGTACAATATGGGTATTGCGAAGGATAGCCGCAAGATGTGGCCAGCACTTACGGCAAAGCTTTTTCCTGGTCATCCTTACGGAACGCAGACTACAATTGGTACGCAGCAGCACCTGAAGAATCCTTCTATAGTAAACATCGAGAACTACTACAATAACTATTACTGTCCTAACAATGTGGCGATAGTTCTTGCTGGTGATTTCGATTGCGATAAGACCATCGCCCTTATCGACAAGTATTTCGGCTCTTGGAAGAAGAACGAGAATCTCTCTCGCCCTACATATCCAGCCGTAAAGAAGATTACGGAGCCAACAGATACTGTCGTTCTCGGTCAGGAGGCTGCTTACATGTATATCGCTTGGCAGGCAGAAGCAGGCAAGAGCTACCAGATTGATACACTTTCTGTGATTGATCATCTTCTCTCAAACGGCATGGCAGGTCTTATAGACCTTGATGTCAACCAACCAATGAAATGTGCTGGCGCTGGCTCTGGAGTTGAGGCACTTGAGGAATATTCAGGCTTCATCCTTCAGGGTATGCCAAAGGAAGGTCAGACAAACAAGGAAGTGAAGGACATTCTCCTTGCCGAGATAGAGAAACTTAAGAAGGGTGAGTTTGACGAAAGCATGCTTAAGGCTATCGTCAACAACATGAAGCAAGGTGAATATGCCGCCCTTGAAAGCAACGAAAGTCGTGTGAGCACTATGACCGATGCCTTCATCTACGGTAAGGAATGGGCTGACGAGGTTCATCAGCTCGATCGCATTTCAAAGATCTCCAAGGCTGACATCGTGAGCTTCGCCAACCGCTTCTTCAAGGACAATTATGTTGTGATCTACAAAGAGCAGGGCGAAGATACGACTCTCAAGAAGATTGAGAAGCCAGCCATCACACCTATTCCTGCCAATCGTGAGTATCAGAGCCAGTTCGTGACAGACATAATCAACGAACAGAGTCCTGAGATTGCGCCTATATTCCCTGACTACGACAAGGAAATCACGAAGGCTACAACAAAGAAGGGACTTCCAGTTCGTTATGTAAAGAACAATGTAAACGGACTCTTCACACTTGTTTACTGCTACAACTTCGGCACAGAGACAGAGCCTTTCATCGACTATCTCTCTGACTATCTTGAACTTGTTGGCACAAAGAAGTATTCTGCCGACGAGATTCAGAAGATGTTCTACGCCATGGCATGTGGCTACAGCATCAGCGCAAGCGATCGTGAAGTGCACGTGTCTCTCTCTGGTTTGAGTGAGAACATGGTGGAAGCAATGAAGCTCTATGAGCATATCATCACGAATGCCGTTGCCGACTACGAACAGTACAATTCGTTCATCGACCTCGTTGAGAAGAACCGCCTTGATGCGAAGAAGAATCAGGAGAGCTGCTTCCGCGCCCTTTCTTATTATGGCTATTACGGCAAGAAGTCGCCTTTCTATCGTGAGGTTTCCGTAAAGACGCTTCGCGAGACAAAGCCTGAGACTATCCTTGCAACGGCAAACCTTCTTAACACTCGTAGCCATAAGGTGCTTTACTATGGTCCGATGGAATTGAAGGATGTTGTTGCAGCTGTGAACAAGAATCATAATGTGGCAAAGAAACTAATCAGCACAGACGATGTGAAGGCTATTCCGCGTGAGGCTACTCCTCAAAGCGAAATCATTATCGCTCCATACGACGCCAAGAATATCTACATGCGCATGTACAACTGCGAGGATCGTATGCTCAACCCAGAGGAACTTGCCACTATCGACCTCTTCAATACTTATTATGGTGGTAGCATGAACGCAATAGTATTCCAGGAACTTCGTGAAACTCGCGGTCTTGCATATAGCGCTAGTGCTTATTACAATTCGCCAAATTATAAGGATGAGAAGGAATTCTTCGTTACAAGCATCATCACTCAGAACGACAAGATGCTCGATTGCGTGAACACCTTCAAGCAGATTCTTGACACTATTCCTCAGCAACAAGAGGCCTTCGATGTAGCCAAGCAGACCTTATTGAAGAATCTTGCTACAGAAAGAACTATCAAATATGGACTTCTTGCATCGCAGATTTCCGCAGAACGACTCGGACTTGACAAGTCTCTTCGCGAGATAGTTTACCGTAATGCGCAGAAGCTTACTCTTGAGGATGTTGTGAATTTCGCCAATACTCACATCGCAAACAAGCCTTACCGTTATCTCATTCTTGGCGACGAGAAAGAGCTCGACATGAAGGCTCTGGAGAAGATTGGCCCTATAACAAGGCTCTCTCTTGAAGACGTCTTCAATTATTGATAAAAGAAAGGCGCGAACTTGTCATTATGATAGGTTTGCGTCTTTTTTACTTTACATTTTGTTATAAAAGGTCAAGAGAAAGTAACATTTTGTCAATTTTGTTTGCGCAAACAGAGCAAAAGCAGTAACTTTGCAGCGTTTTTTACTACAAGATGACATCTTAATGACTATTTTAGTCGCGGATTAGGCATTCAACCAATAAGAAATTAAAACCAAAAACTAATAAAATATACATTCAAACAATCATGAAGAAGTACAATTTTAATGCAGGTCCATCTATCCTCCCACGCGAGGTAATCGAGCAGACAGCTGCTGCTTGTCTTGACTTCGACAATTCAGGACTTTCACTCATGGAAATCTCTCACCGTGCTAAGAACTTCCAGCCAGTAGTTGACGAGGCAGAAGCTCTTATGAAGGAACTCCTCGACATTCCAGAGGGTTACAAAGTATTGTTCCTCGGTGGTGGTGCTTCCCTTGAGTTCTGCATGATTCCTTTCAACTTCCTCGAGAAGAAGGCTGCTTACCTCAACACTGGTGTTTGGGCAACAAAGGCTATGAAGGAAGCTAAGCTCTTCGGTGAAGTAGTAGAAGTTGCAAGTTCTAAGGACAAGAACTTTACATACATTCCAAAGGATTTCGTAATCCCAACTGATGCTGACTACTTCCACATCACATCAAACAACACTATCTATGGTACAGAGATTCGCAAGGATATCGATTCTCCTATCCCATTGATCGCAGATATGTCTTCAGACATTCTTTCTCGTCCAGTTGATGTTTCTAAGTACGCTATGATCTATGGTGGTGCTCAGAAGAACCTCTCTATGGCAGGTGTTACTTTCGTAATCGTTAAGGAAGACGCTCTCGGCAAGGTTTCTCGTCAGATTCCTACTATGCTCGACTACCGCACTCACGTGAAGAAGGGTTCTATGTTCAACACTCCTCCTGTAGTACCTATCTACTCAGCACTCATGAACCTCCGTTACATCAAGGCTCACGGTGGTGTTGAAGCTATGGACAAGCTCGCTCAGGAACGTGCAAAGATTGTTTACGGCGAAATCGACCGCAACAAGCTCTTCGTTGGTACTGCTGAAGAAGCTGACCGTTCGCTCATGAACCTCACATTCGTACTCAAGCCAGAGTATCAGGATCTCCAGGATGAGTTCATGGCATTCGCTACTTCTAAGGGCATGGTTGGCGTTAAGGGTCACCGCGATGTAGGTGGTTTCCGCGCATCTTGCTACAACGCAATGTCTATCGAAGGTTGTGAAGCTCTTGCAGCTTGCATGAAGGAATTTGAGGCACAGCATTAATTAAAACCAATAACAGTAGGGCGAGGATTTCCGAGCCGCCCAAGATAAGATAACGGCTCAGAAATCTTCGCCCTACAATAATTAATAACAAATAACACAATGGGACAATTCGTATTCTTAAACAAGCGACCTTCTGCAAAGATTGCTGTAGAAGGTGAACAAAAAGAGGATGAAGGCGAAGAGACCTATGTAATAAATAAAAAACGCGCAAAAATGAAAGTACTTGTTGCTACAGAAAAGCCATTCGCAGCAGCTGCTGTTGAAGGTATCAAAGCTGAAGTAGAAGCTGCAGGCAATGAACTTGCACTTCTTGAAAAATATACAGAGAAGCAGCAGCTTCTCGACGCAGTTGCAGACGCTGACGCTCTCATCATCCGTTCTGACAAGGTTACCGCAGAAGTTCTCGATGCTGCTAAGCAGCTTAAGATTGTTGTTCGTGCCGGTGCTGGTTACGACAACATTGACCTTGAGGCAGCTACAGCTCACGGTGTTGTTGCAGAGAACACTCCAGGTCAGAACGCTAATGCTGTTGCAGAGCTCGTTTTCGGTATGCTCGTTTCTGCTGTTCGTAACTTCTACAACGGCAAGGCAGGCACAGAGCTCATGGGCAAGAAGCTCGGTATCCTCGCATTCGGTAATGTTGGTCGCAACGTAGCTCGCATCGCTAAGGGCTTCGGCATGGACGTTTATGCTTACGACGCATTCTGCCCAGCAGATGTAATCGAAGCTGCTGGCGTTCATGCTACAAAGAATCAGGAAGAGCTCTTCGAGGTTTGTGACGTTGTTTCTCTCCACATCCCTGCAACTCCAGAGACTAAGCAGTCTATCAACTACGACCTCGTAGGCAAGATGAAGAAGGGCGGTATCCTCGTGAACACAGCTCGTAAGGAAGTCATCGACGAGGCTGGTCTTATCAAGCTCCTTGCTGAGCGTACAGATCTCAAGTTCGTTACAGACATCATGCCTGATGCTGACGCAGAGTTCAAGCAGTTCGAAGGCCGTTATTTCTCAACTCCTAAGAAGATGGGTGCTCAGACAGCAGAAGCTAACATTAATGCTGGTATTGCAGCTGCAAAGCAGATCAACGCATTCTTCAAGGACGGTTGCACTAAGTTCCAGGTAAATAAGTAATAACATTATTAATAAAAAGGGTAAGACAAAGTCTGCCCTTTTTGTTTTTATACAACATTCAAATGATAGTAAAACCATTCAAGGGTGTACGCCCTCCAAAAGAACTCGTAGAGGAAGTTGAGTCTCGTCCATACGACGTGCTCGATTCTGAAGAAGCTCGCGCAGAAGCTGGCGACAACGAGAAGAGCCTCTACCATATTATCAAACCAGAGATTGACTTCCCGGTAGGCACTTCTGAGTATGATCCACGCGTTTATGAGAAGGCTGCTGAGAACTTCAAGAAGTTCCAGGACAACGGCTGGCTCGTTCAGGACGAGAAGGAAAACTATTACCTATATGCTCAGACAATCTTCAAGGATGAGCCTCTCGGTAATGGCGTAGCAGACAAGACCCAGTATGGTCTCGTTATCGGCGCTTACTGCGAGGATTATGCTACTGGCAAGATCAAGAAGCATGAGCTCACTCGTCGCGACAAGGAAGAAGATCGTATGAAGCATGTTCGCGTGAACGACGCTAACATCGAACCTGTATTCTTCGCTTATCCAGACAACGCTGTTCTCGATGCTCTCATCAAGAAGTACGCTGCTACAGAACCAGAATACGATTTCGTAGCTCCTATCGACGGCTTCGGTCATAAGTTTTGGGTGATCTCTGATGATGAAGACATCGCTGCCATCACAGCAGAGTTCAACAAGATGCCTGCAATGTACATTGCTGACGGACACCACCGTTCTGCTGCCGCAGGTCTTATCGGTGGCGAGAAGAAAGCTGCTAATCCAAACCACACTGGCGAGGAGGAGTACAACTATTTCATGGCAGTTTGCTTCCAGGCATCACAGCTCACTATTCTCGACTACAACCGCGTAGTGAAGGACCTCAACGGACTTTCTTCACAGGAATTCCTTGCAAAGCTCGCAGTTAACTTCGACATCGAGCTCAAGGGTGCAGCAGAGTACAAGCCACAGGAGCTCCACGAGTTCTCTCTCTACCTCGACGGCAACTGGTATTCACTCAAGGCTCACGACGATACTTACGACAACACTGACCCTATCGGCGTTCTCGATGTTGACATCTCATCACGTCTCATCCTTGACGAGATTCTCGAGATTGGCGACCTCCGCTCTTCACAGCGCATCGACTTCGTAGGTGGTCTTCGTGGTCTTAAGGAACTCAAGCGTCGCGTAGATTCTGGCGAGATGCGCGCAGCTCTCGCTCTCTATCCAGTCTCTATGGATCAGATTATGAACATTGCTGACAGTGGCAAGATCATGCCTCCAAAGGCAACTTGGTTCGAGCCAAAGCTCCGCTCAGGACTTTGCATCCACAAACTGTCATAAAAAAAGCATAAGAACATAACACATATTCAAACTGCTGAAACGAGATTTCAATATTACATTTTTCGTTTCAGCAGTTTTTGTTTTAGAAAATAATCAAGAAAAATCCATCAGCTCTGCAGATAGTATTGATTATGTCTGCTTATAATTAATTATTTTTGTAATTTTGCCAAGATTTATGCACAATGTCGGCTTTAGGCGACCCTCAAAAACAAAATAATATTGTTATATGAATATTGGCAAAATGTTGCTATTCATGGCTTCTGTCCTACTCGGACTAGGCTGCATCAGCGCTTTCTTCCCTTCAAAGGGTGTTCTGTTGCTGAATAGCACTACCATCACATTTCCGTCACTTACAGAGGTTCTTGCAACCAATACTGAAGAGAGTAAATCTGAATCAACAAACGAATCTAAAAAGGCAAAAGAATTGTCTCCAGAAGAGTTGCTCGCTCTTCGTGAGAAAGCTATCCAGAACGATTCTGCCTATGTTGATTTCATGGCAAATGATCCTGCACGAGTTTATATGCCTTCCGATAATTATCTTGATCCGTTCTTCGATGCTCTGCAGTCGGCAAAAGACACAAGCGTGAGAATAATGCATTATGGCGACTCACAGATAGAGATGGACCGCATAAGCTCTTTCCTCCGCGAGCAATGGCAAACGGACTTCGGCGGCTCAGGTGTTGGCTTCATGCCGGCTGTGCAAACAGTGGCAACCACAACGATAAACCAAACCATCTCCCCTACCCTTCAGCAGCATTTGTCATACGGCGACCCTTCACTACGCTCTAAGGACGGAAACTATGGTCCTATGGCTCGTTCTGCCATTATCAACGGAAACGCCACTTTCACCTGCCGTAAACTCAGTTCAGACAAGGCACCTTCACATGCAGGAAAATTCACCACGATTACCGTTATGGCAAAAGGTGACGTCACAGCCGTCTGCCATGCAGCTGACAGCACTATAAAAATGACTAACACATCGAATAGTGATGCGTTTAAGATTCTTACTGCAAAGTTTAGGAAGACAGCCGAATCAGCCACGATAAACATTAGCGGAAATGGATTCATCTATGGAATCTCGGCTGATGGAGGAAAAGGCGTCATGGTGGACAACGTTCCTATGCGCGGATGTTCTGGCACGAACTTCGGAAACATCCGTGAAGCTGACCTTAAGGCTTATTACGACAATTTCAATGTCGGATTGATCATCTTGCAGTATGGTGGTAATGCCGTTCCGTATCTTGGAAGCGGCAAGAAGATTTCTGTCTTCAAAAACCAAATCAAGAACACTATCGCCCTTTTCAAGCTTATCTCTCCAAACTCACGCATTCTCTTTATCGGTCCATCGGACATGGCGACAAAGAAAGGTGGTGTCCCTCACACTTACGAATGTCTTCCACAGGTCGTAGATTCTCTTCGCTCGGCTGCCATTGAAAGCAAAGTTGCCTTTTGGGATCTGTACGCATCCATGGGAGGCGAAGGAAGCATGGTGAAATGGGTTGAGACAGGACTTGCCGGCGGCGACTATCTCCACTTCTCTCAAAAGGGTGCGCAAAAGGCTGCAGAATTGCTTTACAACACACTAAACTTCATACAATCTCACAGACAAAAGGCAAAGAAGTCGGTAGAGAAAGAGTTGAAAAAACAAAAATAAACCAATGCAGAGATTAAATATCAAGACTATAATTTGCCTCTTGCTGACAATGGTTTACGCAATCCATGCGTCGGCCCAGGAAATAGAGTTTGAGGAAGAAGACTTCATTCCTGACTCTTTATTGATGGAACAGGTGCCACAGAAGTTCAGTTTCATAAACTATGATGCTGACTCACTTTCCTTTCCTGCCGGCATTTCAGATGACTTCATGACTCTCCTGTGGAAACTCGCCGACATAAAGGACGGAGCAGACGTAAAGATTAACATGATGCACATCGGAGGTTCGCATGTTCAGGCAGACATATTCAGCAATAGGGTTCGCACTAATTTCTCAAAAAACTTTGCTCCTGCCACTGGCTCAAGAGGATGCCTGTTTCCCTTTGCCACACTCAACACAAACGCTCCTTCAACATACAGACTAAAAACTACGGGCAAATGGGAAGGTGCAAGAAACATCAGCAACAAGGCAAACCTCCAGCTTGGAATCATGGGAGCAGCCATAAGGACATCTGATCCGACGGCAACCGTTTCACTGCAACTGAATACAGGAAAAGACAGCGTGCATTATGATTTCAATAAGATAACAATCCTTGGCTCTGCAACCTCTTGGGACATTGTTCCTGTTGTAAGATGTAACGGAATGGAATTTACCGCAGAATTAGACCCTTCATTCTTGTCTTATTCATGCAGTTTACCCTATCCGTCAAGCGAATGTTCAATATACTTCAAGGGACTTTCCCAAGACGACTGTTTCACTCTTCGTGGTATTATTCCGGAAAGCGACAAACCCGGTGTAACATACACAGCATGTGGCGTCAACGGAGCGTCCGTTCCGAAATGGTTGAAATGTGAGCTTTTTACAGAGGAACTGAAACTTCACAAACCGGAGCTCGCCATCTTTGCCATAGGAATAAACGATGCTTCAGCCATGGGGTTCAAGCCGGAAGTATTCAAAGAGAACTATAGGAATCTCCTTGCTGAGTTCAAGGAAGCCAATCCTAATTGTTGCTTCATCTTCATCACAAACAACGATTGCTTCCTCAATCTGACCTCATCTGGCAAACACATCAACCCAAACACAGAAAGCGTACGCCAGGCTTTCATCGAACTTGCAAAAGAGTATCAGGGGGCTGTATTTGATGTATATGGAATAATGGGAGGCAAGGGGTCGTCGAATAAATGGGTCAACGCAGGACTGATGAATTCTGACCATGTGCATTTCCTTCGCCCTGGTTACAATCTTCTTGGCGATATGCTTTTCAATGCTATAAATAATGAAATAGAAAAACAAATACCATAGAAATGGAATTACTGGAAACATTACCTGAACTATTATTCAACTACATACTGTCTGTTTTCTCCTTCAACGAGAACAGTCCTTTGCTATTCACTCAGTTTCATTTCTGGGCGTTCTTTGCTATCGTATTCTGCGTCTTTGCCCTGTTCCGCAATCGCACTCTGCTTCGCAATGCATATCTATTCTTCGTATCGCTACTCTTCTACTACAAGACAAGCGGATGGTTTGTCGGACTCCTTATACTCATAACGATAAGCGATTTTTTCATTGCCCAGCGTATCTATAATACTGACGACAAGAGAACGAAGAAGTGCTGGCTTACGCTAAGTGTATTCATTGACCTCGGCATACTCTGCTATTTTAAATATGCTTATTTCCTCACCGACCTTATCAACCAATGCATTGGAACAGACTATCAGGTGAGCAATTGGGCAGCTATCGCAGGAAATGATCTTGTCGGTTCACCGGTATTCTCTGTTGATAGAATCATTCTCCCTGTAGGTATTTCGTTCTATACATTCCAGGTCATCTCTTATACTGTAGATGTATTCAAGGGCAGAGTGAAGCCCGTCACAAACATTCTGAACTTCGGATTCTACGTAAGTTTCTTCCCGCAGTTAGTAGCTGGTCCTATCATTAAGGCGAGCGACTTCATACCGCAACTATACAAGAAGTACTTCATTTCTCGCCGCATGTTCGGACTTGCTGTCTTCTGGATACTCAATGGACTTGCCAAGAAGATTATCCTTTCCGACTATCTTGCAACGAACTTCATAGACCGCGTGTTTGACAATCCTTTGCTATTCACGGGCTTCGAAAACCTTATGGCTCTCTTTGTCTATAGCCTTCAAGTCTATGCCGACTTCTCTGGCTATACGGATATTGCCATCGGCTTGTCCCTTCTCATGGGATTCCATCTGCCTGCCAACTTCAATTCGCCATATAAAGCGCCAAACTGCAGTAACTTCTGGAAGCGTTGGCATATATCATTGTCACGCTGGCTGCAGAACTATCTCTATATTCCACTTGGTGGAAACCGTGGCATAACACCTGCTACGGGACTCTTCCTAACCATCATCTCTGCCTTTACCATTGTTCTCAGCGGTAGTTGGATTATTGCTATCGCCATTGCCTTCATTGTGGTAATAACCATCTGGTTTGCAAAGACTCATCCTGATCGCCACAAACCTATATATGCAAACATGAACAGCATTATCACAATGCTTCTCGGAGGTCTTTGGCATGGAGCAAGCATGAACTTCCTTATATGGGGAGGTATGAATGGAGCGGGTATGATTGTCTTCAAGTTCTGGAGAGACTTTAGCGCAAAGACACGTTTCGTCTCTATATGGATATTAACAATCATATTGGCAGTTGCCCACTATTATTTCAATAGTCCACTTACAATTATCCTTCTGTTCTTCGTAGCCGCAGTAGACATTGCTACAACAATACAACTCATTTGGACTTCTTGCGGTCATGAATCAAAGTTCGGCAACTATGCTGCTCATGTATGGGCAGTGCTCTTTACTTTTGTATTCATCAGCTTTACGCGCCTTTTCTTCCGCTCAGGAAGTAATCTCGATCCAGCCATTGCCAATGAAGTTGCATGGAATACTGCTACACAAATGGTCACTCAAATGGGTTCTGCATGGAACGCAAACATTCTGCCTATCATCTCGGCATACAGTAAAGTGTTCCTGCTCTTCGTAGCCGGAATGGTTATCCATTGGATTCCAACAAAATTCAAATCACGCTATCGTTATGCATTTGCCTCTCTCCCACTGCCAGTAATAGCTCTGTTATCTATAGTCGTTATCTTTATAGTATGGCAGTTTACGGCAGCCGACATGCAGCCATTCATCTACTTCCAGTTCTAAATAAAAATTGCACAAAAGGGTCAGACCCCTTTGTGCAATTTTCTTATTAACTACCCATCTTATCTACAGAACACGAGTTTCTCCTCATCCACCTTCACCATTATCGGTTCGCGGGTATTAACCTTTCCGGCAAGGATGTCCTTGCTGAGCTGGTTGAGAAGATTGTGCTGGATAGCTCGTTTCACAGGTCGTGCACCGAACTCTGGGTCGTAGCCCTTCTCGGCAAGGAAGTCGATGGCTTCAGGCGTTACGCGGAGCTCTATGTCCTGTTCCTTGAGCAACCTGTAAAGCTGAGTGATCTGCAGTTCTACCACCTGACGAACCTCATCCTTGTTCAGTTGTTCAAAGAGAATGGTCTCGTCAATACGGTTCAGGAATTCCGGGCGCACGTTCTGCTTCAGGAGTGTGAGGATTTCCTCCTTCAGCGTGTTCCTGCGTTCCTCCTTCGCAAAGTCGCTCATTTCCGGTTTCTCCGCAACATCCTCATAGTACTCGTTAATCAACTGACTACCAAGGTTTGAGGTCATGATAATGATTGTGTTCTTGAAGTTCACCGTACGCCCCTTATTGTCCGTAAGACGACCGTCGTCAAGCACCTGAAGCAGAGTGTTGAACACGTCCGGATGCGCTTTCTCTATCTCATCGAAGAGCACCACGGAGTAAGGCTTTCTGCGCACAGCTTCCGTCAACTGACCGCCCTCGTCATAGCCTATGTATCCTGGAGGCGCACCGATGAGTCGGCTCACGGTATGCTTCTCCTGATACTCGCTCATGTCTATTCGCGTCATCATCGTCTCATCGTTGAACAG
>JAZLHI010000107.1:0-3100 GCA_045616725.1 Prevotella sp. | reverse complement strand
GAAATCAAGGTTGGCAAGAATTGCTACTATTGCTTATGTAAGGATGGAGAGACTGACATTTCCAACTTTATCATGATTCCTCTCTACCTCATTCGTGATGGTGCTACTGCCACTCGTGTATTCATTCTTCGTAATGTTATGGGCTATGAAGTGAGAATCGAGTTTTCTATTGAAGAGATGACCGTCTTGCAGAAGTTCCGTAACCGTATAGAACGTGAGGTCAACTTTATGTGGTATGGCACATCCACCAAGTTCAATAAGCTACGTGGCATTCTCTATTCTAACACGGAGGTAATCACCAGAATCTCTACACTCGGATGGCAGAAACAGGGCTTCTACGCTTTTGCCAATGGCGTAGTGTATGATGGACGATGGTTCCCAATTGACGAAGAAGGCATTGTGCGTCTTAATCCTACATTGGGTTCTTTCTACCTTCCTGCCTTCTCAAAGATGAATGAGGATAATGCGGACAAGTTCCTATTTGAACGAAAGTTTGTTCATCATGCAGATAGTAGCGTGCGATTTTATGCATTCGCTAATCAGATGTTTGATGTATATGGTGATAATGCAATCATTGGAATCTGCTTCATCATAGTGTGCCTTTTTCGCGACATCATTATCCGTCATCGCCGTGAATACCCTTCCCTTTTCTTGTTTGGACCAAAAGGTACTGGCAAGACTGCTTTCGGTGAGTTGCTGCAAAGTCCGTTTGTGTATTGCGGTGATCATCCCAACCTGCGCACATCAACGATGCCAAGTCTTGCTATTGTTCTGTCTCAGGCAGAGAATGCCATGATGCATCTTGATGAGTATAAGAACGACATAGATGTGGAAAAGGTTGAATTGCTCAAAGGTCTATGGGATTGCCAGGGTCGTAGCAAGCTGGATATGGAAACTCATAAGCGTGAGCAGTCAAAAGTTCTCAGTGGCGTCATCATCAGTGGTCAGGAAAAGCCCACTGTTGATATTGCGCTCTATTCTCGCCAGTGTGTGCTGCCGTTTCACAAGGACACACATTCTGTTGACGAGAAAGCAAAGTTCCGTCTTCTAAAGGATTACGAGCACGAAGGAACATCACATGTCATTCTCGAACTCTTGCAAATTAGAAAGAAATTCGAAGCTGCATACGCTTCATGTTATGAACAAGCCGTTAAGGATATTTGTTCTGCCATTGCATACAGCATTGACGAGCGCATCTTGCATAACTGGTCTGTCATACTTGCATCGTTTAATGCTTCAAATGGCAACATAAAGTTCCCATTCTCCTACGAACAGGTATTCAAGACGGTTATCAGTTGTGTTGAGTATCAGAACGAGGAGTGCTTGCATAGCAACGAGCTAAGCATCTTCTGGAAGACTGCCGACTACCTCAAGCAGGATAATCAGATATTTGGTCTTTGCGACTACCGCATTCATGAATACACCTCGTTGAAGGTTGACATCAAGATTGATGGACGAAGACAAACCGTTACTCGTGACTTTGGCGGTTCAAAGAAGATTCTGATGATTCCTACCAACAGCCGACTCTTTGCAATGTATGCCCTGCACCTTCAGCGTACTCGTGAGAAGGTCATTCCAGAGAACACATTGAAGTACTACATCGAGAACTCTCCAGAATACATCGGCAAGATGAACAGCGTTCGTTTCGCATCAGTGGAGAACGTCAAGGACTGGCCACGACAGTACGAACTGAAGATTCCAAACTGCCAACCACGTCTCAGCGAGAAGCCTGTACAAGCATACTGCCTTGACTTTGATGCTGTAGAGGCTGCCTATGGAACCAACCTTTATTCGGACTACATGGGGTTCGACTTGATTCACACTTCGTAATAGGTCTCTACAACTTCTACAATATCTACATTACTATAATTCAATTAGATAAATACTATAACAAGGAAATACGAGCGTAAACATGGCTGATTAGCTTACAGGAGTAAGCAAATGGGGATTTTATCTTCTAATCCATAATATTTCCTATAAATGTTGATTGTCCATGTTTTCATGTTAACTCCTTATTTCCCTCATCGATTTAGTATCAAAAATGTACAACTTTTAGACCGCATATATGACTAACAAAATTTATCGCTGCTATATCTTTTCAGGAGAACAGGAGTCCTTCCTACGCAGCAAGAAATACAAAATTGACAGGATGGAATGTTTCATGACTCTTGCAGAAAGAACTGCTGTTCAGGATGTACATATAGACATCTCTGACTATCGTCAGGTAGAACTATCTAAAGGTCAGCTGTTGATTACAGACGTAGAATTGGCTCACCTTTGGAAGGTTGACCGCAAGACTGTCAGCAAACTTATCCGACAGATGGAGGACTTGAAAATCCTCTCTTCAACCAAGGTCGCAGAGGTGACTGTTTATAGTTTGCATGTTCTTTCAGGATGGTACATCGACGGTATCTTCCACCGTAATGACTTTTATCTCAAGCCTCTAAAATCATGGGAGCAGGAGAAACCTGTTGCCGTACCGGAGATCAGAGTCATCAAGAAGACTCAGAACTCCTCTTATCCTCCCTAATGAGTAGATTGCCAGACTTGACGTATGGTCAAAAACTGGCGTAAGCAAAACAGGGGCGATCTTTCGGGAGCAAGTTTGTGTTTTCGTAATACGAAGACGGGGTAGAATCGGTATATCCGATTCAGCTAACAACCAGAGTGTGAGCATAGCATCACACACAGGTCATTACCTATTGAGAAACTTGCATACGAAGTCCCGAAAGACCATGTTTATTATACGCCTCAAAACCTTTACCACATATATTTTCAGTTCAAATAAAGTTTCACTTCTAAACTAAATGATTATGGCAAAACATGTAATCAACAACCCAGGAGGACGCAAGCGTCTTTCTGAGGATGAGAAGTATGGCGAGGCAATAGCTGTTCGCTATACAAAGAAGCAGAAGATTCGTTTGCTTCGTAAGGCTGGCGACAAGCCTGTCAGCACTTACATCCGTGAGTCATCTCTTCATGCAATCGTTCGTCAGCCTGTGACTAAGGAGCTCATGAAGGAAATCCGCGATCTCAACAACCTTGGTACCAATGTGAATGCAATCGCAAAGCATGCTCATCAGGCTGGTATCGAGTCTGT
>JAZLHI010000106.1:0-15238 GCA_045616725.1 Prevotella sp. | reverse complement strand
CCCACCCGCCTCTTTAGCTCAGTTGGCCAGAGCACGTGATTTGTAATCTCGGGGTCGTTGGTTCGAATCCGACAAGAGGCTCAAGGAATGGAAACGGATAGGCGAATGCCAATCCGTTTTTTTTGCTCAATAAGGAAATGGATAGGCTTTTGTCTGTCCGTTTTTTTACCTTACATTTTGCGCTATTTTGCTATGAAAGAGGGAATTTTAAGTAGTAGAGTCACATTTTTCGTATTTTCTGCCTTAAAATCAATAAAAATCATTACTTTTGCAGCAAAACAAATGTATTTATAACTATGAGAACACTATTCCTTTTGGCTCTCCTCGCTTTTTCTGTTGTGGCTGATGCCCAGAACTTTATGTTTTACTATAGTAAACTTACCCGTTCGACACTTGTCACTTCCAAGACCAACTCTTCCTATATCCGCAAGACTCCAAGTGTGAAGTCGCCTTACCTGATGTATGGCTGTAGAGATGAAACTGACGACTGCAGCTTCATGTGGAGCAACAAGGTTGACCGAATGTACAATCCGGAGCCTTATATGGTGACTTCCCGTACGGTAGCGCTTGTTGTGCCAGACAGCAAGGCAAAGGATTTCTATCGCATTTGTGTGGGCACAAATTCTGATAATTTCTTTGAGGCTTATCTTGCAAAGGTGGCCACAAAGCCTGTAAACGCAATGCCGATAACTCGCAAGGAATTGAGAGATGAGTACTTCGGCTATTGGATCTTCCCTGAAGGAAGTGGACTTCAGGATGTAATCGTTGGTCTTGACAGCGACGAGCTCTATGGCGTGAGCAACCTGATGCTTGGCACTATCCAGAACGGACTCCTGGTCTTTGCCCATAGCATTCCGGGATATTTCCTGTATGACGAGAGCGTGAGCAAGCTGACAATCAAGGAGAATGCAAATGGAAACCAAACGGCTTTCTTGTATGGCCCTAAGCAATGTCGCCCTCTGTCGGAAACGAGCAATCATCAAGTGCTTGACCTTGGCAAGTTGACTTCTTCTGAGAAGAAGCAGCTGCTCCTTATGCTTCAGGCTGGAATGAAGCCTAACACAACCATTGTACGCGCAAAGTATGCCGGTCCAAATGAGTCTCCTGCAATTCGTGACATCTATTGGGGCAACGGCGTTAAAGGCGACTTTACTGCTGTGTCCGTTATGGATTTGCATCTGTAGAATGTGGAAATATGCCAAGCAGCTGTCTTTTGACATCAATCATAAAATGTGCTTCATATTATAGCGTGATTCGAAAGATGGTCTCTTGATAGCAATTTTATTATTATATTTGTACGCAAATAAATACCAAAAACATGAAATTAACCGATATTCTAAATCCTAACTTTTCTGCTTCCGAATGGGAGGAGAAGGGTTATTTGTTGCCAAAGTTTGACATCGCAGCTGTTAGACAGAAGACCCACGATGAGCCTACTTGGGTTCACTTCGGCGGTGGCAACATTTTCCGTGCTTTCCCTGCTGCAATCCTCAACGATGCTCTCAACACAGGCAAGTATGACCGTGGCGTAATCGTTGCCGAGACTTTCGACTATGAAGTTGTGGACAAGGCTTACGCTCCTTACGACAACCTCTCGCTCGCTGTTTCGCTCTGCTCTAACGGCACTATTGAGAAGAAGGTCATTGCTTCCGTGACAGAGTCGCTGAAGGCTGACTATCAGTTTGACGATTGGGCTCGTCTCGTGGAAATCTTCAAGGCTCCTTCGCTCCAGATGATCTCGTTCACAATCACAGAGAAGGGTTATACCTACAATGACGCAGACCTCGCTCGTGGTCTTACTCCAGTGTTTGCAATGGGTAAGGTTACGGCTCTCCTGCTTGAGCGCTTCAAGGCTGGTGCCCTTCCGCTGACAGTGCAGTCTATGGACAACTGCTCGCACAATGGCGACAAGGTGAAGGCTGGCGTGTTCGGCTATGCTGAGAAGTGGGTGGTTGACGGTCTTGCTCCTGCTGAATTCCTCGACTACCTTAAGGACGAGACAAAGGTGACATTCCCTTGGTCTATGATTGACAAGATCACTCCTCGTCCACACCAACAGGTTAAGGAACTCCTTGCTGCTGACGGCTTTGAGGACAATGACTACATCGAGACTGAGAAGCATACTTTCACAGCACCTTTCGTGAACGCAGAAGAGGTACAGTATCTCGTAATTGAGGACAACTACACTAACGGTCGTCCACCACTTGACCTTGGGGGTGCGCTCTACACTACTCGTGAGACTGTTGACCAGGTAGAGACAATGAAGGTTACAACTTGTCTCAATCCGCTTCACACAGCGATGTCAATCTATGGCGTGATGCTCGGCTATACTCTCATCTCAGCAGAAATGGCTGACGAGGATCTCCGTCCATTCGTACAGAAGATTGGCTACATGGAGTCAATGCCTGTGGTTGTTGATCCAGGTGTGCTCAACCCATACGAGTTCATTGGTGATGTTATCAACAAGCGTCTTCCAAATCCATTCATGCCAGACGCTCCACAGCGTATCTCTACAGACACATCACAGAAGCTTCCTATCCGCTTCGGTGAGACAATAAAGAAGTATGTGGCTCGTGGTCTTGACATGAAGAACCTCGTTCTCATTCCGCTGACACTTGCCGGCTACGCTCGTTTCCTCAAGGCTCTCGACGATAATCTCGAACCATTCTCTCCTTCTTCTGACCCTAAACTTGAGGAACTTCAGGCTATCGTCGCTCCTCTCGAGATTGGCAAGCCTGATCAGGATTGGAGCCCTCTCAAGCAGCTCTACTCTCGTGCAGATATCTTCGGCACAGACCTCTACGCAGCTGGTCTCGGCGAACAGATTGAAGGTATGGTGAAGGAACTCTATGCAGGTAAGGGTGCTGTAAGAGCTACGCTTCATAAATACACTCAGGCTAGATAAAAGACCCTCTCCTCCGCTTCGCTCCCCCTCTCCCGTTATGTAGGGAGAGGGTGTGAAATATGTGTTGTTGGGATGCTTCTTTAATGTCTTCTATGTGGGAATATCGTACTTCTTCTCCTGACTGGTATAAGCAGTTGAAGGTGTTTGCGCGAGAGAATCGCAAGAATGCTACGCTGGCAGAAGCCTTGTTGTGGGATAGTCTGCGAGAGGAACTTGAAACAAAGGTCCTTAGGCAACATATTGTAGGAGACTACATAGTCGATTTTTGTTGCCATATTACAAACTCGTCATAGAAGTTGATGGCGGTTACCACGCAGAAAGACAACAAGCGGAAGACGATCTTCTTCGGTCAGAAGCATTGAATAGGATGGGGCTCTACGTTATCCGTTTTACCAATGAAATGGTGATGATGGATATGCCGCACGTAATAAACAGAATAAAAGAACATATTATTAATTACTAAAACTCTTCACCCCAGAGTATAAAACTAATTTATTCCCCTCCCTATTTAACGGGAGGGGGTAGGGGTGGGTCCTCTATGGAAAGAACATGGCGTTGGTTTGGCAAGAAGGATAAGATCACTCTTGCGCAATTGAAGCAGATTGGCGTTGAAGGCATTGTTACTGCTCTTCATGATGTGCCACTCGGCGAAGTTTGGACTCGTGAGAAGATTCATGAGTTGAAGGAATATATCGAAAGCTACGGTATGAAGTGGTCAGTTGTTGAATCGCTTCCTGTAGTTGAGACTCTCAAATATGGCGGTCCAGACCGCGAGGAACAGATTGCGGTTTACAAGCAGAGCCTTCGCAACCTTGGCGAAGAAGGCATCAAGTGCATCTGCTACAACTTCATGCCTGTGCTCGACTGGGCTCGTACAGACCTTTCTCACGACAACCCTAACGGTGCAAACAACCTCTACATGGATTGGGGCGTGTTTGCTTACTTCGACATCTATATTCTCCAGCGTGAAGGCGCTCGCGAGGATTGGGCAGAGTTCTCGAAGAACCACAAGTGGGGACGCGACCTCGTTGCTGAGGCTGACGAGATGAAGAAGACTACAACTCCTGAGCAGGACCATGAGCTCGTGGAGAACATCATCATCAAGACTCAGGGCTTCGTTTCTGGTAACTTCAGCGAGGGCGACTCGGCTCCTATCCAGAAGTTCCACCAGCTTCTCGAACTCTACAAGGGCATCGACAAGAAGCAGCTTCAGGAGAACATGAAGTACTGGCTTGAAGCTATCATGCCTATCTGTGATGAGTACGACATCAACATGTGTGTTCACCCAGACGATCCTCCTTATCCTGTGTTCGGACTTCCTCGTATCATCGGCAGCACAGAGGACATCCAATGGATGCTCGATGCTGTGCCAAACAAGCACAACGGTCTTACTTTCTGCGCAGGTTCATTCTCTGCCGGCGAGCACAACGACGTTGTTCCTATGGCACGCCAGTTTGCAGACCGCACTCACTTCGTTCACCTCCGTTCATGCCACATCTTCCCTAACGGCAATTTCACGGAAGCTTCTCACCTTGGTGGTCGTGGCGACCTCATCGAGCTTTGCCGCATCTTCGAGCAGGCAGAGAAGGACGGCAAGTGCAACAGCGGTCGTCGTCTTCCAATGCGTGTTGACCATGGTATGACATTCACTGACGAGCCTGGTGGCGTGTTCGACGAGAGCAACCACGGTCATAACTCCGGCTATACTCTCCTCGGCAGAATGTTCGCACTTGGTCAGGTTCAGGGTATCATCGCAACTGTTGACCGTGAGCTTGGCATAGAGTACAAGCAGCCAGGATTCTATGATTAATATTATAAAAAGATGAGAATAAGAAACTTTATGCTCCTTGCAGTGGCATCGACGGTTGTTGCTGGATGTTGCTCAAAGTCTGCTAAACTTCAGCAAAGTGATGTTGCAGTAAAAAATGCTGTATCGTCTGTTGTGGATAATCGAGAAAAGAAAGTTCCACAAGTCGTCGGTGGATATACTGATTACCGTGAACTTTCCGACGAAGACAAGGCTTTGTTTGCAAAAGCTTACAAAGGAGATCTGAAGCTTACTCCTCAATCCGTTGCTACTCAGGTCGTGGCAGGCTTGAAGTATAAATTTGTGTGCAAGGACGGAAGTGGCAAGAATTATCTGATAACCATATTCCAGAATCTTTCCGGAGAGACAGAAGTGATGAGCGTGTCACCATTGCAATAATGTCAAAGCATATTTTCTCATTGCAATAATGCAGGAGCGGTTTCAAACTCTCTCTCAAAGAAAAAGACAAATCCCCAACTTTTCAGATTAGAAAAGTTGGGGATTTTTATGCTTATTAGAGAATAGACTCTACAGTAGCGAGCATACCCTTTGACTGGATGTCGTCTAGGAAGCCTTTAACCATAGCAGTGAGGCCAGGAATCTCGTTGAGGTCGCTCTTCCAAACTTCTGTCATAGCGAGAACGCCTTCTGCAACCTTCTGAGTGTCGCCTGTTGCCCAAAGGTCTGTGAGCTTCTGCATGATTGCTGGATCGTCGTTTGGAGTGATAGGAGCACCGTCCTCACGAACACCACCCTTGTAGTAAGTGATGATGGCTGCGAGGCCGAGAACAAGACCCTTAGGGAGTTCGCCCTTACGCTCGAGGTAGATCTTGAGACCTGGGAGGTCGCGTGTCTCATACTTAGGGAATGAGTTGAGCATGATAGATGTTACCTGGTGGTCAACGAATGGGTTGTTGAAGCGCTCGAGTACGTCAGCACCGAACTTCTCAAGTTCTTCCATTGGGAGGTTGAGAGTCTGCATGAGCTCTTCGAACTGTACCTTGTGGATGTACTTGCCAAGGATAGGGTGGTTGCAAGCGTCGCGAACGATGTTCACGCCTGAGAGGTAAGTAACAGGAGAGAGAACAGTGTGAGGACCGTTGAGGAGAGTAACCTTACGCTCGTGGTATGGCTTCTCTGACTCTGCGATGAGCACGTGGAGACCAGCCTTCTCTGCAGGGAATTCCTTGCGGAGATCTTCGATAGACATGTTGTCTGGCTTCTCGATAACCCAAAGGTGGAAGATTTCTGCCTGAACAACGAGGTTGTCGTTGTAAGAGATCTTCTCGCGGATTTCGTTGATCTCGTGGCGTGGGAAGCCAGGAACGATACGGTCAACGAGAGTAGCACAAACGTAGTTGTACTTCTCAACCCACTCCTTGAAGCCTTCGTAGTCAGCACCAAGTTCTTCCTTCCAGAGTTCAATGTACTGAGCAATGCACTCCTTGAGCTTGTGGCCGTTGAGGAAGATGAGCTCGCAAGGCATGATGATGAGACCCTTCTCAGTATCGCCAGCGAATGTCTGGTAACGACGATAGAGGAACTGAACGAGCTTGCCTGGGTAAGAAGAAGCAGGAGCGTCAGAAAGCTTGCAAGCAGGATCGAAAGCGATACCAGCCTCTGTAGTGTTAGAGATTACGAAGCGGATTTCTGGCTGATCTGCGAGAGCCATGTAAGCCCAGTTCTGTGAGTATGGGTTGATAGCACGAGAGATAACGTCGATACGCTCGAGAGTGTTTACAGGCTGACCATTCTCACGACCCTGAAGGTTTACGTGGTAAAGACAGTCCTGACCGTTGAGCCAGTCAACCATACCGCGCTCGATAGGCTGAACAACTACAACAGAACCATTGAAATCAGTCTTCTGATCCATGTTCCATACAATCCAATCTACGAAAGCGCGGAGGAAGTTACCCTCGCCAAACTGAACGATTTTCTCAGGCATCACGCTCTTAGGAGCGGTGCGCTTGTTGAGTTCTTGAAGTTTTGCCATTTTTTGTTAGTTATTATAAAGTTAATGTGATTTGACGATTTGACGATTTCTCGATTAGTCAAATTATCGATACATCACTCATGATGATACGGTTCACCCTTAATGATTGTGCAGGCGCGGTAGAGCTGTTCAGCGAAGATTAGTCGCACCATTTGATGCGAGAATGTCATCTTTGAGAGCGAAATCTTCTCGTTTGCCCGAGCATACACATCCTTAGAGAAACCGTAAGGGCCGCCGATGATGAACACCAGTCGCTTTGCCGTCTGTTGCTTCTTTTCTATCCACGAAGCATATTCCACGCTGCGGAACTCCTTGCCATGTTCGTCCAGAAGAACGACGGTGTCGGATGTCTGAAGAAGCTTCAGTATAAGTTCGCCCTCCTTTTGCTTTTGCTGTTCCTCGGAAAGATTCTTCGAGTTCTTGAGGTCAGCAATGACCTGAATGTCGAACGGGATGTAGTGGTTTATGCGCGAGACATAGTCTTCAATTGCAGCCTGATACATCTTGTTGTCAGTCTTTCCGATTAGGATAAGGGTGGCTTTCATAGGGGCAAAGTTACACTTTTTATTTCAGTTTTGCAAAATCTACTTTACAAATAATGGTGTTTGATGGTTAAAAAATATTTTTTTGTCAATTAATTAGCCTAGATAGTATAGGTTTTGCTTACCTTTGCAGTGTAATAATATGATAAAGTTCCTATCGCGACTTTTGAAAACTATTGTCTGGACAGTGGCTTCCATTTACTTCATTGCCATCGTTCTGACTCATCTCCCTGTTGTGCAAAAACGACTGGGAGAGGAAATTGCTACCATTTTGGCGAGGGAACTAGATACATACGTCAGTATAGGTAGCGTGAATCTCGGTTTCCTGAATAGGGTAATTGTTGCCGATATAGAGATCAAGGACAAGCAGAAAGAAATACTTTTGAAAGCGAGAGAGGTAAGGGTGACACCAGATTTCTTTGATATACTGAAAGGAAAGGTTACCATTGTCGGTGGACAGCTTTTTGGCGCAAATATCAATGTTTACAAGCAAACGGAAGATAGTCCCCTGAACTGCCAGTTCATTATTGATAAACTGAGCAATCCTGACAGCGATGAGCCGAGCAAGCTTGACCTTAGGATAAACACTCTGATAATTAGAAACTCTGCAGTTTCCTACAACCTTCGTTATTTGCCGATAAAGAGGGGTGGGGTGGTGGACCCTAATCATATAGCGCTTTCAGGCCTCAATGCAAACCTTGTATTGTATAAACTGAAGGGCGATGATATTGAGCTGGCTGTCAAGCGATTGGCTTTCAAGGAAGTCAAGGGCATTGAGATGCAGAATCTCAAGTGTGACTTCAGCAAGACAAAGACTTTCCTTACGCTGAAAGGTGTTGACATGCAGCTTGCTGACGGCAGACTTCACTCGGATTCCATAGTGTATAACATGGATCGTAACAAGGTTCGTGGTGATATCGACACCAGGTATAAAGACTTGAGTATAACAGCAAAACTTTTCGGCAGTAAGGAGCAGATTGTGGTTGATCGTCTGAACCTATACAATGAAGGCAATAGTCTTCGTCTGCAAGGAAACGGGGCTGTTGATATTCTTTCGGCAAAAGGTGTAGAGTGGCGTGCTGATATAACAAACTCAAACATTGATGTTCAGGAACTTAAGCGCACTGTATATAATATTACTGGCGAAGTCGTAGAATTGCCTAAGCAACTTGTTGAGGCGGGCTATGTGAGCTTTGTTGGCAAGACGAATGGCGTAATGGAGAATGGCTTCAAGGACAATCCGTTGGCTAAGATTAACGGGAACATTGACGGTACGATAAAGTCCGGATTCGGAAATGTTGAACTCAACGTTCAGAAGACTCCTGAAAGAATAACAGCCCATATTGATACGGATAATCTCCAATTAGGAAGGATCCTCGCAGACAATCGTTTTAACATTGTGTCGGCAAATCTTGAGACTTCCATGCCGGTTTCGCTGCTTTCTTCGCTGAAGCAGGATTTTGCTCTGGAGAACCTCCATGATTTGGCATTGAAAGGTGAGGTCAGACACTTCGATTACGATGGCAATCAGTTTAGGAATATCGTTGCAGACCTTACTTTGAACAATAGCGTACTGGCAGGAAAACTAAATGCTGCACCACAGAACATGGCTTCTTTTGATGCTGATATGAACCTGAACATCAGCAAATTGAAGGAGAAGAAACTTAGTGGACAACTTACGCTGAATAATCTTACGTACGAGAAGTATCATCTCAATCAGGTAATCGCAGAATTGAAGGAAACTTCTGCCATTGTGAAGACAGATCTGGCTGAGATAAACCTTGATGGTGACATTGAGAAGAAGAACATCAATTCGGATGTCCATGTTTACGACATGGCAAAGCTGGATCAGTTTCTCGGACTTGGATTGAAAGCCCATGGCGTTGTGGATGCAAAGCTTCATTTACGTGGGGATTCCATCTTTGGTAATGTCAATTCGCAGCACTTGGATATCTCAGCAATAGATTTATATAATGTGAATGCGGACTTCAGCAAGGTCGGCAAACTCATTGATTCCTCTATCCAACTTGACAATGGCAGTCCGACGAACAATCTCCGTCTGGACTTCAATTCTTCGCTCCGACTTCTTGAGAATAAGAACGGGGGAATTGCCGGTGTTGATGTTCACGTTTTGCCATCCAGGGTGTTTGTTCGCGACACTCTTTTCAATATTTCGGAAAGCAATGTCAGATACGCAGAAAACGTACTTGCTATCAAGGATTTCGAGATTCATCACGGTCAGCAGCATGTTATACTTCATGGTAGTGCAGGACGCAATATGAATGACTCTATTGAAGCCGATATCAACGATATAGATGTGCCTTATATCCTCGATTTTGTGAAGTTTGATGATGTGGACTTTGCTGGCAAGGCTTCCGGTCGTGCTGTGGTGAAAAACCTATTTGGCACTCCTGATGCGTCGGCATCCATTATCGTACAGGACTTCATGTTTGAACAAGGCAGGATGGGAACTCTCTATGCCAAAGCACGTTGGAACAACGAGGACGAGCAGATAGACATTGACGCGCTTTGCGATGATGAAGGCAGACTGACAAAGATTGACGGCTATGTTTCGCCTCCAAGAAACTATATTGACCTTGGCATTAAGGCTTATAATACGAGAGGAGAATTTGTGGCAAACTACTGCAAGAGCTTCCTGTCGAATGCGGAATTGTCAGTTACGGGGGATGTTCGCGTTTGGGGAGACCTCAGCTTCGTCAATCTGACAGGTGTGGCAAATGCCTCTGGAAAGATGCATGTTAAGTCTCTTGGGGTGGACTATACTCTTGACAATCAACTTGTTGAGATGGTACCAAACGACATCATATTCATGAATGATACCATCCGCGACAAGTATGGCAACAAAGCCGTCGTTTCAGGTGCTTTGCATCATCAGTATCTTTCGCGTATAACATTCGATGTGAATGTGAAGCCCAAAAATCTCTTGTGCTACGATTTCCCAACGTACGGACGTGAAATATTCTTCGGGAAAGCGTTTGCTACGGGAAATTGTGACATCATCGGTCGCCCAGGAAACATCACTTTCAACGTCAATGCGAAGGCAGAGAAGGGTTCTTTCATTGAGTACAATGCCTCGAATCCTGATGCCATTACAGGACAGCAATTCATCAAGTGGAACAACAGAACCATTTACAAGAACACCCTGCCGGTTTATGAGCCGGACAACTTCACTTCAGATATTCGTATGAATGTCATCGGAACTGTTGATCCGCAGTCAACTCTCCGTGTGCTCATGGACAGCAAGAGTGGTGATATGATTACGCTTCATGGCAGCGGTGACCTTCGTGCCACATATTATAATAAGGGTAAGTTTGAACTTTATGGCAATTATGCTGTGGAGTCGGGCACGTATAACATGACAATCCAGAACCTTCTCCAAAAGAACTTCCAGTTCCAGCCGGGCAGTCAGATTGTTTTCGGTGGAGAACCATACGATGCAGCGCTCTCGTTGAAGGCAAAATACCCTGTAAACCGCGTGCCACTCAGCGACTTGCAGATTGGCAACAGCTTCAAGAACAATAATGTTCACGTAGATTGCTTGATGGATATTACGGGCACTCCGGAGCAGCCTGTCGTGGATTTCGACCTTGATCTTCCAACTGTTAATGCTGATGCGAAAGCAATGATAAACTCTCTCCTCAATTCTGAGCAGGAGAAGAATCAGCAGGTGCTTTATCTTCTCGCAATCGGTCGTTTCTATACGGCAGAGACTGCTACTGGTGGCAATGATGCTGATCGTCAGAGTCAAGCCTCTCTTGCCATGCAGAGTTTCCTCAGCGGTACAGTGAGTCAGCAGATAAATAATGCTCTAGGCTCAGTTACAAAGAACAACAACTGGAACTTCGGGGCAAACATTGCTCCTGGTGACGAAGGTTTGTATAATGCTGAGTACGAGGGACTTCTTTCCGGCTCTCTCCTAAACAATCGTCTTCTTATAAACGGTGAGTTTGGTTATCGTGACAATCCTAACTCTACCTCTTCTTTTATCGGTGATTTTGACGTTCGCTATCTTCTAGTGCCAAACGGTAACATCGCAGTGCGTGTATATAACCAGACAAACGACCGCTACTTCACCCGCTCATCGCTTAACACGCAAGGTCTAGGTATGATTTTCAAGTACGATTTCCAGCGTGTTCTTTCGCGTAATCGCAAGAATTTCTTCCGCAGACTGAAGAAAGATAAGGCACAAGATAAATAGTATGAAATCACATAGTGAATGGAGCCAAAAATAGCTCGTAGAGTTGCTTTTTTAGCACCTTGCGAGCTTTTTTCTTAAGAAATGAGCTTTTTTGCAAAGAAAAATTGATTTATATTTTTCTTTTATATAATTAATGTGTAAATTTGCACGCGAATATATTAACAGCAACTTAAACATAAAAGTCTATTATGTCAAACACAACTGAAAAACTCTTTGCCGAGTTTGTTGCGCCTACCACTCAGGAATGGATGGACAAAATCCAGGTTGACCTGAAGGGCGCTGATTTCAACAAACGAATGGTATGGAGAACCAACGAAGGCTTCAACGTGATGCCTTTCTATCGCAGCGAGGATGTAAAGGACCTCAAGGCTGTGAAGTCTATGCCAGGCGAATTCCCATTCGTTCGTGGTAACAAAGTTGACAACAACCTCTGGTTCGTTCGTCAGAACATCGTAGTGGAATGTCCTAAGGCTGCCAACGAAAAGGCACTCGACGTTCTCAACAAGGGTGTTGATTCCCTCGGTCTTATCATCAAGGCTGACGATGTGAACAAGGAGTTCGTTGCCACTCTTCTTAACGGAATTCTCCCACAGTACGTAGAACTCAACTTCATGACTTGCCAGTGCAAGTCGGTTGAACTCGCTCAGATTCTCGTTGAGTACTACAAGGAGAACAACTATCCTCTCGCAGAACTCAAGGGTTCTATCGACTTCGACCCAATCGCAAAGATTCTTCAGAAGGGCAAGGATCGCTCTGACGTTATCGCTCAGGCTAAGCCTCTCATCGAAGCTCTCGCGGAACTTCCAGAATATAAGTGCGTGAATGTAAACTCTGTTGCTCTCAACAACGCTGGTGCTTACATCTTCCAGGAGCTCGGTTACGCTCTCGCTTGGGGCGCTGAATACATGCAGCAGCTTACAGAGATGGGCATCGACGCTACTGAAGCTGGCAAGCGCATCAAGTTCAACATGGGTGTTTCTGACAACTACTTCATGGAGATCGCTAAGTTCCGCGCTGCTCGTATGCTTTGGGCACAGATTGTTAAGCAGTTCGAGCCTTCTTGCGACTGCGCTTGCAAGATGCACGTTTGTGCTTACACTTCTGAATTCAACCAGACTGTATTCGACTCTTACGTGAACCTTCTCCGTTCACAGACAGAGGCAATGTCTGCTGCTATCGCAAATGTTGACTCTATCGTAGTCGTTCCATTCGATACTCCTTACGAGGTTCCAACGGAGTTCGCTGAGCGTATCGCTCGCAACCAGCAGCTCCTTCTCAAGGAAGAGGCTCACTTCGATAAGCTCGTTGACGTTGCCGGTGGTTCTTACACTATCGAGCACCTCACAGACGCTATCGCACAGGAAGCTTGGAAGCTCTTCCTTGAGGTAGAGAACGCTGGCGGTTTCCTCGCAGAAACTCTCAACGGTAACATCCAGAATGCCGTAAACGCTTCTAACGACAAGCGTCATGCTGATGCTGCAAAGCGTAAGGAATTCATCCTCGGTACTAACCAGTTCCCTAACTTCACTGAAGTTTCTGACGGCAAGAAGCCAGTTGCTAAGTGCTGCTGTTGCTCAGAGGCTGGTGAGATTCCTGCTCTCAAGACAGCTCGTCTCGCTTCTGACTTTGAGAACCTCCGTCTCGCTACAGAGAACGCAGAGAAGCAGCCAGTGGCATTCATGCTCACTATCGGTAACCTCGCTATGCGTCAGGCTCGTGCTCAGTTCTCTTGCAACTTCCTTGCAGCTGCAGGCTATAAGGTAATCGACAACCTCGGCTTCGAAACTGTAGAGAAGGGTGTTGACGCTGCTCTCGAGGCAGGTGCTGACATCGTTGTCATCTGCTCTTCTGACGATGAGTACGCTGAATACGCTATCCCTGCATTCCAGTACCTCAACGGTCGCGCAATGTATGTAGTAGCTGGTGCTCCTGCATGTTCAGAAGACCTCAAGGCAGCAGGCATCGAGAACTTTATCAATGTTAAGTCTAACCAGCTTGAAACCCTCAAGGCTTATAGCGCAAAACTTGGACTCTAATTATGGCAAGAAAAGATTTTAATTCAATAGACATATATGCTGGCATTGCAGCTAAGAATGGTCAGCAGTGGCAAAAGGATAATAACATTTCTGCCAATTGGAGAACTCCAGAGCAGATTGATATCCAGCCTGTTTACACACAGGAAGACCTTGACGGTATGGAGCACCTTGAGTTTGCTGCAGGTATTCCTCCATTCCTCCGTGGCCCTTATTCAATGATGTACCCATTCCGCCCATGGACTATCCGTCAGTATGCCGGATTCTCTACTGCGGAAGAGTCAAACGCATTCTATCGTCGTAACCTCGCTTCTGGTCAGAAGGGTCTTTCTGTTGCCTTCGACCTTCCTACTCACCGTGGTTATGACCCAGACAACCAGCGTGTTGTTGGTGATGTTGGTAAGGCTGGCGTGAGCATCTGTTCTATCGAGAACATGAAGGTTCTCTTCGGTGGTATTCCATTGAACAAGATGTCTGTCTCTATGACAATGAACGGTGCCGTTCTCCCTATCCTCGCTTTCTATATCGTGGCTGGTCTTGAGCAGGGCGCTCGTCTTGAAGAGATGGCAGGTACTATCCAGAACGATATCCTCAAGGAGTTCATGGTGCGTAATACATACATCTACCCACCTGCATTCTCAATGAAGATCATCGCTGACATCTTCGAGTTCACTTCACAGAACATGCCTAAGTTCAACTCAATCTCTATCTCTGGTTACCACATGCAGGAAGCAGGTGCTACAGCAGATATTGAGCTCGCTTACACTCTCGCCGACGGTATGGATTACCTCCGCGCTGGTGTTAACGCAGGTATTGATGTTGACGCTTTCGCTCCACGCCTCTCATTCTTCTGGGCTATCGGTATGAACCACTTCATGGAGATTGCAAAGATGCGTGCCGGTCGTCTGCTCTGGGCTAAGATCGTGAAGAGCTTTGGTGCGAAGAACCCTAAGTCTATGGCTCTCCGTACTCACTCTCAGACATCAGGTTGGTCGCTCACAGAGCAGGATCCATTCAACAACGTTGGTCGTACTTGTATCGAGGCTATGGGTGCCGTTCTTGGTCATACTCAGTCACTCCATACAAACGCCCTCGACGAGGCTATTGCTCTTCCAACAGACTTCTCTGCTCGTATCGCTCGTAACACTCAGATCTACATCCAGAACGAGACTAAGGTTTGTAAGCAGATCGACCCATGGGCAGGTTCTTACTACGTAGAGACTCTCACAAACGAACTCGTCCACAAGGCTTGGGCACTCATCCAGGAAGTTGAGAAGCTTGGCGGTATGGCTAAGGCTATCGAGACAGGTCTTCCAAAGATGCGTATTGAGGAGGCTGCTGCTCGTACTCAGGCTCGTATCGACGCTGGCACTCAGACTATCGTTGGTATCAACCGCTATCGTCTTGATCATGAGGATCCTATCGACATCCTTGCTATCGACAACACAGCCGTTCGTCTCCAACAGGAAGAGAACCTCAAGGTGCTTCGTGAAGGCCGTGACGAGGAAGTTTGCAAGCGTGAGCTCGCTAAGCTCACGGAAATCGTTCGCACTCAGGAAGGCAACCTTCTTGCACAGGCAGTTGAGTGTGCTAAGGTACGTTGTACTCTCGGTGAAATCTCAGACGCTTGCGAAGAGGTTGTAGGACGTTATAAGGCAGTAATCAAAACTATTTCAGGCGTGTATAAATCAGAATCAGGTTCGAACGCTATGTTCGACGAGGCTTGCGCTCTCACAGAG
>JAZLHI010000105.1:0-111777 GCA_045616725.1 Prevotella sp. | reverse complement strand
CTTAGGAACACGGCGCTGGAGTGGCATCTGACCACCTTCGAAACCGATCTTACGCTTGTAACCTGAACGTGCCTTAGCACCCTTGTGACCACGTGTAGAAGTACCACCGAGACCTGAACCAGGACCACGACCGATACGACGACGTGAGTGTGTAGAACCTTCTGCAGGTGTTAATGTATGAAGTTTCATTGTGATTTTGTGTTTTAAAAAGTTCCGAAATTCCGAAACTTCGAATTATCGAAATCCCGAGAAAATTACTTAACTACTTCTACGAGGTGGTGAACCTTGAGGATCATACCACGGATAACCGGAGTATCTTCCTTTTCAACTACCTGAGAAATCTTGCGAAGACCGAGAGCCTGAAGAGTTGCCTTCTGGTCTTTTGGAGCACCAATCTTGCTCTTAATTTGCTTAATCTTGATTGTAGCCATTTTGAAAAATCTCCTTATTAGCCGTTAAATACCTTACTCATTGATACGCCACGAACCTCTGCGATCTCGCGAGCATCACGAAGCTCTGAGAGAGCCTTGATAGTTGCCTTTACGAGGTTGTGTGGGTTAGAAGAGCCCTTTGACTTTGAGAGCACGTCAGTTACACCGACGCTCTCGAGTACTGCACGCATTGCACCACCGGCTACAAGACCTGTACCGGCTGCTGCTGGCTTCATGAATACCTGAGCACCACCGAAGCGAGCCTCTACGTCGTGAGGGATAGTACCCTTGAGAACAGGTACCTTAACAAGATTCTTCTTAGCTGATTCTACGCCTTTGGCAATAGCTGCTGTTACTTCGCCAGCCTTACCAAGACCCCAACCGATGATACCGTTCTCATCACCTACTACTACGATAGCAGCGAAAGTGAATGTACGACCACCCTTTGTTACCTTAGTAACACGGTTGATAGCAACGAGTCTGTCCTTGAGTTCTACGTCGCTCTTTACAATAACTTTATTTGTTGCCATAGTCGATTTTAGAATTTAAGACCGCCCTTACGTGCTCCATCAGCGAGTTCCTTTACGCGTCCGTGATAGAGGTAACCGTTACGGTCGAATACTACTTGTGAAACACCTGCTGCGATAGCCTTCTCTGCAATCATTTCACCAACCTTAGCAGCCTGCTCCTTCTTTGGCATAGCCTCGAGAGCGATAGATGCTGCAGCAGCGAGAGTCTTACCCTCTACGTCGTTGATAACCTGTGCATAGATCTGCTTATTGCTGCGGAAAACGCTCAAACGTGGGCGCTCTGCTGTACCGAATACATTCTTACGAACGCGGTACTTTATCTTGATTCGTCTTTCAATTTTCTTTGTTGTCATAATCTTTTGTCTTAATAATAATTAATGTGTAAGATTAGAATTACTTAGCCGAAGCACTCTTACCAGACTTACGACGGATAACTTCACCCTGGAAGAGGATACCCTTGCCCTTGTAAGGTTCTGGCTTACGGAATGAACGAATCTTAGCGCAGATGAGACCGAGCAACTGCTTGTCGCAGCACTCGAGAATAACGATAGGGTTCTGGTTACGCTCTGACTTTGTCTCAACCTTAACCTCCTTAGGAAGTTCGATGAAGATTGGGTGAGTATAACCGAGTGTAAACTCAATGAGGTTGCCTGTGTTCTGAACACGGTAACCAACACCTACGAGCTCGAGAGTCTTCTGGTAACCAGCAGAAACACCGATAACCATATTGTTTACAAGTGAGCGGTAGAGGCCATGGAATGCCTGCTTCTGCTTCTCGTTAACTGGAGAGTTCTCATCAATTTCAAGTACTACCTGAGCGTCTTCAATCTTAACCTTGATAGAAGCGTCAACCTTCTGTGAAAGTTCGCCCTTAGGACCCTTTACTGTAACAACACCATCAGCAGCCTGTGCAACTGTCACACCTGCTGGAATACTAATTGGCAATTTACCTATTCTAGACATATTGTAACCCTCCAATTAATAAACGTAGCAAAGAACTTCACCACCAATCTTGAGATCAGCAGCCTCTTTGTTTGTCATTACACCTTTGGATGTAGATAAGATAGCGATACCTAATCCGTTAATAACTCGTGGCATGTCCTTGTAGCCAGTGTACTTACGAAGACCTGGAGTAGAGACACGCTTCAAACACTTGATAGCGTTTGACTTAGTAGCAGGATTCCACTTAAGAGCGATTTTGATAGAGCCCTGTGGACCATCCTCAACGAACTTATAGTTCAGGATGTAACCCTTCTCGAAGAGGATCTTTGTGATTTCCTTCTTCAAGTTTGATGCAGGCACCTCAACAACACGGTGATTTGCCTGGATCGCATTTCTCAAACGAGTGAGAAAATCTGCTATTGGATCTGTCATGTTAAAAAAAATTTAATTGATCGGGACGATCCCGACAATGTTAAATAATACACACATACGACACCTTAGACCTACAATGGAAAGCCTAAAGTGCGCATTCGGGGTGCAAAGTTAGTGCATTTTTAACTGAAAAGCATTGATGATTAGGTATTTTCGTAACCCAACTTAATTTATCTCAAACATTACCGGCCTGCTAACAAATAATAACGGTCTTTTTGTATTTTTTAACTTAATAATTTGCGCAATCATGAAAATAGTTATAACTTTGCACCCTGAAAACAACCTAAAATCTTATAAACATGAAGAAGATCATGCTGCTTTTCGCTTTGCTTGCAACAGTTTGCACAGCAAACGCACAGAAATTCGCACTCGTTGATATGGAGTACATCCTCAAGCATATCGATGCATATGAGCGTGCCAACGAACAGCTCAATCAGGTAACAAAGAAATGGCAGGCTGAAGTGGAGGCTCTCAACACGGAAGCACAGACCATGTATAAGAACTACCAGAACGAGATAGTATTCCTTTCGCAAGAGCAGAAGAAGGCTAAGCAGGAGGCTATCATGGCAAAGGAGAAGCAGGCTGCTGACCTCAAGAAGAAGTATTTCGCCCCAGAAGGTGAGCTCTACAAGAAACGCACTGCCCTCATGGCTCCTATCCAGGAAGAAATCTATACTGCAGTGAAGGAGATCTCTGAACTCCGCGGCTATTCTCTCATACTTGACCGCGCATCCAACAGCGGAATCATCTTTGCTTCACCAAAGGCAGACATCAGCAACGAGGTACTTCAGAAACTCGGATATTCCGTACAGTAGAATATCAAAAACACCCCAATAAAAATAACTAATAAAACAAGGAATAAAAATGAAAAAACTTTTAATGATCGCGCTCCTCGTAGCGCCAATGACAGTATTCGCCCAGAAGTTCGGACACGTTAACACTCAGTCTATCATCCAGAGCCTCCCTGAATTCATCAAGGGCAATGGCGAGATTGAGTCTCAGGCAAAGATTTATGAAAACGAGCTCCAGACAATGCAGCAGGAAATCCAGAAGCAGGTTGCTGCTTACGAGCAGGCTGCAGCTACTATGAGCGCTACTCAGAAGGAGGCTAAGGAGAAGGAACTCACAGAACTCCAGCAGAAGCTTCAGCAGACTTACCAGGACAACCAGCAGGCTCTCCAGAAGATGCAGCAGGAGAAGCTTCAGCCTATCCTCACTAAGGTGCAGAACGCTATCCAGAACGTAGGTAAGGCTGGCGGCTATGTTTACATCATGGACTTGGCAGCAGGCATCCCTTACATTAGCGAGACTCTCAGCAAGGACATCACTGCTGAGGTAAAGGCTGAAATCAACAAGTTGAAGTAACAGAACGCATTTCGACAAATCGACTTATCGACTCTCGAAATAAGGAATGAAAAGAATAATTCTTTCAATATTGCTCTCTCTGCCATTGTTTGTTATGGCTCAAGAAACGGTTCCTGCATCCGCTACGGAAGCTGGCGGTTCTTCACAGCAAACAACGGCAGATAAGCCTCTCTCAATTGCGGTATTCTCGTATGAGAAATGCTGGGAATCCATGTTTGAAGTCACTAAGGTCAAGAATGAAATCAATGCCCTTCGTGAACAGTACATGGCAGAATTGAAGCGTGCGGAAGCCGATTTCAACGAGAAATACGAGGATTTCCTTGAGCAGCAGGCTAAGCTTGCGCCTTCCATCCGCAACAAGCGTCAAGCTGAATTACAGAAAATCATGGAGGAGAATCTCGCATTCAAGGCAAAGTCTCAAGAAACACTCGCAAGTACAGAAGCTGCTAAGCTTGCTCCTGCAAAAGAAAAGCTTCAGAAAACAATTGAGGCCGTTGCTAAGAGTGGCAATTACAACATGGTGATGAACAACGATAACAACGCAATCCCTTTCATTGATAATGTAAGGATCGTGGACATTACGAGCACCATCATCTCCAAGTTGAAGTAACTCCGCACAACCGTACCCCCATGGGACCAATAGGACTTTTCGACTCAGGCTACGGCGGCTTGACAATACTCCATCAGGTGCGCCATCTCATGCCAAGATACGATTATCTCTATCTTGGCGACAACGCCCGTGCTCCTTACGGTCCACGCTCGTTCGACATTGTTTATGAGTTCACACGCGAAGCCGTGATGAAACTCTTCGACATGGGCTGCCATCTCGTAATCCTTGCGTGCAACACTGCATCGGCAAAGGCTCTCCGCACTATACAGCAGGAGGACCTTCCAAAACTTGGCGACCCAACGAGACGTGTGCTCGGCATAATACGTCCTACAGCAGAAGCCATCGGAAACCTCACCCACACAAAGCATGTGGGCATCTGTGCTACGCAGGGTACCATAAACTCCCAAAGCTACGAACTGGAGATTCAGAAGATATGGCCAGAGATAAAAGTTACTGGTGAAGCATGCCCGATGTGGGTACCGCTTGTAGAAAACAACGAATATGACAGTCCGGGCGCAGACTATTTCGTAAACAAGCGCATCAGCAACATCATGGCTGCCGACCCGGAGATAGACTCCATCATCCTCGCCTGCACACACTATCCTCTCCTACTGAACAAGATACTCAAATACGTTCCACGAGGAGTGAAGGTGATACCACAAGGCGAGTTCGTTGCAAACAGTCTTCAGGAGTATCTCCAGCGCCACCCGGAACTTGACGCACTCTGCTCAAAGAACAGTCAGACAAATTATTTGACAACAGAGAGTCCAGAGAAGTTCAAGGATTCCGCCCAACTATTCCTTCACGAAGAGGTTGAAGTCGAAAAAATAACACTTTAGACCCTCCCGAGGGTCTGGTCATGGTCTCATAGTTCAATGGATAGAACAAGTCTCTCCTAAAGATTAGATCCGAGTTCGATTCTCGGTGGGACTACTAGAAATCGAGCATCGACTGTCAAAACAACAGTTGATGCCCGATTTTATATGCGCCAATACCTATTATTGATCTCATATGATTATTTTGCTTTTTCAGAAAAGCTCTTGTAGAACTCAATATAAGCTTCCGTAACAGAACGCATATCAAAATTCTCACTAATATACTGTCTTGTATTGCTCTTTATGAGATCATATAGTTCCCTGTCATCATGAATAGTTCTCAACGTTTCATACAAGGATTGCACTGATTTTGGTTCACACAGTAAACCATTGAAGCCGTGCTTCACCACATTCTTACATCCCACAACATTGGTAGCTACCACAGGAAGCTCCATTGCATTTGCCTCAAGAAGAACTTGCCCGAGTCCTTCTCTATACGAAGGCAACACCAAGACATCTGATACTTTCAAATACGGCCTGACATCCTTCTGGCTTCCAGCATCTATTATCCAGACCTCTTTAGAGATAATGGCTTTTAGTTTCTCGTTATTGGTAGTATCATCATCTCCTACAAGCAATAGCTTTGCAGGAACTCCATCCTCTACTAACTTTCTCGTGGCACCAATAAGTTCGAATATGCCTTTGTCCACTACCCGTCGACCTATGAAGATAATTACCCAATCATAATCTTCTATGCCAAGAATCTTCTGTACGCCGGTTCCATCCACCACTACAGGATTATACAGTTCCATGTTGATACCATTTGCACTACCATTCTTCACCACAACAGTTTTGTTGATATTACAAATGCCATCTTCATGCAATTGTTGCCGTATGCCTTTGCTTACACAAATCACTTTTGTCGCACAACAGCATGATATTTTCTCTGAAAGTTTTGTTATAAACCTCAACACTCCATAGCACCCTTGGTAACGGAGTCCATGACAGAAATACAATCTCACAGGAACTCTTGTTAACCATGCTGCAATCATGGAAAGCAATCCGGCTTTTGGCGTATTACCATGAATGATGAAAGGGCGTTCTTTTAATAGAATTAGTATCCATCTTAAAAGGGCTATCAAGTCATGAAGCAGATAGATCTCACGCTTCATAGGGAGTTTTATGGTTCTCACCCCTTCCACTACCTCAAAATCCTCCAACAACTGCTCTGGAGAGGATACAGCCGTCACATCATAGTATTTTTTCAGTTGCGAACATTGGCCTCTGAAGAAATACAATGTAGTAGGTATAGTGGTAGTAATAAAGAACTTCTTCATCGCATCATTTCATTTTTCCAAATAGATATTTCCCTGCATTGATTCTGAAAAGTACACCCATCATCAGCAAGCTCTCTTTAGGGAATATACTCAAACATCTCAAATGCGCAAGATAGAGATTTATGACAGACTTTACCTTCTTCCACAACGAAGGATTTTCCTCTGTTGTCAAATCAAGCATATCCCCATTCAGGAGTTTATGCAGCACTTTCTCCGCATTCTTACTATAGTGCGCCTCATACAAAGGTACTTGTTCAGAAGGAATACCAAAAAGTTCAACTGCCATTTGTGCAAACATTTTCCAAGCATGTTCTATGCCAAAGTTTCTTACATAGCTTGCAACAAGTGGGATATCTTTGATAGCTTTGCACATCACGAGCCAATCCATCACTTGGCGTATCTTTATGCCACTGCCCACAAAATGCTTGAACATGTGGAAGAATGTGAAGACCGTATTCAGCTCTACTGGCAATAACGCCACATCAGTTCCGTTTATTTGTATCTTCGGACAATGTGAATGGTCTTGCAGGAGGTATCTTCCGACTATCTCTTGGAACGCATCGTCAGCTTTCTTGCTCATCAAGAATGCCGGATACTTATGCAGTTCCAACGTTGTACCACCGCACGACAGCATACCATGCATGATGTCCTCATGAATCCAGTCGCCTACGAGTCCTGCATTTGCCAGGCATTCCTGCGCCTTGTAGAAGTTTTCTTTGCCCACCAGCAGATCTATATCACCAGGAGAGCGATACAACGGGTTTGAATAAAACGAAGCACATCCTTGTCCTTTCAGCAATATGGAGTTTATGCCTGCAGCATTGAGCGTAGAAACGATATCACTTACAGCCTTGTTGACCTCTTTGTTGCGCTCAGCAAGTTTTCGTGCCTGACCATAAAACTCCAGTTTGTCGTCAATAGACAACTTTGAAGCAATGGCCGCATTCGTCTCCATCTCGCCCCAGACTAATCCCAACACAGTTTGATTGTACAACTCTTCTATTAGAGCCATCCAATTCACACCGTCAAGGGAGCAGTTGCATTTTCCATCGCCAGCGATAGCCATGCGAAGCAACTCTACAAGTATTTTCTGATTGTTTGTCATCACTACTATCCCGTTATATAGGCTTTTGCTTGCAAATTTACTGTTTTTTCTGCATACTGCAAGAATATCAGCTTGAAAAAGTAAGAATTTACCCCAAAATATTAGGCAAAACCATCTTTCTCATTAGTAAAACTATGCACAATGAGCATATATTCTCACACAAAACCCCTTACCTTTGCCACCGTAAAAACCAATCAGTAATTACCTAAAGAAAGGAATCATTATGGAAAAATGGATTTGTAACGTATGCGGCTACACACACTATGATGTGGATGCCCCAAACAGTTGTCCTCGTTGCGGTGCCCCACAGTCGCAGTTCCGCAAGGAAGGAAAAAGCAGCAACGGATGCGCCTACGGTATCGTACTCACAGTCGCTGTTCTGGCGGTTGCCGCCTATGTCATCTATTCGTGCAACACGACGGTAACGGTTGACAACTCCGTGGTCAAGGAAGTTGATCTCAACAAGTACCTCGGCAAATGGTACGAGATTGCGCGCTTCGACCACAGATTCGAACGTGGCATGCAACAATGCACCGCCATCTATGCCATTAAGCCAGACGGAAAGATCAAGGTCAGCAACGAAGGTATTAAAGACGGAAAGTATAAGAAATCCATCGGCAAGGCAAAGCTGACAGATGAACCTGGCGTACTCCGCGTTTCATTCTTCGGGCCGTTCTACTCCGACTATCGAATCATGATGCTCGCTCCAGACTACTCCTACGCCCTTGTTGGCAGCGACAGCGACAACTACCTCTGGATTCTGTCACGCACGCCAAAGCTCGAGAAAGCAACTCAAGACATGCTTGTCAGCGAGGCTAAGCGCAGAGGGTACGACACCAACAAGCTCATCTGGGTAGAGCACGAATGATATAGTTTGGCACTAATGATGTTGTAGGGCGAAGTTCACCGAGCCGTTATCCTGCTAATAGAATTTCCAAAAAGCAATACGAGGAATATGCAAAAGAATGCATATTCCTCGTACTTTCTTTATTTTTACATCCAAAAAACAAAAAAAGTCACTCTAATATTTGGTATATCTAAAACCGATGGTTGCAACGGTAACTCAAAACCTAGGCTCTTAATGGTGGAGCTGATTGCTTGATTTCAAACACTGCTTTCATCTTCACAATATCAAGGACATTGCTGATGATGCTGATGATGCCGAAACAAAGGAGCAATGACAGGGCGGCTGTTGCAAATATTCGTGAATGCTGTTCAACAAAGAGCAGGATGCCCGAAGTGGTGTTGAAAGCAATCAATGGAACATCCTGAGGCATATGCAAGACGAAGGTAAGGAAGACTCCACCGGCAACAATGCCCATAACGAAAGCCGCCACCATGGCGTATCTGTAACGGCGAAGGTTAGCCTCCTCATACTGACGAAGGTATTCCACCGCATCAAGCTTCCGTTCGAGTCGCATCATAAACTCGTCCTTGTCGTCAAATGATGGACGCTGGGCAAGGAACAGCTGTTCAAGTTCTTTATCTTTCATCATAACTTCAATCTAGATTTTAGTTTATCGCGACCTCGCGAGAGTTGTTTCTTTACGGCATCTTCCGACGTGTCGGTTATCTGCGAAATCTCCTTTATGGAATGTCCGTCAAGATAGAACAACACAATGGCAGAGCGCTCTTTTGGCGGTAAGGTAGAAAGGGCGAGATACAGATCCTGATGTGCGTAACTCGCATCTGTCTCGCAATCTCCTGCAACCCGTCTTGCTTCTTCTATATCAGAAAAATACCTTTGCGAAGCCTTGTGGTTAAGGAATGTATTGTGCGCTATCTTGAACAGCCACGAGCGGAACCGTCCTTTGTCCTGATAGCCAGCCGAAGCAAGATATGCCTTGACCAGCGCATCCTGAGCAATGTCGTCAGCTTCATCCTTCTTGCCACAGCAGAGGGCGAGCAAGAATCCACGAAGTGCCTCCTGCTCGTCGCTGACGAGTTGTATGAACTGTTCGCGTGTCATTACTATTGTTTCGACTGACGCATTTTCTGTTCTTCTGCTTCCATCTCCTTGGCGAGCATCTTCTTGCCTATGTAATAGTTGGCAAGGAAGGCTATGCCGATGGCAAACGATGCTACGCCTCCACATATATATGTCAACATATCGCTGTATAGTCCAGCATTCGCCAGTTCAAGATAGAGTCCAAAGCCTATCAATCCGATGCCCAGGAAAAATGCGAGCATTCCCCACTGTAGTTTTTTCAATAGTTTCTCTTTCAACAGCTTTTCCGGCTTATTCATCTTCTTGACCAATTCCTCAATGTTGATGTCAGCATTCTTTTCAAGAGCGGCAAGGATGATTTCCTTTTTGTTCCTTTCTGATTGCATTTTTCTTCTCGATGTAAGAAAAACAATGGTGATTGGAAGGATAACAGCTGTTCCGAAGACAATGAGACTGGCTGTAATGTGGTGACTGTACATATTCTTTTCTTTTTTATTAGTTAGACTTCATGTTACATTTTCTGAACCGATTCACTATAATAACAAACATAAATGCCAAAAGGTGACGTTAGTATGACTTTTTCTTTCTATTTTTTACATTTTCGTATTCCGTATTTAATAAAGATGAAAGCAAATCAAAGCATATTCCTTAGCTTTATGTTTCGTATTTGTAAGAGTTACAAAATTTTTCGTATACAAAACCATTTCACTTTCGTATACGAAAATGATTTGCTTTCGTATACGAAAATGAAACGAAATTCCCACGGATAAAAATGTCCGTCAGTGCAAGAGCAGACACACTGACGGACATTTTTATATTAAACAAATTCACTAGTGTCCGGTTAAATTCTTCTTTGCCTTCGGCGAACGTGAAACGAAGTTCGGCGGCGCGAAGCGGAAAGTCAATTATCGAAAATTATACGTGAAACGAAGCTCAAAATCAAATCGTTGCAATTTAGATTCTTCTGTATTTGTCTGTATGTCAGTTGCTTACAGGAGTTCTACAACATTTTTACCGGACAGCAACGAAACAAATTGGTTATTCAGCAATAACCAATTTGTTAGAGTATTGATAAAGATGCACCTTGTACGTGAAAGAAGTAGTGCAGCCATCGTGAACGGCTGACACATCTATGCCGCGAGCGACAAGTTCTGCTATCAGAGCCTGGTCGTGAGCAGCACGAGCAGAGGACCAAGCACGCAATCCGACTTGACCATTAAAAGAATCAACTAAGGATGAGAGGGAAGCAGCTGCGAACCGTGCAGCAAAGTTTGGGAATGAATTGTTCATAAGACTTTGTTTTTAATTGTTATACATTACAATTCACATCGTACTGACCACCGTGGCAAGTCCTTTGCTCGGTTGGCGAGTCCACCAATAAGGTGACTGCTCTTGATGTTTTCGTGTGCAAAGGTAAACAAAATTACAAATATACCAAAATTATTTGGAAAAATATTTCTAAAAACTACCGCCGCAGGTACATCACCGCCCTCTGGCTCATGAAAGCACCGTGAATAGGTCGTAAACCGTGAACACTTTTTACACACTTCTTGCCTATTCACGGTGCGAGTTCCCCTTTATATAGGGCAAATCGTGAATACCGTGAGTATTTTTACGGAGTTCCATATAGCGCTCTAAAAACCTCTTTGTCCGTTACGCATTTCGGCTATAATCATCTTGCACATGCATTTTTTTTGCACATTTCCTTGCATAGTTGGAAACAATTCCATAACTTTGCACCGTCCTTCAAATCCAAAGTCCACTGTGGAATTTTCGGTTAGGGAGGACTCATACATTATGAAATAGCGTTTACGCGCTTGTATCTTGACCGCTTGGAACTCGCAACTCTAAATGAATAGTCAAGGACATGCAATGTAGATGCTCATGTGTCGTATATACTTACGTCATCAGTGTCTTGTTCTCATGTAGCTAGATACAGATAAACGTATATATGTGCAGACAAGCGTGGGCTTCCGTGTTACTCGTTCGACTATTCAGGGCAATGCGAGGCCTCAAGCGGTGGAACTGGCAATGTATAGCTCCACGCTTTTTGTTTTTAATGGGACATGAACTTAGATTATATTATTAACAGGTTAGAAAAATGCTTATATATAAATCTTATATGAAGAAACTACTTATTCTTTTGCTGCTGACTGCATGTAGTTGCAGTTCCTACGCATACAATGCTTTTATTGATGGTATCTATTACACCTTGAATTCTAATACAAAAGAAGCCGTGGTTACATCGGGAAACACTGAGTATTCTGGAGCAATAAAGATACCAGAGAAAGTAAGTTATAACGGCAATGAATACTTAGTTACGATTATTGGTCAATATGCATTCTCTTATAGTTCTGGTATCACCTCCGTGATTATCCCGAATTCTGTTGTGAGTATCGGAAGTGGTGCTTTTTATAATTGCTCAGGCATCTCCTCCGTCACGATTCCGAATTCTGTGACAAGTATTGGAGACAATGCATTCGCTCATTGTTCTAATGTAAAAAAACTAATATATGCTGAAGGAACAAAAATTGCATTAAGAACATATTTAACTTCTATTACATCAGTCACAATTCCTAGTTCTGTAACTAGTATTGGAAACTATGCATTTTATGGTTGTTCCAATTTAATCTCAGTGAGTGTCCCAGATTTAGTTACGAGTATAGGGGACTATGCGTTTTATGGTTGTAAAATTCTCACCCGCGTGACTATTCCCAATTCAGTAACGACTATAGGAGATGGGGCATTCTATGGATGCGAAGGTCTTGTTTCTGCCATTATTCCCAAATCTGTTTCACGTATTGGTGGACGGACTTTTTCTGATTGCTTTGGCCTCACTTCTGTGTCTATTCCTAGTTCTGTGACAAGTATTGGAGATTATGCTTTTAAGGGATGTTACAGTCTTGTATCCCTTGCTATTCCAAACTCGGTAACGAGTATTGGTAGTTATGCGTTCTCGGATTGTTCTCTCCTCACCTCCTTGCCTATCCCGAGTTCGGTGACGAGTATTGGTAGTTATGCGTTCTCTGGGTGTTACAATCTTATGTCCCTGATTATTCCTAATTCTATAACAACTATAAATAGTGGTACATGCGCAGGTTGCTTAAGACTCACTTCCCTGACGATTCCGAATTCCGTGACGAGTATTGGCGAAAATGCATTCTCCGAATGTTCTGCTCTTACTTCGGTAATCATCCCTAATTCTGTAACGAGTATTGGAACTTCTGCATTTTTCGGTTCTGGTCTTACTTCTGTGACCATTCCCAATTCAGTTACAGATATTTGCAGCTCTGCGTTTAGGGGGTGTCCTCGTCTCACATCTGTGACAATTGGAAACTCTGTGACAAGTATTGGTTATGAGGCATTCAGAGATTGCTCAAACCTTACCTCTGTGACTATCGGAAACTCCGTGACAAGTATAGAAAACTATGCGTTCGAAGGATGTTATAATATTAGTAATATATATTGGAATTCACCTCTCCAATACACTTTTGGCTCAAGATTTAGAGGGACGAATGAGATTCATTATGGTGATGATATCATTGTTGCTTATAAGGTGATATCATCAACGGAAAAACTTAATAAAGTCGTTGTAGGCAAAAATGTAGAGTATATCCGCGAGTATGCCTTCAACGGTGCCCCATTAAGGGATTTTTTTATTACAGGGGTAAAAGATATATATCTTTACTCCGGTGCTTTTGACAATGTCAAAATTAGTAATTGTACACTCTATGTTCCAAAGTCAAGAGCAGAATACTACAAGACCACAGCGCCATGGAGAGACTTCGGAAAGATTGTTGACCTTGATGGCAATGACTTCCCTGAGGTGACTAAGCATCAATGCGACGCTCCTATCATTGAATTTGTTGACGGTCAGCTGAGATTCAGCTGTTCAACACCTAATGCCACTTATTCTTATACCATAACAGACGAAGACATTAAGACTTCACTTACAAAGTCAATCACTGGCAACATTCCTCTCTCTGCTACGTATAAAATTACCGCCTATGCTGAGGTAGAAGGCTATGAGGTCTCAGAGCCTACAACTGCCACACTTCACTGGATAGATGGTACACTGGATAGCAATGACGGAATCAAATCTGTTGGTGGTGCGAAACGAGGTGTACTAGTAAGTAGTCACGATGGCATGATAAAAGCATCCGGTCTCAACGATGGCGAGAAGGTTGAAGCCTACACTATTGATGGCAAATACATCGGTTCTGCAAATACTGTTGATAATGCAGCCTACATCTCTGTACAATCAGGAGAGGTGGTAGTGCTCAAGATTGGCAAGGGTAGCATCAAGACTATCGTTAGATAACCCTTATCTTAAAGCATCACTAAGTATTGCTTAATGTAATACGGAGCAGGATAACTGCCATATAACTCATTTTCCAAACACCAACCGCCGCAGATGCAAGTGATTTCTCACAAGCATCTGCGGCGTTTGTTTAATTAATGGATGAAACAAATTCAATCTCAAGTACAATATAGTGGAAGAAAGTCTTACATGTTAATGATTATTCTGTGATTTTGTCATCCATTTAATTGACTATTCGGGTTCAATTATACTGATACGCCAATCGCTCATCGCCGTTGACCTTTCGGTCTTCCTCCTTCGCACCTCGGCAATCCAAGCGAGCTTGATTGCTCTCGGTTTGGCGTCGGTTCCTGCAATGGATGATGCCACAGTATTCGAAGCCAGCCTTCTCTATTACGTGTTGCATCACTTTATTGTCGCGATGGGTGTCTATGCGGATGGTTGAATAATGCAGCAAGGCGTATTCCATGGTCTTACGAAAGATGCCCCTTACCTCTCCGTTGCTCGCTATACGATGAATGGTGGCGTATGGATTATTGTTCTTCCATGCGCCATCATAGATAATATCATACGTCGGATCATCACCACCACGAAGAAGGAATGTTGCAACTATCCTGCCGTCCTCCATGCACACGTAACTATCGCCACTGTTTATGTCGTCAGTAAGTTGTTCCACTGACGGATAGTTCTCCGCCCATTGGTTCGGGTTATCCGTCTCTGCCATGAACTTACGAGCAATGGCAAAGATCTCCATCATCTGTGGGATGTCCGCTAATGTCGCTTTGCGTATCGTCATAATGACATTACTTCTTCACATACTCCAGAATCTGCTCCGCGTGGATCTTTGTCTTTATCTCCTTAGGAGTGAAGATTTTCTCGATGATGCCTTCCTCATTTACAAGGTAAGTGGTGCGAAGAATGCCTATCGTTCTTCGGCCGCATGCCACCTTCTCGCCCCAGCAACCAAGCTGCTGAAGTAGCGTTGTCTCTGTATCAGCAATGAGAGGGAACTCAAGTCCCTGATTCTCAGCAAACTTCTTCTGCAAAGCCTGCTTATCCTTGCTCACACCGATTATCTCATAACCGGCAGCAGCAAGTTCCTCCTTGTGCGCCTGAAGACTGCAAGCCTCAGCCGTACAGCCACTAGTATTCGCCTTAGGATAACTATAAAGCACCAACTTGCGACCACGATAGTCGCTACTCTTAATCTCACGTCCGTCCTGGTCAATGCCAAGAACCTCTGGTATTCTATCTCCTATATTCATAGTTATAAGTTTTAAAGTTATTCAAACACAATCAATTTCATCTCAAAACAACCTTCTATAATACTCCGCCTTCTTCTCCAACTTCATCGGATAGGCACGCGAACTACTCGGCATTCGCCACCAAAGGAGAGAAGCCTTGTTTTGGTTTTCGTCTGCGTTTTCGTTTAGAGAAACACACTCCCCCACTTTCGGAATCTTCACACTAACGCCCTTCTCTTCAAAATATGCCTGCAACTCCTCCGAAGCCTTGCCACCAGTTGTCACTATAGTTCGGCACTCCGGCATAACTTCCAATAGTTCAAGTACATCCGTCCGCTCTACTATCTCAAGGAAATTATCGTCCGCATTGCCTTTCAGTCGGCAAACCTTCCTTGCCGTATCAAAGAGCGCAATGCCCTTCTCGTTGCAGAACGCCATGATCCTCTCCTTGTCAAAAGCCTTGATCGTTTTTTGAGCATCCTCAAAGCCCTCTTTAAGGGGGCTGGATGTCTTCTCAAAGTACCCCTTATCGCCATAATGTATAAGTCCTTGTATCCTCCAGAAGTCATTTATCCAGTTCGGATAAAAGAACTCCATACTCCACCTAAGCTTAGGCGGAGGAAAACTACCAAGGAAAAGCACCTTAGCATTCTCCGGCAGAAACGGTTCCAATGGATGAGATTCTATTGTCATTAGCTTTTCTTCCCCGTTATATGGTCTATTATTACAGCTATCGCTCCGTCACCCGTCACATTGCATGCTGTGCCGAAAGAGTCCATCGCGATATATAGGGTTATCATCATCGCCTGCTGCGACGCATCGAAGCCAAGGATAGTTCCCAATACTCCGAGTGCTGCCATGATAGCTCCGCCAGGAACACCAGGTGCAGCAACCATCGTGACTCCCAACATCAGGACGAAGCCAAACAACTGCCAGAACTCCACATCAATGTTCTGCATCAGCATCAAAGCTATCGCACAACTTGTAATCTTCAGCATACTTCCCGACAAATGTATTGTGGCACAAAGAGGTACCACAAAGCCCGCTACATCCTCTCTCACCCCATTCATCTTTGCCCGCTCCAATGTCACTGGGATTGTTGCAGCAGATGATGACGTGCCAAGAGCTGTAAAGTAGGCAGGCAACATTCGTAAAAGCAACTTGAATGGGTTCTTTTTCGACACAAAACCTGCTATCAAATATTGTATCATAAGCAGCACGATAGTCATGGCGAAGATGACCGCAATCACTTTGATGAAGGTAGAGAGCACAGGTCCCACCTTACCACTTGCAGCCATATCCATGAACAAACCGAATATGAAGAACGGAAGCAAAGGAATGATGACAATCGAGATTGTTCGTGTCACAATCTGCTCAAACTCCTCAAAGAAGTTACGCATATTTGTGGCATCAAAGGCGGCAATGCCCAATCCTATCATGAACGAAGCCACCAAGGCAGACATCACTTCCATCAGTGGAGGTATCTGAATGGTAAAGTAAGGTTCAAACGCAGTTCCGGTATTCTCCAACGCATCTGTAGAAACGGTCTGTATCAACGAAGTAAAGGGTGTTGTACTGAAAGCGTATGCAAACAGTCCCGACAATACCGTAAACAGATAAGCTATCAGCGCCGTTACCGCAAGCATCTTTCCAGCTCCTCTTCCCACTCTTGCAATGGCAGGAGTCACAAGTCCCACGATGATTAGCGGTATCATGAATCCCAAAAGCTGACTGAAGAGAGAGCAGAATGTGTTCATCACACGCACCACCCCCTCAGGAGCAACGAGTCCAATCCCCGCGCCACATGCTATTGCCACTATGATCTTCACCAATAGCGGAATGCTGCTATATTTCATTGTAAATGCCTTCATCGTTTTCTTATTATTTAATGTGCACTTTGGCACGAAACTTGTATGTAATTGAATGCCATCCGAAAGTCGGTTGGTATTTAACCTTTTAATCTATTATATATATTGAGTAAAGAAAAAATGACTATTCAGGAGGTCGTCTACCAGGTAGAGGCCTACCTCGCGGAAACTTACGAGTTCCGCACTAACCTTCTCAGTGGAAAGACAGAGATGCGCCCATTGGGCGAAAGCGAATTGTTTGGCCCGGAGTGACAGATTGTCACCGAGCAAGTCATAAACACCATTGTTCGTCAGGCGATTAAGGATGACATCGGCGGAGGCAAGACTCCCCGCAAACACATTGAGGAGTATATCAACTCATTCGCCACACAGCAGTACGATCCCGTGAAAGAGTTTCTAGAGAGCCTACCTTCTTGGGACGGAAAGAACAGAGTAGCAGAACTATTCTCGCGCATTCCTGGTGTAAACACAGAGCAGCTCAACTGGCTTGCCATCTGGCTTCGCTCAGCAGTTGCCCACTGGCTAGGCATGGACATGCTCCACGGCAACGAAACAGTACCCGTGCTCATTGGAGCTCAAGGCTGCGGCAAGAGTACTTTCTGCAACAGGCTCCTACCATCTCACCTTAGGAAGTACTTCCTCGACCACATCAACTTCGGCAATAAGTTCGACTCGGAAATGGCACTCACCCACAACCTTCTCGTGAACATCGATGAGTTTGACAACATGAGAGAAAGTCAGCAGGCAAAACTTAAGCAGACACTCTCAAAGAACAAGGTAAATGGTCGTCCAATCTTCGGTCGTGCACAGGAAGATCGTCGCCGCTTTGCTTCGTTCATTGCCACTACCAATGAAGAGCACCCCCTCTACGATTCTACGGGTAGTCGACGCTACATCTGCATCAAAGTTGCCGATGGTCAGATTATCAACAATGAGTCAGACATCGACTACGAGCAGATCTACGCGCAGGTTCTTTATGAACTCAAGGAGCAGAAGGCGCCGTTCTATTTCGGAAGAGACGATGTGAAACGCATCCAGGAAGCCAACCTTCCTTTTTACAAAGCCCTCGATTTGGAATCAATGATTATGCAATGCTATCGTATTCCTGAGAACAGCGAAGAAGCAGAATGGGTACGCGGAAACGCCGTCTATGCTTCTCTCGTTAGCAAGTTCCCTTCAATGTCAACCAAGAACACCCGTTCCACTCAAATCAAGATTGGCAGGATTCTTCGTGAGTCAGGATGCAAATGCAAGGAAGACAGATTGGGCACTTTCTATCGCCTTACCGCACTGAGCGCATAGTATCACGGCGGTCATGTTACGTAGTTGCCACGTAACACTCGTCGAACAACGGAATACATGCGGAATGTTTGCGGAATGTCGCGCAGACATTCCGTATTTTCATTTATCTCATTATCAGCGTTTTAGATATAATTTTGCGGAATGTGGAATATCTTTTCCTTTATTCTTGAAAAAAGCAAGAAAACATTCCACATTCCGCAAACACCCATGTATCCCACTCACTCTCAGTCTCTTACGCCCACGGAATAACCGACTACCATTCCGCAAACATTCCGCTATTTAGTCGTCATAATAAAAACCTACTGTTCAAATCATATTCGTAACGAACTCGAGTCGTATTCGTAACGAATTTGAGCCGTGTTCGTAATGATTTTAATCGTATTCGTAACGAATTTGAGCCGTGTTCGTATGAGTTTTTGACAAGTTAAAGTTAAGGTTAGCGTCAAAGTTAAAGTCAAGGTTCACTCACACCTCTTCCCCTGCGAATTTTACCTTTCGTCCCAGCACTGTGGCGATGATCATCTCTATATCCTTCATAAAACTATAGTGACGGTAATAGTAGCAATTCAATCGGACCTTGTCAGGATAAATCACCGTATCATTATATTCCTCGGCGATCACTTGTGCTTCACGTAGGTCACCTTCTGTTTGACGCTTCGCCACAAACTCCGCGATCATCTCATCCTCCAAACGGTATTTCAATGTTGCAGGTCCTGTGATTCCTGGGCGTAATTTCAGCACATCCCTGTCTTCACCCTCCAGTTTATCCGCATAACCTGGCACATCTGGACGAGGACCAACAAATGACATGTTGCCAATCAGCACATCCCACAGTCCTGGCAGCTCATCCAACTTATAGTGGCGCAATGTAGCACCGAACGGAGTGATGCGACTATCGCCAGCCACACTCACCGTACTGCCGCTATGCTTCACCGTCATTGAGCGAAACTTATGGCAATTAAACAACTTGCCACCCTTGCCCACACGCTTTTGCACAAAGAACGCTGGTCCTCCAGGCATTTTCACTTTTATCATTATTGCCACAATAAGCAGTACCGGCCAAAGAAACAGTAAGCCAATCAAAGCGACCACACGGTCGAAAATCCATTTCAAAATCATACTGACCGGTTATTTACGGATTTAACTTTCCACTCTTCAACAACTTGCCGAGATAATAGCCCATCTCGCCTAATATGGCGAATTTATCGTCCCATCGGAAATCATCAAATGCATCAAAGCCACGGAAACGCGCAACTTGACGCAACTCCTTGCCGTTGAACTTCAACTTCACAATTCGTCCAACAAGTGTGATTACATCGCCTAATATCCACTTGGTTTTGGTGCCTACACGAGCATCACATGGTTCGTCATATTTACCATCGGTAGCTAGTTTATATACAGCCCAAGGTATATTGAATCCTGCTGCCACCGGTGTTGCCAAGCCACCTGTAAAACGAGCATTTACCTCAATGAAAGCAGCCTTTCCAGTCTCTGAATCATAACGGAAATCCAAACCGCATACACCATGGAAATCTACGGCATCAAGCAGCAACTTAGCATATTTTTCCAATTCTGGCACCGATACTATCTCACGCTGTGTAGTCGTGCCACCACCATCGGTCTTCGTTACAAGCGCATGATACACTGATGATTTCCAGAAGCCATCCCAACGTACACAATCTACGCTGTAATCAGTACCACCAATCCATTCCTGTAATAGCATCTCTGTATCTTCGCCATTACTGAACACATTGGTGTGCGTCTCATGCGTAAGTTTCAAAAGTTCTTCTTTTGATTTTGGGAAATATACTCCTTTTGCAGAATTACCTATAACAGTCTTAAATACCACCGGATAATTTTCCACCTCATCAATAGTCTTATACACCTTCGGTATAGGACAACCGGCCTTTTCTGCCATCCTCGTTGCCCAAGCCTTGTTAGCAAGGTTCAGCAGTTTTTCCTCGCTCTCATAAGGTATTATCAGTTCATCGGGGAATTCATCTCGGTGACGCATAATTACCACACTCTCATCGTGCGTTGGCATCAGTACGCGAGGTTTTAGTTCCGCAACCTTCTCTTTCAGCACACGAATGAAAGCCTCTTCCTCCGTAAAGGGATCGGGATATGTGAAACTGCCAGCACAGAACTTCGACATTGAGCAGATATTCCTCTTGCTCGTATCGGCAGCCCACACCTTCAAGCCTTTCTCACTCAAAGATCTTAGTATCGTATAGCCGACTCTGTTCCAACAATAAGTCAGGATAATATCACATTTCTTGTTCATATTATCACATTATTTCCTTATAATATTTAATTAAACAATCCTGCACGAAACTTCTCTCGAACCTTGATTGTATCATAGGTCGTGCATTTTGCATCATCTTTTCGCGAAGTACATTATCTGTCAGTATTCGCTCCATAGCTTCATAAAGCGGTTGAACAGTTCGAGGTGGAACAATCAAACCGTTCTCACCGTCAACAACAATCTCACGGCTTCCATTAATATCCGTAACGATGTTTGGCAATCCCATAGCTCCAGCTTCCATCGGAGTATTTGGGAAGCCTTCACGATATGATGGCATGACAAAACAATCAGCCTTAACATATTCTTTCAGCAGATCATCACCATACTTAGGGCCACAAGCATCAATAGCAGGATTAGCCTTTATTCGTTGTAATGTCAAAGGCTTCACAGGATCAAGATTCTCCTCGTATCTACCCACCAATACAAGTTTTGTGTGTTCGTACTTATCATGTATTTTCGTGAATGCTTCCACCAATTCATTGACACCCTTATCGCCCACGATTCTACCAACAAAGAGGAACGTAAAAGGTCTATCTTTTTCAACAGGTAAATTATTCGTGAGATTCGTGTCATTCGTGTTCAACTCAGAAGCAAATCGCTTCGGATTGAAGCGCTCCATATCCACACCCATCACATTACCATGGCCAAGCACTTTCAATGGTTTCTTGGTAATGCCTCCGCTTCTCATGTCATCCATTACGCCCTTGCCTTCTGGTATGATATGCGTAGCACAAGCACAGAGAATTTTATCTGTTGTCATAAGGATTTTACGCTTCAATCCTGTAGAAGTAGGCCATACAAGCCCCGTGAAAGTATGCACCCTCACCGGAACACCAGTTAACCAACCAGCCATCATACACAATAATCCTGCCTTCGGAGTCATCGAATGTACCATATAAGGTTTCTCCTTACGAAAAACGCCTATCATCTTGAGGAGCGACTTCAAGTCTTTTATAGGAGAAATATGACGTTCCATCTCCACCTCAATGCAGTGGAAACCCTCCTCCTTCAGCTTATCCAGCTCAGGACCAGGTGATGTCAACGCCACCATCTCATAGCCATCACCGCGCAATCGTCTCATTATCTCATCAAAGAAATCAATCGACAATGACACCGTACAAGCTCTTATAATTTTCTTTTTATTTGTTGTCATATTTCATTTTCTTAAATCAACAATCTTTTCCATTATCTCCTCATATACCTTTTCATACCCTTCCACCATCTTCTGTATATCAAACATCTGGGCACGCTGCCAACACTTATCAGCCACTTGCTGATAGTAGGTAGTGTCTGTTGCGAGGTGAGTTATTTCGTCTGCCAATGCATTTGCGTCTTGATGCGGTACGAGTATGCCATAGCCTTCCACCACTTCATGAAGGCCATCAACATCGCTTGCCACAAAAGGCTTGCCCACTGACATACCTTCTACACTCGATAGCGAAAGTCCTTCGTAATGCGATGACATCACAACGATGTCTGCTGTGTTCAGTATCTCCGGAATGTCAGAACGAACACCAAGGAACTTTATGTTCTCCATTCCTTTAGCCAATGCCTCCAGCTCAGTTCTTCTTTCGCCATCACCGACTATCCACAACTCATACTTGTCCTCTGGAAGATATGAGAATGCCTTTATCAACGTGTCCTGATCCTTCTGAGGACGGAATGCAGCCACCATCACGACCAACGTCTTGCCTTCAGGATGCAGACCGGCTATCGGACTTGCATCATGGAAATGATGAACATTCACGCCATTGTATATGGTACATATGTTTGAGGACAACTTTGACTCTGACTTTGTCTTCACTAATCCAAGATACGTCCTAAGATTCTCCTCAGCCTTATCGGAGATGCAGATATTCATCTGATACCGCCTGTATATCCACTTTAGGAAAACTGAGAAGCCTGAAATAGAGCGCATACGATTTGCTGTATTATGCTCCGTATAAACAAGCTTTGGCTTACGAGCCCACAAACTGGCAATGGCAGCAAAATACTGAGGGGAAGTGTTATGGGTATGCACTATATCATACTCTTTCATCATCTTGCCAAGACGAAACAGGTTTGATAATTTGTAAACCCCTTTTCCGAAGAAAGTCACCTTAATGCCTTTATCAGTCAACAACTTGCTGAAGTTCGGCTCACTATCATCAAAAGCCACCACATCCACCTGATGACCATAGGCAATAAGCATCGGCACTATCTCTGCCACCAACTTCTCTGCCCCACCAATCTGAAGGGATGTTATCACATGGAGAATTTTCATAATTTAACTTTTCGCTTATCCCTCAAATGCATAAAATAACCAACTGGAGCCAACAGATTGCCCCAACCCACTATCTCTACCTCACGGTTCTTGGCACAAAAAGCAAAGCGCCAATAGTTTATTGCAGCCTTCACCTTCTGCCCAAACGGCACATCATATCCAAACAGTTCTGAATATGTCATCATTGAGGCTATTGGACTCTTCATTCGTATCTTGACAATATTATCCGTCAATCCGCCATCAAGATAATCGCGGTAATAAATCACATCCGGGATCATGTATAACGGATATTTCTTTGCTATCCTATTCCATACGAGAGCCTCTGGGCAGAATCTCTCATTATGAATCTCTGGAAATGGGAACTCACGCATAACATCTGTCCTCCACACTTCCATCATGTCTCCAGTTATATGCAGTTTATGACGCATTTCTATGGAAGAAACCATAGTCCCCTTTTTCACTATTGGACTACCTATAATCTTACCATCATGATGCGCCATGTACCCACAGATGCCTGCTATTCTAGACTTTAACTTTGACCTTGACTTTGACTCTCTTTCATCACTACCTAAGTTAAAGTTAGAGTTAATGTTAAAGTCAAAATCATCCTCCAACGATTTCCAAACGCTGATAACTCTGGAAATTGCGTCCTTCGGGAGAGAATCATCACTGTCCAGAATCCAGAATAATTCCCCTTTCGCCTCTTTCGCACCAAAGTTAATAGCGGTATGTTTACCTCCATTCGGTTTTTTGAAATAACGGACAGGAATCTTCTTTTCCTGAATGAATCCATTTACGACCTCTTCCGTATTGTCCGTTGACCCATCGTCCACTATCAACCATTCAAAAGGAGAGTTAAGGTTAGAGTTGGAGTTAAGGTTAAAGTCTTGTTCGCAAAGACTCTCATAAGCATCTCTCAATAGATGCGCACGATTGTATGATGGAGTAAAGATTGTTACCAACGCCATTTATTCAAAGTATTTAAAGAATCCTTCTGACACTTTCGCGCGACCATGCTCAGTCAACACAGCCTCTCGCCCTCTCTGCGAAATCAGAGAAATCTGCGAGCGGTCCTTTGCTAACACCTTTAGCCAATCAACCAATTCTGAGGTGGTATCATAAATCACACAAGATTCGCCACTTTTCACAGCTATATTCTCCATAGCATACCAAGTGCCTATGACAAGCAGGCCATTTGACAACGCATCAAGGACTTTCCCTTTCGTTCCTGTACCTATGGATATCGGTGTAAGTTGGATGTCGTGTTTAGAGACTTCCTCAATATAGTCTGGTGCAAAGGTTATATGGTGAACATTATAGCCAACACCCCCCAGTTTATCCGTATGGCTTTCCCAGCCCTTGCCAAGGAAAGTGATTTCATAATTGTTCGCCAGTTCTTTATTTTCGCACAAAGCCTGTACAGCCAATTCTCCATCTTGCTGCATATAATAGTCGTTTCTACCAGCTATCAATAGTTTAATCTTCTGGTTAGAGTTAAAGCCTGTCCTGAGCTCTGTCGAAGGATCAGAGTTCAGGTCATAATGCGGATGTCTAAGAAAATGTGCCTGTATACCTGGATTTATATTCTTCAACGATTCAGTATCAGCTTCGCCCACGAGGAAGTAACGGATGTTCTTTGATGTATCAAACTCACTTTCCATCTTCAAGAACTTACGATAGAACACGAAATTCTTCATCATATATGATAGTGATTTGAACACAAACCTCCTGCTCATCATGCGATAAAAGAACAATGATGTACAGTCCGGCAACAGATGGCAACGCTTGTATTCCGCAAACTGCTTTGAGACTCGCGACATCTCTTCACCATATATCCAAATACCATCATATCCCTTTGACTTTATCTCTGCCACTTGAGCTTCCGACAATGTCACATAGTTGTGTATAGGATAACTCATGAAGAGTCTGCAAAGTAAACCTACTTTATGGTTCAGTAACCAATCAATCTTCTTAGGGCGAGGGAGGATGTTGATTTTTACATTTAACCTTTCCTCACTTTCCCCTATCTTTTCTGCAGACAGTTGGTTGTAATCCAGTGTATAGACATCCACCTCTACATCCTTCGGTCTATGAACCAGAAGATGGAAAGGCAGAGCTGATGTGCCGCGTACATTCTCCGCAGCAGGAGTCATATTTGATATTAATGCTATTTTCATCGTAATCTGATTATTGCAAAATCTGTTCAATATTATATCGTGGGCGCTGCTTCGTTTCTATATAAATCTTTCCAACATATTCACCAACAACACCTATTGCCATCATAATACATCCACCAATAAACCATACAGAAAGAAAAAGAGAAGTCCAGCCATCTACTGTCTCCTCCATTAAGAATCGATATATTGCCCATATACCAATGATAAATGCAAATAGAGAAAAGACCAGTCCCACAAAGAAACAGAATCTTATGGGGTTTACAGAGAAAGAGGTTACCCCATCAATTGCTAAACTTAGCATTTTATTTAAAGGATATTTGCTCTCACCGGCAAATCTTTCTGTCCTATCATAGAATACGCAATCTGTCTTGTATCCAATTAAAGGAACAATGCCACGAAGGAAGAGGTTTCGTTCCGGAAATTTGCATAGAAATTCCACTGCACGCCTGCTCATCAACCTATAATCCGCATGATTATAAATTGATTTTACGCCCATCTTTTCCATGACTTTATAAAATGCCAATGCAGTATTACGCTTAAACCACGTATCAGTTTTTCTTTCCTTTCTTACTCCGTAAACTATATCGCATCCGCCTTTGTACTTCTCAACCATATCTGCTATTACTTCAATATCATCCTGAAGGTCAGCATCAACTGTTACCATAATGTCCGAATTAGGACATGCTACGTTTAGGCCTGCCAAAAGAGCGTTCTGGTGTCCCACATTTCCTGCCAGGCTAACACCTTTTACATAGTTGTTGCTTTGATACAATTCTTTTATAATTGACCATGTATTATCTGTACTTCCGTCATTAACATAAAGAATATAACTTGTTTGTCCAATGCATTTCAGTTCTACAAGTCTATCTAACAACGACGATAAACGCTTCGTTGTTTCATGAAGAACAGCTTCTTCTTTATAGCATGGAACAACAATTGATAATACTGGTAAATCCATATTCTTCTGATTATTACTTTATTTTGTTTACGGCAAGTTTTACCATCAGGAAATTAAGCACCACGGAGATCATTAATGTCAGTACATAAGCAAGTCTATCATTTAGACCTATTATATTGACAAATGCCCACATCAGCCCCATACGAACCACGAATAGATTTATTAGATGCGCAGTAACAACAGCAATAGCATTCTTTACCGAGGGCACACTTCTAAAAGTCCAATATATCGTCAATAGGTAATTTACAATCAGGCTTAAACAATATCCACATATTAATGAGACTTGATATGACGCCACATTGCGTATTAAATAAAATATACCGACATCAATAGCTGTACAAATAACACCAACTACACAAAATCGACAAAACTCTTTATACTTATCATCCATCTTCATCCTACACCAGCTTTCCCCAATGGCCGTCACAATGGAATGTCCCATTATCGCATGAATATTGTACAGTTAGATTTCTCAATAGCTCTGTATTTATGAGCTAAAAGGAACTCTTTTGTGTTAGGATGTTTCTCTGTGTCAATAACAACTGGCGAATGTGCTTCTATGTATGCGCGGAAGTCCTTGAAAGATTTCCCGTCATTGTTGGCGGAAGTTATCTCCCACATATTGGTAACCGGCATTTTGTCATTTATAAAACTCATCCAGTGTGAAGCCCTACCCCAGAAGATCACATCGTTATTGTCTTTGCTGTATAGATTATACTCTTTCTGCAATGAACACAAACGATCGGCAGTTCTTTGGCTCACAAATACGCCTTTCATCTTCTCAGAGACGACATTTCCATCAACAAAGACGATTTTTCCCTCATAATTGTATTCCTTTTCAAATTCTTTTGCTAATGACATTATATCTGCCAGTAACATTATTATCACAATAGGAAACAGAATCTGTTTGAAGTCTTTGCATACCTTCTTGAGATTCGCTTCTCCACCAACAAGACCATCTGAATTGTATATAAGGAATGGTATGAAACTCACAGAATAGTAATCATGAATGAAACCGCAATCAGAACCGACAGAGCAAAACATTGCACCAATAATAATCGTCAATCCCATAACGACGCTATTCTTCTCCCAACCATTAGCAATCCATCCTAACATTACTACTGTAATGACTAAAGCGAAACTGTGGTGAGGTGTTGGGTGTATCAGTAAAATAGCAATTATTGGAATCGTACATAATATTTTAACAGTTCTCTCTGAAACACCATGCAATTTAATGAATCTTGTTGAAACAAAAGGCAATATCATGAAAGCTGTGTAGATACATGCCAGTACAGTTGTTTTTACTTCCGACAAGAATATTAAGTGCGTTGCATGAGATTCGGATGCACTTTCCTTCATATAAACCCTTATATCGTCGCAGTATTGTATAAAGCTTCCATTAGTACAGCTCACAAGGCTTATAAACAAAAGAATCGGCAATGCAAAGATCGTGATTCTATGTAATATAGGTCTTTTTCCCAAAAGGAATGCAAAAGCGATAACAGGCCATATAAATATACTTGGGAATCTCACGAATCCTATTAAAGCGCACATTATTGATATTATAAGAACATGAGCGAACTTTTGCGATCTATGGTATGCAATGAAACTGGTTATGACTATTACATAAAACAGATACACAAATTTTGGAGGTTCCAATCCAAATCGTCCCTCCATAACGCATAAAGTCAAAGCTGCGACAAAAGCACTTTTCTTTTTGCAACCTAGGGCAAAAAATGGGATGCCACATATCAGCAGATTCATCCCCCAAGCCCATAGACGCCAAATGAAGACTTTATCTCCAATAAGTGCAGCTATAGGGGAACCTAATGCTATAGTTCCAGAAAGGAAAGGCTCCCGAGCATAATTGCCTTCCGCAACCAATCGCATATGATAGAAATAATCCGGATTAGCATAATCAACATCAAAGAGAACAGTCTGCGCTAATGTGAAGGCAACAACTAGCAAAAGACACACCCATCCATACCTCTCTACGATTTCAGCAATTGGTTTCATAAATATAATTATTTAATCTCAATCTTTACCTATCATGAATACGTGTGATTAGTAACAACAGAGGATCAAACATATAAAATAATCTATATTTGCTCAAATACCAAAAAATCTTACTCGTCTTTGTTAGAGAATGATAGATATTTGCTTCCTTCCAGAATTGGTTGTTAGCTAGATAATTCCAGCGTTCCATCCTTTTTGAATAAGACAATTTGCTATCATTATGATATCCTGTTGTTACGAATGATACACAGTGAATGTTATATAATACATGTAATGTTCTAATCCATTCAGAATCCTCGCTAATATTATATGCTTTTACACATCTTTTAGCAGCAGCCATTGCCAACTCCAGCCATTGCTCATTAACGTTGTACTTATGTGACGAACCTAATGAATTAGGAGTATCCATGTATACATATCCTTCATAGTCTATCTTCACACAAGATTTACAATATTCTAAGTATTCATAAAGGAACAGCGTATCCTCGTGTTTTATTTGCCTAAAGTGTATATTATTATCCTTTAAGACTGATGTTTTGAAAAGACACCTCCATATCACCCCTATCCAGCCCGAGAATGGAAGATTCTCTTTCATTTCTAGAAGGTTGTTTGCTATTATTCTTTCGTTTACGACCTTTTTTCTGCCTACATTCTTCTCCACCATATCTCTCTTTTGGGATTTAAACCATCCAGAAATGAGGAAGTCTCTGTTTTCCACCTCTTTATACATGGTTTCTGCGCATTCAGGATACACAAAATCATCAGCGTCAACAAACCAAACATACTCTCCTTTAGCAATGTCCATTCCAGAATTTCGAGCCGTACTTACACCGCCATTCTCCTTGTCTATAATTCGGATTCTGTCATCTTTTTGGGCATACTCCTGCAGTTTTGCAAGAGTGTTGTCTTTGGACCCATCATTTACAAGGATTATTTCAATATTATCCTGTGTCTGATTCATTAGACAAGGGACTATGCAATCTACGAATTTTTCTGCATTATACATTGGTACAACGACAGAAATACTAATCTTATCTGTTTTCATATTTTTTATTTAAACTTTTTACAAAATGTTATTTCTTCAATATTTCCGGCATATCATGGAAAAGTACTCTTCCACATACTGCCCACATGGTACTTAATAGAACACCCTCTCAAACGGTTTCTGTCCTATCTTTGCGGCATATTCAGGGAAAGCACTCTTCCACATGCCATCGCTCACAAAGTTATAAACCTTCTCTGCCTCTGCAATGAGATAGTAGTCAAGGAACATCTTAATCGTAGATGCATCACTATTATCCTCTGCAGTTCCGATATGTTTTATCTCACCTGGCACCACATAGACATCAGGCATCTGTTCCTTCACGATAGACACAAAGCGAGCGCTATCAGTACAAAGCATGATACGGAAGCCCCCTTGACTTTGACTATTTTTATTCACTTCTACCTCTGAGTTGAAGTTAGAGTTAAAGTTAAAGTTTTCCAACTTCCTAAGCTGATCCAAAGACTTCTCTATCAGCTCGTTTTGCTTATCCTCTGGCAATGTAGGATTTATCTCCTTAAACTCTGTGCTATCACCAATAAGATTCATAAAGCGAAAGTGAGCTACTATATACTTGCTGCCTATCTCAGCCTTATACATATCAATATACTTCTGCAAACGGGCAGTAGGCTTGAACAGTTGCTTGTATAATGCTCCAAACTCAAAGCTCTTGCCATAACGCTCATTCAGCCAATCGAGGGAATTATAGCCATAGTAAAAGTGACTCTCGCACGAGCGCTTCTTTACCAATCTTACAGGATCAGCAAATTCACCATACATAAATACTGGTCTCGCAGCTGGCCAACCTTTCACCAAATTGCTTTCATCTATCGTCCAATCATACTCATTTGGTTCAAGATAATCTCTCAAATCAAACGGATGAGTGAACGAAATCTTAAACTCACGGCCATTGCATTGTGAGGCGGCATATACAGAGATTGCGCCCTTCAGACGATCAAACATTCCTCCATGAGGGAAATGCCCATCTGCCTTAAACACCATTCTGTTTGATTCTCTACTGAAACAGAAAGGTATGTAGTATTTCGCTATAAGTTTAGGTTCGCGAACACAAATATCAAATATTTTTTTTCTCATCTACAGACTCTCCTAATATTTTTGGAATGGCAATAATCTGTGAAATTTATCATCGTCATATCTAAAATCGTACTCGTAATTTTCTCTTACAACATCACCTTGTCTATATCCAGAGGTCAAGAATGATTTATAAGGACTAATCAGGCCATCCCAAGAAACTGTAATACGGAAGAACAAACCAAAGAACAAGATAATGAGTATCGTCTGAAGTTGTCTTATTTTTTGCCTTGGCACACTATTTATCATATTAGCCAAAGTTACAATCAAACCGACAATGAAGTACCACGACAGTCGACCTCCATTCTCTGAACGTATAAATGTTAACAAAATACAACAGAACACCAATGTCATATTCAGAAAAATAGCATCCTCTTTCTCTTTTCCCAAATACTTATAATTTGTCATTAATATGTAAGAAAAAACTACGACTTCCAAGAAATAAGCTATTCTCACATCATCTTGCCTAGCATAGTCAAATCTGTCTTCAATATTTGCTGTTTCAATATACAAATCATATAAAGAACTAACAAAACCCGATACTCCAACCAAAGCACAAACTGCAAAAATAATTAATACTGTTGATCTATTAAACTTCTTCAGTGGCACAAAGTACATTACAGCAAATATGATACCTGATTTATGCATCAAGAATACGAGCAAGATAATTGCGAAGAACTTCCATCTTTTCCGTTCCAACAAATACTTTATAGAAAGCATTGCAAACGAACAACCAAGAATCTGACGCAAGTAAGTAAATGAGAAGAAGAACATCAGACCCAAAAAAACAATGAATGCCAAGGGATAGTTAGTAATGTGTCTCTTGAATGCTATATAAAAGTTGGTGTATATGATAAGGGTTATAATCAATATGAATACATAGCGATTTCCCGTAACAAATGCAATCAGCCAATTCAACAACATATATCCCGGTTCCCAATATGCAAAAGCATAACTATCAGACATGCTTATTCCCGCATACAAATCATCAGCAACAGAATCAAAGATCTCGCCATATATGTATCGGTCATAACCTCCCAACATATCACCAAGACCGACGAAGAACGCCAAACCAAACATATAATACTTCAAGAAAGTATTTGATTGGTCATATTTACCTCTCCCACTTATATAAACATATAGAGGTATTGCAAATATAATTAAATATAACCACATATAAATATATTTAAATAATCCATTTAGGTAAAGCTGATTATCAATCAGTTACCAACTGAGTTATTAACAGAATTTCCTAATCTTTGTTGACGGTGAGTCCATCTGTAAGTATCTAATAATAAACACTACCGTTCACAAGAGATATTCTTCTCAACTCTATAAATCACTCTAACAGTTTAACGAAGAAAACAACTCAAGCCATTGATTCATAATCTTATCAACTGAATAAGACTCTGATTTTCTTTTAGAGCAAGCTCCCATGACTTTTCGCTCATTTTCGTTCTCTATTAACAATTTTATCTTATCGGCAAATTCATCCACATCACCGACTTTTTTAACAATATATCCATTTTTCTTATCTTCAACCAACTCCGCAGGACCTGACGGACAATCGTATGTAACGATAGGGAGTCCGCAAGTCATCGCTTCACAGATTGTAAGAGAAAAGCCTTCATATCTAGAACTAAGAGCATAGATTGAACTGTTTAGATATACATCAGCCATATTGTGGCTACTGTCATGTAGGATGACATTCTGAAGACCTAATCTTGTAATTTGATTCTTGTAAGGAATAGTATCACCATATCCATAAATATGCAGTTTCCAATCAGGATGAGTATTTTCTATAGTAGCCCAGCTATCTATCAAATAATCAAATCCCTTTTGGTAATCCATTCTACCAGCAGCAACTACATTTTTCTGCGTACAATTGGAAACGCGATCAACTGTAATTGTATGAGGATTGTATATCTGAATGACCTTATCCGTATTCCAACGTTTCTTGTCACTTTTTGTCAAGACAACAATCTTATCATACTTTTTTGCAGTTCTGACCATTTTTAGAGTCTTTAGCCATCCGACAAATTCAGTATATATCTTTCCGTGTCCGTTTGATGTCCAATGTTTATTGATATCATAAGCAAAATGAAACTCAAAGATCTTCTTACTTCCATCTTTCAATTTTGGTAGTACTCCAAACTCACGACCATACGTACTAAAACAAATATCTTGCGGATTTTCTTTTAAAAATTCTGATAGATCCTGTAGCAATTGCTTGTTCACATCAGTTGCATGTGAGGAACTCAAACGAACTCTTTTTACCTTATTGTTCAAGGGGAAAAAATCCAATTGCTCCGATGATTGGTCAAAAGTTATAATCGTAACATCAAAACCACATTCCTGAACAAACCAACTAGCCTTGAAAGAAACTATACGTTCCGTTCCTCCTGATTTATAAAGTTCTTCTAAAACGTATAGTATTTTCATATAGTGTGGAACATTTTGGATAGTTCAAAATGTACTTTAATCATTATCTTATTGACCAATCTGCATGAAGGAATAAATCTCCATAACCATAGATTAACAAATAATGAAGAGGGAATCTTTATCTGCTGTATTTTCGAGAAAAGGCGGGCAATAGCACTGTTAACCTGACGCTTGTCATAACAATCAGACCATCCCCACTTAGTAGATGGAGACATAATATTGTTTATGAACTTCAGCTCATGGCGTGTATGGATATTAGCCATTACATTTCTGCATATTTGTATCTTCGACAGAACTGTTTTTGTCAAATCTTTAGAATGCATAATGGAATTCTCATTGGTTGTTCTGTGCCAATAAGTATCTGCACTAACAGAGCATATTGGTCCTAAATGATTATGCAAATCCCAACGCCATTGCTCATCTTCATGTATAATTTCTTCATAAAAGTACAGCTCATTACCAATCAAGAACGATGTCTTGACTAGTTTATTCATGGCATATACAGGAAATCTTGACAAAAAGATTTGTCTTGTCCTTTCGCTAGCGTCATAGTAATCGTTCAAATATCCATGCTCAAAATGAGAATCATAAATTGTAGAACCGCCAGCACATCTTTCATTTATCATATTTCCCTGAATGAGATCTGCTTCGGGGTGGTGTTCTGCTACAACTACTAAGTTCGCCAACGCGTCAGGAAACAACTTATCATCAGAGTCAAGGAAATATATGTAATCTCCTTTTGCCTCCTTGATTCCTGTGTTTCTAGCAGCAGATAGCCCTCTGTTTCTATCATGACGAATTATTCTGTACTTATTTTTTTCCAGACTCGATAGAGATAGCATTTTTTCTGCTACAGCAATACTATTGTCCGGACTACTATCATCTATTATCAAGCATTCAAAATTACGATGTGTCTGTTCAATAACGCTACATAAACATTCCTCTATATAAGCCTCAACATTATAAACAGGAATGATAATCGAAACTTTTACATTACTCATAGATGGCGACTCTCATACAACGCAGTTTCTTCACTATTTGAACAAAACGTCTAGGTTATCGGAAGTTATCATCGTATTGGGATGAAGCTTGTTTTTTATCCAACATGCTGCGCAAAACAGATTATACCTATTTCCAATAAAGCGAAAAATATTAGCTCTCTTATTATTGCTCTTCATCATGGGATAAAAATTCAACTGCCTAAGTTTTTTTAACAATACCTTTACTATTTTGACATCAAAGTTTGCAACAAAGAGAGAATACACGAATCCTATAACAGTAAGTGATAGTTGATTATCTATAGCTTTTTCTTGTTCTTCATCTTGAAATTTTTCCTTTAGATGAAAGATTTCATTAATAGCAACAAGAGAATGTGCTGCGTTACGCAAACAATAGGCAGGATTGTTTACTGCTGATTCAGGATTTCCGACAAAATGATTATAAGCACAGATTGAGGTAAGCATTACTGACTTTGCCTGTAGATATACCTCCAAGTTAAACAAAGAATCTTCTAATACAGACAAGGGAGACTTAAAATGTATAAAATGGCGATTAATGAATTTCAAATTATATACATTGCACCATAAATAAGAACATGGCATCTTCAATTCCAAATAATGCAAACCTGAAATAATTTCATTAGGCAAGGCCGGATTGTTCTTAATTTCACTAAATCCTTCATCATCAAAAGATTTATAACACATGGTAACGACATCTGGATGATTCTTATTATCCAACATTGCAGTTACTTGTTTTAATGCATTAGGTTGCAACATATCATCTGCATCGACAAACCAGATATAATCTTTAGTAGCATGTTCAAGTAGGAAATTGCGTGTGGATGCTATTCCTTCATGCTGTTTATGGTAAAGAGCAGTTTGAGTTGGATACCTGTCTTTATACATATCACAAATAGAACCGCTATCATCTTCACTCCCATCGTCAACAAGAATAACCTCACTTTGCGTATCCTGGATTTGAATATATACAGAATCCAAGCATCTACATAGATACTTATCTACATTATATACCGGAACAAGAAAACTTATAGATGTCATATTTTAATGCTCACGATTCCAATCAACATTATCTTTAATCAGTCTTGCTGGTGTGCCCACATATATTGCACAGCTTTTATCTAGGGATTTTGACACTATTGCCCCCGTGCCGACAATAGAGTTGTCTGCAATAGACGCGCCTTTGAGAACACTCACATTACGTCCTAACCAAACATGATTACCTATAGTAACATCTTCCCCCACATTTACCCTATTGCCATTTTGTTGGCATAGAATAGTGTGAAAATCGCTCACGGTAATGTATATATTGGAAGAAAACATGCAATCACTTCCTATATTAATACATTTTCCTTCAAGTAAATTTATAGAGCCACCTTCCATCGTGAATTTTTCAGCTATCACGCATTTTGAGTTACATCCATGGAATAAGAATGATGTATTCTTAACACATGTACCACTACCTTTTATATTCAATTCATTATGACTCCCATTCATACAAATCTTACAGTTATACAGTTGAGAGCGAGGGCCAATAGTAACCATACCGCCATGAATCTCAAATTGAACATCTTTCAAAAAAGCGCCTTTAAACTTGCAGTTCCTGGAGAATAACGCTCTCCAATATGACAATCTATACCAACAATGAAAAGAACTATATATAAAGGCAGCTATGTAAAGTAGCGCAGGTGATTTCTTTAACAAATAAACTATATTTATGAAGTTCATTATTGTTTTTCGAATTTATGATGTTTACTTTCCTCTAAAACTATATCCTTTATTTCGGGATAAATGTTCATAATATGTTCTAATGCAATATCATTAGCACCATAATAGTTATCTGACCAAAGAGATTTGTTATTAACTATAAATACCCCTTCAAAATCATATATATTATTCTCCACAATATTGATTCTGGTTTTATTCAATATAGCCATACACCAAAACCAGATATCATCCACTTTAGGCGCAATTTTCATAAAAAGTTCTTCTCTCAAGACATTTTGATGCAATGAATGAGGAGGATATAACACACCACCGCAACCAACTTGGTGCCACAGAAATGACGGAGATTTAGGGCTATGAATATGCACTCCCCATTTTGTATAATTTGCTATCACTCCGTCCTTGACATTAACTTCTAACACTTTATCAGCATGTATACATTTTGGCTGTTTTATATATGAATTAAAGAAATTTTTTAACCATTGGGGTGGATACCAAATATCATCATCTACTGTTACTATAATATCCTCAGGATATTCTTTTAATGCAGGTATAAGTTTTTTGTATGAGCGAATATCTTGGCACCAACGTATGGTTAACCCATATTGACACAATTGAAGAAGTCGGTGAGGAAGTTCTTTCTCCAAATTCGGGAATTGCTCTTTTGCTAACCAAAGAATCACCATATTCGCTTTTTTTTCTTGCAACAGAATACTTTCAATGGTATAGCTTACAGTTTTTATACGAGCAGGGAAACTTGTTAGAGAAACTATTAATCTTGGCGCAACTCCATCAGAAGCCTCTACACCGACTGTATTTACTTTATGGTAGTATGCAGGTTTGGGACGTACCCATTGATAACACCAACGAGCAGCAACAGTAAACATTTGCATTATTGTCATATGGTTATAACTATTTTATGTTTCTAAGAAAATTCATTGATTCAGTTCTCAAGTCCTGCAACATCTCATTGACATTGTCAAAATCTATTGGTTTATCAATTATGCTCTTGACTTCCTCAAGGTTTGATGCTAACCTATCTTCCAGTCCAAACATTTTCAGCAGACTTTCAAATCTTGCCATACCTCTTCGCTTATTGCCAATAGTAACAAACTGTTTATTGTAAATAATTGCGAAAACAGTACCATGGAAAGAGTCTGTCACAACGAAATCGGCATTATTGAAGCCGTTTATCCATTTATCTACAGAAGGATAAACACATTTTGTGTAGTCTTTTGTTACACCAGGAATCAAAGTATCTTCTGCCATGCATGTTTCTGTTTCAAGACCTTTCTCTGTAGCCACGAATTCTACAATATCGGTTTTCTCTTTCGCTTTATCCAATACATAGGAGAAGAGTGTTTTCCTGTCATCATGGCTTACATTAATTAAAGACAGATAGTTTTCCTTGTTAAGAAGCAAGGTCGGATCTAGAACTTGAACAGCTTCAACATCTAAATGATCTTTGCATAATCCAACTCCAGAATCCTCTCTTACTGATATTGCATTAAACATCTTTGCATATTTACTGCATTCCTTTGTCTGCTCAGGTGTAAAGTCCCATGAATCCTTTCCAAATGATGCGGCATAAGCATACCGCTTAACATCAGTTCGCTTTACAAATGAAAGAAACATCCATGGTGCCATATAAGGAAGCCAAACTTGATCACTGCCTACTACATAGGCATCAAATCCATATTCCTCATCCAACTTTTGCAACTCATCATTATGATAAATCCGCCTTGTGGTTTTTATATTCCTTTGAGTGAACGGTCTGGTATTTTGAGCTATTATATTTTCTTGCTTCTTCGTCAAAGAAGGATGAAATGCTATTGGTATAGTCTTGTTGCCCCTGAAATGCAAACGCAACCTACTCAACCACCCGGCAAATTGGTGGAGAAAGGAATTATATTTATATCTGTACTGTAAATCTATGGTATATACATCGTGCCCCATATCAAACAAAACCTTCTGTAATGCGTACGCCTGCATCAGACATCCATAGTTTACAGTAAGAGGGTGCGTCAATATTCCAATTTTCATAATCTACCTGTTAGTTTCTTCAACAAGATGTCTGCATAAGTACATGCCAAATTATAACATTTACGCCATTTAGGAATGTATAAACAAGTATCAACGTTTTCCTTAATCGACATCTTTGTGTATTGTTCCCAGAATCTAATTGAAGCCTTTGGCATCTTAGGACTTTCAAAATAAGAAAGATTTGCAGTTCTTATATCTTTTACACTTATTTCCTTTGATTCAATCTCATTAGACAATGTGTCAAAAATGGCTTTCCCTTTATTGGTGTTTACTATCACTAAACTTACACCTTTATTATCATTCCATTCTGGAACTGTGGTATGGACTCCCCAATAGTCTGCAATTGTAATGTCACTACCACTTTTTCCAGCTTTTGCTGGACACTCATAACATGAAGGGCGTAAATATAAATCGCCCAAGAATCCTCTTAGATATGTATCATCATCAAGATGCTTTGAAGAAATTGTCCTATCGCCTTCTCCTTTTATCAAAAGTCCAAACTTGCGCCATGTAAATCCTCCATTCTGTTTTTCACGGAAATTAACAGAAGTTATTCCGTCTGCCTTTATCTCTTGCAGATATTTTCTCCAAACTCCCGGGCTAGGGACGCCATGACATATAAAATCTACAGCAAGAAGGTTATCATAGTCCTTTCGAAGAAATCTCTTCATACCTGCAATTTGACATGATGTACCAACAAAAAGAACTTTTCTGCCCTGTTTAAGAAATTGTTCTGCCTCTTTGTATGTATTGCCAATACGACTTTGCACATATTTGCTGCACATGAGTGGCTTTAGTTCCTCTTGAGTTTCCACATAACAGTGTTCTACTTCCCAATTATCATCGTAACATGCACCGAAAACCACACCTCCCTGAGTAATAATCTGTTTTGCAAGCACGATAAAGATTCCGCCTGAAGAACTCTGTAATCGTTGCTCATCATCATCGTTTTTCGCTGCATACACATATTGAGGCTTACATGCGTTGTTATGATTAAGTTCCTGACACACTTTCTCGCACAATCCACAATCAATGCACATAGATTCATCTACTCTTGGATAGACAAATCCCTTCTCGTCCTCAAGCATATTAATACATAGCCTTGGACAGCACTGTGCACAAGCGTTGCACCCACAACAGTTTTCTTCTTTTATCTGAATCATTAACGGAAATATCTTAAAAGAATCTTCTTAACAGAATCTCCAATCAGAGTTTGCTCGCTTTTATTCATACTAAATCGGTAATATAAAGGTATGTAGATAGTAGAATATAAAAAGATTGCAATTCCGAAATGAGCCCAAGAACAAATCTCCATTTGCCCCATAATGAATAGGGCTACTACAGAAACAATCATTGGAATAATATTCATTTTCCAAATCTCTTTCCAGAACCTAACAATATCTATGCCTTGCTTAACCTTATAGTATATATTAAGTATAACTCCTTGACCTAGAAAAAGTGCTGCTGAGATTGCAATTGCACATCCTAAGCCCCCCAATTCTTTTGCCAAAAAGTATTGTGCGACTAAAGCCACACCTGCTATAGTAATATATAATAGGGAACGGAATCTCATCTGATTGCGAGCCTGAAGGATAGTGATGCCCAAGTTCTGAATTAATGGTATGTATAAGGCAACAAAGAAAAGTAATGTGATAAAATAAGCTTCCTCATATTCAGGACCTGCCCACAATATAATGAATGGCTTGCCAAATACAATAAAACCAAATAGGATAATAGCCATTACTATGTTCTGAATACGTCCGGTACGGATAAAGAGATTGGAAATTTCTTTTTTGTCATCTCGCAAAGCCACCATTCCTGTTACCTTAGGAAGGAACACTCCTGAAATGGCTGTAGAAAACTGCATATACATGCCCTGCAGTTGGATAGCGACTGCAAATATAGAAATGGCAACTGTGCCCGAAACGGCACCAAGTATAAATTGACCAGTACTCCAATATATCTTGTCCATTATCACATTTAGGAAGATCCAGAATGAATAAACAGCCACCTCACTCAAGAAATCCCATTTAAAATGACCAATTTGTATTTCAATGTGCAGCTTGCGTTTGCAATAGATATAATTGATTATTAATGTAAGTATATTGAAAATTGTCTGAACAATCACCATAGCGACAGCCTTGTAACCCACATGCAGCAAAGAAACCATAATGGCCGTGTTAAGTATAATTCGAACAATATTAATGGCTTTTGGGAAGACAAAGCACTCGTAAGCTGTAATGATGCAGCCAAAGATACTCATCGGGAAGGTTACCACAAGATTAAAGACAAGAATGAGCATCATGATTCTGGCATGGCTAAGTTCTACGCCTGTCATAGTGTCTCCAAACATGTTATCTACATTTAGGTAGAGGCCCATGCCTGCAAATAAAGCTATAGCGCCAATGACGAGATAAAGAATAAGAAACATACCAAACATCTCGTATTGTTCCTTGAGTTTATTCTCTGCCCTAAACTTAGCTGTATAGCGTACAATAGCATTACCTAATCCAAGATCAAGAACCGTCAAATATCCTATAATGGACGCAACTAGGGCGTAAAGGCCAAATTCGCTTTGACCCATCATGCGCAACATGTATGGAGTGTACAATAATCCAATAAATGTATTGAGAATTATAGTTACATAATTCAGGATAACTCCCGCTTTTAATTGACTCATCATCTGTGTCTATTATCAAATATTCAATACTTTCAACATTCTAGTTCAAAGCAGGTAAGAAAGTTGTCCCTATAACATACACTATAGATAGGCATTGCTATTGTGACTTTATCATTTATTTTTATCATTCATATAATTATACATCGTGTTCCTTAATTCTTCTGGAACGCCAATGTCGTACATCTTGCCATTAAGCTGTACTCCCATGAGACCAAATTTCTCACGAACTTGCTCAAGAGCTGTTGTCAATTCAATTTCACCTCGGCTGCTGACGACACCATTATTGATGTTATCCTTTAACTGATCAAATACCTCTGGTGTAAGGATGTATTGACCAAACACACTATAGTATTTTTTCGAATGCTTAGGAGAGCCTACTCCCAAATGTTCCTCCGCATAAGCAACAGTAGGTTTTTCTGTGATATTGCTCATTTGAAGAACGGTTTCCTTTGTATTCACCCACTTTCCACTGATAATACCGTAATAACTAACCTTTTCCAATGGAATTTCGTGAATTGCAATCATTGCCTGATTATATCTCTCGTATGATTCTATGAACTGAAGTGCACAACATTTATTGGTGTTAGATTGATAAAGAGTATCTCCTAAAAGCAGAAGAACAGGCTCATTGCCAGCAAAGTCCACACAACGATACACAGCATCTCCAAAACCTTTCTTCTCTGTCTGATAGACATAGTGCAACTTCATTCCCACTTCCAGAATATGCTCCTCATACCGGATTTTCTCATTTGGCAACTTTGCAAGATGCTCTTCAGATAGTTTAGTCTCAAAGAACTGCTTATACATTTCGCGTTCTTCTTCGCCACCAAGTACCAGACAAATATCTTCAATACCAGCCGCAAGACACTCTTCTATAAGCACAAGGATGACAGGTTTCACCTGATTGTCCTTATCTACCACAGGGAAGAAATCCTTTTTGAGGAAACGGGTCTCAGGATAAAGGCGTGTTCCGAAACCTGCAACGGGAATGATTGCCTTACGTATGGTATGCTTTGGATGAATAGTCAGTTTATATGCAGGCATATCATTGGCATTTAAATAGTCAACCAGTGCCTTCTGGCTCTCTTCATCCTTAGCAAGAAACTGTATAGAGCCATCACCTTGTGAGCCAACGCCCTTACCACCATAGGTCAATTTCTTGACCAATGGGTCATTAAGTGTAGCATGTAGCTTGGGAGCCTTCAATTCTGTTGGACAATTTGGAGCAATATACTTATCAAACACTTCCTGAGCCTCCGTCATCAACTTACCAAGATCTTCTACACGTCCTTCACGCATACAATCAATAGCCCGCTGGATGATATCCTGGTTAATCTCTCCTAGAGCCTTTTGCTCCAATATCTCTGCTTCTGTCTCAGCAAATGGATATGCCTTGTTAAGATCTGCCAAGATGCGGATGGTATCCTTGCTGGCATTGAGGTTTGCAAACACCCAATAAAGTGGACTTTTAATATTAAAGTTCTCAACGTCTACCTCCTCAGCATCAAATGTCATTTTAACTGGACGAACACCGAAAGCACATGCCTGATCCAAACGACCGCAGCGTGAAGATGTACGCAATTCACCCCAATAGGCGATATTCATCTCGCCCATAGTATTGAGATTCAAACTATATATTTGATTAAAAGCACGGCAAACCAACACGCAAATAGCAGCACTTGACGAGAGTCCACTTTTCATTGGCATATCCATTTTGGTCAGATGAATATGTACACCTCCCACCTTATACCATTCAAGCATATAGCTTGCAACACCAGCGCAATAAGAGAAGAAGCTACCGCTCTTTGCAATTTCCTTCAATTCCCAAAAGTCCATACGGCATTCGAAGTCCTTCCAAGTATCTGCAATCTCAGGAGCATCGGAAGTCATCTTGAATGTTATACTCTTTTCAACAGTTGCATGAATACCCTGTTCTATGCCAGTTACAAGAGCAACACCAGGTACAATCTGGGAGTTCATTGAACGATACTTACCCGCCCAATCGCTGTGTTCTCCGAAAAGACACAAACGTCCAGGAACAAAGATTTCATTTGTCATAACAACATTAAATTCTATTTCTGTGCATAAAGGTTCATATTCATGACTTCTACGATGAATAAGCCATCCACCCTATCTATGTGAAATGGAATGGTGAAGAGGGCCATTATTCATAATCCGCATTTCTTAAGGCCATGGCCATCTTAATGTATAGGTTCTGAATTTTGAACACGAATCATATGGAATAAACGAATAAGCTCTACTGTGTATTTTGTATAGAAATTAAACTCAGTATCCTTCGCCTTTCTGTTTTATTCATTCCGATTGTCAGCATAACTATTACTGTGATTATTACGGATACAAAACAACTCACAATAGCAGAGAACAATCCAGCATGCCAAACCACATGTAATGCCACAGGAATTATTATTGAAACAATTGTCACAAGCAATATTGTAAAACAAACCTTAATCAAAAAGTCTTTTACAGGGAAATCCAACACTTTATTGACCGCCCAGAGTCTTGCAAAGAAGGCAAATAAAGATAGCCCAAGAGATATCGCAAAAACCATTTCTGGTGCAGCTCCTTTGCTAAGTGCAATATAAGACAAAGGGAGATTCAACAAGCTTATCAGTCCCACAGTTGCTTGATATAGTTTGATATTACCCGTTGCAAAGGCTGATGTATCTATCATATTAGCAGTTGCATCAATGGCTGTAATAATCACTATCAAACGAATGAATGATACCACATGCTCGGGCACATGCCCCAGCCAAAAAGAAATAAGGGTAGGGGCCTCTATGGCTATTGGAACAGACAATAGAAGGATCAAATAGAAAGAGAATCTGGAACTTCTAAAAACCAAATCCATCATATTCTTCATGTCTTCTTGTGCATAGTATTTTATGACTTGGGGATTGACTGCATTATAAAAACTTGCAAAAAATTGATAGACAACTCCATTAACCTGACTGGCAATACCGTAAGCAGCATTGACAGCAGGAGCAAAAAACATATTCAAAATGACATTCAAGCCTGTGTCCTTTGCCATACTTGACATAGAGCCAAACAAGTTCCATCCAGAATACGAAAGTATTTCTTTGAATAGAGGCTTATTCCAAAACCACGCAAATGATGCTTCTTCATATTTTGAACGGCACCAAAGAAACTGTACTCCAAACGACAAGGCAAAGACAAGGAACATCAAAAATGAATAAAAAGCCAACTTATCAATGGACACGGTCATTATGACAAAACATATGATAAGCTTCAAAGCACTTTCCGCAATATTGATATAAGTAAAGAAGCCAAAATCCTCATGAGCTATAACCAAACTGTTATAAGTAGCTCTCATAAGCCCAGTTATACTAGAAAGAACAGCAAACTGATAAACAAAATTTGCCACTGTAATTCTATCAGCAGGGATAGTCATTTGAGTATTCAAGAACCATAAGCCAATGGTTTCTGAGAGTAAAACAAATATTACTGACAACAAGCCAAATATCATTATGCACATACTATATGTATTGCGCAATAAATTGTCGTCTCTCTTTCCTAAATCAAATGTCAAGAAACGCGTTGTTGCCGTTGACATTGTGCTATTAAGGAATCCAATGACAGATACAACACCCGCAACAACACTATAAATGCCATAATCTGTTACACCTAATGCCTGCAATATAACGCGGCTAGTGTACAGAGATATAAGCATGGTAACAAACATGCGTATATATAGCATTATGGCATTCTTTGCTATGCGTTTATTATTTGCTGATATATCGTAAGACATTATCTCAAATCACTTGTTTGCAGTAAATATTTCTTTGATGTCGACAAACGTAGATTATCATAACTTTACCGCGATTTATCTTTGACAAATTATTCTTTTTGAACAAGATAGGATTATTTGACAAAAGCGTTCAATCCCCCTAACCTTATAAATTTATCACACTATGTATAGTACTTCATATGGTTTTGAACATTTTTGAAAGTTCAAAATGAACCTTTATCATTATTCGATTATAAAACCGACACGAAGGCATGAACCTCCATAACCATAGATTAACCCGTAATGAAGTTGGAATTTTAATCTGATTTATCTCAGAGAAAAGACTGGCAATAGCACCATTAATCTGATGATTATCATAATATCTTGACCATCCCCACTTGATCGATGGAGACAAAAGATTATTTACAAACCTCAGCTCTTCGCGCGTTTGGATAGTCTTTATCACATTTCTGCAGATTTGTATCTTCGAGAGGAGTGATTTTGTCAAATCTTTAGAATGCATGATAGAATTCTCATTAGTTGTCCTGTGCCAATAAGTATCTGTGCTAACAGAGCATATTGTTCCTAAATAGTTGTGCAAATCCCATCGCCATTGCTCATCTTCATGTATAATTCCTTCCAGAAAGTACAATTCATTATCAAGCAAAAACGATTTCTTCACCAATTTATTCATGGCATACACGGGGAATTTAGACAGAAAGATTTGTCTTGTCGTTGCGCCTGCTTGATAGTGATCGTCCAAATAGCCTTTCTCAAAATGTGAATCATAACCAGAGTTATCTTCGTTTACTATATTTCCCTGAATGAGATCTGCTTCGGGATAGACACCAGCCATGACAGTCAAGTTCGCCAATGTATCTGGAAACAATTTGTCGTCGGAATCAAGGAAATAAACATATTCTCCTTTTGCCTCTTTGATGCCTGTGTTCCTAGCAGCAGACAAGCCTCTATTTCTCTCATGACGAATAATTCTATACCTCTCATTTTCATCAACACCCTTTGAGAGAAGATCTTCCACAATTGCAATACTATTATCAGGCCCACAATCGTCTATAATCAGGCATTCAAAGTTTCTGTATGTCTGTTCAAAAACACTACATAAGCATTCCTCAATATAAGGTTCAACATTATAAACAGGAATGATTATTGAAACTTTTATACTACTCATAGCAAGTAATTATTTTCATTCAAGCCTAAATGGCTACCTGGAACTCTGGGACGGTTCTGCGATACGCTCTTTGAGACGGAGTCGAAGAAACCGTCCCGGAATCCTATATCAATTTTCCTATTGTTTAAATAGCATCCTGGCGAATAAAGTCGGATAATGATATTGATGCATGAACATTTGAAAATATAGGTCGCATATAAGGAATATAGCGTACATATTTTATATACTTTACATACTTTACGTATTTTACGGGCTCTATGAAAGTATAAGACGGACATGTTTGTTTGGAAAAACCAACTCTGCGTCCATGTGTATCGTATATAACGCCTTCGTGAAACCAACCAATATGGTGTCCTTTCCACCCATATATTTTTTCATCGAGGATGTAACATACTGCATGTCCGTCCCACGTATAAATAGAATGCTCAGGGTCGTCTGCTATGTATGCAACAGGACGTCCGTCACGCTCGTATAGTGTTATTTCCATTTTATTAGTTTTCTTTTGGGGGTATTGCACATACATCCCAAGTTGTTTCAAACAGAACAACGCATGGGTCGTTTTCATTTAAATGAGGTTCAGATAACCCCCAGTAATAAAAATAGGTCGTACTCCCATCATCGTTCTTGTTTGTGTTATTGTTTCCCTTTTTTGTATATAAAACTACAACATCACCTTGTTTCAATTCTTGATCGGGGAACCAATACGTATTCTTAATTTTAGCTGAGAATCGTGAGTTTTCGAGTAACATACTCTCTGCTATAAGATATTTGCCCAATTGTTCATCAGACTTCACTACAAACACAATTCTCTCTTTGTCAAGATTACCTGAGTCTTTAATATAATTGATTGCTAAGTTCATGACTTGAAATATTGAGCGATTTTTATAATTATTGCACCCAAAAGTAGAGCTACACCAATGAAACCTATGAGCAGTTTCTGGCTGCTATCGGATATTGAGGTAAGCCAGCCAAGAGCCAAAGGGCCTAATGTAAACAGAATACATGAAATAGTGTCAAGAAGTGGATTTCTGCTATTCTTGGCCTTGAACACCTCAAAAGCCTCATGAAGATTATGGTATTCGGTATCAAGCTTGTGATAGTTTGCCTCATAAACTTGGAGTCGTGTATTCTCACTTATTGCCCATTTCCATGCTGCCGATGACTTTTGCTCTTTTTCTGATAATCCGACTAAAGTTGGATATTCTCCTTTGCTGATGGCTGTGGCGGATACCGCAGGCTGTCCATCGTTAGGATTTTCGTCATTGATAACTCTGTTTTCTTCCATTAGTATAATCAATTGGATCTCTAGGACTGTAGTACTGGGAATTCTGTGGGAATTTGGGAATTGGGGACGGTTCTTTTATCCGCCCAAACGGAATAAGAGAAGTCTAAAGATAAAGTGAACCCACCTGTGAATTTTACTTTATTGTGATGTTTATGATTTATTTATGTTAGAGGGAACGAGGCGTATTGAGGTCACATATGATCTACACCCACCAGGGGGGCGGTTGTAAAGTGAACTTCGTGATATTCCTGTAATATGGGGTTACTCGTTGTAAGTAACGGGACGATTGAAGATATCAAAATAGTTCTTAAGTATATACACTTTACCTCTTTTTGCACCTGTCGCTTCACTAAGAAGCCCTATGCGTTGCATTTCTTCTATAAGTTTGTATGCAGATGGAGCGGATATACCTAAAGTAGATGATACTTTGGGGGCATCGGTAAGTGGAACACGGTAAAGTTCTTTAAGAACCTTGAGGGCATTGCCAGAACGTACGCCAAGAGTCTGAGCGAGAGTCTCATTCTGCCGTTCCACTGCTAAAATGTCTGAAAAAGTAGTAACGCCATTCTCTGCTGTGAGGATAACTCCCTTTAAGAAGAATTTCACCCACGAAGTTATATCGTTTTCGGTTCGAGCACGCATTATGCACTGATAATATGTATTGCGATGACGCTCAAGATAATCTGACAGATATAAAATAGGACGTTTTAATAATCCTTTGCTAACAAGATATAGTGTGATAAGAAGACGGCCTGTTCTTCCATTGCCGTCAAGGAATGGGTGAATTGTCTCAAACTGATAGTGTATTATTGCTATTTTTATGAGGTCAGGTATGCATAGTTCTTCATTATGGACAAAGTTTTCTATATCTCCAATTAGTTCCGGGATCTCGGTATGCACAGGAGGTACAAATATTGCATCGCTGATGGTGCTACCGCCTATCCAGTTCTGAGAATGGCGATATTCCCCTGGGGTCTTGTTTTCTCCGCGAACACCTTGCATAAGTGCTTTGTGTACAAGACGAATCAGTCGGGAGGAAAACGGAAGTTGATTGAGTTGAGCGACCGCCTCGTTCATAGCATTGATATAATTGTGTACTTCTGCCCAGTCATCTCGTCTATCCAGCGGTACGTCTTCCTCACTCATAATTGCTTCTTCCATTTTTGTTTGAGTACCTTCTATCTTAGACGATTGGGTTGCCTCTTTCATAATATGCATTGAAATGAAAAGGTCTATATTAGGTATGTGCTCTGAATACATATCAAGACGCCCCAACATACGATCAGCCTTACTTAGGAGGGTTACGAGCTCCATGTCATCAACTACCCATTGGTGGTTAATGAACGAAGGAGAAAAACTGCGGTAATATCCTTGATCTTTATATGTTCCTGATTTAAAATTTTGCATATTTTTTTAATTTACAAGTATGCTTATTTAAATTTTAGGGGAAAAACTTAAATAAGGAATTCGCTAATTTAAGTTTTTGAGTTAGAATTTAAATAACATCAACGAGTTATTTTTCGTTTGACATATATAGTATAGATTTGTACATTGTATGTTGTTGCTTATCGGGGCATGACGGCAAGTTTAAAGTGCCACTGCAGGGAATTTCACTTTATTATGATGTTCTATTTATTGTTATTTTCTGTTTCTTGTGGAGGGCTATTTTCCCTCACCATTAGAGGGGAAAAGCTACATCCTCCTTATGCCTCCGTGATTACCAGGGCGAAGGATGCCTGGGTAATGGGTGAGTTTGTGGTTATCAGTCGTTCCGACGATTGTTATGATGTCGAATCTGATATTTGGGAAGAAATGGCCTGTGGAACGGGCAAAGGCGAAGGCTGAGCCGATGATGTTCTTTTCTTTCTTCAATGTAACGGCTTGTAGGGCTGTAGTTACTGTTTCCCTGCGTCGGGTCTTTACTTCGACGATGATAAGGGTGTCGTCACCGTTGTCATAAGCTACGATGTCTATATCTTTGTGTCCATTGTGCCAATCGCGGGCGAGGATGGAATAGCCTTGCTGACGGAGATATTCCTCTGCCTTGTCTTCACCCCATTTTCCAAAGTCATTATGAGCTGCCATAATATAATACTTGTACTGGTATCTGGTTGTGAGACGATACTTTCGGACATTGGTTTAATCTCTTCTAAAAATATCGCGGGTATAAACCTTATTCTCTACGTCATCAAGGCTGCTATCGTAGCGATTGGCGATGATGGCAGCAGACATTGACTTAAACTTCTCAAGGTCGTTTACCACCACACTGCCGAAGAAAGTGCAACCGTCTTCAAGGGTTGGTTCGTAGATTACCACGTTGGCACCCTTTGCCTTAATACGTTTCATTATGCCTTGTATTGCACTTTGGCGGAAGTTGTCGCTATTGGATTTCATTGTCAAGCGGAAGATTCCTATAGTGACAGGTTCACGCTGACCATCGTACTGATTATTCTGGGAATAAGCATACCAACCGGCTTTGCGCAGTACGGCATCAGCTATATAATCCTTACGAGTGCGGTTAGATTCCACGATGGCTGTCATCATGTTCTGAGGCACATCCTGATAGTTGGCAAGGAGCTGCTTGGTATCTTTTGGAAGACAATAGCCTCCATAGCCAAAAGAAGGGTTGTTGTAATGAGTACCTATACGAGGGTCAAGACCGATGCCACGGATAATAGCCTGCGGATCAAGTCCTTTCACCTCAGCGTATGTATCAAGTTCGTTGAAGTATGATACACGGAGGGCGAGGTATGTATTGGCAAAGAGTTTTACTGCCTCTGCCTCCTTGAGTCCCATGAAGAGTACTCTTTCCGTATCGCCCTGTATAGGAAGAATACCATCCGGATTCAGTTCGTCCTGAATCATAGAGCCTTCAATCAAGAGGGAAGCAAATGTCTTTGCATATTCCTTTGCATCGTGATTGCCTATAGCGTTGATGGCAGCATTCTCTTCATCGAATTCTTCTCCCTCGATATGCTTTGGATAACCCACAATGATTCGTGACGGATAAAGATTGTCATAGAGGGCTTTTGACTCGCGAAGAAATTCTGGTGAGAACAGAAGGTTGAAGTGCTTTCCCTTGAGTTCCGGGTTGAGCAAGAACTGGAGAGCATACTTCTTGTAAAGCGAACGACAGTAGCCCACAGGAATCGTTGACTTAATGACCATCACTGCTTCTGGATTAACTGAAAGCACGAGGTCAATTACATCCTCAATGTGGTGGGTGTCGAAGAAGTTCTTTACGGGGTCATAGTTCGTTGGTGCAGCAATGACGATGAAATCTGCATCCTTGTATGCAGCAGCGCCGTCAAGAGTAGCAACGAGCGAACCGGAAATTGACGCATCAGAATCAGTTTCTTCATTGCCTACATGAGGTATGATGTTTACATCAGCAAGATATTTCTCTATGTACTCGTCCTGGATAGGAGAAACACGTTTGTTTATCTTCTCCACCTTTTCTGGTATCACATCTACAGCAGTTACCTGATGCTTCTGGGCAAGCAGTGTAGCAATGGACAAACCGACGTAACCCGTTCCGGCTACAGCGATCTTCAAATCTTCAAATTTTCTCATTTTTGTTATGAAACTTATGTTAGCACTTCCTACAATTTTCGTGTAGGCACACTTCTTTATTTCCCTAAGTCATAGTATAAATCGCTACAACTCAGGGCGTTACAAGAGTTTACCAGTAAAGTGATAATAAAAAATTGTTCCAAACAGACTATATTATCGGGGCAAAGATAGTGAATTTTTGTATTATATACAAATATTGCGCACAGAAAAAAGCCATTGAAGCCAAAAATAATTCCTGGCCGGCAGGAAAGAAGCCACTAAAAAAATGGATGAAGCGCCAGAACACTTCATCCATTTTTTAGTCCTTTTTGATTATTTGCTTAGAACACGAGGAAGAGCCATGCAAGACCAAGACCGAGGCCAAGGAAGCCCATGATAGCACCGACCTTTACCATATCCTTCTGCTCAATCATACCTGTAGAATGGGCAATGGCATTTGGTGGTGTTGAGATAGGGAGCATCATTGAAACGGAAGCTGCGATAGCCACTGCCACGAGCATGCGAGGAGCGATGCTTGCATCACCAGTATGTGTTGTCATTGCGCCTGCCACGACACCAAGTACAGGAACGAGCAAAGATGCTGTTGCTGAGTTACTTATGAAGTTTGAGAAAAGGAAGCAAACAAGCATTGCGACAACCATCACAACAATCAATGACCAATGGCCAAAAGGTATGGCACCAATGAGGTGGTCAGAGAGTTTTGTTGAGTTGAGTGCAAGACCGAGAGCGAAACCACCGGCTACCATCCAGAGCACACTCCAGTTCACTTCTTCAAGGTCACGGCGAGTAAGAACGCCTGTCGCTGCAAAGAGTCCTACAGGAATCATAGCTACGATATAGCTGTTCAATCCGAGTCCGAGAGGTTCTGAGAAGCACCAGAGGAAGATTGTGATGACGAAAGCAGCTATCACGATGTACGACTGCTTTCCTGGCTCAAGATTACCCTCTATTGTGAGTTCAATTGTCTTCTGCTTGAATGGGAACATGAAGCGAAGTAGGAACCAAGCAAAGACGAGAAGTATGAACACAAACGGAGCCATCTTCATTACCCATTCTCCGAAAGAGATGTTTGCACCAAGAGTCTCGTTGAGGTAGCCGAGTGCAATAGTGTTTGGAGGAGTACCTATAGGCGTCATGATACCACCAAGGTTAGCACCTACAGGGATTGCCATAGCAAGTGCTATTCGACCTTTTCCATCAGCAGGAAGAGCCTTCAATACTGGTGTCAGGAAGGCAAGCATCATGGCTGCAGTTGCTGTGTTTGAGACGAAAGCCGAGAATATTGCAGTAACGAGGATAAAGCCCAATAGCACATTCTCTGACTTTGTTCCGAAAGGCTTCAGCATGACACGCGCTGCAACGAGGTCAAGCTTCACTTTTGCCATACCAATGGCAAGCACGAAACCACCAATGAAGAGCATGATTGTTGGATCCGAGAAGCTGGCAAGGATGCTCTTGAACGATATAGGATCGCCATAACCGTCAACACCCTCGTGCGCCATAAACGACAAAGCCTTATCGCTCACGGTAAGCAACAAGATAACGATTATGCAGACTGATGTTGACCAAGAAGGGATAGCCTCCGAAACCCACATAAGGGCAGCCCACACGAAGAGACCGATAACGATCTGTTCGTTGAAAGTCAGTCCGTCAATTCCGAATGTATCTGCTGGCAGACAGCATATTACGACAGAGATGATAGAGGCGAAGAGCGCCTTCCACAGACCTGAAACATGCCAGCGTTTCGGGTCCTTTTTCTTGTGATAGTCGGCCACAATATGGTAGCCGAAAAAGTTTTTAAACATTGTGGTTAATAGGGATTATTAGTAGATTAATAATTCTGATTCTCAAAAATACGCGTGCAAAGTTAAGCAAAAATATGAAAGAAATCTCAAAAAAATTGCATCAAACTGAAAATGTTTTGCTAACTTTGCAGCATGAAACGTCATTTTGCTTTATGCATTTTACAAATATTAGCCTTTTTGCTATGCTTTGAAAACGCTAATGCGCAAGAAAAAGTTGCTGCAAGAAAGCCACAATACGAGCATCATTTCAGACTGATGGACGCCACGATGGACATCACGAACGGCATCGTGCAAGCGGACAAAGTGCAGCTTGGCACAAACCTTCCGCAGGCATTCAACGGCAATGGCGTTGTGCTTACCGTGGCAGACATCGGCTTTGATTTCACGCATCCTAATTTTGAGCTTTCAAAGATAGTAGGTTTCTGGGATTTGCTATCCCGCGACACCATAGATCAGGAACATGTCTTCACTGGACATGAGTACACCAACGAGCAGGAAATCAGGGCATTGAAACACAGTTATGACGGCAAGCAAGAAACGCATGCCACTCATGTTCTGGGCATCGCAGCTGGCACTGGCGCAAAAGAAGTTTACGGGAGTGATGAATTTCGCGGAATTGCCTCTGGAGCAGACTTGCTTCTTGTAGGTAATATGCTGAGTAACAACGCAAAACTCGTCGATTCCATCCAGCGCCCAAAGTTCGAGGGACTGCATGAATTTGACATCTTCAAATATGCTTTTGACTATGCTGAAAGTGTCGGAAAACCATGCGTCATAAACATGAGTAGCGGTAGGCGACAGAGCTTCGGCGACGACTTTCCGATATACAACCAGATGGTAAACGAACTGACAGGTCCAGGCAGGATCATCGTAGCCTCTTCGGGCAACAACGGAAAACAAAAGGTTTACATGAAAAAACGCGAGGGACAGGCCAAGGTTCAAAGCTGGTACTACCCGGCTGCATCCTCTGGCAACTATCTGTTTTTCAGGCAGAAAGGTGATTGTAAACTTGAACTTCTATGCAGGCATTCCGAAGAAAAAGAGCTGCGTCCTATGCCAACAGACCTTTACGCAACTCTCGACACCATCAGCGACTATGATGGAACGCCAATACAGTACATCATTCTGCAAGACAGCATACCGGAAAAGACTGGCCTTCGCCTCTACGCAAGGATGTCGGGAACGGCAGACAGCGAGGGCGAACTCTTCACGCAGGGCGTACAATTTCTTGACGAAGAGGGATGGAGCGACGGCGAATACGACTATTCCGTAATATTCCCTGGCAGCTATGACAACGTGATTTGCGTGGGATACATGAACTATCGCGAGGGATACACAACAGCGTGGGGCGACTATCACACCTACGACCAGGGAGAAATGTACAAGGCAAACATCCACACTTCCCGAGGTCCGCGACTGGATGGCTACCAGAAGCCGGACATCGTTGCGCCGGGAGCGTTCGTAGTCTCTAGTTTCAACTCGTTCTATGAAGAGGAAAACGCTGACGACGAGGATGTTATGGAATGTAACTACAAGTTGTTTGATCACAACGGCCGCCGCTATTCGTGGTCTGTCATGTCGGGAAGTTCCATGTCAGCCCCTGTCGTTAGCGGCATCATTGCCCTATGGTTAGAGGCAAAACCGGACCTTACGCCGCAGGACATCAAGGGCATATTCAGTCGCACTGCACGACATCCCGATCCGACACTCTCCTACCCTAACGCCATCTACGGCTATGGCGAGATAGATGCATACGCCGGACTCCTCGACATCCTTGGAATCGACAAGATAGAAGGCGTAAGCAAAGACCATGCAAGAAACGTCAGGTTCGTCATAAAGGACGGCGAAGTCAAGGCATTTGACAAGCAGACCAACGAGCCTCTGCACATTATTATATATAGCACTTCGGGCGCAAGAATGCCAGAAGGAAAGCTCGCTCCTGGCGTCTATGCCGTGGAAGTGGTGACTGACAAAGCGGAACTCAAGGGTTCTACACTGGTGAGGATCTGATAAGCCTCTCCCCCCCAACCCCCTCCCCGATTATGGGGAAGGGTAGGAATTACATTCTGAGAAAATAATTAAATTATGAAGAAACTAATATTATTCATCTTTGCTGCGGCAACCATCATTGCTGCTGACGCACAGGAAGTCAAGATAAAAAACTTCCGCCATGCAGGTCCATTCGGCTTGCAGAGTCCGGTGCTGATAGACTCCATCAACTACAGCAGTCAGAAGTACGACACGCTGTCGCTTCTAAATGCCAACATCAATCTTGACATTGCGAAAGAGGCTACACAGATAGTCGATTCCATTCTTCCAGTAAACAACGGCTCTTCGCCTGCGCTGAATCTGCTCTATGCATCCTTCAGCAACACGTCGTTTACGAAGGCGAAGATCAACGTAAGCAAGATAAACAACTACAAGCTCTTCGTTGACGGCAAGGAGCAATCCAGTGGTAAGGAATTGGAACTCAGCCCTCGCACCCATGACATCATGATAAAATACCTTGCCATGCCAGGTAAGGCTGATACGGCTTTGGTCAACTTGACCCAGACCCCATCTAACTCTATGACCCCTTCTAACTCCCCCATAGGGGGAGAATCCCTTGCAGATGGAAGCTCACATCTCGTGGTCTCAACTCCCCTCCTTGTGGAGGGGCCGGGGGAGGTCGGCGGCTCTCTCTACTACGCCGAGGCTGGCGTAAAGGCAAAGAGTTCACTCTACATCCGTCCTTCCGACGATGGTCTCTACTATATCCAGATTGACCACCAGCGTTTCCCTGACAATAGCGATGCTTGGACATACATTCTGAAGGAGACAAAGGGCAATCGCGTACTGCTAACCAGCAAGCAAGCAATCAATTGGGCACCAAATTGCGACCATTCTTTCTACAAATACGAGAATTCAAAGCTAGGAAAGAAGCTCATTCTCGTTGACGCAAAGACCATGCAGGAAACCGTTCTCTGCACGAATATGCCAAAGGATCAGGCTACCATCCTACCGAATCTCAAGCAAGCTATCATCTCAAAGTCCAACGAGGGACCTAAAGCCGATGAAGACATGCACCTCTATCTGCATCCGGAAGATCGCGTACCGGGCTGGCGTGACCGCAGTTCACTGGAGCTATTCGACCTCGAGACCTGCATCTCTACGCCTATCACTTATGGCAATCGCTCGGTATCATTGCTCGATGTCAGTGCAGACAGCCGCTATCTGATACTCTCCGTCTATACGGACGAGATAGAAACCATGCGACCATCGTCGTTCATGTCGCTCCTTCGCCTTGATCTTCAGAGCATGAAGACCGACACAATCATCGCAAAAGACGGATTCTTTGCCGATGCCACCGTCTCTCCTGACGGCAAGTTGCTCGCTGTAAAGGCTTCTCCTGAGTTTGCCGACCGCATCGGTTGTACGCTTCCTGCAGACAAATATCCCAACATGTACGACTACCAGCTCTATCTCGTTGATATTGAGAAGGCTATAGCAAAACAGGAAGGTGCAATCAAGCCTGTAACAAAGGATTTCAACCCATCAATTGAGGATGTCAACTGGAGCGTTTACGACAACTGCATCTACTTCAACGCACTCGACAAAGACCTCATAAAGCTATACCAACTTGACCCGAAGACCGCCCAGATAAAGCATATCCCACTGCCTTCCGACTGCGTAAACCGCTTCTATCTTGCAGACAAATCGCCACTCATCGGAGTGGGGTGCAATGGCATAAACGACTTCGGAAAGACATATTGGGTAAACTGCAAAACGCTGAAAGCCACACTTTTGGAGGACGTCCACAAGCGCGAACTCGGCGAATACGCAATGCCAGAATGCCGCGAGTTTAATTTCACGAACTCAGAAGGTTACGAGATAACCGGCTGTTACCTGCTTCCTCCAGGCCTTGACGAGCAGAAAGCAGAGAAGGGAAAGTATCCAATGCTGGTGTATTACTACGGCGGTTGTTCGCCTGTAAGTCGCTATTTCTCAACATCATACTCATTCCCAGCACTTGCATCTCAAGGATATATCGTCTATATCCTCCAGCCTCGCGGTTGCGCTGGCTTCGGTCAGGAGTTTGGTTCTTGGCATTGCAACACTGCCGGCGACCCACAGACAAAGGATATCATAGAGGGAACAAAGGCTTTCCTCGCTGCACATCCATACGTAAACGAGAAGAAGCTCGGTGCCTTCGGAGCTTCATACGGTGGCTTCATGACAATGCACTTGCAAACTAAGACCGACATGTTTGCTGCTGCTTGGAGTCATGCCGGAATCTCTAACCACACATCTTACTGGGGCTTCGGTTATTGGGGCTACACCTACTCTCAAGTGAGCATGCCAGGCACTTATCCTTGGACGAACAAGGAGCTTTATGTTGACCGTTCGCCATTGTTCAATGCCGACAAGATAAAGACTCCGATACTCTTTACCCACGGCACCAACGACCGCAACGTACCACCTATTGAGAGTTCGCAGATGTTCACCGCCCTTCGCCTTCTCGGCAAGCAGACCGCCTACGTCACTTTCCAACAAGAAGAACACCATGTGCAGAACTACAACCGACTGATGAACTGGCAAAACACCTTCATGGCATGGTTTGCAAAGTGGCTTAAGGACGACAGCTCGTGGTGGGACAGCATTTATCCTAAGGTAAATTTATAACCGCAAACACAGAAAAAGTACGATAATGCTTTGTCGTAAAAAAAGAATTTTATAATTTTGCACCAAACTAGAAACCAAAAACTAAAAACCCAAAACTAAAAACCAATCCAAAATGAAAAAGATTTTACTCATCATTGCCATCATGTTTGCAGGCATCAGCTCTGTAATGGCACAGACAGAAAAGGGTAAGATGGCTGCTGGTCTCAGCCTTCTTTACGGTACAGAAACAAAGTATCTTGGCATCGGCGCAAAGTATCGCTACGCTATCAGCGACGAGTTCCGCGGTGAAGCTGCCCTCAACTACCAGTTCAAGCACAACCACGAGTCAATGCTTGACGGTAACATCAACTTCCACTACCTTCTTCCTGTTAACGATGGCAAGATTAACACTTACCCAATCCTCGGTGTTGGTTTCGGTAATGTTCACGCATCTTATGGCGACGTCAAGGCGAACGCAGGCATCACAGGCTTCAACACTGGTTGGGGTGCTGAATTTGAAATCACAGAAAAGGCTGCTGTTACTCTCGAGGCTCAGTATCAGTTCTTCAACAAGCACGCTACTCAGCTCCTCGTTGGCTTCGGTATCGTTCACACATTCTAAAGGTTCGCGACTCTGTCGCGAGGGTAATGGCTAATGGGTAATGGCTACAAACCATAAGCCATAAACCATAAACCATAAGCCAAATCGGTGCACTGGATTTCAATATCCAATGCACCGATTTCTTTTTGTAATCCACAGAGGAAGGAAACGTATTCTTCAGGAATACGGATCGAGTTTATATACAAACACGAATTGAGTTTGTATACAAACTGCAGTTGAGTTCGTATACAAACTCACATCGGTTTTGTATACGAAATCCAAATAAAACCCATAGAATTCCTTTGCGGAATCCTACGGGTCAGTCTTCAAAAATCCAAAATTGATTGCTTCAAAACCTTGAGGTCTATGGCTGCAATCTACTTTTCTTCTGCCTTGAAAAGCTCTTTTATGCCACCGATAGAACCGAGGAGGTTTGTGGCTTCGTAAGGAAGATAGACAGTCTTGTTGCCCTTGCCCTGTGCCACTTCCTGCATCATCTGGATGTACTTCTGTGCAAGAAGGTAGTTTGCAGGGTTGGTATTTCCACCTACAGCAGCAGTAATCTTGGCGATAGCCTCTGCTTCTGCCTCTGCCTTGCGGATGCGAGCCTCTGCTTCACCTTCTGCTTCGAGGATAGCCTTCTGCTTCTTAGCCTCAGCTTCGTTGATCATAGCAGCCTTAGCACCTTCAGATTCGAGTGTCACGCGAGCCTTCTCACCTTCAGAAGAGAGGATTGTAGCACGCTTGTTACGCTCTGCCTGCATCTGCTTCTCCATAGCCTGAAGCACTGAAGCTGGAGGAGTAATATCCTGAAGTTCAACGCGATTTACCTTTACTCCCCACTTGTCTGTAGCGTCATCAAGGACAGCGCGAAGCTTTGTGTTGATGGTGTCGCGAGATGTAAGCGTCTCATCGAGTTCGAGTTCACCGATGATGTTACGGAGAGTGGTCTGAGTGAGCTTCTCGATAGCCTGAGGAAGATTGCTGATTTCATAGACACACTTGAATGGATCAGCAATCTGGAAATAGAGGAGTGCGTCGATCTCTGTCTGCACATTATCCTTTGTGATAACGTTCTGCTTTGGGAAGTCATAGACTTGCTCACGGAGATCAATGGTTGACGAAGAGACTGTGCGTCCACTGCGACGAGTGTACATCTCCTTAGCCGAGTCGATGAACGGCACGATGACGTTGATACCTGGTGCAAGAGTAGCGTGGTACTTACCCAAACGCTCGATGACCTTAGTCTCTGACTGTGAGATGATTACGAGACTCTTCTTTACTAACACGAGTGCCAACACTACGATGGCTGCGAAAATTATTAATCCTTCCATAAAGACCCCCTCCGACTCCCCCACAAGGGGAAAGTTTTATATTAGCAGCTGAGGGGAAAGCTGGTTTTAACAGGTTTGTAATTGATTATTCATTTGTTTTTAAGCCCTCCCTTGTGGGGAGGGTTTGGGTGGGGGCGTTATACCTTTTCCACCGTTATGATGATGCTTTCGCGGTTTGTCACTGTTACGAGTGTGCCCTTCTCTATGGCTTCACCGTCAATGGACTGCGCTTTCCAGTCGTCGCCGCCAACAGCCACTCGTCCATATCCATTCACTTCAATTGCTTCTGTGACGCGTCCGCGCTTGCCTATGATGGCATCCGCGTTAGAAACGCTCTCTTTGACCTGCATCTTACGAACCAGTGCCGGACGGATAAAGAAGAGACTGAGTACGCTTGCTGCTGCGAATACGCCCAAGCTCCATCCGAAAGGGCATCCGAAGGCTGCGGCAATGGCGGTAACGGCAGCACCGATGGAGAAACTAAGGAAGTAGAACTCGCCGCTACTGAGTTCCACAACGAGGCAGACGATGGCAATGACTGTCCATACTTGCCAGATGTTTCCGATAATGTAGTCTATCATAGTTGTAAAGTTTTAGTTTTGTAGTGCAAAGATAGGAATAATTAATGGTATCGGATAAGAAACGGCAACGTTGCATCGGAAAAAAGCATTCTGCAGCCTTTTTCATTGCAATGTTGCATTGCAAATTTAGCAATAATCAAAAATATTATAGTCTTATTATTAATAATAATGTGTATTTTTATGTCATTTTTATCGTTTGTTGCATACATTTTTCACAAATAATGTCAATTTATAATATCATTTACACGCAAAATAGGGCATAAAGTTTTGCACAATAGAACCTTTTTCATACCTTTGCCCATGAATAATTGTATCTATAACAACTAACCTCCCTTGACACTCATATTCTTTTATGTGGAAAGATAATTTAACAACGACTAAACAACACTATATAGATTGGTGGAACCATCGTGGCATCGTACTGAACATGTGGGAGCATTTCCAGGACGGAGTAACTCCTCATGCCGACATTCCGATGCCAAAAGAGCCTAGGGACTTGAATCAGAAATGGTTTGATCCGCAGTGGCGTGCCGACTATCTTGACTGGTATGTGAGTCATTCATCACTGAAAGCGGACATGCTACCAGTGGCAAACACTCAGCTTGGCCCTGGTTCGATGGCGGCTATCCTTGGCGGAGTCTTTGAAGGTGGACCTGATACTATTTGGATTCACCCGGATCCAAACTACAAGGACGACTTCCAGTTTGATCCGAACCACCCAAACTACCTTCTACATAAGGAACTTCTGAAGGCGGTCAAGGCGAAGGCAAAGGGCAACTACTACGTGGGAATGCCTGACCTTATGGAGGGTCTTGACGTGCTTGCTGCGATGAAAGGCACCGACAAGGTACTGCTGGACACCGTCATGCAGCCGGAAGTGCTCGAGGAACAGGTGCAGCGAATCAACGACATCTATTTCAAGGTCTATGACGAGCTGTATGATATAATAAAGGAAGACAACGGAGAAATGGCGTTCTGCTACTTCTCTTCGTGGGCTCCGGGCAAGATGAGTAAGCTCCAGAGCGATATCTCTACGATGATTTCAGTGGAGGACTATCGTCGCTTCGTGCAGCCTTACATCCGCCAGCAGTGTCAGAAGATCGACTATACTCTCTATCATCTTGACGGTGTTGGTGCGATGCATCACCTTCCAGCATTGCTTGAAATAGAGGAACTCAACGCTATCCAATGGACTCCGGGTGTGGGAGAACCACAAGGCGGCAGCCCAAAATGGTATGATCTTTACCGAAAGATATTGGACGGCGGTAAGAGCATCATGGCTTGCTGGGTGACTCTAGACGAACTTCGTCCGCTTCTTGACAACATCGGCGGCGATGGTGTTCACCTTGAAATGGACTTCCACAACGAGGATGAGGTGGAAAAGGCGATGCGCATTGTAGAGGAATATCAGACAAAGACCCTCCCGCCCTCCACACAGGGGGAGGAGAGCATCAGCATAGGCTCTATCAATAAGGCAAAGACTCCTGATGAGCGTGTCAACGATATAATAGAGCAGGTGGAAAGTGATTTTGCCACCATAGGCTCTACAGTTTCTACACTTCCTCGCCATTCTTGGCAAGGCTCTTCCGTCTCCCTCCGCGAGCTTGCTGCCAGCCGCATCTTGCTTTTGGACGGCGGAATGGGCACTATGGTACAAGCTACCCTACCCGACTACAAGGGCAACTCCGACCTTCTCAACATACATAAGCCAGAGGCTATACGCGAAATCCACCGCCGCTACCTTGAGGCTGGTTCGGACATCATCACGGCAAACACGTTCTCTTCGCAGCAAATCTCGATGAAGGAATACGGCTATACCGACCGTATAAAGGAACTCAACACTGCCGGCGTGCGCATAGCCCGTGAGATTGCCGATGAATACACAGCTTTCAACAGTTTGAAGCCTCGCTTTGTTGCCGCAAGTGTCGGTCCTACAACAAAGATGGCAAGCGTGGAAGGCAACGGCACTTATGTTGCTCTCCGAGAAGCTTACCAAGAGCAGATAGAAGCAATTGTGGAAGCAGGTGCGGATGCCGTCATCATTGAGACAATCTTCGACATGGAGAATGCCGATGCTGCTTGTGAGGCTGCAAAGGCGGCTATGGAAAAGGTAGGAAAGCAGGTGGAGATCATGCTCTCCATGACTATTGCCAATGCTGCCGGCAAGACTATGGCAGGACATTCTATCGACGATCTTGTGCGCTTGGCAGACAAATACGACGTGATGTCTGTCGGTTTCAATTGTTCTTTCGGAGCAGAGCAGATGGTTCCGTTCGCAAGAGAGCTGGCTTCAAAGACTTCGCGACTCGTTTCTGTACATCCTAACGCAGGACTCCCTGACAATACCGGTCGCTATAACCAGTCGCCAGACATTCTTGCACGCCAGATTTGGACACTTATCGAGAACCATCAGCTGAACATCGTGGGCGGTTGCTGCGGAACAAACGACCAGCATATCCGCTATCTTGCACGTCTCGTGGAGCCAGTGCCAGGGCTTTATACTAGTCCAAAGAGCTCTCACCCCGTTGCAACAGACCCCCTCCCAACCTCCCCACAAGGTGGTAGGAGGCTTAATACAGAGATTATCAAGCAGAACCCATACGTCAAGCAGAATCCGCTCAATGATCTCAAAACACTAAAGACCATAAAAACAGGAAATACCGGAACTTCCGGAGACTCCAAAACATCCGGAAACATTGGAAAGTCCGGAGCAACCGCATCTGTCTTCGATGCCATAGTTGCAGGAAAAGCCCCTGACGCAGAAGCCGCAACAAAGGCTGCCGTAGATGCTGGTGCTGATCCAAAGAGCCTTATTGACAGCGAAATGATTCGCGCTATGAGTGAGGTTGGTAAACGTTTCTCTGAGGGAAAGGCTTTCGTGCCACAGCTTCTCATGGCAGGACGTGCGATGAAAGCAGCACTCGCCGTGCTGAAACCATTGATGGCAGGACAGGCTACAAGCTCAAAGGGCAAGGTTCTCATCGGAACTGTCAAGGGCGACCTTCACGATATCGGCAAGAATCTCGTGGCTTCCATGCTCGAAGGCTGCGGTTTTGAAGTGGTAAACATTGGCATTGACGTTGATGCAGACACATTCATCACCAATATCAACGACCATAACCCGGATATCCTCTGCATGTCGGCACTGCTTACAACTACAATGACCTACATGAAGGACGTCATTGACGCTCTCATAGCAGCAGGTCTCCGCGATAAGGTGAAGATCATGGTTGGCGGCGCTCCTGTAAGCGAGAACTACGCAAAGGAAATCGGTGCCGATGGCTATAGCGACGATGCAAACTCCGCCGTTGCCCTAGCCGAAAAGCTGATGAAAGAGGCATAGCATCAACTATAGAAACTATAGCATCTATAGAGACCATAGAAACCACAGAGACTATATAGCAAAAGCGGCTGGCTCCCAAATGGAAGTCAGCCGCTTTTGCTATTGGTTTATTATTTCCTTATCTTTATCAGTACTGCGAGCCACGCCAAGGCATAAACGAGTATTGATCCTATACTATTTGCTATGAAATCAAGCCAGTCGCCGGAACGGTTGCCATTTGTGCAGTAAGCCTGCAGAAGTTCCATAAGACCGCCGTATGCTATCGGTATTATCACCAGCCAAAGCGGCAACGAGACCATACCTTGCTTAAGCTTTTCGTAGTTTGTGTCGAAGAGCATCACAGCAGTAAGCCCAGCATACATCAGTGTATGCGCCCACTTGTCAGAAAGCTCCATATTCTCAAGATGGAGCTCATTGACAGGCATAAGACTCAACACCGCTATGACAATTGCTGTTAGTATTGTAAAGATGTATTGCTTCATCACTTATAATAGAGTCCCCCGCGGGGAGGGTGGTGGGGTGTTACTTCTTCAAGAGTTCGTCAATCTTCTCTAGATAATCAAGCGAATCATCAATGAAGAAGCGGAGATCCGGTATTATGCGCACCTGCCTCTTAATTCTATTGCCAAGTTCAAAGCGGATTTGGCTCTTCTGCTCGTTGATGTTTTCAAGGATTTCCTGAGCGCGCTCCGAAGGGAATACTGAGAGATGGGCAGTGCAGATACTGAGGTCTGGGCTGACCTTTGCATGCGTTACGCTGACCATCACACCACGCATGGCACGAGTCTGCTGTTGGAAAATCACTGAAAGCTCCTTTTGGAGGAGGCGTGCTATTCTATTTTGTCTTGTTTCTTGCATTGTAGTTTTGTTTTAACATTTATCTACCCAACCACTGTTCTGGGTTGAGTTTTCCTGTTTGTTTACGGAGCTGGAACTGAAGGATATTGTTAGAACCCACTGTTCCAAGCGTCTGTCTTGTAGTGACCTGCTGGCCTTTGCTTACGCTTACTGACGAGAGGTTGAAATATACGGAGATGTATTCGCCGTGACGAACCATCACAGCCATCTTGCCACCATAGCCGAAGACTGCGCTGACCTCACCATTAAAGATAGAACGAGCCTGACAACCGGCCTGACCTTGAATGTTAATACCCTTGTTGTCGAGCTGTACATTCTTGAGTCCTTCCACAGTATTTGTACCGAAGTGACTGACAATCTTGTAGCTACCAGTGATAGGCATTGGGAGACGACCGCGATTACTTGCGAAAGAAGAAGATAGTTTGCGGTCCTCTGCACTGATGTCGAAGGCATCTGCGCTAGAAGCCTTCTTTGAAGCTTCTGCAACTTCACTGTCTGAACGTCTCTTTTCAGCCTCCGCCTTACGCTCCATTGCTATGCGGTCAGCTTCAGCTTTTCTTGCAGCTTCTGCCTTTGCTGCAGCCTCGCGGTTGATGCGTTCCTGGCGTTCCTTCTCTGCAGCGGCAGCTCTTGCTGCACGCTCAGCACGGTCAGCCTTAGCCTTTTCTTCTGCGAGGAGACGAGCCTCCGCATTCTTTTCAGCCGCTATGCGACGATTTTCCTCTGCCTGACGGGCACGCTCTTCTGCGAGGAGACGAGCCTTCTCGGCTGCTTCTGCCTGCGCTTTCTTCTTTGCCTCAGCAGCAGCACGTTGAGCTTCCTCACGAGCCTTGCGCTCACGCTCCTTGGCTTCGGCAATCTTTCTCTGACGTTCCTTTTCAGCAGCTGCGGCAGCAGCCTTCTTTGCTGCAAGTTCTTCCTGCTGTTTTTTCTTTGCTGCGGCAGCGGCTTCTGCACGAGCCTTAGCCTCAGCAGCTGCGGCAGCACGGAGTTTTGCCATTTCAGCAGCTACAAGACGGTCTATCTGAGAGTTGATGGCTGCATTCTGCTTCTGCTGTTCCGTTATGACTCCCTGTATGACTGTCTGTTCTTTCTGAAGTGACTGAACAATAGCCTGTTGCTGTTGCTTCTTCGCTTCAAGGGAAGCTTGCTCCTTCTTATGGCGGTTCTGGAGAGTGGATTTGCTTACACGCACAGCATAAAGCTGCTTGTTTTTCATCTCCACCTCATTCTGTTTCTCCTTGACAAGCTCACCTTGAGCCTTCTGATAAGCGGCATATTCACGCACAAAACGCAAACGGCGATACATCTGCGGGAGGTCCTTTGCAGAGAAGATGAACATCAGTTTGTCTTGGAACTTGCTGTGTTTACGCATATACTGCATAGACTGCGCATACTTCCTCTTACGCTCTTCCAACTGACTTTTGAGTGTCTTGAGCTGCGAATTGAGCGTCTGGATATTGCCGTCAATATTATTAAGATCCTTTGCTATGGAATTGATATTCTCCTGATGAGCTTCAATGTCTGCGCCAATCACAGAAAGTTCATTGAGTTTTGCCGACACCTGAGCCTTGTTGACATTCAACTTCGTCGTCTCCTCTGCAATCTTCTTCTGCACCTGCGCACGGTCGCCCTGCAGTTTCTTAACTTCTTGCGAAGGAACATACTTGATCTGTGGCTGCCTCTGTTGCTTCTTGCCCTTTACTGCCTGCTGCTTAGCCGGTTGCCTTGACATTGTTTTGCCTTTAGTCTGCGCATAAGCGGCAGTTGCTATTGACAATGATAGAAGTATAGATATGATATATTTCATTTGCATCTTGATTTTTTTGCTATGCTCATTAACAGCATTTTGTTTACTTAGCGATACTCATAAGGAGGTTCAACATTTCTTCAACTGAGATTTTCTCGTATTTCTTGGAAGGGGTAGTACGAGTTTCCCACTTTTCAGAGGTCTTGATATCGTCAAGAGCAAGTCCCATTGAGAGGTTCTTGCCGCCCTTGATAGCTGTTGTCTGCATAGAAAGTTTGATATCGGAAGGGAACTGCTTAGAGCCAAGCTTTACAAACTTCGAGTACTTGCAGTTCACGTCCGTTGCTCCATGCGAAGTACTCTGATACTTCACGTCAACATTCTCAATGAGAGAAGTGTTGTCGTTAGCGAGCCAGTTGTAAGAGAACTTGCCTTTCTCCAACATGACATTGCTGCAATCCTTGACAGTTGCAGGCTGAACCTTGAATTCCTTCAGGTCAGAGTTGGTTACCTTATCCTTTCCCGGCATGTAAAGTTGGTTCCAGAACAAGGCTTGAAGGGCATAGAAGTCAAGACCATTATCCTTGAGGAAACTAACCTTATTATAGTCTTCCTGCACATACTTCTTATGGAACTTATCCACAATCATCACATAGTCCTTAGTAAACTCCAGGCGGCCGACCTCCATTATGCCAAGTGCCACGAGCTGAATGCGGATTACATCGTCTTTCTTCATGTGGAGGCTACCGCCAACAGTAACATTTCTGCTGCCGGAACCCATTGTAAAGTCAAGGTCAGCCACAATGGCATTTACCGTTACTTCATTGTCTTTTACCTTATAAAGATAGTCAGTGCCACTGGCAGACTGCACCGAAGGAGAAGATATTCCGGTGTTGCTGCCATCGTCTGTAAGTTTTTTTGTGCTGCCACAAGAGACCAATGCAAGGGCAGCTATGAGAGAAAGGAGTATTTTTTTCATTGATTATAATTTCTTTGTGCGAAGTTTGCGATCAAGTTCTGTGGTGTCTTTTCCGGCAGCCTCAGCGCGCATCTTGGCAAGTTCCCAATAAGCCACAGCAGCTTCCGTTTCCTTTAACATATAATATATGTCGCCCGCGTGCTCATATTCCACATCGCTGACACCTCCGGTTTGGCTGATTGTTCGGTTTATGTAATCCGCAGCCTCTGTATATCTGCCCAACTTGAAAAGCACCCAGGCGTAAGTATCAAGATAGGTACCGTTTTTCGGTTCTGCTATTACGGTCTTCTTGCTCATCCGTTCCGCCTTCTCAAGGTCTTTACCCTCAACAGAGAGATAGTAAGCATAGTTGTTCAGCGCACCATTGTTGTCCGGATCCCACTTCAGACATTCATCATACGCATCGTATGCCTTCTGAATACTATCCTTCTCGTGATACAAATCGCCTATCATCTCATAGCAATCAGCATACATCTTCGGATTGTTGGCAAACTTTCTGTTGGCGACAGCCTTCTCAAGAATGCGAAGAGCCTCGTCATGACGTCCCATCTGGTAGTTGTAACCTCCCTGATAGAAGTATATCTCAAGTTTGTCAACACCGTTTTCTATGGCACGATTGCAGATGTCAATGACCTTTTCCTTATCATCTTTCTCACCGTAAAAGCCGAGAAGCGTTAAATAAGCCTCCTCATTTGTTGGCTCTTTGGCAATCACATCCTCCACGGCAGCCGCTATGGAATCGGCGGGCCACTTTTGGAAAGCCATGTACTGGATGTAGAGAGTTGTCATGTCTCCGTTCTCCTGTGGCTGTTCAAGGGCAGTCCGGAACATTTGCATCATGCGCTCTGTGCCGTTCTCCTCTGTCTCGAATTCCTCCAGGAGGTCAAGCACAAGCTGCTTCTTCAGCTCAGAAGCCGCCTTAGGATCATTTACTATAGCAAGCTTCATCTCACGCGCTTCTGCATCTCTACCCATCTTCTCAAGACAGTCTATGTAGTTGTATCGAGTGGCTGCATCAGCAGGATCCAGTGCAAGCGCCTTATCATAGTAAGGCAAGGCCTTCTTGAACTCCTCCTTTTCGCCATAATGCATGGCAAGATAGAGGTAATAGACGCTTTCATTGGGCGATTCCTTTATCAGCTTACTAACATATTTCAGTGCCTTCTTTTCGCCATAGAAGTTCTTATATATTTCTGTTCTGCTGACATTTATATCCGGCGACTTGCCAACGACAGTCTCCAAATGGTTAAGAAGCGCCAACTCCTTGTCGTATTCCTTCTTGCCATCGTACAGACGAAGCAGGACAGCAATATATTGCTCGTTGTTTTTATCCAGCTCAACAAGTCGTTCCAGCATCGGCTGAATCTTTGTTGTATCGCCTTCCTGAGCGTATGCGTTGAGCAGAGTACGGGCATATTTCTTGTTATTCGGTTCCTTATCGTATGCCTTCTTCAGCTTTGCGATGACGTCCTTCATCAGCCCGTCTGCTACCTTTGCGCTGTCGTTGGAAAGCATCATGCGATCGTACAGAGCCAACTGGAAGTTAAGCTCTGCAGCCTCAGGATCCATCTCGTAGCAACGCTTCAGGATTGTGTAGGCGGAGTCAAAGTTCTCCTGCACTTCCTGACCGATAAAGTCGGCATATAGGGAGTCTAATTCAGCATTGCTCTGTGCAAAGAGGAGCGATGGAAGAAAGAGTAATATGTATAATAGTCGTTTCAACCTTTAAACTCTTAAACCTTTAAACCATTATTTTCCCGTATGACCGTAGCCGCCAGCACCACGTTCAGTATCGTCAAGTTCCTGAACTTCAATGAATTCCGCTGTCTCATGTTTTGCAATAACCATCTGCGCAATGCGCTCTCCGTCGTTGATTACGAAGTCTTCCTGCGAGAGATTGATGAGCACAACGCCCAACTCACCACGATAGTCAGCATCGATTGTACCAGGAGAGTTGAGTACTGTGATGCCATGTTTCAGTGCAAGACCGCTGCGAGGGCGCACTTGTGCCTCATAGCCTTTAGGCAAAGCCATGTAGAGACCTGTATGGATTAGTTTTCGCTCCATAGGATGAAGCACGATAGGCTCTTCAATGAATGCACGCAAATCCATGCCTGCGCTCTGCTCTGTAGCGTATGCTGGCAGTTGGTGGTGGCTTTTGTTTATGATGTTGATTTTCATATTTAAAAGTACATATTTCGGGGCAAAATTAGTCATTTTATATGAAATTACATCGCATTTTTAGTTAAATATTCAAAAAAGTGGCTATGAATCAATATAAATGTGTACTTTTGCAAAGCAAATGCAATGTAGAAACCACTATGAATTGGGAAAAACTCATAACAAACAAGCGTCTCGGACAAGAAGACCGTCACCCGGAACGCAATGACGACCGCTCGGAATTCAAGCGTGATTATGACCGCCTGATATTCTCTGCGCCATTCCGTCGCATGCAGAACAAGACGCAGGTCTTTCCGCTTCCGGGCAGTATCTTCGTCCACAACCGCTTGACACACAGCCTTGAGGTGGCAAGTGTCGGTCAGTCGCTCGGCAATGATGTGGCTCGCGACATACTTAAGAAGCGTCCGGAACTGCAGGAAACGCTCTTCCCAGAGATTGGAACGATAGTCTCTGCCGCTTGTCTGGCACACGATATGGGCAACCCGCCGTTCGGTCATTCTGGCGAAAAAGCGATACAGACATTCTTCACCGAGGGAAAAGGCAACTACCTGAAAGACAGGGTGTCACCGGCTTTCTGGAGCGACATAACGCACTTCGAGGGTAATGCCAACGCCTTCCGCATCCTTGCCCACCGTTTCAAGGGCAGACGAGAGGGCGGTTTTGCCATGACATACTCCACACTTGCCAGCATCGTGAAGTACCCATATTCATCGGTTCTCGCAAGCCAGAAGAAGCAGAAGTTCGGTTTCTTCCAGTCGGAGGCAAAGCTGTTTGCCAAAATTGCCGAAGAACTCGGTTTGCCTTCAGAGCCGCGCACACAAGGTTCTGCTGAGCCTGCTCTTCCTGGTTTTGAGGCAGCCCTAAGCTATCGTCGCTATCCATTGGTTTATCTCGTGGAAGCTGCCGACGATATCTGTTATGAGATAATGGACATTGAGGATGCCCACAAGCTTCGTCTCATCTCGTTTGAAGACACCAAACGGCTGATGTTCGACTTCCTTCCCGGGGAAATGCAGAAGACCATTGAGGAGCGTTTGGAGTCGGAAGGTGTGGAAGACCCATCTGAGCAGGTGGCTTACTTCCGAGCTTGCGTCATCGGAGTCCTTGAGCGTGCTTGCGTAGAGACTTTCGTTGCCAACGAGGAAGCCATCATGAACGGTACGTTTGTTGGTTCGTTGACCGACAATATGCCTGAGCGTGAGCGAGTTGCATACAAGCGTTGTGCAGAGTTCTCCTACAAGAACATCTATGTCAGCAAGCCTGTTCTCGATGTGGAGTTTGGCGGTTTCAAGATCATGGACACACTCCTTGACGTGATGATCGAGGCGGTTGTCAACCCTTACCGCTTCTACTCTCGCCGACTCATCGGCAGCGTGAGCAGTCAGTATGATATCGACTCGCCAGATTTGGAGACAAGAATCATGGCTGTTGTCGATTACATCAGTGGCATGACCGACGTATATGCACTTGACAAGTACCAGAAGATTACTGGACTCAGCCTACCGAAAGTATAGGGTACGAAACAAGGATGTAACACATTGGTAAACAACGACTTACAAAAGCCTCCAAAAACCATGGGAGTTTTGGTCAAAAAGCATTGAGGTTGTTATTTTATTCATGAGACTTCTTGCCCTAATCCGTGGGAGTTTTCAAACGTGTTCGTAAGAGGTAAAAAATATGAGATATTTACTACATTCATTTATATTCACTCTTTGCCTTTCTCTGCTGCTTTCTTGCGGCAGCAGCGACGAGCAGGAAGTGCTTACGGCGGAAGAATGTACAGATTCCGTTGCCGTCATAGTAAACAAGATTGCCGAATGCTCAAGGATCCACACCGCAGAGATGCAAATGCACAAGGTGGTTGTTGCGGAAGATCCACTGAATGTTGGCGGCAGCATCTTTGGCACCAACTTCAACATAGACATTCCGCTCGGCGACAGGAAGATAGCCATACCTATGAATGCCACAGTGAAGGCTTACATAGACCTCTCAAAATTCTCGAAGGAGAATGTGAAGATAGACGGCAAGGACATTCTCATTGAGTTGCCAAAACCTGCTATCACACTCACTTCCACAGAGATAGACCACGACGAAGTAAAGGCGGACATTGCCTTCTTCCGCAGCAATTTCAGCGACAAGGAGATTACGGAGTTCACAAAGAAAGGTCGTGAAGAGATCATAAAAGCCGTGCCAAAGACGGACATCATCGAGAAAGCGCAGTCGGGAGCAGCTGCGGTCATAGTGCCGATGCTCATGCAACTGGGCTACAAAGACAAGAACATCCGCGTGGTGTTTGACGAAAGCGTCACCTTAGACCCAGTCGATTTCATCAAAAGAAACCTGACGTTCAAGTAATTATCACATTCGCAAAATACAAATGAAATCCATAAAAGACATTCTCTTCCTGCTCGCGGTGATAGCCGTCAGCGTTGTTTTGCTCCGTTTTCTCGTGAAATGCGAGGACGACGTGAAGGGCAAGAAGGAAGCAAAGGCAGAGGTGCAGAAGACTCCTATCCTCGTAACCTCGCTCCAGGAAATAGGCAAGTGGGAATTTCTTGCCATAGAAGACGATGAGATAGTAGATACCATTCGCAAGGGAATCCTTACGGATGATGCCCTCACTCGCATCTACCACGGTACTGTGCGCATCGGTGTGGACATGAAGCAGATGAAGAAAGCGTGGATAACCTACCAGAAGCGTAACGACAAACTGATAGTGAAGCTACCTAAAGTGGGACTACTTGACAAGAAATTCATTGACGAAGCAAACACCGATTCGTATCTTGAGCATGGGAAATGGAGCGAGAAAGCACGCAAGGAACTACTCAAGAAGGCAGAACAGAAGATGCTCAAGCGTTGCCTGACTAAGCAGAACATAAAAAACGCTGAGCAGAACGGCAAAGCCGCTGCCCAGCAATTGTTCAAGTCTCTCGGATATGATAATGTGGAAGTGAGCTTTGCACAGTCTTAGGGGGACAGTCTCAGAGACAAGCCCCCCATTGTTATATGATTGTTTCGTCTAGAGCGATTCCTCCATTTCGACGACCTTAGTCATGACATCCGGAATCTGTATGCTCTGAGGACAATGCCCCATGCAAGCGCCACACTGGATGCAATCTGTCGGTTTTCCCTCGGTCACGATATTTGCAAGATCGCTCTTTATGCCCCAAGTACCGTTGACCTTGAACTTATTATAGACACTGATGAACTCAGGGATGTTTATCTGTTGTGGACAATCTGCGGTACAATAGCGGCAAGCTGTGCAAGGGACATGGATATACTCGCGGAACATCTCGCAAGCCTTGCCCAAAAGAAGCTTGTCAACCTCCGTGAGTCCCGGCTTGTCGGTTGAGAATGTTCTGACATTATCCTCCACCTGTTCCATATTACTCATACCACTTAGCACGACCTGAACATTAGGCAACGTCTGGACAAAACGCATTGCCCATGCAGCCATCGACCAATCAGGATGAGTCTGACGAAGCAGTTTCTCGGCAGCCTCTGGCAGGGTGGCAAGTTTTCCGCCACGAACAGGCTCCATGACGATGCAAGGAATGTTGCGCTCTTCCAGGATTTTGTATTCGGCAGGAGTAGCACTGTAGCGCCAGTCGTAGTAGTTTATCTGTAACTGGGCGAAGTCCCATGGATATTTATCTGCAAAGATGCGCAGTGTCTCAACGCTTGAATGGCACGAGAAACCGAGGAAGCGAATCCTGCCCTTGCGCTTTTGCTCTTGGAAATATTCTATCGCTCCGCTATCGATATATTGTTGTATATTGCTGTCCATCAGACAATGGATAAGATAGAAGTCGATGTAATCCGTCTGTAGTCGCTTGAGTTGCTCCTCGAAGACCATCTCATAGTCGGTCGTGGCAGCGATGTTGAACTTATCGGCGATATAGAACTTGTCCCTGTCGGCTTCGTGACGCTTGAGGGCAGCACCGAGGCATTTTTCCGATTCGCCCTCGTTATACACCCAAGCAGTGTCAAAGTAGTTTATGCCATGCTCCAAGGCATAGTCAATCATCTCTGCCGATGCCTCCCAATCGATAGGGGCATTTGCAGCTGTTCCCTTCTGCGGCAGACGCATATTGCCCATGCCGAGAGTGGAGATATGGAGGTCGTGGAAAGGTTTAGTAATCATAATTTACGGAAAGGTTTCTCCCCCTTGTGGGGAGTTAGAGGGAGCTTATTTCCTAAGAAGATAGCGGATAACGAGATAGCCGCCAACTACTTGAAATACAAGTCCTGGAAAACCGAGTTGGAAGTCCTGAAGAGGAGCTGAGATAGTGCCAGTGATAGCCCATTCTACCAAGCCTCCAAGCAACTGGTATGTCAGCACAACAGCGAGGATGGACAGAAGTGAAACCTTACGGACATGGTTTGCCATGAGTCCTGCTGCCAAGGCAAGAATAACTGACTTCACAAGGATGATGGCTACCATGGCATGTGTAGGCATACCGAAAAGTAGATTGTTTACTATAGGGGAAGCTACGGCAGTGAGCAGACCAACCTGCCATCCATATTTATAGGCTCCGACGAGAGTGAAGAAATATATCGGAAGAAAGATGAGACCACCTTGTGGAATAAGGTGGCAGAGCTGTGGAAAAACGATGTTGCCGGCTATGAAAGCCAAAGCTACGAGGAAAGATTTGCTCTCACGAAGGGAGAGGGAATAGAGTTGTACGTTTTGAGTTTGCATAGTTATTTTAAATTACTTTCCAATAATCAAATGGCGGACTGGTCCTGCAATGTCTTCCTTTACGTCGTAACGCTTATCATTAATCTCTGTGCGCACGCAGTAAACCTTGCCGCTTGAAAGGTTCTCAAGATTGATCTCGCCATCGTAAGCAGGAAGCTGGCGTGCCTCGATAATGTATTCATTGGCAGCACATTTCCTTGGCATCTGACCATCATTGTTTGGACTAGGCATCAGTATGTTTGTTCGCTGTACGCCTGCTGCAACATTTGGAATCTCTGGCTTGTTGACATTGAACTGCAAGAAGAAAGGTATCTCCATTCTGCATCTTGAGAAGAGCACAGGGATGCTCTCCTGAAGTTGAGTGTCAAAGATATATGTTATGCGCTGACTGAACAGCTGATACTGATATTCGATAATATCGCCTACCTTCACATCAGGGATGCGGACATGACGGATGCAATAGTACTTGTCAATGCGTTCGTCCTTGAAACTGCTTGTGGAAACCTTCTTTTTCTTTATCTTGCCGGCAACATTACTGAACACAACAACGCTCATCTCGTAGAACTCGTCAAACATGTTCAGGTCCTGCTCGTTCTTGTAGCTTATGATGTCAATGGAAGCGTAGCCCTTGCCCGAATCCTTCAGGATCTTTGTGCGCACCTTCACATCGTAGAGCATGTTTGTGCCTTCTGGATCATAGTATTTGTTGACACCCATATTGGCAATTCTGTTATCGTCAAGCGAACCGTCGCCGCCACTTCCGCTTGCATTAAAGGCTCCGGACACTTTGTATTTGACATCCACCGATTTATACAACACCACGGCATCAGCATCTGGAGCGAAACTTACGCTGGTAAGATCCCATTCTTCCTGTGAAGGCTTGCCGAACTTGGCATTCTGTGCACTAATGGTTATAACCACAAAAAGGGAAAAGATAAGAGTCAATAGTTTTTTCATAGTCTATAATAATATTGTTCTTTGAGTGCAAAATTAGTGTTTTTTCCGATTAAAAGCGAAGCATTATACAGATTTTCTACGATAAACACGACTTTTTTCCTCTAAATCACACATATATTAATAAAAAACAGTACCTTTGCATAAAATTGTAAATCGTAAATCAGTAAATTTGTAAATGAAAAAGGTTCTCTTTTCAGTCATTTTTGCCACAATCGGCATGATGACAGCGACTAATGTAATGGCTGCTGCCGTTGCTCCAAGTATTAATGAAACATCTGCTGTATATGGTGAAGCCCTCAAGTTGCTTTCCACTTCTCTCTATGTCGTTGACATTGATGCCAATGGCAAACAGATAGAAGAAACTGCCAAATCAGCAGGAGTAAACACTTACATTATAATTGGTGACGAAGCCATCACCATCAAAATGGATGATGAAGAACCTGATGTTTTAAAAGTGATTGAAGCCACTGATCCCAAGACTGACGACAATGGAATGACCAGCATGGTGTTCTCTTGCAAAAACGAAGATGGCGATGATGTTCAGGTGGTACTGATGAGGAGAGCTGATGGCGATGTTGGTATCACGGTTCACGAGAGCCACAGCGTTGTCGCATTTACGAATATATCAGAAATTGAATAATAATATGAATCTATCAACAACTTGCGTACAGGGCGGATGGAAGCCACAGAATGGCGAATCTCGCGTACTGCCTATCTATCAGAGTACTACTTTCAAGTATGATAACACAGAAGAGATGGCTGATCTCTTCGACCTTAAGAAGGACGGCTATTTCTATACCCGTCTTGCAAACCCTACAAGCGATGCCGTAGCATCAAAGATTGCTGAGCTCGAAGGCGGCGTGGGCGCTGTGCTCACATGCTCAGGTCAGGCTGCAAACTTCTTCGCAATATTCAATATCTGCGAGGCTGGCGGTCATATTGTTGTGTCTAACGAGATCTACGGTGGCACATACAACCTCTTCGGAGTTACTCTGAAGAAGATGGGCATAGACTGCACTATGATCTCTCCAAACTCTACTGACGAGGAGATCGAGGCAGCTATTCGTCCAAACACAAAGCTGCTCTTCGGCGAGACTATCACAAACCCTGGCTGCAACGTCTTCGACATTGAGCGTTGGGCAAAGGTTGCTCACAAGAACGGCATTCCTTTGGTTATTGACAACACCTTCCCAACACCTATAAACTGCCGTCCTTTCGAGTGGGGTGCTGACATCGTTACTCACTCTACAACGAAGTATATGGACGGTCATGCAACATCCGTTGGCGGAGTTGTCGTTGATTCAGGCAACTTCGACTGGATGAAATATGCAGACAAGTTCCCTGGTCTGTGCACTCCAGACGAGTCTTACCACGGACTTGTATATGCGGAAGCGTTCGGCAAGATGGCTTACGTGACAAAGCTCGTGGCACAGCTCATGCGCGACCTCGGTTCAATCCCTGCGCCACAGAACTCATTCCTCCTCAACCTCGGTCTTGAGACTCTCCACCTCCGTGTGCCACAGCATTGCTCTAACGCACAGAAGGTTGCAGAGTTCCTCTCGCAGCATGAGAAGGTGGCTTGGGTGAACTACCCTACCCTACCTGGCAACAAGAACAACGCCATGGCAGCTAAGTATCTTCCAAACGGCTCTTGCGGCGTACTTTCGTTCGGTGTAAAGGGCAGTGTTCAGGATGCTGTTACATTCATGGACTCACTGAAGTTCATCTGCATCGTGACTCATGTTGCTGACGCTCGCTCATGCATCCTCCACCCAGCAAGCCACACTCACCGCCAACTCTCAGAGGAACAGCTTCTCGAAGCAGGCGTGCAGCCAGACCTCATGCGCCTTTCTGTAGGCATTGAGGACGCTAACGACATAATCAACGACCTCAAGCAGGCTCTGGAAAAGATTTAATATGGCAGACGACAAAAAGATAATTTTCTCCATGGTGGGTGTCTCAAAGACTATCCGCCAGACAAACAAGCAGGTGCTGAAGAACATCTATCTCTCGTTCTTCTATGGCGCAAAGATTGGTATCATCGGTCTCAACGGTGCAGGTAAGTCAACCCTTATGAAGGTTATTGCCGGCATCGACAAGGACTATCAGGGCGAAGTTGTTTTCTCTCCTGGCTATAGCGTTGGCTATCTTGAGCAGGATCCTCTCCTCAACGACGACAAGACTGTGAAAGAAGTCGTGATGGAAGGTGTTCAACATGTGGTGGATGCCCTCGCCGAATATGAGGAAATCAACCAGAAGATGTGTCTTCCTGAATATTACGAGGACGCTGACAAGATGGACAAGCTCTTCTCTCGTCAGGCAGAGTTGCAGGACATCATCGACGCTACTGACGCATGGAACCTTGACTCTCGCCTTGAGCGTGCAATGGATGCTCTCCGCTGTCCTCCTGAGGATGCTTCGGTTAAGCATCTTTCGGGTGGTGAACGCCGCCGCGTGGCTCTTTGCCGTCTGCTTCTCCAGAAGCCTGATGTGCTTCTTCTCGATGAGCCTACCAACCACCTTGACGCTGAGTCTATCGATTGGCTCGAGCAACATCTGCGCCAATATCAGGGCACTGTCATAGCCGTTACTCACGACCGTTACTTCCTTGACAACGTGGCTGGTTGGATTCTTGAACTTGACCGTGGCGAGGGTATTCCATGGGAAGGCAACTACTCTTCATGGCTTGACCAGAAGACAAAGCGCATGGCTATGGAAGAAAAGGTGGCAAGCAAGCGCCGCAAGACCCTCGAACGTGAGCTTGAGTGGGTTCGCATGGCTCCAAAGGCTCGTCAGGCTAAGGGTAAGGCCCGCTTGAACTCTTACGAAGCTCTTCTCAACGAGGATGTCAAGCAGAAAGAGGAAAAACTCGAAATCTTCATTCCGAACGGTCCTCGTCTCGGTAACAAGGTCATCGAAGCCATCGATGTCAAGAAGGCTTACGGCAACAAGCTCCTTTATGATAAGCTCAACTTCATGCTTCCGCCTAACGGTATAGTAGGCGTTATTGGTCCTAATGGTGCTGGTAAGACAACACTCTTCCGCCTCATCATGGGCTTGGAACAGGCAGACGGAGGTACGTTCGAGGTTGGTTCTACGGTGAAAATTGCCTATGTTGACCAGCAGCATAAGAGTATTGACCCAGAGAAGTCTGTATATGAGGTTATCTCTGGTGGCACAGAACTGATGCGCATGGGTGGCAGGGACGTCAATGCCCGCGCTTATCTCAGCAAATTCAACTTCGCTGGTGCTGACCAGGAGAAGAAATGTAAGGTGCTTTCGGGTGGTGAGCGCAACCGCCTCCAGCTCGCTCTTGCACTGAAGGAAGAAGGCAACGTGCTCCTTCTCGACGAGCCTACCAATGATATCGATGTGAATACTCTCCGCGCTCTTGAGGAAGGTCTTGAGGAGTTTGCAGGATGTGCCGTTGTAATCTCGCACGACCGTTGGTTCCTCGACCGCATCTGCACTCACATCCTCGCCTTCGAAGGCAACAGCGAAGTGTTCTTCTTCCAAGGTAGCTACTCTGAATACGAAGAGAACAAAAAGATGCGCCTCGGCGGCGAAGAGCCAAAGCGCATCCGCTACCGTAGTCTGGAGGGGTAAGTTTTCGTATTTCTTGCCGAATTGTTTGGCAGATTGAAAATTATTGTTTACTTTTGCAACGTCTATTATCCACTTATTCAACATCTTAGTGGATTAGATGCAATGCCGAATATTATAAATATGAGAATAATCGCCAAGCGAAAAATAACAGATTACTATGCCAAGAATGCTGGTGCAAAAGTTGCGCTTGAGGAATGGTACACAAAAACAAAGAATGCAGAATGGACGTGCTTCGCTGACATGAAAGAGACATTCAACAGTGTTGATAGTGTAGGAAACCAACATTATGTATTCAATATAAAAGGAAATAGTTACAGGCTTATCGTGGTTGTCAAGTTTACAATCAAAACCATCCTGATTAGGTTTATTGGCACTCACGCCGAATATGATAAAATTAATGCTGCTAATATATAGAAGATTATGACAACAATTAAGACTGAGGCTGCTTACAATGCAGCGATGGAAAGAATAGAGGAACTGATACTTCTTGTTGACGACAACACTCCTCTTGACGACAAGAATTTGATAGAGCTTGACTTGTTGTCCGGTCTTGTAGATGATTATGAGAATATTCATTATCCAATCAAGGCTCCAACATTTGTAGAAGTAATAAAGCTCCGCATGGAAGAAATGGGACTTACCGTTGCAGCCCTTGCAGAAATGATTGGCACTACAGTATCTTGGCTTAGAAAGTTCCTTCAAGGTAAGACTGAGCCGAAACTCTCTCTCGCTAAATCAATTAGCGAACAACTGAATATTGATGCCCAGATAGTTCTTGGGTAAAAGAATTTTACAATACGCATATAATACAGCGCAAACTTCAAATTTTCCAACATCGAAGTTTGCGCTTTTTTGTTTCCGTGTACGAGAACATCTGGCGTGTTTTCATTTTTCTTGCCGAATTGTTTGGTGGATTGAAAATTATTTTTTACTTTTGCAGCGCCTTACCAAATCCGAAGCCCGCTGCGGGATTTTCGGTTAGGGAGGGCTCTTACATAATGAAATAGCGTTTACGCGCTTGTATCTTGACGTCTTGAAACTTCGCAACTTTCCAGTAGCTCAAGAACAATGCAACGTGAATGCTCATGGGTGATGTATATACCTATGTCTTTAGCGCCAAGTCTTCAAGGGACGTGGTGCACTTAGGCGTATTATATACATAAGCGTGGGCTTCGGTGTTGCTCGTTCTAGCTACAGGGCAATGCGAAGGCCTCAAGACGTGGAATGAGCAACGGGCAGATTCCACGCTTTTTGTTTTGTATAGATTCACTATTTTTTCGTTCAAAAAGCCAATCTTGTGGTTACATATTATTGCTTCAACAACAAGTGTGATAATTTGAAACCACAGAGCGAGTATTATATCAAATAGTTAATTATAAATCATATTCTTACAAAACATGAAAAAGAAAAACTACGAACAACCAATCTCTGAGATTATACAGACAGATATAATCTCTATTCTTGCAGGTACCACAGGTGCTACTGGAGAAGATGTTCCTTGGGCTGCAAAGAAAATGAATCAACTTGAGGAATTCTCTTTCGAAGAAGAAGAATCAACTTCTAAACAATAAATATATGAACAAAAACAAACTTTCCCTTCTTGCCATGTTTATCATGGCTATGTTGTTCAGTTGTACTAACGACAACGAACTCACTTCCTCTAAATCAGAGTATGTAAATTCCGTTCGCGTCACTGTTGAGGACTTTCAGCCAGAGAACGCTTCCCGTACTGCATATACTGTTGACGGCACTGGCTTCCATTTCCAATGGGTTGATGGTGATGCTCTCGGCATCTATCCTGTTGGTGGCGACCAAGTAAAGTTCCCTATCTCTGCTGGCGACGGTGCAAATACAGCAGCCTTTGATGGTGGTGCGTGGAAACTCCGTTCCGAGTATCAGTATGCCGCTTACTATCCATTCTCAGCAAACAACTACACCATTTCCGAAAAGTCTCTTCCTGTAAGCTACACAGGTCAGGCACAAGATGGCGATGGCTCTACTGCTCACCTCGGCAAGTACGACTATCTTGCTTGTGCAGCAACAGTTCCTGATGCCAACGGTGGTGTTGACCTTACAATGAAGCATCTCGGTGCTTTCGTTCGACTTCAGCTTACTATGCCAAAGGCTGATACCTATTCATCAGTAGTTCTTGAGAGTGATGGCGCTAAGTTCGTTACTGCCGGAACCTTTGACCTTACAGCAGCAACACCTGCGATTACTCCTACAGAAACATCGTCAACATACACTATCAACCTGACCAACATTTCAACTACAGAAAAGGATCAGGTAATCACCGTTTATACCATCGTCGCTCCAGCCAACCTTAGCACAAGCAATATCAAGGTATCAGTCCATGGTACAGACAAAACGACCTATGTTCAGACGGTTCCTGGCAAAAACTTCGTTGCTCGTTCGGCATACAACTTTGCCATTGATAACTTCCCAAGCGGTACAAATGCCAGTGGTGAGGATGTTAGTTGGGAGGAGCCAGCAACGACTGGCATGGAGAATGGACATGAATGGGTTGATCTAGGATTGCCATCAGGTACGAAATGGGCAACGATGAACGTCGGTGCGACAACTCCGGAAGGCTATGGCGATTATTTCGCCTGGGGTGAAACTGAGCCTTACTATCAAAAAGGATATTCACAGTTTGACCCTTGTAGAAACTGGAAAACTGGCAAGACAGGATATAATTGGGCAAGTTACAAGTGGGGCAATGGCTCTAGCGATATCATAATCAAGTACTGCACCGATTCAAGTGAAGGTACGGTTGATAATAAGACAACCCTCGAACTCGCTGACGATGCTGCCCATGTGAACTGGGGCGGCTCATGGCGCATGCCTACAAAGGCTGAGCAGGATGAACTCCGTACTAAATGCACCAGGACTTGGACGACCCAGAATGGCGTGGTAGGTTGCAAGGTAACAGGCCCGAATGGGAACTTCATTTTCCTTCCTGCTCTTGGCTATCGCGACGGAGTTTCGCTCCACTATGCTGGCTCCAGCGGCTACTACTGGTCGTCGTCGCTCCGCGAGTCTTTCTCGTACTACGCGTACTACCTTAACTTTAATTCGGGCGGTATTGGTTGGGGCAGCGACGGTCGCAACTTCGGTCGGTCCGTCCGTGCCGTCTGCCCGTAGCCTTCAGAATTTACAACTTATGCCCAGACTGGCGTAAATAATTGCCTTAATTTATTCGACATTAGTCCCGAGCCATTAAAGGGCTCGGGAATTTCGTAAACATTTAATAGTAACCAAAAGGTAGTACAAGGGACTGGTAATTGTACCGTTCCACAGAAACTAATATTATAAAGACAGTAACAAATCTGGCGCGAATCTTGACATTGTTAAACATGTTGGGATTTGCGCCAGATTTGTTTTATCTTGAAAAACAATAGAATATTAGTTAAAAACAAATCATTCTTCAGAAAAAAGCAACATAAATGTTGTGTGATTCAATTCTTTTACTTAATTTTGCACTCACAAAAGTTCAATTCTAAAAAAACTGATATGAGTTACTCAGAAATGGCTCAGCTTGATGTGCTGAATGTAGTACGAGGCATCAAGACAGATGCTGAGTATAGGGAATTCCGGAATCTCCTTGCCCGCTACTTTGCAGATAAGGCTCAAAGAGCGATTGATGCTATGTGGGATCGTGGTGAGATAAACGAAGAGACCATAGAAGAATGGGGGAATACTAAAATGAGAACTCCTTATCGTTATGCGCTACATCGTTCTTGACACAAACTGCCTCCTACAGTCACTCCCATCCAGAAGTCCCTACCATCAGATATGGACGGACGTAATGGAAGGGAAGATTAGTTTGTGTGTCAATACCGACATTCTGGATGAGTATGAGGAGAAACTGGCAGAACATTCAAGTGCCGAAGTGGCTCACAATGTTGTAGAAGCAATAGCAGCTTTGCCCACAACAACCTTGCAGAACACGTATGTTCATTTTGAATTACTTCCTAGTGATGCTGATGATAATAAATTCGTTGATTGTGCCATTGCGTCCAATGCAGAATTAATAGTAACGAATGACAAAGACTTCAATCCCTTGAAATCAATTCCTTGGCCTAAAGTTGAGATAATGAGGATTGAAGAGTTTATGAAGCTTATTATACAATAACAATAATCTGGCGCAAATCTTGACATCATTATTACATGTTGGGATTTGCGCCAGATTTGTTTAGGTCCTTCGCATTTGGGTGCTAATAATGAATTTAAGCGATTTGCCTACACCCTACACCAAAGTGCTGAGAATGCCTGTGTTTATCGGGGCTTGCTGTGGTGTAGGCTATTGAAGAAATCATCTGGTTACAACCAGATGAAAGGAAGGACCTATCTTTGCGAAAGAATTTTGGCGTCAACTCCTCACTCCTCACCTTTGGGATGTAATAAACTGAGTGCCAGTGGGTTAATTGGGTGAGGAGTGGTTTTTGACTCCTCACCAACTCCTCACCTCGTATAGTATTGGAGGTCAACGCGTTATGGCGATTGGTGAGGAGTGAGGAGTTGTTTTTATTTTGTCGGAAAAACGGGGAGTAATATGGTTTCTTGAAGTTTCGGGAGAAATCCGTGGGAGTTGCGGGTTGAGTTCGTGGCACTTTTGGGTTGAGTTCGTGGGAGTTGCGGGGCGTTTTCCTATGAGTTACGATCCAAATCAGCGGCATGAAGTCCCTACATCTTACTTTCGCCCTCCACATATTCGTGGAGAACCATGTGCTCACCATCAAACTCTGCGTAGGTGAACTGCCATATCCAGTCGCCTAGGAGGATGAGGCGGGAGACCTCCCCCTGCCCCTCCACAGGGAGGGGAGAAAGAGTATAGTCTAGGGCGATGTGGCGATGTCCGAAGACGTAGTAGTCAATGTCGGGATGAGTCTTGGAATATTCCATTGCGAACTGCACGAGAGGTTCCTTGTCGTCGCCCTGGAATGGTGCTTCCTTTCCGTCAACACGCTTCATGCGGCTGTGCTTTGCCCATGTCTGTCCAAGCCAAACCTGGAAGTCTGGGTGCAGAAGGGAGAAGAGTCTTTGGCAGCATCGGTTGTGGAATATCCAGCGTATGATGCTGAATCCAACATCCTTCTTCCCTACTCCATCGCCATGTCCGAGGAAGAACAGACGACCGTTGATGTCGAGGGTTTCTTCCTTCCTATGGAGTATCACGCCACATTCCTTCTCCAAATAGCCGTACATCCAGATGTCATGGTTGCCAATGAAATAATGAACCTCCACGCCAGCATCGGTGAGTTCGGAGATCTTGCCGAGAAAACGCGTGTAGCCTTTCGGGGCAACATACTTGTTCTCTGCCCAGAAATCAAACATGTCGCCCAAAAGATATATGGCGGAAGCCTTGCCCTTTATCTCATCAAGGAAGCGCACAAGGCGACGCTCCTGAGTGCGCTTGTGCTGCTCTGCCCAGGAACCAAGGTGTGCGTCGGAGAGGAAGTAGGTGGTTTTCAAGTTACAGATTTACGATTTAAGCCCCGCCGACAACGGCAGGGAAGAGTCTAATCTATTTACAATTTAATCAAACCCAAGTTCTACACGAGCTTCTTCTGTCATCATGGACTTGTCCCACTCAGGTTCAAAGACGAGGTTGACCTTTGCTGAAGCAAGTCCGGTGAGGTTCTCCACCTTCTGGCGCACGTCTTCAAGGATGAAGTCGGCGGCAGGACACGAAGGTGCGGTGAAGGTCATGTCAATCTCAGCGTTGGCATCATCATCTATCTCTATGCGATAGATGAGTCCGAGATCGTATATGTTGACAGGAATCTCCGGGTCATAGACGGTTTGCAGCACCTCTACGATGCGTTCCTGTAGTTTGAGTTTTTCTTCTTGTGACATATTGGTTCAATTTTCTCGAGCGAAAATTGAGGGTAGCCTCGCAGTTCGCTGCGAATAATTCAGTGCAAAATTACTATTATTTACTTAATTTCCAAACAAATCACATCTATTTTACGCTATTGTTGCAAAGATAATGGGCACAAATACAATTTTTCCCACTTTTTGGAGTTATAATATATAAGGTTGTGAGGTTATTAGGTTGTAATGACCTCACGACATCATAACTTCATAACTTCAACCACTTTGTCAGCACAATATAAGAACATATTGAAATACGTTGGACTCTTCAGCGGACTGCAGAGCCTGAACCTTCTCATGGGATTGGTACGCAGCAAGATAACTGCTGTGCTTCTTGGACCTATGGGCATCGGTCTCAGTTCCTTGCTGAACACCGTGGTGAATTTCCTGTGCAATACCACCAATCTCGGTGTGAGCATCTCGGCGGTGAAGAGTATCTCTGAGCATGATGAGGAAGACATCGAGGGCAGAAACCACTCCATAGCCATTGTCAGAACATGGTCGCTGATAGCTGCCGCGCTCGGCTTTTGCGTAACGATAATAGCTGCTCCTATCATCAACTGCTTCACGTTCTCATGGGGCAACCACACTCTCCATTATCTCCTTCTTTCGCCTATCGTATCACTTCTTGCCATCACTGGTGGCGAGACTGCCATACTGCGTGCCATGAGAAGGATGAAGAGCCTTGCTACAGTACAGTTCCTTACCATCCTGTTGTCCATCTTCATAGCCGTTCCAATCTACTATCATTGGGGCACTCGTGGTATCATTCCTGTGATGTTGCTATGGGCAATGACATCGGCCATCAGTACTATTGCTTTCTCTTTCCGCCATTATCCTTACCGCCTGAAGCACATCCGCTCATATATAAAGGAAGGTTCGCCGATGGTAAAGCTTGGAATATCGTTCATCATGGCGGGCATTGTGGCAAGTGGTGTGGAGATGTATATCCGCGCTTTCCTTAATCGCCAGGGCGATCTTGACATGGTAGGCCTCTACTATGCAGCCTTCACAATGGCCATAACCTACCCAAGCACACTCTTGAACTCACTTGAGAACGACTACTTCGCACGCCTTTCGGCTGTGAATACCGACAACAGTCGGCTTCGCACCACCGTAAACGCACAGATAGAAGTGCTGCTGATGGTGATGTTTCCCATCATAGCCATCCTCCTTGTTGCACTGCCTATCGCGGTGCCTTTGCTCTTCTCATCAAAGTTCAACGGTGCGATACCTATGGCACAAGCCACGCTTCTCGCCATGTTCATCCGCACAGTGACAATGCCTATCGAGTATATACTGCTAGCAAAGGGCGAGGCAAAGAAATACTGCATTATGGAAACCCTTTGGGGTGTGCTCACTGTAGTATTCCTCACCATCGGCTTCTATCACGGTGAACTCCTTGGCATGGGCTTCGGTTGGGCGGCTGAATATGTGGCAGAACTCATTATCGTGCTCTGCGTATTCCATCGTCTGTGGCAATTCAAGTTGTCAAAAAAAGCAGCATTGCTCTTTGTTGTTGAGGCATTGCTGCTTGTATCTATTTATTATTTATGCGCATAAGATCGTTCAGAAGCATCAGTTTATAGAGATTGAAGCAGGCTGCCATTGGGTGCTTTCCCAACAAGTTCTTCTTGAGCACGCCACCCATCACATTATATAATATACTGAGCACACCAGACAGTCCAAAGCGCTTTATCTTGCGTTCTACGCAGAGAAGATTTGAATAGTTACCAATCAACTCCTGGAATTCAAACTGCATGCGCACGGATTCCTCCGTCTTTCGTAGGAATTCTGCATTCGTTTCGTATGACCCAAAGGTCACCGGATTATCAATATGATACACTGGTATTCCAGCTTCCTTCAATTGTTTGCCCAACAGCACATCTTCAAAACCATACAACTTCATGTCTTCATTGAAAGGTAGCCTTAGCATCGTAGTGCGGCTGATAAAGAAATTGCAAGTATTGAAACTCTTGTAAGGATTAGCCCTACGAGCCTCTACAGAGCCTTTCTTCTCCCATGCTTGCTCATACTGATAGCGCAAATTCGTAGAATCAGCATCATTATTCAGCACCCTTCCACCATAAACGACACATTCCGCATCATTGCTCTTGAAGAAAAACTCCGTGTATATACGCATGAAATCAGGGCTTTCGATTTTATTCCCACTATCGACAAACAGCAGCCAATCGCCCGCAGCCTGTTCCGCAAGGAAATTGCGAATGGCAGCGCGCCCAACATTTTCGTTTCCCCACTCCACTTTGCAGCCACTAAGTTTTTCTATCTTGGCATTTTCCTCACGGACATTATCGTCCGTGCTACAATCGTCAGCCACAATGATTTCCCATTCCACATCCAGGGACAACAACTGTGAGCGCAAAGTCTTTACCAGGGTATAACAAGAATCGTTATATGTAGGTATCAGTATTGAAAAAGTCATATCTATCCGACTGCAAAGTTAATCAAATTTCAGAAAAACCAACTATACACCTTGATATATTTATATATAGCAAAGAGAAAATTGACGTTTTTCGGTAATTTACATCAAGTCTTTGCGAATTTTTTATTACATTTGCACGCTATTATTACACTTAGTTAAAACTAACAAAACCTATATGCGAAAACTATTTACCCTTATCTTGACGACCTTGCTGGCAACAGCTGCCAATGCGCAATTGGTAATAAACGAAGTCATGCAGTCGAACATCGATTGCATCATGGACGACATCAATGAGTTTCCAGACTCATGGGTGGAACTCTATAACCCTACTGACAATGATGTAAACTTGCTCAACTACGGTATCTCTCTTACTGAAAACATTGATGAGGCCTACAAGCTTCCTGATCATAACATTCCGGCAAAAGGATATGCTCTCATTTATTGCGACAAGGAAGGCATGGATATGCATGCCACTTTCCGTCTTGAAAGTGGAAAGGACGGTTGCATCTACCTCTTCAATCCACAGGGAGAGATAGCCGATTCGTATGTGAAGATGAAGAAAATGCCTGCGCCAAACATTTCGTACGGTCGCGAGGAAGATGGAGGCAAGAATATGGGCTACATGCTCAAGCCTACTCCAAATGCTGCTAACACAGGTGGTATTGTTGACAACAAGAAGATTCTTGGCGACCCGATATTCAGCACGAAGGGACAGGTGTTCACATCTGGAGCAATCACTTCAATTGAACTTTCATTGCCAGAGGGCACGCCAGAAGGCACTGTTATCCGATACACAAAGGACGGCAGCGAGCCAACAGAAAGCAGCACTCTATATAATTGGGGGAAAATCAGCATTCGCAAATCCTGTGCCATCCGTGCAAAGCTCTTCTGCGAAGGATATCTTTCACCTCGCTCTGTTGCACAATCGTACATCTTCCTTGATCACAAAATGACTATTCCGGTGGTTTCGATGACTACCAACAATTCATATTTCTTCGACGACAAGATTGGCATCTATGTCGATGGTACTTACACAGCAGGCGTAAAGAACTACGAGTACGAGTGGCGTCGTCCTGTGAATGTGGAATATTTCGACGCACCAAACAAAGAAGCTGCCATCAACCAGCTCTGCGAAACCCGTATTCAGGGCGGTGCTACGAGAACGAATGCCGTGAAATCGCTTGCCGTTTATGCCAACAAGCGTTTCGGCGAGAAGCGTTTCACATACGAGTTCTTCCCAACGGAGAAACCTGGCATCACGGATTTCAAGAGCATCATTCTCCGCAACTCAGGCAACGACTTCAACGATCTCTATTTCCGCGATGCGGCAATACAGCATAATGCGGCAATGAACTGCGACCTCGACTGGCAGGCTTGGCAGCCTACAGCATTCTTTCTCAATGGAGAATACTACGGAATGCTCAACGTCCGCGAGCGTTCAAACGAGGACAATATCTACTCCAACTATGACGGTCTTGAGGATATTGACATGATAGAGAACTGGTGGGAACTGAAGACTGGCACTATGGATAAGTTCAACGAACTCAAGGCGTTCTATGATGCCTCTGCCAATAGTGAGAACACCAACATGGACAACTATGCTGACAAGATGGATATCGACGAGTTCATCAATCTCATGGCTGTGAACACTTTCCATGCAAACCTTGACTTCCCAGGCAACAACATCGTGATGTGGCGTCCAACAGCAGAAGGCGGTAAGTGGCGTTGGATAATGAAGGACACTGACTTCGGACTCGGTCTCTACGGCCGCAGCCCTGAATACAGATACATAGACTGGCTCTACAACCACGATTACGACCGTGATAGCCAGTGGGCAAATGAATACGAGCACACTCGTCTTTTCCGTCGCCTCATGACAGACCAGCGCTTCAAGGATCGTTTCATTGACCGCTTGACAGTCTTTATGGGCACATTCCTCAATGGCAATGGCCTCGCTCAAGTCATCGACAGCATGAATAACGTGATAAAGACTGAATACAAGTATCATCACGACAGACTTAACCCTTGGTGGCCAAACCACGACCAGTGCGTAAATGACGCAAAGAACTGGGCTGCGAAACGCACAAACTTCATGTGGACTTACCTCAAGGACTACTTCAAGCTCAACGCCACAAAGACTCTGAATGTAAATACAGAAGACAAGACAGCACTTCAGGGATTCAAGCTCTCTCTCAACGACACATACGTTAAGCAGGGTTACTACTCAGGCAATTTCTGGGGAGGTCGTCAGGTTAGAGTATCAGCAGAAAGCGTCAACGGCGAAAAGGAGGTTACCAAATGGGAAGTAAAAACTACAGTCTCAGGCAACGTCACAACCCAAATATTCAACGGCAGTTCGTGCTCATTCACTATGCCTACCAATGCAACAAATGTCTCTGTGGTACCTGTAGTTGAAGAAATAAGCGGCATTGAAAGCGTTGAATCGCAAAATCAACAAAGCGACAAATCGGCAAATGAAGCGATCTATACCCTTGACGGAAAGAAGGTTTCGGCACCTAACATAGCAGGCATCTATGTCATAAAGAGGGGTAACTCTGTCAAGAAGATCATCAAGAACTAAGCAAACTTAGATACTTTTTAGCATTAACTTAATATTAATAACTAAAACAACCAATTATTATGCGAGTAATCATTAACAAGAACTACGAGGAAATGTCTCGTTGGGCAGCAAACTATGTTGCTACCAAGATTCTTGAAGCTAACCCAACACCAGAGAAGCCATTCGTTCTCGGCTGTCCTACTGGTTCGTCACCACTCGGACTCTACAAGCAGCTCATCAAGCTTTATGAGGCTGGTGTCATCTCTTTCCAGAATGTCATCACATTCAACATGGATGAATATGTAAACCTCCCTGAAGAACACCCAGAAAGCTACCACTCTTTCATGTGGACAAACTTCTTCTCTCACATTGACATCAAGAAGGAGAATGTACATATCCTCAACGGGAACGCCCCTGACCTCAAGAAGGAATGCGAAGACTATGAGAAGGCTATCGAAGCTGCTGGCGGCATCGACCTCTTCATGGGCGGTATCGGTCCTGACGGTCACATCGCTTTCAACGAGCCAGGTTCCTCACTCGCTTCCAAGACTCGCATCAAGACTCTTACTACAAATACTATTCAGGCAAACTGCCGCTTCTTCGACAACAATGTTGACCTCGTTCCAAAGCAGGCTCTCACAGTAGGCGTAGGCACTGTAATGGCAGCTCGCGAAGTGCTTATCGTTGTTAACGGTCCTGCAAAGAGCCGTGCTCTTCACCATATCATCGACGATGGTATCAACCACATGTGGACTTGCTCTGCCCTCCAGATGCACCCACATGGAAACATCATCTGCGACGAGGAGGCTTGCGTTGACCTCAAGGTTTCCACTTACCAGTATTTCAAGGACAAGCAGCAGCTTGAAGGTATCGTAGAGGAATACCTCAATAAGTACTAAGAAATGAAAAGTGAAAAATGAGAATTCCACTTTTCACTTTCAAGAAAAAGGCGGGAGCCTATAAATCCAAAACTTAAACTACCAATAAACGTTAGGCGGTGCATCTTCATTGATGCACCGCCTTTTTTACTATTCATTAAATGCTTTGATTACACCCACTCAGCAACTATTAAAAGTTCCCCCTTGGGGGGCTAGGGGCTTTTACTCATGCACATACAGTTCCCAACCGAGGTAGCTCTCGATAGCCTCCTGGATGACGTCGGCAACCTCTGCACGGCACATTGCCACGTGGTGCTCGAAGCCGTTCTTGCAGATGTACTTCATGAGCTTCTGGAGCTCAGGTACCTCTGTAACAACGATACAACCGTCCATTCCGTATGGGTCGTTCGTCATCTTGCCTTCGCCGAGATAAGCCTTTATGCAGCCTTTAGGGTCGTCGGTAGAGATGCGGAAGTAGGTGAAGTTGCCCTCAGAAACCTTTGCATAGACAGCACCGAATGTGTTGATCTTGCCGAGAGTACGACCGAGCACACCGAGAGGACCGAGCTTGAGGTTATCGTTCCCGACGAAGTGTTTAGGGAAGTTTCCGCAGTGAGTGCATACACACTTGTCACGATCCTCTGCGAAATTGTTATTCCAGTCAGCAAGGGCAGCAGGATTCTTTGAGGCAAGCGTAAGGGCAAGCATAGAAACAGCACCGGCAATGTCAGTCTCGCAAGCTGCAGGAATACCCTTGTTCGAAAGCATTGACATTGTTACGCAGGCAGCACAGCCGTAGTTCTGCTCAAGGCTGTCCCAACACTGGATGGCAACGGCGTCAACTTCGTTAGCCTCTACCCACTGCTCAACGGCAAGTCCGAACTTGGCTTGGAGCATGAGCTTGTCCTCATAGTCGGCAGGCACTGCTGCATAGCCGCGAATGGCTTCCATCTGAGCCTTGAGTGCCGGATCGTTGTCGTCAATGCGCTGCGCAGCGTAAAGGAGTTCGCTGAGGTCGGCAGGCACAACGGTAATGCCCGAACGCTGGAGGATCTTCTCCGATGCGCGGCAGGTGTTGAAGCCGAGCGGACGAGTACCAATCTGTCCGATGCGAGCATGCTTCAATCCGTTCACTACGCGGCAAACGGCAGCGAAGCGATTGATGTCCTTTGCGAGCAGGTCGCTGTAGATGGAATACGTGTGGAGAGTGGTATCTGTAAACGGAATGCCATACTGGTAGAGGTTGTTGCAAACGGAAATCTTTCCGCAGAACGCGTCACGGCGAGAGTCAAGGTCAACCTTGTCGTTCTCGTCGTCGCAAGCCTGAACGAGGATAGGCACATTGAGGTCGGCAGTTGCTATGGTATTGATGATGCCAATCTCAAAGCCGAAGTTAGGGAGCGAGATGATGATACCGTCAATCTCGTCGCGGTGCTGACGAAAGAGTTCTGCACATTTCAGGCCGTCCTCACGAGTCTCTATCGAACTGCTTCCTGTAGGCGTAGCATCCTCAGGGAGAATCACATAGTCATAACCTTCTTTTTCAAGGGTTGCAAGGAGCTGCTTGCGAACATCGCGTGCAAGCTCAGAATTGAAATAGGCGCGAGTACCTATAATCACGCCAAAGCATTGCTTTTTCATGGGAGTCTTATATCTAATTAATAATTAATGTTGACCTTTACTTAACAAATACGTTTCGCTTCACTTAGAGTTACGTTTCACTTTCGTATACAAAAGCAATCCACTTTCGTATACAAAAGCAAAGTGGTTTCGTATACAAAAGCGAAGTGGTTTCGTATACGAAAATTATATGAAACTCCAAGGGACACGCTTATCTATGCAGGCTGAAACTGAAAGAACGGCCTTTATAGTTGGTAAATGTACCACTGTAAGAGTTGCCTGTCAGTGTACCGCTGAAGGTACCGGTAACCTCGCCGTAATCATTCTGCTCATAAAGTTCAAGGAAATTACCGTTGTTTGACAATACGCTAAGATACAACTTGGCGTTTGGACCAAACTTATTGTAGTAATACCAGAACTCGCCGGTCACACTGTTAATATACATTGTGATGCCGCCGGCACCCTTTATGCTACCTGTCCATGTCTGCCCGTGAGCAGCAGGCGACGATTGCACTGCCATTTCCTTGAGTTCGTTCTTACCTGGGGTGCTTGAAGCCGCAGGAGCAGCGGGGTTTTCCGCTTCTTCCGACTTCTCTTCTGCCTTTGCAGAATCGCCCTTGCGAATGAGCTTGAAGTCTTCTATACGATAGCTGGTGCCGCTTTCCGCAAGTGCATGAGCATCATTGGTTTTCATTTCTGCCGTGAAGTTCACCACCTTCTTGTCGCCACGGGCATTGGCAGAGATGAAGAATCCGAGACTCTCTTGCTCTTCCTTTGTCAAGGTGAGTTTCATTACCTTTCCTGGTGAGGTCAGTTTCATGGTAGCTTCCGCCATCTCAACTTCCGAGACGGTCTTCTCCAAGACAAATTCCACCGGCACGTTAACTACCGACTTGCCGCCTTTGTCAGATGAAACATCCACGCTGACTCCGCTTCCGTCTAATGTTACAACGCGGGCATCGCTACTGTTGTCACCCTTCACATTTGTTGATTCTGGTTTAACATTGCCGCCACATGATGCAATGATGGCTGCAAGACCAAAGATTAAGAACTTGATATGCTTCTTCATAGATATTATTTTGTTATAGATTATGTTCTGCAAAATTAGCAAAATAAAAATAATAAAAGAGCATATAAGCAAAATAATTGTTCATTACACAGCAAAAATACATGAATAACCCGCAAAATTCTTTCTCCATGCTTGTTAATTTTGCTTAAAAAAGTCAATACTATTATGTGTTTTACACAAAAAGTGATTATTGTTTTGTAATTTTGCACCCGTTTTAAGGTCAAAAAATCACCATAAACCATTAACCCTAAACTAGAAACCATAATCCAAAACCCTTGATAAAGAATCTCATATTCGACTTCGGTGGCGTGCTCGTAAACCTCGACAAGGACATCTGCACGGCTGAGTTCAAGAAAATAAATGCGGAAGAAGTAGGTCACTATGTGGACTTCTGCATACAGGAAGATCTGTTCCACGAACTGGAGATTGGCGCTATTACCGTGCCACAGTTCTGTGAAGAAGTAAGAAAGAAGGCGCCTAACTGCACCGGTACGGACAAGCAAATCTGCGATGCTTGGGCTTCCCTACTTACAGATGTTCCTGTGCATCGTCTTGCTGCTCTTCTGGAATTGAAGGAGAAATACCGTCTTTTCCTGCTCTCAAACACCAACGAAATCCATTGGGAGATGGCTGAAGACCTGTTCTTCTGTCAGGTGGAAGGACTCTGCGTAGATGATTATTTCGAGAAATGCTACCTCTCAAACCGCCTAGGAATGATAAAACCATCGCCGGAAATCTTCAAACTCGTGCTTGAAGAGAACGGTCTTAACCCTGACGAGACGCTCTTCATAGACGACTCTCCAAAGAACTGCGCCGCAGCGGAAGCCGTAGGCATACACGCTTTCCACTCACCAACGGGAGAGGATTGGATTGAGTTCACGCAAAGCGCGACCCCACAAAAACAAAACCATTAGACTATGAAAAAGGTATTAGGAATATTCGCCCTCTTGCTGCTTTTCACTACTACAGCAATGGCACAAGTTACAATCAATGGTAAGGTAAAAGACAAGAAATCGGGAGAGCCTCTCTCGTTCGTTACTGTCGTCCTTTCCAATCAGGGTAGCACTACTCCATTGAAGAATGACATGACAGACGAGTCGGGAGCTTTTGCTATCAATGGTGTCAAGAATGGCAATTACACTGTGAGCATATCGTTCATGGGCTACAAGCCATACACCAGAAACATTCAGGTAAACGGAAACAACATCCATCTCGGCACCATAAATCTTGCAGAAGAGGCAACTGCATTGAAGGAAGTCACCGTAACAGGTCAGCGCAGCAGCGTGAAGCTTGAGGTTGACCGCAAGAGTTTTGATGTCTCTCAGGACATTGCCAACGCTGGTGGTTCTGCTTCAGAAGTACTGGAGAACATCCCTTCTGTGGAAGTTGACCAGGACGGAAATGTATCTCTTCGAGGCAATTCAAGCGTAGAGGTATGGATAAACGGTCGCCAAAGCGGTCTTACTTCCGATAATCGTGCTGACATCCTCAAGCAGCTCCCTGCTGAAAGCATCGAGAAGATTGAGGTTATTGACAATCCTTCGTCAAAGTTCTCTGCCGAAGGTTCTGCCGGAATCATCAATATCGTGCTCAAGAAGAACCGCAAGGCTGGCTACTATGGCTCGCTCTCCGCTGGTGGCGACACTCGTGGCGGTGCTAACGCCAATGCCAACATCAACTACAACAGTACAAAGGTTGACGCCTTCGCTTCCATCGGTTACCGCCACATGCAGAACAAGGGCAAGTCGGAAAGCGAGCAGCACAACTTCAATGTGGATGCAAACGGCAACCGTGGCAACGAGACTACATGGTCAGACTATTCTACTGCCAACGAGAACTTCGGCAACAACATCTTCGCTCGTCTCGGCGCTACCTGGCACATGACAGACAAGGACGACCTCGGCTTCTCGACAAACATCATGAAGGGCGGTCACAACCGTTACAACAATACTCCATACCACTACGGCAATGCGGGCAGCCTTCAGGACACTCGCACTCAATTCCGCAACGTCTCAAGCAAGGGTAACATGGGCATGCAGAACTACGAGCTGAACTACCGCCACACATGGTCAGCAACTCACCTGCTCGACTTCGTGGCAAGCTTCTCTAACTGGGCTGCCGACAATAAGTCGTACTACCGCGACTCAACGAACTTCTTCTCGCCTGCAAAGCCTACTGAGTATGCTTACACCCTCGAACCTTTCAACGTAAAGAACCGTCGCTGGGAAGTTCGCCTCGACTACGAGAACCAGATTACAGATTGGTTCAAGCTGGAGGCTGGATATAACGGCAACTTCTCTCATGAGAACACTCCTAACGAGCAGTGGCATGCGGACAACTGGGATGGCAATGGCGCTACCCTCAACGCCCCATACTACAACCGCTTCATCTACGACAACAATATCCACGCTCTCTACGCAACAACCTCCTTCAAGGTAACTCCGAAGTTCTCTGTCATGGCAGGTCTTCGCGGCGAGCAGTGGACTGTAAACACAAAGACCTACCGCTGGAATACAGCCCTCGATGGCGGCAAAGGTGGCGAGGAACTCGACAAATCCACAGTCTTCAAGAAGGACTTCTTCCAGCTCTTCCCAAGTCTCTTCCTCTCTTACCAGCTCACGGAGAAGGATCAGCTTCAGCTTAACTACACTCGCCGTCTGCGTCGTCCTCATGGAGGTGAACTCAACTCGTTCATGAACACTAGCGATGCGTCAAGTGTTCACTATGGTAATCCTGAGCTTACACCGGAGTTCAGCAACTCCTTCTCGCTCAACTACCTCCGTCAGTGGGGTAACCACTCTGTTCTCGTGAGTGCTTATTACCGCAATACGACAGACGTGATGAGCCATGTGTCATACACTCTCTCATCAGAATACGAGGACAGCCGCGTCTTCCAGACCACAATGAACCTCACGGAGAGCGCTAATGCCGGTCTTGAGCTCACGATGAAGAATAAGTTCTTCAAGATTCTCGACCTCACTACAAACGTCAACCTCTACAACCGCCACGTGTCGGGCTTCGACTACGACACTACAGAGCCTCTCCACCACGAGAAGATTCATGTCAGCGAAGAGGCAGAAGACCGCTTCACATGGAATGCCCGTATGCAGGCTTCCCTCATGCTCCCTGCCGGCTTCTCTTTCCAGCTCAGCGGACGCTACCGTTCAAAGCAGATTCAGGCACAGGGTTACTCAAACGCCAACTTCGTGATGCAGGCAGGCCTGCGCAAGACCTTCGCTCGCGACTGGACTCTTGCCATCAACTGCCGCGACCTCCTGAACTCTCGTAAGCGCGAGTCGTTTACGGACACTGCCGGCTTTACTCAGCACTCCATCAACCGCTGGGGCAGCCGCAGCGTAATGGCTACCCTCACCTATAGCTTCGGTAACAGCAAGCCTAAGTTCGACAAGAAGAGGATGCGCGACGAGGACGGCGACGGCCATAACCACGAAGACAGCGGCAGCGGCTTCGACGGATATTCTGTCGGTGGAGAGTAAACTCTCATCCCATCAAAACCACATACGCATACAAAAACGGTTCAGAAAATGATTCTGAACCGTTTTTGTATGGCGTATAGGTCATTTGTATTTAGCTATTTCTTGGCTGTGAAGAAATTCTCACGGTAAGCATTGGGTTCCCACTTGCCGTTGTTGTAGATATATTGGGCTGAATAAATCAGATTTCCATTGTCGTCGTATGAGTATTCATTCTTGGAATATTTCTCCATCGTATTATTCTTAAAGACATAGCATATTTCCGATGACTCATCCCCTTTGCTATTGTACAAATACTCATACTTTTCAGATGCCACCCATGAAGATCCGTCATATTTTGAGAATACAACAGTTGCTCGTTTGCCAAAGGCATTGTAAGTATATTCAACTCGATCCTTCATAGGCAAATAATCCCTGACGAGGCGTGTCAACCTGTTTTCTGCATCGTATGAGTATTCATAATTGGCATTGACATGCCACTCAAAGCCATCCCAATAGTAGCGCTTGCCGGAAATCTTGTTCCCATAGCCGTTATAAGTGTATTCAAACTTCTCGCTCTCCATAAAGTCACGGTAAGGCAAGATACAGTCATAGTAGATGTATGATATCATTCGTCCTGACTCATCGTATGTGTAGTCACACTTATGGTCCGCATTTACCCATTCATTTGAGTTTGAGTATTTCAAATACATGGCTTCCGATAGCAGCAGTCCTTTGCTATCGCGAGTGTATTCGATTTTATACTGGTCTAAGTCAGCAGAAGGATTCCCATCAGCGTCAGCGTTGTATGAGCGTTGGGTCGTAAGGCTGTCATTACTGTCATAAGAGTAATCTTCGACAAAACGCCCCACCCATTCGTCTCCAGATCTTCTGCTTGTTGTACGGGATAAAACCTGTCCCTTCTCGTTGTATTTGAGAATTACACGATGGGTGAGAGCCTTATTAGCATTGTAGTAATATGAACTATCCCAAATTAGTTCAGCAATCTCATCCTTAGGACCGTCGTCAGTCTTAGGCTCTTCTGGAGTTTCGTTATCGCTGCAGGATAATATAAACAATCCTGCAAAGAGAATTAGAAAAGAATAAAATGAATTCTTAATATTATTGTTGTTTATGAGTTTATATCTATGATGTGTGCAAAATTACTAAAAAGTATTCCAACGACCAAATAATCTCACATTCCTTTGAATTACCCCCCCATTTTGAGATATGTCAAGTATTAAGAAGATTTTGGACAGAAGGTCACAGAGCTTTTTCCTATGCTCCCTATTTTATTCACAGCGTATGCAAAACCGCCCCAAATAGTCCTTACTTCGCTCCTTTTACTTTAATGTACCTGATACCGTTCTGGACATTCTCGCAATCTTGTGTCTTCTTGCGCGCAGACTTTATCGTGTTGTCCATAAGTCGTTCCCAGCTAACTGGAGTGGTATTGCTCGCACTCACCTCCTTACGGAGCTGGGCTATGAATGACTGGGTGAAGGCACTTCCCGAGCCACCGAACGACCACGCATATTCGCCTGGATTGGCAGCGGTGGCAAGAATGGAACCTTGAGTATTGAGCAGCAGATCACGCATACGCTTCTTGCTTACGCGAGTGTTGGCACGGCTATAGAGAGTATTGTCACGCTGACTTGGCGCATATTCTCCAACCTTAGCGTTGCAACAGTCAGTAAAGCAGATGGTAAGGCGAGCCTTCAATGCCACAAGAGCATTGTAAATGTCAGTGGTGAGCACATAATTGCCTTTCACATCATCATTAGGTCCCATCATGCAGATGTTAGGGTATCTGTCCTTCTGATTATCCCAGCGGAAGCCGTGACCATTGAAACAGAAGAAAACAATATCGTTCTTTGCCGGACGGATTGCCTTGATGGCATTGACTAGGTTGCGCTTGTTGTAAGCTGCATTGCCGACTATATTATTGATGCTTATTTCCATGCCAAGACATTGTGCAATGCCTTTCAGTTCCTTGTTCAAAGCAAGATTGTCCAATCTGTCATCCGCGCCAATGGACTTATCCTTCGTGTCTGTAAGGAGAATAGCCCATATCTTGCACGGCTCATTATTGTCATTTGACGTAGGACGGGTATTGACCAAACCACTTGAACTGCCGTGCACAATGGCCTTGCTCAACACATCATCATCCTCTGCTTCACCATAAAACTGCTGATAGTCAGCCTCACGGTCAGCATTGTCAAACGCGGCAAGGGTGTCAGGATTGGTTCCATAAAAGTTGTCCGACTGAGCGTAAAGAGCGCAGGCCGATAAAAGGCAGACTAGACATATTACGTATCTTTTCATATTCATCATAACAGATCTTGTACCAACTTATCCAATTCGTCCTTAGAGCGGGCACCCTCTTCTATTCTGATGTCACTTCCGGAGCAGAAGAAGAGAGTAGGAAGCGACTGGATGCCGTATGCTTCCGTTATATCTTCATTCTCGTCAGCATTAACCTTGTAGAACTGCACCTTGCCCTTGTATTTCTTTGCCAAAGCCTTGAGATGTGGATCTATCTGCTTGCAATAGCCGCACCAGCTTGCCCAGAAGTCAACGACTACAGGACCTTCACCAATGAACTCCTCATGGTTTGATTTCGATGCCACGAGCTTATAGAACTCCTTCGTGGAAATGGCACGACAGGTTCCATCGCCCCAACTTGACACTACCGCCGTCTTGTCGTCATCATCAACGGCATTGCCATAGATGTCTCCTGCATCGGCTTCGGCATCTTCGTCAGAGTCGTCGTATGTACCTTCATCAGATACCGTATTATCAAGCTCATCGACGGTGTCGTCATCCAAGAACAGAGCTAATCCGAAGAAAATGACTATAGCCCCTATTGCGATCTTGAAAATAGTCTTCATAATATTGTAAAAAATATATATTTGCGTTGCAAAGATAATCATTTTATCCATTTAACAGAAACTTATTGAATAAAAATGACGAAAAACCACACCTTATTATATTATATATTAAAAAAAAGATGTACCTTTGCCACCAAACAAAAACATTCACCCTGCTATGACAAGATATTACCTGCTCTCCATCCTGTGCTTGTTCCTATCACTCCCAATATCGGCACAGACATTTTATGAGGTAAACTACACCGACCCGGAAGACAAAGAAGAATACATCGGACTGATGATCTATTACGATGATCAGAATTGCAAGGTGCGATTCGTCAACGACGAAATGCTCAACAACAATGATGTTGCCGAGTCAAACTACGTGCAAGTCATTGAAGGTAAGGAAGAAAAAGATGATGTGGGCATAATGGTATATGCCCCCGTAGAGAAGGACTTCCCCGTTCTCGTTTGGCTTTGGGAAAAGGACGACGCTTCCGACATAAACGAGAAGCCATACTGCACCTTCAATCCTGAAGATCCCGATACATACTTTGAAGTAACCCACTTCGAGGAAATCACTCTGAAAGACATGGATCAGGAATATGTCGCGCAGTTCTTTGGCGAAGACGAAGAGGAATACAAGATGCTCATGAACGGTATCCGTCAGGTAAAGGAAAACGGCAATAGCGCGATCATTCCAAATACTCCGCAAGTCACAAAGCCCACATTCCATCTGCTCATGGTTGCCAATACGGAAGTGAGTGATATTGGCGTTGCCTGCCAAAAGGATCTGAACAACCTCAAGGGCGAGTTTTCTGCCATTGCAAAGGTGCTTGGAATGGATTACGACGAACAAGTTGTGGCTGCCGACTCATACAACAAAGCCAATGTGGTAAGGATGGTTCGTGGCTTGAAGGCAAACCCTAACGATGTGCTCATGTTCGTTTATACAGGTCATGGTTTCCGCTTCGACAACCAGAAAGACTACTTCCCAAACATCGACTTGCGTTCGTCAAACTACGACGACCTCCAGAAGTCATACATTGCCATGACCGATATCTACGACGAACTTGTGAAGAAGGGTGCACGCCTGAACATCATCCTGAGCGACTGCTGCAATACAGAGGCCGGACTTGACGCTCCTATGAGCAACGTGAACAGTCTCTTCTCGCGTTCAAACACCAATTTCGACATAAACAAACTCCAGACCCTCTTCCTCGGTTCAAGCGGCAATATCAAGGCTACAGCCTCATCGCCAGGCGAGATGTCATGGTGTGGGCAGAACGGTGGATTCTTCATCCTGAGTTTCCTTGAAAGTCTCCGTTCGCAAATCAGTCCACTTCATCAGGCTACTCCGTCATGGGACAACCTCGTCAGCAACGCCATGGCATTGGCAAAGGGCAAATCAACCTCAAGCTCTTTCACGAAAGCCCAGAACGGCATCAAGCTAGTTGAAACAAAGCTCGTCAAGTTTGACCCGACAATCCGAGCAAACGACAACGACGAAAACAACGTAGCCCCAGGTGAAGGTGGCAACACCTTGGATCTATAATTCCAAATGGTTGGGGATAATTGCAAAAAACAGGAAGTTGAACAAGTCAACTTCCTGTTTCTGTTTCCACTAAGACGTCTTGTATCTTATGGAAGGCTGATAGCCTCTGATGGGCAAGCGTCAGCACATGTGCCGCACTCAGTGCACTCATCAGGATTGATTGAATACTTGTCGCCTTCAGAGATAGCTCCTACTGGACACTCATCAATACATGTACCGCATGCGATACAATCGTCAGAAATTACGTATGCCATGATAGTTTATGGTTTTTGGTTTATAGTTAAAGTTAAAGTCAAAGTTATAGTCGGAGTTAAAGTCAAAGTCGCAACTTTGTGATGCAAAGGTACAATTTTATTTTTAAATACCTAATGTTAGGTATGTTTTTTACATCAAACGGCGCTATTTTGTTGCTTTTTACCTACTTTTTAGGCAAAAAAAGCAATAGAAAAAGCTCATATTATACTAAAAAACACCTCTTCTCGTTTTATTATATATGAAAAAGATTATTGCTCTGCTACCTATATATATATTATTAATGTGTACTTCCGCACGCGCTCAGCATACGGAAGTACAAAACCGCCCGTACACAGATCTCCGACAGTTCCACTTCGGAGTGCTCGTTGGCGCTCATACTCAGGACATTGAGCTCAACAACGTAGGTCCGCAGATGATAACCCTTGACGACGGTTCGCAGCAGGAGCAGCTCATCTCTTGCGACCAGGATCAGTATGACCTCGGATTCCATGTGGGTGTGCTCGGCGAGACACGCCTCAACAATAACTTTGCCCTTCGTGTGGCACCAACTCTCTACTTTGGAAACAAGCGACTACGCTTCATAAACTACTCGGAAACCATGCCAGACGGCACTCTCCGCAAGGAACTTCAGGACATGAAATCCATCTATGTGGCTGCTCCCGTGGAACTGATCTGCGCCTCAAACCGTCTGAACAATGCACGTCCATACGTCATGGCGGGCATCAATCCGATGCTTAACCTTTCGTCGAAAGATACAGACTTCCTGAAGTTCAAGAAGTACGACTGCTATGCAGAGATAGGTCTCGGCTGCGACTGCTATCTCCCTTTCTTCAAGCTTCGTCCTGAGCTGAAGTTCATGTTCTCTCTCATCGACGCCCTTGACAAGAAGCATGCCGACAAGATAAAGGATCCAAACCAGAGGAAATTCGCCACCGCAGTCTCTGGTGTGCAGACAAAGATGATTGCGCTGACGTTCTATTTTGAATAATTTACAATATGTAGGGCGAGGGTAATTAAAATTCTTTACTTTTAACCCTTTAGCCTCTTCAAGTGGCAGAGCATGAGGTCGCCGTTTTCGTCATGAAGGTGCATGCCGTTGCCTTCGCAGTAGCGGAACATCTTGCATTCCGCACACTCCCCTTTCTTCGCCCAATCGCGGTAACGGTAACTCTGGTATCGGTTCTCCCACACGTCCCAAAAATCATCCTTGTAGATATTGCCCTGATAGAACTTGCTGCGAATGCTTGTGCAAGCCGACATGCTGCCATCAATGAGTATTGAGGCTACACTGATTCCTGCATGACAACGGTAAAACGAGTCGCGCACTTCCATCTCATAGTCACCAAGGAAGCCCTCGCAAGCGTAGCTTACATGCATAGGGGATGACGATGAACCTGACTTTGACTCTGACCTGCATTCCTTGATGAAATCCATCATATAGCGGAAATCCGTGTCTGAAAGCTGGAAGTCAGGATATTGCTTCGCCCTTCCAACTGGGAATATTGAGAACAGTCGCCACTTGCGTACGCCGGCTTCATAGAGCGTTTCCTTCAGCTTCGGAAGGTATTTTATGTTTCTGCCGTTCACGCAAGTCACCACATCCCATACCACACCGCGTGTCCTCGCCATAAGCTTTATGGCTCGCATGGCGTTCTGATAGCTGTTTTCGTGACCGCGCATCCAATTGTGGTCTTCCTCAAGGCCGTCAAGACTGATGGCTACGCTACTCAGTCCCGCATCAAGAAGACGGACGAGACGCTCCTCCGTGAGAAGCATTCCGTTGGTAACAATAGACCAAGGGAACTCACGCTTCTTGAGTTCCATGCCAACATTCTCAATATCCTTTCGCATCAGGGGCTCTCCGCCCGAGAAGATTATCATCAGCTTGTGAGGATCATCTATGTTCGGGAGAATACTCTTGTCGATGACGCGCAAGAAGTCCTCTGCAGGCATATCTGGCATTTCGGCTACAACCTTGCAGTCGCTACCGCAATGCCTGCACTTCAGGTTGCAACGCAAGGTACACTCCCAGAACAGCTGGCGCAACGGATGGAGTTTCTTCTCGTTGTTGCGCATTATTCTGTCAATCTCAAGTGCAGCACGCTTCTTGAAAGGTAACTTTCCCATTATTTAGATTCTTCAGGTACTATTATCCTCTCCTTTTCGCTGAACTTGCTGTACGGAGTGCCATACATGACGCGCATTTGGTCCGGTTCCTTCTGATCTGCAATAACCTTTTGCTTCACAATGGTGTCATTGCCCGTAATCTCGAGAGTGTCTCCATTCTTGTCAATGATAGTGCGCTGGCGCAGAGTGGAATCATACATATCCGGACCGCCATACATGCATTCCACGCGTCCTATACCGCCACCGCCGTTGCATGAAGAGAAGCCGAGTGCAGTAAGGATAGTGGCAAGAAAGCCGTTGATAGCCAATAGGATTTTTCGTTTCATCGTGTTGTCGTTTTGTAATATTACTGCTGCAAAGTTACACATTTATTAATAATCCGTAGCATGTATCTCTATATTTTTTCTGAAATCAAGTTCTTTTCTTTGTTTTGCTATAAGTTACGACTCATATTCCTTGAAGTTACATTTCTATTCCTTAGAGTTACGCATCGTATTCCTAAGAGTTACGCAACGTCTTTCTTGAAGATATTTTTGCATTCCTAAGGATATGACTTTATAAACCTTAGGAGGTTGTCGTATCTATACAAATTCCATACACCCATCACTCGTCATATTTTATTGTAATAATTTGATTATCAATACACTACGACGTAACGAATATGTAACGGGTGCCGTCACATGAAAGACAAACAACTCATTCCCAGACGCAAACCGCCGCAGATGCTAGTGATTGTTTCACAAGCGTCTGCGGCGGTTGGTGTTATATAGGGGAAGAGACTATGCTTGCGTCTTTGCCTTGGCAAGGATATGCAGGATGCTCCAGCCAGCGAGGTAGGCTACGGATGCTAGGCAGAAAATGAGTTGGTAACTTTGTGTCCACTCAAGGATTAGTCCTACGGCAGAGGCTGCTATGATGCCACCTACGGCTCCGCAGAAACCAACGACGGCTGTCATCGTGCCAACCTGTTGCTGTGGGAATCTGTCTGACACGACTGTGTAGATATTTGCCGCCCATGCCTGGTGGGAGAAGCAGGCAAGGGAGATGATAGCCACGGCAGCGACGATGCCATTGCAGTAAGGAATCGCCATGACTGGCAAAACCATGCAAGCACAGATAAGCAAACTGAGCGCACGGGCACGCAACACTTTCACGCCATGCTTTATCATGAACGATGACAGCCAGCCGCCAAAGATACTGCCCACATCGGCTACGACATAGATGATCATCAGCGGAAGGACTGTGGCAGAGAGGTCCAGATTGAACGTTTTCTTTAGGAAATCGGGTGTCCAGAATAGGAAGAACCACCACGGCCAGTCGGCAACGAAGCGGCAGAGACTAAGGCCGAGCACGGTTTTCCAATTACTTGATAGAGGGGGAACCGGAGCGTTCTGGACTGTAGGCTCAGCGGCTTCCGTATTATCCTCTATATATGCCAGCTCCTCAAAGCTTATTCCGCGGGTGCGTTTCGGCGTATCATAAAATAAGATCCAGAAGAGAAGCCAGATGAATCCCAGTCCTCCGGTAACGAGAAAAGCCACACGCCAACCGTATTCGAGGGCAAGGAACGTGACCAAAGGAGGCGCTACGATGGCACCAATGTTACTACCCGAGTTGAAGATACCTGTGGCAAAGGCACGATCCTTCTTTGGAAACCACTCTGCAACGGTCTTTATGGCAGCAGGGAAGTTGCCCGACTCGCCAATGGCAAGCAAGAAACGAGCGCCGGCAAGCGAGAGGAAACCTGTGGCTGCAGCATGCAGACAGCCGGCAAGCGACCAGATGGAGATGCTCACAGCATAAGAAATGCGCGTGCCATACTTGTCAATAATGCGACCGGCAATGAGCATTCCAATAGCGTATGCTGCCTGGAAAGCCGACACGACATAGCCATACTGCGACTCCGTAATGCCTAGATTATCAGAGAGATATGGCTTCAACTGCGCTAGAACCTGACGGTCTATATAGTTTATCGTAGTGGCGAAGAAAAGGAGTGCAACGATTCGCCAGCGGTAGTTGGTTGGGATTTTCATGGGGATTAGGAGACCTTTGCCGAACCCGGCAAAGGCTTTTAGGTTTTTGAGAACGATTATTTGGCTATTTCGTGGATTTGGTCATAGAGATAAGCTTGCTCTTCAGGTGTTTCGGCGTAGGTAACGACGATGAGTTTCATGCCGGGACGCCAGAGTTGCTTTACCTTGTCGAGCACGAGCTGTGGGTTTCCTACGATGCGAGCGTTCAGTATAACATTGGTGTTTGCGAATGTTTCGGCATAGCCATCGGTAGGATTTGCGCCCGGGTCTGTGGCAAGAGAGAATGCTCCGTCAGCCATCTTTATGCCCGGAATCTGCACGATGCCCTGCTTCTTGCTGCTCCAGTTGCCGCAAGAGTGGAAGACAGCGCCACCAAACTCCCTGCCCACATGAGCCATTGCCGGTGCACAAACGTCAAAGTAAATGTCGTCAGGCATCATCGTAACGGTGTCGTCGCTCATGCCAATGCCTGTGAACTTGCGGCTTGAAGCAAAGCCATGTCCAGGGCGTGCAAGGGCATCGCCGATGATAGCCTGCTGCTCACGAGTGAAGTCTATGAGGAGATCGGCAGTGCGGTTCATGGCTATCTGCATCGCTTCGGGATTGTCGTAGAAGTCAAGGTAGAACTGATTGCTGTCGATGATGTTGCTGACCGTGTTCAGAGGCGACTGCACATCGCAGAAGCTCATCGGGATTCTGCCCTGTGTCTGCTCCTTGAAGTATCGCGTCATCTCAAGTGTGTAGCGACCTATCTCCGTGTCTTTCACCGCCTTATACGGTGCGTCTATGAGTTCTTGCACGGAGGCAAACTTGCCATCGACGGCAGGAGCCTGACCTTCTTCCCACAGATAGCCGAAGCCGTAAGCGGAAGCCACGGTGCCCAGCCCGTGCCAAGGCTCGAGGAAATTCGGGATGTCAGCCTTGAACTTCATGCTTTCCTTCAGTGCACCGAGCTGCCAACGCAAGGACTTCTCCATGCTTCGGGAGTCTTGTGCAAAGACATCCTTCACCCTCATGCGGCGATAGACAAGGACACCTTCGTCTGCTTTCCAGAACTCATCGCAGCGCTCGTCGAGAGCATCAGCGTAGTCAGCGTATTCATTGACGCCAAAATCGGCCGGCTCTATAGGAGTGACGGCAGTGGCTTGGCTGTCGGCAAGAGTGAAGTCGAAGGAGTCATCACTCTTAACTCGAACATCATCCGCCACCTTATAAATCTCCCTTATGCGCTCGTCGGTGACATCCTTATCCATATTCACGCAACAGATGCCAGTACGGGTGAGGTCAGGACCAGAAGCAATGACGCGTTCGCGGATATTCTGCTCCAGTTCCTCGTAAGTATATTTCTGAATATCAACAGGATTGAGACGAATGTTGAAGAAAGTCTCTGGCAGATGCTTGCGGAGCAATGCGACATCACCACCCCAACCGACATCAAGGAAGGTGAGGCGCTCTATCTCGGAGAATGCTTCTGCCATGCGATGAGGGTCTTTTCCGCAGTAATGAATGCCGTATGGTGCGTGGCGCATGCTCCATTCCTGGTCTATGGGAAGGAGGAAACGGCGGTAGTCTTCCTCGGAAATCATTGTATGACTGCACTCAGAATGTATCGCAACGGGGTAGTCGAAGAGTCTTGCGCTGCGGTTAACCGATATGGACGACGAGCCTGTATTCGTCTGAATGTACCAAACGAACTTATCAATGACCTGCGCAATCTTCTTGAAATAAATCTCTGTCTCTTCCGGACGCATGAGCATATCAGTGAAGATATCCTCTCCGCGCACATCAATGGCGAGGTTCAAGACACCTCCCCAGTTTATATCGCCCACCACATAACCATGCTTCGCCTTCAACTGCTCTATGAGATTCGCCAATCTCTTGAAAGCAGGCGAGCGGAAAGCATCCTCCACCTCAAAGTCGAGTGTGTCCTTATGGGCACATATTACCTGTGGTGGAGCGTCTTCATAATAGTCTATCTTGCAGCCAAGCATCTCGGAAAGCAAGTAGCCAGAGGCAAGATGCACGGCACCAATCTGCGGAAGATCCTTCAGATGGTCTTCGCCAAGCCCAAGGTCTCCGAAGCGGTCGTAAAGCACTTGCTCCATCTTGCGCTCGTCTTCCACTCGGCGACGAGGGTCATAGAAGAAGCTTTCGTCGAAAGAAATGCCTGCATTCTTATGCCACCACGAAGGATGGAAGACGATATCTACAGGCAACTGTTTGCTGCAAAGGTGTATCATGATAAAGATTTCTCTTGTGGGGCTTTTTATTCGTTCTGACTCATCAGATAAGCCTTGATGAAGCCGTCTATCTTGCCATCCATAACGGCATCAACATCGGATGTCTGGAAGTTTGTGCGGTGGTCCTTTACGCGACGGTCATCAAAGACATACGAGCGGATCTGGCTACCCCACTCTATCTTCTTCTTTCCTGCCTCAACCTTTGCTTGTTCTTCCATACGATGCTTCATCTCTTTGTCATAAAGGATGGAACGAAGATGACGCATAGCGTTCTCGCGGTTCTTTGGCTGGTCGCGAGTTTCAGTGTTTTCAATGAGGATTTCCTCTTCTTCGCTAGTGTAAGGATCCTTGAACTGATAGCGCAGACGCACACCAGACTCCACCTTATTGACATTCTGACCACCAGCACCCGACGAGCGGAAAGTATCCCAGCTAACCTTTGCCATATCGACTTCCACGGTGATAGTGTCGTCAACGAGTGGAGTTACAAAGACGGAAGCAAAGCTCGTCATACGCTTTCCTTGAGCATTGAAAGGCGACACGCGCACAAGACGATGCACGCCGCTCTCGCTCTTCAGATAGCCGTAAGGGTAATCGCCGCCCTTGATATCCATTGTAACCTGCTTGATGCCAGCCTCGTCGCCGTCCTGAAGGTTGGTGATAGACACTGTATGACCGTTAGCCTCAGCCCATCGCATATACATTCGCATGAGCATGGACGCCCAGTCCTGACTCTCCGTACCGCCGGCACCCGAGTTTATCTTCAGCACGCAGTCCATGGAATCCTCTTCCTGGCCGAGCATGTTCATGAGCTCAAGGTTCTCGATGGCAGTGATAGCCTTCTTGTAAGCCTCGTCAACTTCCTCTTCTGTTACCATCTCATCCTTGTAGAAGTCGAAGGCGAGCTGCAGTTCGTCGGCATACATGCGGACATTCTTGTAGCCCACAATCCACTTCTCGATGCCCTTAACCTTCTTCATCTGCGCCTGCGCACGCTCCACATCCTCCCAGAAGTCGGGAGCCTGGGTGCGCAAAGTCTCCTCCTCGAACTCCACCTGCTTCTTGTCGATCTCGAGATAACGATGAAGATCATCGGCACGAGTGAGTATATCTTTCAGTTGGTCTTGTGTAGTCATATCCTATTACTTCTTCCAACCGTTTTCCTTCTGGCGCTGGAGTTCCTCTGCTTGCTTCTGGAGTTCAGCGAGGCGCTTTGCCATGCCAGACATCTTCTGAGGGTTAGCCTTTCGCTCTGCCTTGCGAGCCTCGAGATAAGCAAGGAGCTTCTCGTCGTTGGTAGTCTTGCGGAGTGTCCACATGATAGCCGCAGAGAAGAAGAGCGAGATGAAGTAGTAGAAGTTAAGACCCGAAGAGTAGTCGTTGAACATGAAGAAGAACATCAGCGGCATGAGCATCATCATCCACTGCATCATCTTCATCTGCTCAGCCTGCTGACCGACCATCTGATCCTTCTGCTGACGCATTGTCATCCAAGAATAGAGGAGGTTGCCCACGCAGAATAGGATACAAGTGAGTGAGAGATGGTCGCCGATAAGCCAAATGCTTGTTCCCCACTCGATGATTGGGTCGTAAGTAGAGAGGTCTGAAATCCAAAGGAAGCTCTCGCGACGGAGCTGGATAGCGTTTGGCACGAAGTTGAACATCGCAACCCAGATAGGCATCTGTATGAGCATAGGCAGACAGCCCGAAAGCGGACTCACACCATACTCCGAATACATCTGCATCATAGCCTGCTGCTTCATCATAGCGTCTTCAGGCTTGTCGTATTTCTTTGTGGCCTCGTCGAGTTTTGGCTTAAGCACACGCATCTTTGCAGACGACATGTAGCTCTTCTTCACCATAGGGAATGTGATGACCTTAAGGAGCAATGTTATAAGGAGGATAACGATACCCATTGGGATGCCCATCTTTGTGAGCCAGTCGAAGATATATACTGTAAACCAGCGGTTTATTAGACGAACGAGAGGCCATCCGAGGTAGATGAGCTTATGGAGTTCGAGGTCCTTTGTCTCGGCAAAAGAGCTCTTGTCGTTGATGTCCTTGAGCAGGAGGAAATCGTTTGGACCGTAGTAGAACTCAAACTCTGTAGGTTGCGCACCTGTTGAGTCGAAGGTTGTCTTCACGTTCGACTCAAGGTTCTTCAGGTATCCGCTGCCCTTCTCGTCACAAAGTGAAGTGAACTTGCCGTCCTTGCCGAAGTCTGACTTTGTAATCATCACAGCCGAGAAGAACTGGTTCTTGTAAGCAATCCAGTCTACCACTTCATCCTCGTCGTCCTGTGGCTCGTCAGTCTTGTTGGCAGTCTCGCTGAGATAGTCTGTGCCGCCATCAGCATAGTGGTAAGTGAGCGTAGAGTAGCGGTTTTCAAACATGAAGCCCTTCTCCTGCTGACGTACATGGTCGCGCCAGTTTATGGAGAGTCGCTTGTAGTCAGGAGCAAACAATCCACTCATGCCTTCTGCCTTCAGAGACATATCGAGGAGATAGTTGTCACTGAGCTTATAGTCCATGACGAGCTTGCCGCCATCCTTTACGGCAGCAGTGAGAGTAACCGTAGAGTCCGACTTGTTTGTTGCAGCGAAGACGAGGTCAGCAGTGTTAATGTTGACGGTCTTCGCAGCGAGCATGAATGAGAGCTGCTGGTCTTTCTTGTCGAAAAGCACCACGCCGTCCTTCTCTTCCATGTTCTTGTAGTTCTTCACTACGGCCTTCTGCACCGTACCGCCCTTTGTGGAGAGCGTAAGTTCCACGTTCTTGTTCTTGAGGACAATATCCTCCACACTTGCATTGGCAGCAGCCGAATCCTGAAGCGCAGCGACATTGACTGTGGCCTCTGCCTGGTCTTTCTGTTTCTTCTCGGCAGCCTTCTTTGCCTCTGCCACTTTCACTGCATTGATGGAGTCAGCCTTCTGCTGTGCAGCAATCTCTTCTTCCGAAGGCTTGTTGAACCAGCTGAAACCGATAAGCACCAATGCGATGAGTACAAATCCTGTAATTGTATTCTTATCCATTTTATAAAATTTTCTGTTAATTATAGTCAATTTGGGCGCGAAGTTACGAATAAACGAGCGAAACACCAAATTAATTCCCAATTTTTTAATACCTTTGCACCCGAAATTGACATTATAGCACATGAAGAAGATAGTCATATTACTTATAGCCCTTATGGCGATGTCAAGCATACATGCTGAAGACATCGACACAATAGCGTCCGAATCAGCCAAGTTCAAACTCTTCGCACCGCTTACATACTCGCAATCCACAATCGGAGACATCTTCAACTTCGACGTTCCTGCCAGCACCGACGCAAGCAATTCCGACGAGTTGGCTAACCAAGCCATGCGCAACATTTACCTCACCCGTCCGGATCTCGTACAAGTGACCAGCGCAGATCTTGACGAAGCGGAAAGCGTTACGACGGTAATCACGAAACCTATCGAGCAGAAGCCTACAATAAAGGAACAGAATATCGACATCATTGATGACATCGTGCCTGAGGCTCCTACCCAGATCGTCATAGAGAAGCCTAATTTCTGGACGATAAAGGGCGACTACAACCTTCAGTTCCTTCAGAATTATGTATCGGACAACTGGTATAAGGGTGGCGAAAGTAGCTATTCGTTCGTGGCAAGCGGTACGCTGGAGGCTAACTACAACAATAAGTCAAAACTCACTTGGGACAATAAACTGGAAGCGCGTATCGGTTTCCAGAGCACCCGCGGCGATACTCTCCACCATTTCAAGAGTTCCGAGGACCTTCTCCGATACACAGGAAAGCTCGGTATCCAGGCGTCAAAGCGCTGGTACTACACCTTGCAGCTGCTCACATACACGCAGTTTACCACTGGTTACAAGGCTAACGACCCGAAGGTTTATTCCGACTTCTGTTCACCTCTCAATGTAAACCTCTCTCTCGGTATGCAGTATAAGGTTGAAACCTTCAAGAAGAAGCTCACAGGAACCATGCTCATATCTCCTCTTGCCTACAACTTCCGCTATGTTGGCCGTAACGCACTTATCAAGAACTACAACATTGAGGAAGGCTCCCACACGCTGCACGACTTCGGTAGTTCGCTCACAGCCGACCTCATCTGGAAATTCTCCGACAACATAAAGTGGAAGACCCGCCTATATGCCTTCACCTCCTACAAACGCGTGGAAGCCGAGTGGGAAAACACTTTCACATTCGCTTTCAACAAGTACATATCTACCAACATCTTCGTATTCCCTCGCTTTGATGACGCAAAGAAACGCGACAAGGATTACGGCTACTTCCAGTTGAAGGAATACGCTTCACTCGGATTCTCTTACTCGTTCTAAGTATGAAAAAGACAATCAACATAATCCTCGCACTCTTCTTCTCAGTGGTAGCATCTGCCCAGAGTGCACAGTGGTCTGTGGCGCCTGTCTATAAGGCAATAGACCAGCTCACCCCTAGCCTTTTCCGCATATCATCTGCCAAGAAAGTTGGCGTGGCGACAGCCGATGACACGATTATTGTCGACACCATTGCAGATGCCATCACAGAACTCCCTAACGGCTATGTGCTTACCAACAACAAGGGAAAGAAAAAAGGCGACATTCTCGCCATCATCGACAAGAACGGCACATCCATCATGACCGACGAAGCCGTTGCGGAAGTTATCACTCTCTTCAAAAACAAGAAGAGCAAAACAGCAAATGGCAAATTGTCAAATCGTAAATTCGAAAGTGATGGTCCGCAGACCTTCACCGAAAAGAAGCTTGTCGGCTACAAGAGTGGCGAGAAGACTGTTCTCCCACCTCAGTTCATCAGCGCACAGCCTTTCGTTAGCGGCTACGCAATAGCCGAGACAGAGACAGGCTACGGCATACTAAAGCTCATTCCGCAGTCTTTCACCTGCAAGCAGACAAACGCTGTTCTTGACGCTGGCATGGAGAACACCACCCACACATCATCGCTCCCTGCCAATCCAGAGGCTAACCTCAAGATAAAGTGCGTGGATTCCACAGGCATGACATTTGAGAATGAAGGAGTGAAGAAGGACAATAATGTCATATACGAGCTTAGCACATTCAAGGAGCGTCGCACATTCACCATCATCGCTACCGACGACAAAGGCTCCCTCGTGCTATGGAACTCAAACTTCAGCAACGAAGACGCGAACGATGCCAAGGCTAAAACCAAGACAAAGGGCAAGACAAAGACTAAGGCTAAGACCACAAAGAAAAAGAAGAAATAGTCTATAGAATCATAAAGTCATGGCATCTCACATGATAAAAAGTCTTATAGGGCTGACAATCAGCAACCTATAAGACTTTTTTCGTGGAGCTGGAGGGAATCGAACCCTCGTCCAAACAAGGAAGCAATACGCTTTCTACATGCTTATTCTGGCCTTCATTTTCGTGCTATGGCAAGACCCAGACCACCAACCATAGCCTTATCCTCTAAAGTTTCACTCGTGCAACGAGGCCTGCATGAGCTATCTTCGACTGTCCTGCACCGCCTGGTCCTGCTTTTCGAAGAGCGAGAGCGAGGGGCGATGTCTCGTCTCAGCACCTGGTGCCGAGATTAAGCCAGTAACCTACTGTGCTTCAGTTAGGCAGCGAGAGCGTA
>JAZLHI010000104.1:0-11544 GCA_045616725.1 Prevotella sp. | reverse complement strand
TTTGCATTCTCTTGTAGTGCTAAATTAAGGTCATATCTAGAAATGATAGCGGAATAGGTATTTTCGTCATAAGGGAGCAAAGAGCATAATCGGATATCGCTTGCGTCCCATTCATCCCATTCCGTAGAAGGGGTGATGAGTTTTAGCTTGAGCTTACGCTTCTTTATTGCCTTTTGTGCTTCCGACGTGAAATACTTGCTGAAGTCGGTATTCTTTGGATTGCGATAAAGGTCAGTCATAAGCTGAGTGAAGAGTTCATACGCTTGCGCCTGTTCACGAATGTTATCCTTCAGTTTGTCCAACGCCTCTATCATTCCATAGACAGTAGCCTCTTGGTCGGCTGCAGACTTGATGCTGTCCTGACCTTTGTAGATATTGCCAATATAGTCAAGATTGCGAAGATACTGTGCCACGGAATCAACTGCCTGACAATAGACTTCGGGATTGCGTTGCATCTCTGGTGCAAAGGCTTCTGCCAGATTACCCCTTAGAGCAGAAAGTACCTGACCTTCCTCTGCGTCCTCACCACCCATGGCAATGAGCAGCTGATGTTCAAAGATAGCGGAATAGAAGTCTGTCCAGAATCTTGGATTTAAGATAACTGCATTTTCCCTTTTAACCTCTTCACCGTCGCTAACAGCTTCTCCAGAAGCTTTTTGCCTATTGTAATAGCCTAAAAATGGTTCCATCACAGAGAGCGATATGAGAGTCCTCGCCTTCAGGTCATGGCGTTTTCTCATCTTCTGACAGAAAGCATCGGGATCTTTAAGAACTTCATTTACATCGACACCTTCTCCAAATTGCTCTTGGAGCTCCTTTTGGATAAAAGCAGCCGTAAAAGCAGAATCAGAAGGAACTTCTAAAGACTCTTCGACGTATTCGCCAAAGTCAACATCAGCAACCGCAACAGTGTCAACCCAAGCCGTGTCGTATTCTTCCACAATCTGCGCATAAGACGGAAGTGCAATAAAAAATGTCAGCAATAAAGAATAAATGGTACGCATAGAAATCGTATTTACAATATCGTATGATTTATGTAGTTTTTATTTTGCTTGTTATATATAAAACGCACAAAATGCCAAAATCTTGCATTAATGGACGGAAAGGTACAGAAAAGAGATTGTTATTATAATTTCAATTTATGGGTGAATTGAATACAGATGCCTTCTTCGCGGTTTCGGTGATGCCTCCTTTTCCGCTTATGACCTCCTGTCTCCACCATGTAAGTGTTTTCCAATCACTTGGTTCTACGAGGTCAAGCCATTGATTTTCTTTGTTATTGCCCGTCCATGACCATGGCATGAATCCATACTCAAGATTGTTGCAGACGTCCAGAATGACTGTGTGGTCAACCTTGCATTTAAGGTTATTCTTACCATTATTATAATTATAGCCGAACTCACCAACAATTATAGGCAATTCCTTTTGGTGACAAAGAGAAAGTTTTTCCTTTATCTTATCTGCTTTATTCCAACTACCATACATGTGGATGGAAAAGAGAATGTTGTGTAAAGGATCAGATTCTATCACCTTTTGTCCATGTTCAATTATCGGCTCTATGTTTTGTCCCCATCCTGGAGCATCAATGACGAGGGTTGTTCTGTATCCAGCTTTACGCATGATGTCTATGCATCTTGTGTATGATGCTCGCCAATAGTCAGATTTTGTCTTGTGAGCTCCCCATTCGTTGGCGATATTCAGTAACAAGAACCTTTCGTATTTCATGAGCATTTCTGCGCGGTCTGGCTCAGCATACCAATTGGCCATATCCGCCAGACGGTCGCCTGATGTGTTGCCTGTAACGTCATGGAGCTCCACCATAGGAATCATTTCGAGTTCAATGCATCGTTTGATGATGCGTTCAAGATCTGCGTCTTTGCCCCGGGTATTCCAGACGATGCGGATAGTGTTGCATCCTACTGCCTTAATATCATCAAGAGCCACGTATGCTTTCTCTCCGAACCATGCGTGCGGATTGTTCATTCCTCTAATAATAAATACTTGACCTTCAGCGTCAATGAGTTTGCTCTTTTCTGTTGTGAATACTCCTTTTTGTATAATGGACAGGTTTTTGTCCTGAGCTTGTACTGCTGCCATGCAGATTAATAAAGAAAATAGTAAAATGATCTTTTTCATAGTAAATGGATTTGGGGTATTTTTGTTATTTTCAATGTAATGTCTTGTTGGGCGAGTGCAGTTAAGCGTTCAATGAATTACTGGTATTTACCTCTTACCGCTTTCGGAAGTTTTGACACTACTAAATCGTACGACTCTTTTATCCATGCAATTACAAGTTCTTCGTTGAGCGATTCATAATATACATCGCTCCAGTGCTTCTTGTTCCAATGCCATGCAGGAGTGACTGCAGAAAAATGTTCACGTAGTTCCTCATTCCTATCAGGAGTCAGTTTCAAAGCAAACCGTGGTTCTGTATTTTCCTTTATATCATGCAGTCCACCACCTAACCATAGGCACAAGAATATTTTGCCTTCTATGCGGAAGGTAATGATGTCATCGCCAAATGGCTGGTCTTCGGTTACACCATTAATAGAGAGTGTGTATTTCCTTACTTGTTCTATATTCATTGTTACTCAAGAGCTTAAGTTCATATTTGCTGCATATACGAAAAATCCTCAACTTCTTGAAGTTCAAGTCGTTGAGGATTCACTCGAGAGGTGCGTTGCGGAGTCGAACCGCACTAACTGGTTTTGCAGACCAGGGACTAAACCGCTCATCCAACGCACCATCGTTTGGTTTAGCGGGTGCAAAGGTAGTAAAAGTTTATGGTTTATGGATTATGGTTTGCGTATTATTTACCATTGCTATCCGCTTTTGTTGATGTTTGTCAGCAGAAGGAGTCGTTACATGCTCAGATACGGATTGTATCGGAGTTCCGTTTGCATCGTTGTGGAAGGTCCGTGTCCAGGATAAACAACGGTAGAAGCGGGTAGGGTAGTGGCAAGAAGATGGAGAGAGGACATGATTTTCTCGTAGTCGCCACCTTCCATGTCTGTTCGTCCGATGCTCATCTGGAAAAGGGTGTCGCCAGTGAAAGCGATGTTTTGCTCACGATTGAAATATACAACGCCACCTTCTGTATGTCCTGGGGTAAAGATGACCTCTAGTTTTTGTGTGCCGTAGGTTATGGTTTCCGTACCATTAAGCAGCTTTCCGACAGGAACTGTGTCGCAGTCTAATGGCATTCCGAAGAACTTCACCGTCTGTTCGTTTATGTTCTCAAGCATAAGCTTGTCGGCAAAGTGCACTTCTGGCTGAAGGTTGAAAGCCTTGTATATGCCGCCGTTACCGAAGTTATGGTCAAGATGACCGTGAGTACATAGCAGGTGAACTGGCTTCAGATTGTTGTCACGGATATAGCTGACGATGGCAGAAAGTTCCGCCTCGTAGAGTGCGCCACAGTCGATAATAACGCATTCACGAGTTTCGTCGTCAGAGAGAACGTAGCAGTTCTCGTCAAGCATGTTGCAATGGAATACTTTTAACACCTATTTAATTTACAATTTACAGATTTCTTGCGCTCCGTAGGTGCTCAGGCGAGCAAGCTCAGAGTCCAATTTTCAATTATACAGGGCAATAAATGAGATATTTCTCCTTGTACCATTCTTCGTCAGGGAAGAAGGTTGTGAGTTCCGTCTTCTCAACGATGTTGCGGAATGGCTTCAGTTCCTCGTCGAGATTGCCGCCCTTTAGCACGATGACACCGTTTGGATAGGCGTTCTTCTGCTCCTTCTTGTCGATATTCTTGCGAACAATCTTCATGAGGTCAGGCATCGGCATAACGGCGCGAGAAACAACAAACTCGTACTTGCCCTTCTCTTCCTCGCCACGACGCTGAACGGCAGTGATATTCTTCAGTCCGCAGGCAGCGATAACCTCGTTGCAGACGCGAATCTTCTTGCCTGTTCCGTCAATGAGTGTGAACTGACACTCTGGGAACATAATTGCCAAAGGAATGCCTGGAAAACCGCCACCAGTGCCAAAGTCGAGAATCTTCGTGCCAGGACGGAAGGTGATGGCTTTCGCTATGGCAAGGGAATGCAACACGTGGTGGAGGTAGAGATTGTCGATGTCCTTGCGAGATATGACGTTTATCTTTGCGTTCCAGTCACGATAAAGCGAATCAAGCAGCGCAAATTGCTCACGCTGGGTCGAGCTTAAATTGGAGAAGTAACTTTGAATCATTATCTGAGTTTAATTGTAGGGCGAGGATTTCCGAGCCGTAACCATTTGTAAAGATGTTAATGATTTTGCGGCTCAGAAATCTTCGCCCTACATTGTGTGATATGAATTAGAATACAGCTGCCATCTGCTCTGCAACCTTCTTTGCAGCTTCGCCAGCCTTCTCAGCGAAGTCTTCGCCGTTAGAAGCGTAGATGATGCCGCGTGAAGAGTTTACGAGGAGACCGCAGTCTTCAATCCAACCGTACTTGCAAACTTCCTCGAGTGAACCGCCCTGAGCACCAACGCCAGGAACGAGGAGGAATGAGTTTGGAGCAACGGCACGAATGTCCTTGAACATCTCGCCGCGAGTAGCACCGACAACATACATCATGTTCTCGTCGTTACCCCACTGCTGTGAGCGCTTGATAACCTTCTCGAAGAGACGCTCGCCGTCTTTGTCTTCTGTAAGCTGGAAGTCGAACGAACCCTTGTTTGATGTGAGGGCAAGAAGGATTACCCAGTGGCCTTCGCTGATGAAAGGTGTTACAGAGTCTTCGCCCATGTAAGGCGCGATAGTGAGGGCGTCAACATTATACTCCTCGAAGAAAGTCTTAGCGTACATCTTTGAAGTGTTGCCAATGTCGCCACGCTTAGCGTCAGCGATTATGAAGTGGTTAGGATAGTTCTCCTGAAGATACTTCACTGTCTTCTCGAAAGCCATGAGGCCCTTCACGCCGTAAGCTTCATAGAACGCGAGGTTTGGCTTGTACGAAACGCAGTATTGTGCAGTAGCGTCGATAATAGCCTTGTTGAAGGCGAAGATAGGGTCTTCCTCCTGAAGCAAATGCTGCGGAATCTTGTTGAGGTCAACATCGAGACCTACGCAAAGGAATGATTTCTTTGCAAATATCTGAGATACGAGTTCTTTTCGTGTCATGGGACCTTCCCCCAACCCCTTCCTTTCAGGACGGGGAGTAGAATGTTTTGTAGGGGGTATTCTACTATTATGAAATTAATGATATATGAATGTTGAATAATGAAGTCGAATAGCCTTTTCTATCTTCTCCCCGTCCTGAGAGGAAGGGGCAGGGGGAAGGTCTAGAGTTCCGCCTCCTTCATTCTTTCGGTGTTCTCAGCAACTGTGAGGGCATCAATCATTGCCTGGATATTGCCGCCGAGAAAACCTGTGAGGTCGTGGGTAGTGAAGCCGATGCGGTGGTCGGTTACGCGACCTTGAGGGAAGTTGTATGTGCGAATCTTTGCAGAGCGGTCGCCAGAAGAAACGAGGCTCTTACGACGGCTTGCAATATCGTCAACATACTTCTGTTGCTCCCTATCATATATATATGTACGCAAGCGAGCGAGAGCGCGTTCCTTGTTTTTTGGCTGGTCGCGGGTTTCAGTACACTCGATGAGAATCTCTTCCACCTCGCCAGTGTTAGGGTTCTTCCACATATAACGCGCACGAACACCAGACTCAACTTTGTTGACATTCTGACCGCCAGCACCAGAAGAGCGGAAAGTATCCCACTTGATTTCGCCTTCGTTGATGTTTACTTCGAAAGGATCTGCCTCTGGAAGTACGGCAACAGTGGCAGCTGATGTCTGCATACGACCGTTTGACTCTGTGACAGGTACACGCTGAACGCGGTGGACGCCAGATTCGTATTTCAGTACGCCATAGACATTTTCGCCTGAAACGGCAAAGTCAATCTCCTTGAATCCGCCGACAGCACCTTCGGAAACATCCGTAACGGAAAGGCTCCAACCCTTGGATTCGCAGAACGCCTTGTACATCTTGAAGATGTCGCCAGCAAAAAGACAAGCTTCGTCGCCACCAGTTCCGGCGCGGATTTCCATCTGAACATTCTTTGCGTCCTCAGGGTCCTTTGGCACGAGGGCAATCTTTATCTCTTCTTCAAGCTGTGGCTGAAGTTCTTCGTTTGCAGCAAGTTCTTCGCGAGCCATTTCCTTCATGTCAGGGTCCGACTCGTTCATGATGATGTCCTTCGCTTCAGCAATGCCGTTAAGACATGCCACATACTTTGCGCGAAGCTTCATTATGTCTTCAAGATCCTTGTATTCGCGAGTAAGTTTCACATAACGTTGCTGATCGGAAATGACCGAAGGGTCAGTGATGAGCGTAGAAACTTCCTCGTAGCGGCTCTCAAGGCCGTCAAGTTTTTGTAATAGACTGTTATTCTCCATTAATTCCAGCTAATTTTCTTAACCACTTATATTTGAGGGTAACAACATTATAGGTTATTGAGACCCATGCAAGGAGCGCAATCACTCTCAATACATCATGCATTATAGATGCTGTTTCCCAATTATCTATCGTTCTCTTTAGTACGAACAGAAAGAATGACATGCATACCAAACCTACGAACGATACTACGATTTTCCTTATCATACTTATCTTAGTATTCGAAAACTCCGTTCTCGGAAGTGATAGTGAGGTGCTTGTGATCACTTTCCTCTATGCGACCGATGATCTGAGCGTCGATGTTGAAAGACTTGCTGATTTCAATAACCTGCTCAGCCTTTTCTGCAGGAAGATAAACCTCAAGACGATGGCCCATGTTGAACACCTTGTACATCTCCTTCCAGTCGGTCTTGCTATGCTCCTGGATAGTGCGGAAGAGTGGTGGGATAGGGAAGAGGTTGTCCTTGATGACATGGCAGTTGTCGCCAACGAAATGGAGAACCTTTGTCTGTGCACCACCAGAGCAATGTACCATGCCGTGGATGTTAGAACGCATAGCGTCAAGGAGCTTCTTCACCACAGGAGCGTAAGTACGAGTGGCAGAAAGCACAAGCTTGCCAGCGTCGAGTGGAGAACCTTCAACAGCATCTGTAAGCTTCAAACCACCAGAATAAACGAGATCCTCTGGGACTTCGCCGTCAAAGCTTTCTGGATATTTCTCAGCAAGATACTTTGAGAAAACATCGTGACGAGCAGAAGTAAGACCGTTGCTACCCATACCGCCGTTGTATTCCTTCTCGTATGTAGCCTGACCGTATGACGCAAGACCTACGATAACATCGCCCGGCTTGATGTTTGCATTGTCAACAACATCGCTACGCTTCATACGACAAGTGACTGTAGAGTCAACGATGATGGTGCGAACGAGGTCGCCAACATCAGCAGTCTCACCGCCAGTGGCATAAACGCCAACGCCCATCTCACGAAGTTCAGCGAGGAGTTCGTCAGTACCGTTGATGATGGCTGAGATAACTTCTCCTGGCACCTTGAGCTTGTTGCGTCCGATAGTGCTTGACACGAGGATGTTGTCGGTAGCACCAACGCAGAGGAGATCATCGATGTTCATGATGAGAGCGTCCTGTGCGATGCCTTTCCAAACGGAAAGATCGCCTGTCTCTTTCCAGTAAAGGTAAGCGAGTGACGACTTAGTGCCAGCACCGTCAGCGTGCATGATGTTGCAATACTCAGGATCTCCGCCAAGAATATCTGGGATAATCTTGCAGAAAGCCTTTGGATAAAGACCTTTGTCGATGTTCTTGATAGCGTTGTGAACATCTTCTTTCGCAGCCGATACGCCGCGAAGCATGTATCTATTTGTACTCATTTTCGTGTTTTTTGACCGAAAGCAGAACTTTCGGGAACGGTGGCTATAACCGGCGTTAATGCCGGGAAGGGTGGCTATTTGCGGATGCCGTTCCAGAACTCCCAGCTCGCGAAGGCTTGGAGGAGAAGCATTTCAAGACCGTTCTTTGTCTTTGCGCCATACTTTGCTCCGTTCTTCATGAAGAGTGTCTGGTCAGGGTTGTAGATGAGGTCGTAGAGGATGTTGTGGTTGTCCATTGCCTCGTAAGGAAGGTTTGGACATTCGTCAACGTGAGGATACATTCCGCAAGGAGTGCAGTTCACGATGACATTGTATTCCTTGATGACCTCTGGAGTTATTGATTCGTACTGGATGGTGCCTGGACGTTGATAGCGGCTAACATAAACCGGCTCGATGCCAAGCTGCTGAAGACCGTAGTAAATGGCTTTTGAAGCGCCGCCAGTGCCAAGCACAAGAGCCTTCTTGTGGTAAGGCATTAGCATTGGCTTGATGCTGTCTGTGAAGCCGATAACGTCACTATTGTAGCCTGTAAGGACAGTCTTGCCATTGCTGCTATCAACTTTTATTACATTGACAGCTCCGATGGCACGAGCCTCTGGACTTACATGATCAAGAAACTGCATGACCTTCTCCTTATAAGGGATTGTGACATTCAGCCCCTTCAGCTCAGGATTCATGGCAAGAATCTCGAGGAAGTCGTCGATGGTTGGAATTTCAAAATTGAAATACTCGGCGTCAATCTTCTCGTTCTGGAATTTCTCATTGAAATAGCCGATTGAGAAGGAGTGCCCGAGAGGGTAACCAATAAGTCCGTATTTATCCATAGTGTTTATTTTTAACCGAAAGCGAAACTTTCGGGAACAGTGGCTGCTTTATTTCTCTATGATGTAGAGGGTACAGATGCCAAAGGTAAGGCGCTTGAAGGTAACGCTTGAGAACCCAGCTTTTTTAACGATTTCAGTCATCACCTCGCCTTGTGGGAAGGCTTCAATGGAATGAACGAGATAATCGTAGGAACCTTTGTTGTTGGCAATCATGCGACCGAGAAGCGGAAGTACCGTGTGGGCGTATATCCTGTAGAGCTGTTTCATTGGAAAAGAAACTGGCTCTGAGAGTTCTAGTATTCCGAACACGCCCCCAGGTTTCAGCACTCTATGAATCTCAAGCAATGCCGCGTCGAGGTTTTCGAAGTTGCGAATGCCGAAGGATGTGGTGATGATGTGGAAAGAATCCTCGGCGAACGTCATCTTCGTCGCGTCTTCATAGCTGAAGGACACAACGTCCGAAAGACCTTCCTTTTCCACCTTTTCCTTTCCTACAGCCATCATTCCTTCCGAGATGTCAACGCCTTTCACGGATTTCGGATTCAGTTTCTTTGCTTCAAGGATGGCAAGGTCACCTGTACCTGTAGCGATGTCCAGAACCTCCGCGCCTCCATTCTGCTTTTCTGCATACGGAGCAATGCTGCTGATGAGTTTGTTACGCCAATAACGATCGATGCCAAGCGACATGAAATGGTTGATCTTATCGTATGTTTTGGCAATGCTGTCAAACATACGAGTCACCTGCTTGCCCTTGGTTTCGGTGCTGTTATATGGAAGAACCTTCTCTTGCTGGTACATCTATGAATGCTGATAGTTGGTGTTATTGCTACGTTTGCGCACACGGCGCACCATAAAATTCGGGCGCAAAGTTACGAAAAAAATACAAATAAAATATAATAATGTGGAATTATTTGCTTTTTTGCGTGAAATCCTTAAGCGCTTCAAAGAATTTGTCTATGTTGACGAGTGGCGTATGAGGCGGAGTATCACATCCGGAAGACAAAACGAAATGAGGGAATTTCGCGCATTTCTCAAGCAATTCAGTCGCCTTTTCGTACATCTCTTCAGGGGTGCTATCCTTGAATACGGATACAGGGTCGAGATTGCCAAGGCAGAGAATGTCCTCAGGAGCATCTGCCAGCACAACATCCATGTTGCACTTGTTGCCGAAATGAAGGGCTTTCGCACCAGTGACTACCATAGCTTCCGTGCAGTGGTTTGTATTGCCACAGTTGTGCAGAACGACGGTGAAATAATCGTCCTGAACAGCATCAATGATCTGCTTCACATAGACGGAAGAGAACACTTTGCAGTCATCGTTTGACATCAATCCCGCAGCAGGTTCTGCCATGACCACACCATTCACTCCGCAAGCCTTCATTGCGAGACAATATTTGAGGATGAATTCCGTACATTTCTTTAGCAATTCATGGGCAGCATCAGGGTCTTGGTAGATGAGAACCATAATCTCCGACATGTCGTAAAGTCGGCCAGCGAGAGAGAACGGTCCGATGCAACCGCCAAAGACAGGACGGTCAGTGATGCGCTCTGCTGCTAACAGGTTGGCTTTCAAGTACTGAGGTACACGACCAGCCTTCAATGAAGGCACTTTTAGTGCGTGGATATCATCAGCGTCGTTCAGCATGTGACCGATGATTGCCGGCACTTCGTTTTCAGTGAAATTTACCTCTGCGCCGAACGCTTCAGCCTCTGTCGTAAGGTCCATGATGACCGTTGCGGCATGGGTTGGATATTTCTTGGCAAGAGCGCACACCGCATCCGCATGGACATCGCCGTCACAGCACGCATTCTTGACAGTCTTTCCTATGAGGTCAATGCCCGGGTGAGTCATTATAGGCACTGCCTTTATATCCTTGTCAGCAAGCACTTTAGCTTGCCATTCCTTCATGTTTATCTTCATAGGTTGTATGTAAAAAGTTATTGTTTATATTAAGTTATACGGCAAAGCTCTTACCTGCCCATTTCTTGCTGTGCCAACGACGTGTAAGAATCACGCCGCGAGTGTTCTCGTCGAGGGCAAAGGCACACCATATTCCGAGCAATCCGAAACCGCACCAGAAGCCGAAGATGTAGGCAACTCCCACGGCTATCAGCCACTGGAAAATGACACCCACAACAACCGGATATATCGTGTCGCCAGTAGCACGCAAACTTCCCGTTGAGAAGATGTTGCGAGTGCGACCCAGTTCCGATGCGATGTTGATGACGAAAATCCAAGTTCCGAGCGATATAATCTCCTGATTCTCAGTGAAGAAGCTGAGTATAGGTCTGCCAAGACAAGCAAGTGCAGCAGCCATCGAAAGGCAACATATCAGTTCCACGCGGAGAATGTAGTTTCCGAGGATATAAGCCGCACGATTTCTGCCCTCGCCAACATAGTGCCCGATAAGGATACTTCCACCCTGAGTGAAACTTGCCGAGAAGAGAACGCAGTATGCAAGGATGTTCCAGCAGTATGTTCTCGTGGCAACGGCTGCGTCACCGAGCTTGTTGATAAGATAGATACCAACCACTTGCGAGAGGCAATAGCTCAACTCTTCGCTCATTGCCGGTATGCCAACAAGCAACAGGTTCTTGAGCTCCTTGAAAGGGAATGGTCGGAAGTAATGGAGCGGAAAGCTCGTAATGTGCTTTCTTGTGTGGAAAATGGCAAGCAGAACCATTGCTATTCCTCGACTGACAGCTGTGGAAATGGCAGCACCTTCCACGCCAAGAGCCGGGCAACCGAACTTACCAAAGATGAGGCAGTAGTTTCCGATGAGGTTGAGCACATTGCTTATAAGTGTCACTATCATCGGATATAGCGTCTTGTCGGCACTTCTGAGTGATGCGGAGAGTGCGAAAGATATGGCTTGCGTGAACGAGAATAATCCCGTTATCTTCATGTAAACCAATCCGTTAGGCATCAAAGCATCGCTCAAGCCCAT
>JAZLHI010000103.1:0-21351 GCA_045616725.1 Prevotella sp. | reverse complement strand
GCTTACGACTTCGGTTATGTTAACAACGGTATGATGACTATGTCTGTGATGTCTCTCATCCTCCTCGGCATCGTTATCTGGGTACACCGTGCAATTACTAACAAATAATTGATTCTACAAAATGGAACATCAAATAGCATTATTCGTTAAGTCCATCTTTGTGGACAATATGATCTTCGCTTAGTTCCTTGGTATGTGTTCTTTCTTGGCCGTATCAAAGAATGTGAAGACATCTTTAGGACTCGGACTTGCCGTTACCTTCGTGCTCCTCATCACCGTGCCTGTTGACTATCTTCTTCAGACAAAGGTGTTGGCAGAAGACGGAATCTTCGGACAGGATCTCACTTACCTTTCCTTCATCCTCTTCATCGCCGTTATCGCAGGTATGGTACAGCTCGTGGAAATGATTGTAGAGCGTTTCTCTCCATCGCTCTATGCTGCTCTCGGTATCTTCCTCCCTCTCATCGCCGTAAACTGTGCTATCATGGGTGCTTCGCTCTTCATGCAGCAGCGTATCAACCTTGATCCTTCAAACACTCAGTACATCGGTGGAGTAGGCGACGCTATCGTTTACGCTCTCGGTTCTGGTATCGGTTGGACACTCGCTATCTGCGCTATGGGTGCTATCCGTGAAAAGATGCAATACTCAGACGTGCCAAAGCCACTTCAGGGACTTGGTATCACCTTCATTACTGTAGGTCTCATGGGTATGGCAATGATGTGTTTCTCAGGTCTTAAAATCTAATAGAAAGGAATAAAGACAATGGATATTAATTTTATTATTTCGAGCATTGTGGTATTCCTCGTGGTCATCATTGCGTTGGTCATCATTCTGCTCGTAGCAAAGAAGTATCTCAGCCCAAGTGGCAATGTAAAGATTACTATCAATAACGACACCGTACTCGACGTTCCTCAGGGTGCTTCCGTAATGGCTACTCTCAACGAGAATGGCATCTACCTCCCATCTGCTTGTGGTGGTAAGGCATCTTGCGGTCAGTGTAAGGTACAGGTTCTTGAAGGCGGTGGCGAAATCCTCGACTCTGAAAAGCCTCACTTCTCTCGCAAGGAGCAGAAGGCTGGATGGCGTCTTGGCTGCCAGTGCAAGGTAAAGAGCGACATGAAGCTCCATGTTGACGAGTCTGTAATGGGCGTCAAGGAGTGGGAATGTACTGTTATCGGAAACCGCAACGTGGCTACATTCATCAAGGAGTACAAGGTTGCTCTCCCTCCAGGCGAGCACATGGACTTCGAGCCAGGTTCTTACGCTCAGATTCGTATTCCTGCATTCGAGATGGATTACGACAAGGATATCGACAAGAGTCTCGTAGGCGACACATATCTTCCTGCTTGGGAGAAGTTCGGTCTCTTCGACCTCAAGTGTGTGAACCCTGCCGAGACTATCCGTGCTTACTCTATGGCTAACTATCCTGATGAGGGCGACATCATCACACTCAACGTGCGTATCGCTACTCCTCCTTTCAAGCCAAAGGATCAGGGTCCAGGCTTCATGGATGTAAACCCAGGTATCGCTTCGTCTTACATCTTCTCTCTCAAGCCAGGCGACAAGGTTATCATGTCAGGTCCTTATGGTGAGTTCCGCCCACAGTACGGCTCTGGTCGCGAGATGATTTGGGTTGGTGGTGGTGCCGGTATGGCTCCTCTCCGTGCACAGATCATGCACATGCTCAAGGGCAACGGTATCGCTCCAGAAGACCGTCAGCGTCCAATGCACTATTTCTATGGTGCTCGTGCGCTTGAGGAAATCCCATTCCTTGACGACTTCCTCGCTCTTGAGAAGGGATTCCCTAACTTCCACTTCCACCTCGCTCTCGACCGTCCTGATCCAAAGGCAGACGCAGCAGGCATCGCTTATACTCCAGGTTTCGTGGCTCCTGTTATGGGTGACACTTACCTCAAGCAGCATGAAGCTCCAGAAGATTGCGAGTACTACCTCTGTGGACCTCCAATGATGGCGAAGACTGTTCTCGACCTCCTTCACTCTCTTGGTGTTGAGGACGACATGATTCGCTTCGATAACTTCGGTGGATAAATTGGTTCGCTCTAATGAGCGAGGCTAAAATCATAAGGCTAAATAAAGGCTAAAGGCTGCCGTTCGGTTAGCTTTTAGCCTTTTTCCTTTTTTACCTCTAACCTTTTACCTCATCTCTCCCTCTTAAACTATTCCTTGCCGTTCTCGGCAGGGCCTCATCCCTCTTACCTTCCCAATGGACAATATCAACTTCCATCACAAGACCGACATACAGATCCGCTTCAACGATGTGGATTGCTTCGGCCATGTCAACAACAACGCCTACTTCGCCTACTACGACCTCGGCAAGGAAGAATACCTCACGGAAGTACTCTCCGAAGATTTCCGTACGAGCAGCGTGGTGCCGGTAGTGGCAAACATCAATGCCGACTTCTTCCATCCGATACTCTTCGGCGACAAGATACAAGTTCAAACAGCCGTCGTTCGTCTTGGCAACAAGAGCTTCACCCTCCTTCAGCAAGCAGTAAACAAAGCCACAAACCTCGTTGTCTGCCAATGTACATCCGTCATGGTATGCTTCGACCCAAAGACCGGTCAGCCACAGGAACTCCCCGCAGAATACCGCAAGGCTATAACAGCCTATGAGGAAGGGAATCTGTAACCTTCAATCGTTAATAATTAATTTATAACAGTTCTATTTTCGGATGCTATCGAACAGATCACATTCATTAGTCAGTTAGTTTTCTCGGAATATTTCCAAGCATTACGTTGTTAAATGGCAGAAAAACTTGTATTTTATGCAAAAAAACTAAAAAACACTTAAAAAATTTGTCACTCTCAATAAATATGTGTAATTTTGGCAAACAAAAATCTAAAAAAGTGAAGAACTATACATCATATATTGTAGTGGCATTGTTTTTGTTGATGACATTGCCATTAGCTGCACAAAAAATAACTCTTGGCACTTGTGAAACTAAGGATGGCGGAGAGTATAACGGTGAAATGCTCGCTGGAAAACCTCATGGCAAAGGTACGACTGTATATCCTAATGGCGACGTTTTTGAAGGTAATTACGAAAAAGGCTTCCGAGAAGGTTATGGCGTCTATACTTTCTCTGATGGAGAGAAATACGAAGGTCAATGGATTCAAAACCATCAACACGGAAAAGGCACTTTCCATTTCTCGAATGGCAACAAGTATGTGGGACTTTGGTACAAGGACATACAGCAGGGCCACGGCGTGATGTACTACTTCAACGGCGACAAGTATGATGGCAATTGGGCTGGCGACAAACGTAACGGCGTAGGCAAATACACTTATCAGAACGGAGCTTTCTATGATGGTCAGTGGCGCGAGGATGTGAAGACAGGCCAAGGCGTGTTCTACTGGGCTGACGGAACCACTTACAAGGGCAACTGGCTCAACAACAAGCGTTCGGGAAAGGGCATGAACCAGTATTCCGACGGTGATGTGTATGACGGAATGTGGCTCAACGACATGCCTCATGGCAAGGGTGTCTATCGTTTCAGCAATGGTGATGTCTATGAAGGCGATTATGCGAATGGACGTCGTACTGGAGAAGGAATCTATACATCCGTGAACGGCGATAAATACACTGGCCATTTCCTTAATGGCGACAAGGACGGCTATGGCGAGATGCACTTCCGCAATGGCGATGTTTACCAAGGCTACTGGAAGAATGACATGCAGAACGGCAAGGGACGCTTCTCTACAAAGGACGGCAGCGTGCTTGAAGGCACTTTTACCAACGGCATTCCTAATGGCGACTTTGAAATACGCGAGGCCAACGGCGCTAAGTTCCGTGGTCCTTACAAGGACGGAAAGAAGCACGGCCGCTTCATTGAGATAGACGAAAACGGAAACCGAAATGTCGTGGATTACGATAACGGCGAACCTATACTAAGATAATAACTTTAAAAGAAAACATAAGGATTATGATTATTGACACTATCGACAAACTTGCTTACTATGCAAGCGTTAATCCACTCTTTGCTGATGTAGTGGAGTTCGTTAAGAATAACGACCTCAATGCAATGGAGGAAGGCAAGTATGAAATCAAGGGTGCAGACCTTTTCGTAAACATCACAACAGCCAAAGCAAAGACAAAGGAAGAGGCTGCGCTTGAGACTCATCGCAAGATGATTGACATACAGATTCCTCTCTCTGCTGAGGAAACCTATGGCTACACTCCTCTCTGCGACCTTCCTGACCTTGAATACAACGAGGTGAAGGACATCATCAAGTATGAGGGTCTTGCACAGACATACGTTACTTGCAAACCAGGTCAGATGGCAATCTTCTTCCCACAGGACGGCCATGCTCCTTGCATCTCGGCAGAACCAGTTAAGAAGGCTATTTTCAAGATTAAAGCTTAATGGAAATGCAGAATTCAGAATTTTGCCGCGCGGTAGTTAATTCTGCATTCTGAATTAAATAAATCATTATGGTGGCTAAAAAAACAAAAAAACACATAAAGATTGTCCAAAACGACCCTTATTTGGAACCGTTTGAGGATACCATCCAAGGTCGTCATGATCACGCCGTATGGATGGAACAACATCTCACGCAGAACGGCAAGCGCACTCTCTCTGAGTTTGCCAACGGTCATGAATATTTCGGACTTCATCGTACGGAAAAGGGTTGGGTGTTCCGCGAGTGGGCTCCAAATGCTACGGAGATGTATCTCGTTGGTGATTTCAACGATTGGCAGCCAACAGACAAATATAAGGCAAAGCGCATTCAGGGCACTGGCAACTGGGAACTGAAACTTGGCGTTCGTGCCCTGAAGCATGGTCAGCTCTACAAGATTCTCGTTCGTTGGGAAGGTGGAGAAGGCATGCGTATTCCTGCTTGGTGTCGCAGAGTTGTTCAGGATGAAGAGACAAAGCTCTTCTCAGCCCAAGTTTGGAATCCAGAGCCATACGTTTGGAAGAAGAAGACTTTCAAGCCAAACACAAATCCGCTTCTCATCTACGAATGTCACATCGGCATGGGACAGGACGAGGAGAAGGTTGGAACATACGCTGAGTTCCGCGACAAAGTCCTACCACGCGTCATAAAGGATGGCTACAACTGCATCCAGGTTATGGCTATCCAGGAGCATCCTTACTACGGTAGCTTCGGCTATCACGTGAGCAACTTCTTCGCTGCTTCAAGCCGTTTCGGTACTCCTGAGGAACTCAAGTCGCTCATCGATACCGCTCATCAGAATGGCATCGCCGTAATCATGGACCTTGTTCATTCTCATGCTGTTAAGAATGAACTTGAGGGCCTTGGCAACTTCGCGGGTGATCCTGACCAGTACTTCTATCCTGGTGATCGCCGTGAGCACAACCAGTGGGACAGCCTTTGCTTTGACTATGGCAAGGACGAGGTTCTTCACTTCCTTCTTTCAAACTGCAAGTACTGGCTTGATGAGTTCCATTTTGACGGCTTCCGTTTTGATGGCGTAACATCAATGCTCTACTATAACCATGGTCTTGGAGTGGATTTCTGCGGTTATGCAGACTACTTCCATGGCGGTCAGGACGAGAATGCCATCTATTATATGATGCTTGCAAACAAGCTCATCCACGAAGTAAACAAGAATGCCATCACTATCGCTGAGGAAATGTCCGGAATGCCAGGTCTTGCTGCAAAACTTGCTGATGGAGGTCTTGGTTTCGACTATCGTCTTGCTATGGGTATTCCTGACTATTGGATTAAGATGATCAAGGAAAAGAGCGACGAGAACTGGGGTGTATTCGACATCTTCTGGAAGATGACTGACCGTCGTGCTGACGAGAAGACAATCTCTTACGCAGAATCTCACGACCAGGCTCTCGTTGGCGATAAGACAATCATCTTCCGTCTTGTTGACTCCGATATGTATTGGCACTTCAAGAAGGGCGACGAGAACGAGATGGCTCGTCGTGGCATTGCTCTCCATAAGATGATTCGCCTTGTTACAGCTTCTACCATCAACGGCGGTTATCTGAACTTCATGGGTAATGAGTTCGGTCATCCGGAGTGGATTGACTTCCCTCGCGAAGGCAACGGCTGGAGCCATAAGTACGCTCGTCGTCAGTGGAACCTTGTTGACAATAAGGAACTCTGCTATCATTGGCTTGGAGATTTCGACCAGAAGATGCTCGAGACTCTCAAGATGCAGAAGAATATCCAGAAGACTCCTGTTCAGGAAATCTGGCACAACGATGGCGATCAGGTCATTGCCTACACTCGTGGCGACCTTCTCTTCGTCTTCAACTTCTCGCCAACGCAGTCGTTCTCAGACTATGGTTTCCTCGTGCCAAAGGGTTCTTATGAGGTTGTTCTCAATACAGATTCAAAGGACTTCGGCGGTTTCGGCTTTTCAGACGACAGCATAGAGCACTTCACAAACTTCGATCCGATGTATGAAGACGACGGCAAGGAGTGGCTCAAGCTTTACATTCCAGCTCGTTCTGCTGTTGTTTTGAAGAAGAAGTAATTTCACATTATATAATAAGGAATAAAACTTATAAAGAGTCTGGATGGTTCTGCTGTCCGGATTCTTTTTTTGCACACTCATTAGACTATGTGAGAATTGCTTTTTGCACACTTGTTGTGGCATGTGTGAAATTACACTTTTTTTGTAAAAATCGTTTTCAAAGAGCGTTATTGTATTGTTTGGTTAAGAAAAATGCGCACACTGTATTTTACGTGTGCAAAAACAGGGAGAAATTGGTCTTTTTTTTACATTTATCGCCGCTTTTTGTTCTTTTTGTTACATTTTGTTAGTTTTTTTACTTAAATTTGCACTGCAAAAAACTAAATTAGCAACCCTTTTTTATTGGTAACATAAAACTAACAAAGATGTACAGAAAATTTCTGAAACAATATGAATTCAACTCTGTAGAAGACTTTGCAGAGAACCTTGAGTTTGTTGTCCCTGAGGACTTCAACTTTGCCTACGATGTCATGGACAAGTGGGCGGAAGAATGGCCTGAGGGAAAAGCTATCATTTGGGTGAACGATGAAGGTGATGAGAAAGTTGTGACCTATGCTCAGCTGAAGCAAGAAACAGACCAGGTTGCTGGATATTTCGCAGATCTTGGAATCAGCAAGGGCGATATGGTGATGCTAATCCTGAAACGTCGTTACGAATGGTGGCTCTGTATGCTTGCTCTTCATAAGATTGGTGCTGTGGCAATTCCTGCAACACACATGCTTACAGAGCATGACATCATCTATCGTAACAATCGCGCTGATGTGAAGGCCATCATTTGCGTGGGCGAGGAATACGTTCTTGAGCAAATCCAGAAGGCAAAGCCTTACAGTCCTTCACTTGAGACACTCGTCAGCGTAGGTCCTATTGTGCCAGAAGGATTCCACGACTGGAATGAGGAAATGCCAAAGGCAGAACCATGGGAGCGTCTTGAGCACAATTCAAAGGACGACATGTTGCTCATGTATTTCACAAGTGGCACAAGTGGCGAGCCAAAGATGGTGGCACACTCCCACACTTACGCCCTCGGACATCTTATCACAGGCGTCTATTGGCATAATCTTCACCGTGGCAGCATTCATCTTACCGTAGCAGATACAGGCTGGGGAAAGGCTGTTTGGGGAAAGATGTACGGCCAGTGGTTTGCTGGCGCAACAGTGTTCATCTATGACCACAAGAAGTTTGCTGCTGCCGATATGCTGAAGATGATTGAGAAGTATCACATCACTTCTTTCTGTGCACCTCCTACCGTATATCGCTTCATGATTCAGGAAGATTTCAAGAACTACGACCTCTCTTCCCTTGAGCACGCTTGTACAGCAGGTGAGGCGTTGAATCCAAATGTATTCCAGCAGTTCTACGAACTTACCGGCATAAAGCTCATGGAAGGTTTCGGACAAACAGAGACCACGATGACTCTCGGCACAATGCCTTGGATGGAACCAAAGCCAGGAAGCATGGGCAAGCCAAACTCGCAGTATCACATTGGACTTGTACGTCCTGACGGCACTCCTTGCGATGACAATGAGAAGGGCGAACTCGTTATCTATACAAAGCCAGACGAACTTCCACTTGGCCTTTTCACTGGTTACTATCGTGACGAGGAACTGACTCACGAGACATGGCATGACGATGTTTACCACACTGGTGATGTTGCTTGGCGTGATGAAGATGGTTACTATTGGTTTGACGGTCGTATGGACGACGTTATCAAGAGTTCCGGCTATCGTATCGGTCCTTTCGAGGTGGAATCGGCTTTGATGACTCACCCTGCCGTTGTGGAATGTGCCATAACAGGTGTGCCTGACGAGATTCGCGGTATGGTTGTCAAGGCTACCGTTGTTCTTGCTGACGGATGGAAGCATCGTGCAGGCGCTGACCTCGTCAAGGAACTCCAGCAGCACGTTAAGCACGAGACTGCACCTTACAAGTACCCTCGTATCGTGGAATTTGTAGATGAGCTTCCAAAGACAATCTCAGGCAAAATCCGCCGCGTGGAGATTCGCGAGAAGGATAATGCATAGGCAGTATTAAATTGACATTCTAACCATACAAGCACTTCGAAAAGGGCGTGTCAAAGTAACAGACACGTCCTCTCATTTTTTTGATTAGTAGTTGATTCGTTTGTTTTATGTATTTAAATTTGAATGTTAGCCCAATTTCGTATTTAGTAGAGCGAAATTTCCATCCCGCTGTAATTTTCATTCGCAGCGTTGTCGTTTGCGACTGTTCGCGACATGAAGATGCCGCGCTTTTTGGTTTGTTGAAATGAGGAACTGTATGCAAAAGTCTAAAGGAAACGAAGTAAAAGTCCAACAAATAGCAACAATATCCATGAGAGTTTTTTAATATATACGCGTAAATAGCGACGCGAACGCACAAATTTTAAGACAAAGATCTAGAAGAAGGAAATTCTTGCGGAGTAGTGTATTTAGAGTTTGTAAGTGACTAACTAATCAACTAGCTCGTCAAAAAAAAATACGAATATACAGAAAGAAAGACATGAAAATCAGAGAGCCTTTTTGCAGATGCTGTTAAAAGGGCAATTATCGCACTTGGGCTTGCGGCTTTGACAGATATAGCGGCCGTGAAGGAGTAGCCAGTGATGGGCATCTGCCATGTATTCGTCAGGGATATTCGCCTTCAACTTCATCTCTACCTTAAGAGGTGTGTTGGCAGACTTTGGCACAAGTCCCATTCTGTGGGCCACACGAAAGACATGTGTATCTACGGGCATTGCCGCTCTGCCGAAAGCTACGGCCTCCATGACATTGGCAGTCTTGCGACCGACACCAGGAAGAGTGACGAGCTCTTCGAAGAGCTGTGGCACCTCACCGCCGTACTTATCAACGATGATACGTGCAGTCTCTACAATATGCTGCGCCTTTGCATTAGGATAAGAGACGCTGCGGATAAAGGGAAATATGTCCTCCGCCTCAACAGCTGCAATAGACTGAGCATCAGGATAATGAGCAAAGAGTTCCGGTGTCACTTGGTTCACGCGCTTGTCAGTACATTGGGCACTGAGCATAACGGCAACAAGAAGCTGAAAGACTGAACCGAACTCCAGCTCTGTGGTAACATTCGGCTCTGTCTTTCTGAAATATTCAAGTATGTAACTGTATCTTTCCTTTTGAGTCACAGTGGCATTTTGAGTTTTGATTTATGATGTATGATTTATTCTGCTTCAGCAACTTCTTCCTCACCGTAATCTTCGCCTTCAAGGAAGTCTGTGATGCCATTCTTCACGAGGATGTTGTACCACTGAAGGAGTTTCTTGATATCGCTATCATGAACACGGTCGCGGTCGAAGTCAGGAAGGAACGATGCGAAATACTCACGAAGTTCTGCTGAAGACGCCTTCTTGTAGTCGATAGAAGTTTCCTTGCCTTCTTCCTTCTTGTAGAGAGCGTCAAGAATCTGCATGAGAGGCTTATCCTCAGAGTCAGTGTACATAGCAGTGTCGCGGAGTGATGTCACGCGGTCAGAAGAGAAGATTGGAAGACGCTTCTTTGCTGCGTCAACAGTTTCCACGATGAGGTTGTTGTTACCACGAGATACAAGCTTATAAAGACCTGGCTTGCCTGATACGGCAATAATTGTTTCTTTCATTTTTATTGTTGTTTTTTAGTTATTAATTTCGTTTAATAGATTGTTTATCTGCTCCTGAAGGTCTGATTGTCCGTCGTTGATGATGCAGAAGTCAGAACGGCTGATGAGCTCGTCTTGCGGAAGTTGCTTGCCAATCCATTCAAGTGCTTGACTACGACTGATATTGTCTCGCTTCAAGACTCTTCCAATGCGTGTCTCAAGAGGGGCCGTAATGCATACAACCTTATCTACAAGACAATCAAAACCGCTTTCAAAGAGTATGGCGCATTCCATCCACTCAAGTCCAGAGTTCATAAAGTGTTCCGCTACAGCTGGATGCACGATGCCATTTATAATATTTGCATTGGCCTCCGACTGAAGGAGAAGACGAGAGATATACGCCTTGTTGAGAGTGCCATCAGGGAGATATGCCTCATCGCCAATGGCTTTCTTCAATGCCGTCTTTAGAGAGTCAGAGTTGCGCATGAGAAATTTGGCAGATGAGTCGCAATCGAAAATCTTTATGCCGCGCTCACGAAGCAGCATGTTGCAGACGAAACTTTTGCCGCTTCCTATACCGCCGGTAATAGCTATTTTCATCTGTCTTTGATAAGATATTTCGATTCATCAACGGAGAGCTTGGCAGCCTTCACGAACGAAGGCTTGGCAACAAGCTTGAGTTTGCATGTCTGAGCAGACATATCAGCAACTTCATTGTAGTCAGCCTCAACGTGAAATAGGTCTTTCTCTATGAGATTATGTTTCCTAATATCCACGACGTAAGTTACAGATACACGCGAAGGGAAAAGCACGAGTTTCTTGTTGGCAGGTTCGTTGATGCATCCTACAGGCACTTCTATGGTATTCTCCACGAAGATGAGTGGCTTCACACCAACCTTCACCTTGTTAGGTTTACACTTAGTGCCATTGATTCTCGCAATGTTGATGTACTTGACCGAGTCTTCCTTAACATCAATACTGTCCCTTACTGTTCTGACTTCCTTCAGTTGTTTAAGCAAATCTGGCTGCGCATAAATCGTCACACTGTCAGGATAGAGCGTGATTTCCTTGTCTACCCTTGAGCCTACACGTCCTTCAAAACGCACCGGCACTCGCTTGTGTTCACCATAGTTGAAGCGGAAAAGAATTCCATCGTGCTTTATGGAGAGTACCTGCACATAATCATCATACTTCTGACGAAGGAGTTTCTGCAACTCATTATTGGACACTGCCACACGATCTTCCTGCTTATATTGCGCAAAGTCGAGTGCTATAGTATCCTTCTCTTCAAATGTTTTATATAGGAAAGCGGAACCATTAGCTCTAATGCTTACGGTTATGGTATCCGTCTCATTATCAAGAATAATGACATTCTCCGGTACATTCTTCAAGACAACAGGAATCCTAATATCCCTCTCATAAGTCTCACTGAGAGCCATTGACATCCAGAAAGCGGCACTCATAACGAGCAGGAACACGAAGACAAGAGCCTCCCTGTTCCAAAACTTTGCCACCGCAGAGGGCAAGCTGTCCTTGAAAGAAGTGATTGACATATTTTAGTGTTTGGTAGCGCTTTACCTCCTTAGGGATTTACTTGGCTGCCTGAGTGTCAGTAACATCGGCAAAGACGCAATTCTTGTCAACGGCGATTGTTACACCTTTTGCAACTTCAATGTTAACGATACCCTTATCAAGTTCTACCGAACGGACAGTGCCATAAACACCACCTGCAGTGACAACCTTCTGACCAGCTTCAAGAGCATTCTGGAATTTCTTGATTTCCTTCTGCTTTTTCTGCTGTGGACGAATCATGAAGAACCACATGATGGCAAAGATAGCCACCATCATGATAAGGAAACTGTAATTGCCTTCCTGTGCTGCCTGAGCAGCGAGATACATTGTATTCATTTTACTAATTATTAATTTTCGATTTATTATTTATTCTTATTATTCAATGATTTGAGCATCAATCCCTTTGCAACAAGTTTTCGTGCAATAGCATCAAGCATTCCATTGATATATCCGGCGCTCTTTGGCGTACTGTAGATCTTGGCAAGTTCGATGTATTCGTTGATGGTCACATGAATAGCAATTTCAGGGAATGTAAGCATCTCGGCAATGGCTATCTGAAGGAGTACGATATCCATTGTAGAGAGGCGTGAGATATCCCAGTTGTGGGATTCTTCTGCCATATAGCTCATGTATTCCTCTCGATTGTCGTTTGCTGCACGGAAGAGTTGCAGAGCGAAGTTCTTATCCTCCTGATTACGATATTCTTCAAGGAGCTCCTGCTTCACGCCATTGCAATCTTCAAAACGACGAATAGTCTTGAGCACGAAAGTGTCAACAACATACTTATCATCGTTCCAATAGAGACTTTGCTCTTCTATTGTCTCGTCGATGGAGTCGTTGGAACTAATGATTGTCTTGTAGATTACGCGCCAAATATCCTTGTCTTCTTCGTAAGTAGGATTCTCAAGTGCCATATAATCAGCATATTGCGATGTCTGCTCAATGAGTTGAAGCACATTGCGCACAGACTCAAGATCGTTTTCCCAGTTCTGCTTCTTGCGTTCAACGAGTTCTGCAAATTGTTCGCTATTACGGAGCTGAAGAATGAATTTATTATCAATGAAATTACGGCTTACGCGGCCTTTACCCTCTCTTAAATTGCGATTATTTGTTACCATCCATTGGTTTTCAGCCTCATCTCTCACATTGACCATGAAGTTCAACAAGAAGAGATAAAGGTCATAAGCCTTAGACAAACTGAAAAGAAGTTCCTTTTCTGCATTAGTCATGTCATCGTTGCCATTTACTGTATAAGCGTAAGTAAGCTGTACGATTTTCGTTCTGATGAGATCTCTGTTTATCATTTTAGTCGTTGTTTACTTTGAAATCCGCGCTAAACATTATACATATGAAGGCGAATAACGAGTGCAAAAGTACAAAAAAAACATATATCACGCAAGAAATCACGACATTTTTGAATTAATTTCTTGATTCGTAGTCTATATTTCGCAATTTATTTGTACCTTTGCAGCCGCTTTTTTAACAATCGCGACACTTTTGTGTCATTGTGTGATGGTGAAATTAGCAGTAATCAATTTATTAACTAATTTAGAGTAACACATTAATTTTAAAAGAAAATGAAAGAATTCTCTATCAACGGTACAGTACGCGAAGACCTCGGTAAGAAGGCTTCTCGCGAGCTCCGCAAGCAGGACATCATCCCTTGTAACATCTACGGTGTTGACAAGAACGAAAACGGCCCAGTAGCAACTGCTTTCACAGTTCCTATGGCTGACCTCCGCAAGCTCATCTACACTCCTAACGTTTACATCGTAAACATCAACCTCAGCGGTAAGGAAGTAAAGGCTATCATCAAGGAGATCCAGTTCCACCCAACAACTGACAAGGTGCTCCACATCGACTTCTACCAGATCACAGAAGACAAGGACATCGTTATCGGTGTACCTGTTAAGCTCAACGGTCTTGCAGAAGGTGTACGTGCCGGTGGTCGTCTCAACCTCTCTATCCGTTCTATCAAGGTTAAGGCTAAGTACACAGCTATCCCAGACGTTCTTGAAATCGACGTAACTCCACTTCAGATTGGTAAGTCTATCAAGGTTGGCTCACTCAGCTTCGAAGGTCTCGAGTTCGCTACAAGCCCTGAGGTTGTTGTTTGCTCTATCAAGGCTACACGTAAGTCTATCCAGGCAGCTCAGCAGCAGTAATCTTGTTGACGCGTTAAGAAGTGCTGACTATTCCAGGGCCACTCTTCTTTCAAGCAAACATTGGGAGGGCATTGTCCCTCCCTTTTTTCGTTTATACATTTATATAATATATGGAAAAATTCCTCATCGTAGGTCTTGGCAATCCAGGAGCAGAATATCACGAGACAAGACATAACGTCGGATGGATGGCGATAGATGCTTTCGCTGAATCCCAAAGCGTGACTTGGGAAGACAAGCGTTACGGCTACATTGCAGAGACTAGCATCAAAGGCAGGAAACTCATTCTCTTGAAGCCTACAACATATATGAATCTCTCGGGCAATGCTGTTCGCTATTGGCTTGAGAAAGAGAACATTCCAAACGAGCATCTTCTGGTACTCGTTGACGAACTGCAGTTACCATTGGGGAAGCTTCGTCTGAAGGCTAACGGCAGCAACGGCGGTCATAACGGCCTCGGACACATCCAACAGCTTATCGGCCAACAGTACTCACGTCTTCGCATCGGCATCGGCAACGAGTTCAACCGCGGCGGACAAGTAGATTACGTGCTCGGAAAATTCTCTGACGAAGACAAGGAGGTCCTGAAGCCAAGCATTGAGACTACCGGAGAAATCATAAAGAGTTTCGTTTTGGCTGGAGTCAATATCACGATGAACCTGTTCAACAAGAAGTAAAGTGTCATAAAAAAACAAAAAACAAAAAACACTTAGCACTTAACACAAACCATCAAGTACTAAATCGTAAGCCCTTACAAATGAGCGATATAGCAAGAGTTGACAAGTGGCTTTGGGCTGCTAGAATATTCAAGACTCGTTCCATCGCTGCACAAGCATGCAAGAACGGAAGAGTAACAAAAGGTGGCGTGAATTTAAAGCCTTCTCACAACGTGAAGGTTGGCGACATCATTGATGTTAAGAAGCCACCTATCACCTACTCTTTCAAGATTCTCAAGACCATAGAGCAGCGTGTCGGAGCAAAGCTTCTTCCTGAGATTTACGAGAACGTCACGGCAGCATCACAGTATGAACTGCTTGAAATGAGTCGTATCAGCGGATTCATCGACCGCCAGAAAGGTACAGGTCGTCCTACAAAGAAAGACCGCCGTGCAATGGACGCTTTCGTGGAACCAGCGATGTTCGGCTTTGATCTTGATTTTGACATCGACGATGAAGATGACGATGATTAATTATACAGTATTAATTATTAGTTATAGAACATAAAACAAAAGTGTGATTGGTTTATTTCGCCAATCACACTTTTTCATTATTATTCTGCTACAACTTTCTTTGTGAATCTCATATCATTCTCCTTCTCAATCGTCACCTTTTCTTCGTCTATCATTGAAGTATCAAGATGGAAAACATTTCCGAAGAAATCATAGACAGCCTTGCGCTTGTTCTTTCTAAAGTCGTGTTTCTCGTATGGAAGGTGAACATTAAAGACCTTATCCTTCGCATCGTAGAATCCATAAATCTGCTGGAGGAAAGGGAATTCCACTTCCGGAACCGTTGAAGTCCAGTCGCCACCGTCGGAAACCACCATCATCGGACGCGGTGCAAAGCAAGCTGCAAGTTCCATATTGCAAGTTTGGTTGCAGGCTCTGTGTATCGGCATTCCGCTTTCGCAAGGGCAACCGCCGTCAAACCAAGAGCACATCGAAACCGTTGGACAAGAAGCTGTGTAGCGATCGTCAAGAAGGGTAAGAAGAACTGTCTGCGAACCACCACCGGAACCTCCGTTGCAACCAACACGAGTCTTATCGACATCCTTTCGCTGAATCATGAAATCCAGTATCTTCAAGCCGTGGACTGTCTGCATGATGTGAGCCTCCGGAGTACGATGAGCCTCAGCGCCAACTTCCTCTTCACTTTCACCCCAAGCAAAGATGTCATAGCTTACTGCTATGGCTCCCATTCTGGCAAGAGTGGCATAACGAGTCTGAAGGTCACGATTGTATCGTCCTGCTGCGAAATGTCCTGCTGGACAGATGATTAGCGGAGATTTGTTCTTTGCAGAAGACTTTATCGGAGTATAGATGGAACCGCAGATAGAACGGCCTTCCATGATAGGCAAGCGGAAATTCTGAACGGTGTAGCCATCAAACCTGCGAATCTTGCCCAGTTGCGGTTTCGCTTCATAGCATTTAGCAAGAACAGGGTCTATCTCCAGTAGTCGACGAACTTCCTTCTTGAGTTCTTCGCGTCTTGTTTCCCACATATCCTTCGTGTTGTTCAACTGAGTGAGATAAGCAGTAAACTTTGCACCGTCCTCTGGCTTGCGACGTGGATATTCAAAAGGCTTGATCTTCCAAGTATTCTTGCCTTCATCCCATGCCACGAACTCTAACGGAGCACATATATTCTTCAGCGTTTCGTCAATGGAATAAGATCGAATACGGGCATCGGCATATTTCACGACGACACCAGTCGTATCAACATTATACTTGAACTTCACTCCAAACTGCTCGGAAAGCTCAGCCATAACTTGCGAGAATGGCTTCGAGAACTGATGTTCATAGTCATTCTGCGCATTTGACGCTATTGGAAAAAGAGAAAGAAGAGCAAATAGCGAAGGTATAAAACGGTTTAACATATTATATTTATAAGGATTTGAGGTTAGTCTTTTGAGGGTATTTCGCTGCAAATATAGCAAGTTTTATCCATTCACGCAAATTAATCCGCCAATTTGTGAAGATTATCCCTAAAAAGTGTTAACTTTGCACGCAATACAACAAATCATAAAATCATCAGATCGACTAATCAACAAATGATAATATGAAAGCTATTCAAATAACTGGTGCCAATGAGATGGCATGCGTTGACATTGAGAAGCCTGCAGAACTCAAGGCTGGCGAAGTTCTCGTTAAGATTAATTACGTGGGCTTTTGCGGCTCTGACCTCAACACTTACCGTGGCGGAAATCCATTAGTGAATCTTCCTGTAATCCCTGGTCACGAGGTTTCTGCTGAAATCGCAGCCGTTGGTGAAGATGTTCCAGCCACTCTCAAGGTTGGCATGGCTATCACACTCAATCCTTATTCTGCTTGCAACGACTGTCCTTCTTGCCGCAATCGCCGTTACAACGCTTGCCAGCACAACGAGACTCTTGGCGTTCAGCGTAATGGTGCCATGCGTGAATATATCGTTATGCCATGGGAAAAGATCATCCCTGCCGAAGGTCTTGATGCAAAGGAAATTGCACTCGTAGAACCAATGTCAGTAGGTTTCCATGCTGTAGATCGTGCTCAGGTAAAGGACATCGACACAGTAATGGTTATCGGCTGCGGAATGATTGGCGTTGGTGCTATCGTTAGAGCTGCTCTTCGTGGTGCTACTGTCATCGCAACAGACCTCGATGACGAGAAACTTGAGCTCGCAAAGCAGATGGGCGCAACTTACGTCATCAACACTGGCAAGGAAGACCTTCACACTAAACTTGACGAAATCACTGGCGGCTGTGGACCAGATGTTGTCATCGAAGCCGTGGGAAGTCCGTTCACTCAGAATCAGGCTATCTCTGAACTCGCCTTCACTGGTCGCGTTGTCTTCATCGGTTACGCAAAGGCTGGCACTGAGTTCATCACAAAATACTTCGTACAGAAGGAGATGGACATCCGTGGTTCTCGCAATGCAATGCCTGAAGACTTCCGCGCCGTTATCCGCTACATGAAGAGCAACGAATATCCAAAGGAGAAACTCATCTCCGCTGTTGTCAAGCCGGAAGAGGCAAAGGACGCAATGGAAAAGTGGATGGCAGCACCAGCAAAGGTGTTCAGAATACTCGTAGAGTTCTAATATTCAACTTTTGCAAAACCCAATATGGCAAGAAAAGTAATCGGTATCGGCGAGACCGTCTTTGACATCATCTTCAAGGACAATAAGCCCGTGAACCCAATTCCAGGAGGTACCACTTCCAATTCGATGATATCTCTCGGGCGTTGTGGCATGCCGGCTACGTTCCTTTCAGAAACTGGCGACGACTATATCGGCCAACTCATCTGCAACTATCTTGAGGAGAACGGCGTTTCATCGGCTGATGTTGACAAGAACGGCAAGAGTCATCTCTCACTTGCTTTCCTCAACGAGAGGAACGATGCAAACTATGTCTTCTACAAAGATCATCCGCACGATAAGGCAGAGATGAGACTACCGGAGATAAATGCTGACGACATCATTCTTTTCGGCTCATATTTCGCCATAAATCCGGTTATCCGCCACAAAGTAAAGGCTCTTCTTGACTACGCTCACAAGCAAGGTGCCATCATCTATTACGACCTAAACTTCCGCGCCTCTCACAAGGACGAGAAAGACCTTCTGCTCCCGACCATCATTGAGAACTTCGGCTATGCAGACATCATTCGTGGCAGCAACGAGGATTTTGAGATTGTCTTTGGCTATACCGACTTCTCTTCCATCGCAAACCGCGATTTCATGCAGGGCAAAACGCTCATCTACACTTGCGGAAGTGAACCTACCTTGCTGAAAACCTGCCAAGAGACAGTAATATCACATGTCGTTAAGCCTATAGAAGTCGTAAGCACAATCGGCGCAGGCGACAACTACAACGCAGGCGTAATCTTCTCTCTCATACGCGACAACATCAGTCGTGGCAGCCTCAAAAAAGGATTGACGGAAGAGCAATGGCACGACATTCTCAACACAGCCCAAAGCTTCTCTGCCGAATGTTGCAAAAGTATGGAGAACACTATCAGTCGTCTCTTTGCAGACAAGCTAAATAGCAAATAATTCTAACCCTTACAAGAATATGAAAAAACTAATCTTATCATTATTAACCATTCTTCTTGGACTAAGCACAGCAAACGCCAAGGACCACGAGGGCATCACTTTCAAGGATCTCTCCCCTACCCGATTCACACTCGTCAACAATGGCAAGCCGCTGTCTATAGTCATTGACGCCAACGACGACAAGGGCGTGCAGATTGCAGCCAACAATCTTTCTGCTGATTTCGGCAGAGTCTGCGACACGAAGGCAGACATCAAGAACACAAATTCCGATGAGCCACGAATCATCGTTGGTACTCTCAACAGCCCACTCATTCAGAAGCTTGTAAAGGCTAAGAAGCTATTCATCAATGATTTGAAAGGCAAAACAGAAAAATACCTCATTACATTCGTTGATTCCGAGAACGCACTCGTCATCGTCGGTTCCGACAAGCGCGGAACGATCTACGGCATCTACGAAATCTCAGAGCAGATTGGCGTTTCGCCTTGGTACGACTGGGCTGACGTTCCTGTAGAGAAAGCGCAGAACATCTCTATAGAGAAAGGTACTTACACTGCCGGAGAACCTGCTGTTCGCTATCGTGGTATATTCCTCAACGACGAGGCTCCGTGTCTTACCACTTGGGTAAAGAATACTTACGGCACAGAATATGGCGACCACCGTTTCTATGCTCGTTGCTTTGAACTTATCCTCCGTCTACGCGGTAACTTCATGTGGCCTGCAATGTGGAGTTGGGCTTTCTATGCAGACGATCCTGAGAATAGCAAGACTGCCGACGAGATGGGCATAATAATGGGAACTTCACACCACGAACCTATGGCACGAAACCATCAGGAATGGGCTCGCAAGCGTGGTGAATATGGCGCTTGGGACTACAATACAAACCCTAAGGTTCTCGACCAGTTCTTCACTGAAGGCATCGCTCGTTCAAAGAACAACGAAGACCTCATAACTATCGGTATGCGTGGCGACGGCGACGCTCCTCTCGGTGGCAAGGAAGGTCACGACGACGAGTATGTTTCTCAGGACGAGCTCATCATGAAGCAGCTCGAGAATGTCATTGCCGCTCAGCGCCGTATCATCAAGGAGCAGACTGGCAAGCCAGCAGAGAAGCGTCCTCAGGTCTGGGCTCTCTACAAGGAGGTGCAGAAGTATTACGAAATGGGATTGAAGGTGCCAGAGGATGTCACTATCCTTCTCTCAGACGACAACTGGGGCGATGTCCGCAAACTCCCTACAAAGGAAGAACTCGCAAAGCGCAAGGGCGGTTTCGGTATGTATTACCATGTTGACTATGTTGGTGCTCCTCGTAACTCAAAGTGGGCTAATGTCACTCCAATCCAGAACCTCTGGGAGCAGATGACACTCACTTATGACTATGGTGTTGACAAGCTTTGGGTGCTCAATGTGGGCGACCTCAAGCCAATGGAATATCCTATCACGCTCTTCCTCAACCTCGCATGGAATCCAAAGAAATACGATACAGCAGAGAAGCTCATGACTCATCCTTACGATTTCTGCAAGCAGGCTTTCGGAAAAGAAGAGGCAGAAGAGGCTGCTCGTATTCTTAATCTTTACTGCAAATACAACGGTCGTTCTACAGCCGAGATGCTCGACCGCCGCACATACAACATTGAGTCTGGCGAATGGAAGCAGGTTCGCGATGAATATATCGTTCTCGAAGCAGAAGCTCTCCGCCAGTATGCTCGTATTCCTGCAGAAGCTCGCGACGCTTACAAGCAGCTCATTCTCTTCCCTGTGCAGTCTATGGCAAACATCTACGACATGTACTACTCTCAGGCCATGAACCACAAGCTCTACAATGAGGGCGACATGGCTTGCAACGAATGGGCAGACCGCACGGAAAAGGCTTTCAAGCGCGACGCAGAGCTCCAGAAGGACTTCAATGAGGTGATGGCAAACGGCAAGTGGAACGGCATGATGATCCAGAAACATATTGGCTACACTCAGTGGAATGACAACTTCCCTGCCGATAAGCTTCCTGAGGTATTCCGCCTTACAAGCGACAAGGCTTCTACATCATCTGTTTTCGCTCTTGACTCTCGCGGCTACACAAGCATCGAGGCAGAGCATTATTTCTCTGCAACCGTTCCAACTGTAGAATCGTCAAAGTCAAAGTCAGAGTTAGAGTCGCTCCATTGGGAAGTGATTCCTTACATGGGAAGAACACTCTCTGGTATCTCTCTCCGCCCTTACACAGTAGATCCTAACGGCGCTTCACTCTCTTACAAGCTTGAACTTCCAAAGGATGCCGAGAATGTAAAGATTCACGTCGTTGTAAAGTCAACACTTGCTTTCAAGAATCCTGAAGGCCATAAGTACTCTGTTGCTCTCGATGGCGGCAAGGCTGTGGAAGTGAACTTCAACGGCAACCTTAACGAGAAGCCTGAGAACTGCTACTCAATCTACTACCCAACCGTTGCTCGTCGCGTCGTTGAAAGTGTAGTGCCAATGTCAGTCAACAAGACATCCGACAGCATGCACACTGTAACCATCACTCCTCTCGATCCAGCAATCGTCTTCGAGAAGATCGTTGTTGACTATGGTGGCTACGAGAACCAGTTCCTCTTCGGAACAGAGTCAAAGCGCAAGACAATAAAATAAACACCCACACACAAGTTTTCACAAAGAAGCCTAAGGATCCCATAATCCTTAGGCTTCTTTTTTGTTTGTATGCTTTACACCACATAAAGCATAGAACCTCAATACGTAAAGTTTAGGTACTCAATGCATAAAGTTTAGGTACTTGATACGTAAAGCATAGAGTTACGTTTCATTTTCGT
>JAZLHI010000102.1:0-5954 GCA_045616725.1 Prevotella sp. | reverse complement strand
AGGGCACCGCACCTCCATATTTATGCGTTGCCGACAATCTTCTGCAATGCGATGACCAGGCGGTCAACCTCTTCGCGAGTGTTATAGACGGCGAAAGTTGGACGAACGGACATCTCGTAGCCCAAAGAGCGGAGGGCTGGTTGGGCGCAATGATGACCGGCACGCACGGCGATGCCTTCCTTGTCGAGCAACTGTCCGACCTCTGGTGCTGGTATGCTAGGAATATCGAGTGAGATCACACTGACGCGATTCTTCGGATTGCCGATGATCGTAATGCCTGGTATGCGAGCTATCTGCTGACGTGCGTATTCCGTAAGGTCGTGCTCGTGAGCCTCTATGCGTTCGATGCCGATGCTACTGACGAAGTCGAGTGCATAGCCGAGACCAATGGCATCGGCAATGTTCGGGGTGCCAGCCTCAAAACGCATAGGCGGTGCATTAAACTCCGTATGCTCAATGGTGACATCCTTTATCATATTGCCGCCGCCCTGCCATGGTGGAAGTTGCTCAAGCCATTCCTTCTTGCCATAGACAGCGCCTATGCCGGAAGGTCCGTAGATCTTGTGACCGGAGAAGACGAAGAAGTCGCAGTCAAGACGCTGCACATCGATGCGTGTGTGGGCTACGCTCTGCGCTCCGTCCAGAAGGACAGGTACTCCGCGACTGTGAGCCGTGCGGATGATTGACTCCACATCGTTTATGGTTCCGAAAGTGTTGTTTACATGACCCACGCTGACGAACTTTGTACGAGGCGTGATAAGACGTTCAAGTTCGGAAAGGATGAGGTCGCCGTTCTTGTCGCAAGGTATGGCGCGAAGCTCTGCTCCACGCTCTTTGCATATCTGTTGCCAAGGCACGATATTTGCGTGATGGTCGAGTGTTGAAACGATGACGTTGTCACCCCTCTCAAGGAACTTCCTGCCGAAGGTCTGCGCAATGAGGTTGATGCCCTCAGTTGTTCCGCGTACAAAGAGAATGTTCTCCTTGGCAGGAGCGTTGATGAAGCGAGCCACCTTCTCACGAGCACCTTCATACTGGTCAGTGCTGCGAGCCGCAAGGGTGTGTGCTCCACGATGGATGTTGGAGTAGTCGTGCTTGTAGAATTCGGACAAGCCATCAATGATACGAAGCGGCTTCTGCGTTGTTGCTCCATTGTCCATCCATATAAGGTCGTGGCCGTTGACCTTCTGCTGAAGCACTGGAAACTGATTGCGGATTTCCGTAGAGTTGATGGTGTCAACTTCCTCGTAATGCAAGTCCTTGACAAGTTCCCGCTCGGGAATGTCTATGCCGAAGGCTGGACCTTCCCAAGCGTTGTCAGTAGGCAGGGAGTAGGGGGCATCGTCGCTGTAGCCCGAAGTTGACACTTCGGGAATGGTGGCTTGCTGCAAGTCCTCTGAGAAATACTTCTCTATCACTCCACGAAACAGGCACTGGTCGCTGTCGGGGAGAGTCAGGCCTGCGGGAGCATTGCCATAACGCGTTTGAACAGGTATGCTCGGCTGGAAATTATCTATTTCGTTGAAATAAGCCATTCTGATTATTTATCGTAGTTATGGTAATGACCCACTTCAACATTCTCAAGTACTGCGATGGCATCGTCAGTAAGAGATGCGAGTGAGAAATACTTTGTGAGCAGATAACTTGCTACACCATACTGGTCGAGTCCCATGAGTCGTGCTGAGAGGCTTGGTGCTATCTCGCCAGGAATGCCTGCCTGGTGCAAACCGATGACGCCTTGCTCCTTCTCACCAGTGCGGACGAGGATGATTTCCGTTGTGCCTGTGCCGCGGTTTGTGAGATACTTGCCCTTGATTTCCACCTTGTCGCAAGGAATGATAGGCACTCCACGCCAAGTGATGACCTTTGTACCGAACATATCGATGGCTACTGGTGGCACGCCGCGCCAAGTACATTCGCGCTCAAAGGCTGCGATGGCACGAGGGTGTGCGATGAAGAATGCAGGTTGCTTCCAAACGAGTGGGATGAGTTCGTCAAGGTCGTCTGGTGTTGGCACGCCGGCACGAGTACTGATCTTATAGCCTGGAGCTGCCTGAGCAAGAAGACCGAACTTGGAGTTGTTGATAAGTTCCCACTCCTGTCGCTCCTTGATGCTCTCGATAGAGAGACGAAGCTGCTGCTCAAGTTGGTTGTAAGGCGAGTTGTAAAGATCGCTTACGCGAGTGTGAACGCGTACAACTGTCTGGAGAGTGTTGAGGCTATATTCAGTTGGCTCTTCATCATAGTCGATGTAAGTCTCTGGGATGATATTGTCTTCCTCATGACCGCTCACGAGGTCGATGTGCTTCTCGCCATGTTCGTTTACTGTAGCTTTCAGGCGAAGTGACTCATTTACGGCATTCTCAAACTGCGTCTGGAAGTCGGGGTTATGCTTCAGGATATCCTCAAGAACAGGAGTTTCGAGAGCGAGGAACACAGAGTCTGTTACGGCACGAACGCTTACTGTGCTGTCGGCATCAGAGAGAAGGTCGGTCTCGCCGAAATATTCGCCGCCACCGAGAAGTGCAATGGATAGCTCTTCGTTGTGGTCGCCAGTACTGATTACCTCAGCTTGACCAGAAGCGACGATAAAGAAACGCTGCTTGTCCTTGCCTTGCTCTACGAGAAGTTCGCCACGTTTGCGCTCGTAAGGGACAAAGCTATAGGCAAGATCCTTCACAATCTTCTCATCAAGGTTCTGGAACAAAGGAATCTTTCGGAGGTTCTTTGTGGTGAATGTTGGCTGTCCGTTGATATACTGGATTTCTATGCGCTCAGCCTTCTTCAGTTCCACCTTTGTGCGGTTTACGCGATAAGTGCCGCTTTCAACCTGAGTCCAAGGGAGAAGCTTGAGGAGAAGACGAGGTGTGATGCTGCCCATCTGTGGGGCAGTCTTGGTGGTATTCGCAAGTTTGCGAGCCGTTGATGTAGTGATACTACGCTGGATGTTATTGTCTGACATAATGATTTGAGACCCCCTCTAACTCCCCCACAAGGGGAGAACCCGAATAGGGCATTTGGCGAAGGGAATTTTTAGGGTTAAGTTTAGAGGATTATAGTTTGGAATTTATTTATTCGGAGCAGACTCCTCCCTTGTGGGGAGGTCGGGAGGGGTCTTTACTTCAAGTTTCTCCACATTGCCTTGCTGTATGCGGAAAGCGTTTAGGACGGGTTCTTCCGCAGCTAGGGAAAGGATAAAGTAGAGAATGTTCGGGTCGTAAGCCAGTCGGATGTCTTCCTGTGAGGGACGTGATGGAGAGGCAGGGTGACTATGCCAGTTGCCTACCACCTTCAAGTCGTTCTTGCGAGCGTATTTGATGGCAGCAAACTGCTCTTTCGGATCGAGCGAGAAGTGCTCTTCGGAATGGTCGATGTTTGTCATCGCAAAGTTCTCCGTAGCGTTCTCCTTGTCCGTTCCCAGCAGATAGCCGCACGCCTCCAACGGTGCTTCGCGTCTTGCCTGTTCAAGGATTGACTCGTATGCTTGTCGAGTTATGGTTATTGCCATGATTGTTTATTTCTGGATTGTTACCTTGTGGACATTTCCTTCCACATGTTCTACGCTCAGCACATTGTAGCCTTGCTCCTTAGCCGAGCGAGGTACATTTTCGAGCGGTTCGCCTTCTACAAGCAACACCTCGAGGATGTCGCCTTCTGCTATCTGAGCCAACTTGAGCTTTGTCTTCACAAAGGTCATAGGGCAATGTTCTTTTGTAATGTCTAATGTGTGGGTCATAATATGAGGTTGTGAGGTTATGGGGTTATAGGGGGTGAGGTTATGGGGGTGCTACCTATAAGCGGAAGCGACCTTATAACCTTAAAACCTTAGATGAACATCGTTCTGCCGCCTTCGGAGATATTGAGGAATGTAGCTACGCCGAGCACATCTTTCACCTCGTGGATGAAGTCCGACTTCTGGATGCCGAGCACATGCATTGCCATCTCACAGGCATACATGTTGACTCCGAGAGCTGCGGCTGCCTCTACGAGTTCTTCAAGAGTGGCTACATTATTCTTCTTCATCAGGTAGCGGAATATCTTCGGACCGATACCGCAGAAATTGAAACGACTGTTAGGCGTAACGCTAAGACCGCCCATCATGAAACCGAAAAGCTTTGTCAGCCAGTTAGAGCCGATGAACGCTCTGCCTTTTTTCTGCTTTATGGCGTCAAGTCCCCAGAAAGTGAAGAAGATGTTTACTTCATATCCTACGGCAGCAGCACCTGTTGCCAGTGTGAACACAGCCGTCAGTTTGTCGTAATCGCCAGAGAAGGCAATAAGTGAAAGTTTCTTGTTTTCCATAATAAATTGTACATTGTAAATGGTAAATTGTACATTCTAATGGTTCTTTAAATCGCACGCAGCCTGCTCATAGTCAATGAGTTCTGTAACCGTAGGATTCTCACCACATAGTGGACAGCGTGCAGTCTTCTTCACATTGATCTTTCGGAAGTCCATTGTTTTGGCATTGAATGTGAGAAGCTTGTTTGTAAGCAATTCTCCCACGCCAGTCAGATATTTCAAAGCCTCGGCAGCCTGGATGGTTCCGAGCATTCCGGCTATTGCTCCGAGCACGCCAGCCTGTGAGCAAGTTGGCACTGCACCTGCAGGTGGTGGCGTTTTGAACATACAGCGATAGCAAGCCGTGCCAGGAAGATGAGTGAATGTCTGACCTTCAAACCTAAGAATGCCGCCGTGGCTGAAAGGTTTTTCTTCCATCACGCACGCATCGTTGATGAGGAACTTCACTGGAAAATTGTCCGTTCCGTCAATCACGAAGTCGTAGTCGCGGATAATCTCGCGGATGTTGTCTGCCCAAAGAAATTCCTGAATGGCATTGACTTTCACATTCGGATTTATTGCTTCTATGGTCTCCTTGGCAGAAATCACCTTTGCCTTGCCGATGTCGGGAGTGGTGTGTATGATCTGTCGCTGCAAATTGCTGAGATCAACAACATCGCCATCAACGATGCCGATAGTGCCAACACCGGCAGCTGCTAGATACATTGCCACAGGTGCTCCAAGTCCGCCAGCACCAATTACCAGCACCTTACCTTGTCTTATCTTTTCCTGACCTTCCACGCCTACATCCTGCAACAGGATATGGCGGCTGTAGCGGTTCAGCTCTTCTTCTGTGAAATCAAACATAGTTACATTTACTGATTTACCGATTTACTGATTTGCCGATTTTTTACGAATTATGAATTACGCATTACGAATTAATAAGTTAGTATACCGCCTCCCATGAAATATAGGAAATCCACCACATCACCATCCTTGAGGATGGTTGCGTCAAAGTCATCACGGTCAACGAATTCCTCGTTAAGCTGTACGGAAACCATTTCTGGCTGAGCCACATCGTTTTCCTTGATAAGGTCGCTGATGCTTATGCCCTCGCGTACCTCCTGCTGTTCGTCGTTTACTGTTATCTTCATATATGGTTTTTAGTTTTGGTTGCTTGAATAATATCATTAATAATATCTTCTGGATGCTCAAGTCCTACGCTGAGACGGATGGTCGTCTCATTCACCTGCATAGACCTACGCACTGCTGGTGGGAAGTTGCCGAATATCGTAGTGGCAGGATGGATGATTAGTGAGCGATTGTCGAAGAGGTTCGTAGCACGGTGAATGACCTTCACATTGTCTATCAGTCTCCAGCAATCTTCGCGTGACGCAAGGTCGAAGGTGAGCATTGCACCGGCAGTTTCACCAAACTGACTCTTGGCAAGTTCGTGATAAGGATTGTCCTCAAGTCCCACATAGTTCACGCTCGCTATACCTTCCACCGTCTGCAAGGCTTTCGCTACGCTGAGGGCATTTGCCGCTTGCATCTTGTAGCGTGCTTCCAAGGTTTCCAATCCGAGCGTCTGCATATAGGCTGCGTGAGGAGTCATTATAGCACCGAGATTGTAGAGCAGTTCCATGCGGACACGCTTGTCAACAAAGTCAAAC
>JAZLHI010000101.1:0-10397 GCA_045616725.1 Prevotella sp. | reverse complement strand
GATGAGCCGAAGCCGTGTACGTACATTAGTTTCATAGTTTTGTTTTTTGTCTTTTAATGTCTATGTTGATGATTTTTGTTATGATGTTAGTTTGGATTTCGAGGAGCTTTGCGACGATCCCCTAAAAATCGTTTCCAAAAGCGACGCACTGGAGCGTATTTTTCGTTGTGATTTTTGTTTAAGATTATCGTATTCGATAGCATTTTTGAGTATTGGTGTCATACCCCCAACGTTCAGTATATACACCACCTGGACTGAAATTGATCAGCATACCAAAAGGGCAATTAGTAAGTCTTAGGTATGACCATAGTTGCTTTCTCTGTTGTTCACCAACAGTATCAAGTGCCTTTAGCTCAAGAATAATGTTTCCTAGTTCCATATCTGCTACTATCAGGTCAAATCTACGCTTTACGCAAGTTGCACGGCCTTTATAATAGATGGGAAAATCTTCTTGGCGATGTACGATGAATCCTGCATCTTCAAGCTCACAACAAAGACCGGCTTCGTAAACAAGTTCGTCAACTCCTGAATGCCAGTAGTTATAAGATGCGAATGCACAACCAACTATCTTGTCACACACCTGTTTGCGTTTGATTTCAAATTCGTATTGTGTCATATTATAAAAATCTTTAACAAGAATCTCTACTAAAATGCGCTCGAATACCTCGCTTTGTTGAGGGCTTTTGGAGGGATCGCTTCGCTCGACATCCAAACCAAAATCTTAAGAAAAATCCATTTTTGATTAAACTGAAGAATAATCGTTTTTATGAATACCTCTTACCCTCGCAGCGTCCTGCGAACTAAATTCGCTACAAAATTACACATTTTGTGCTTTTTGGCAAAGGAAAAGTGTGATTTTCCGATTACTTTGAGTGTTTTTTCTTGCAATTACTTTTGTCTTTCGGAATAAATCCATAACTTTGCACCATATTGCAAAATATAAGTTTACTATGGGAGACCTGACATCACACGAAAGATACGCAAACTTCTCACTTGAAGAGCGTCGCGACTACCGCGAAAGTCAGAAGGATTTCTGGGATCTCTTCGCTGTTACGGAGACTGCAGAGAAGAAAGGTCGTGCAGAAGGATTGGTAGAAGGCGAGGCTATCGGCGTTGAAAAAAGAAACGTGCAGATAGCAAGAAACTTAAAGGCAATGGGGATGAGCTTAGACCAGATTTCCCAGGCCACAGACCTGTCCATAGATGAGATCAATAAACTGTAAATCTGAAATCATGCAACGAGATAAGGAAAAAATAATTGCAGTGTACCCTAATAGTCTGATTATTAGTTGTTTACGTCGGGGGGGGTAACGCCTTCCGCCTTAGACTTGGTGTATAGTATAAAGCCTGCTATAGGTGCTCATACGAGCGCTTGTAGCAGGCTTTTTGGATATGTATAATCAAAGTTTAATCTATAATTAACAAAAGCAAAATGAAAAAGTATTTATTGACAATTGCCGTCGCTCTCATGACGGCTTTCGCATTCACCGCTTGTAGCAGCGACGATGACGATTCTCCTGCGGCTCCAAAGGACGTATCTGTTACAGCTTCTGCTGATGTTAAAGATTACAGCAGTGTCGTCCTCAAGGGCTATGCGTACGGTGCTAATGGAAAAGTCGGCTTCTGCTATTCTGAGACAGACAAGGCTCCGAAGCCGGAAAGTTCAAATGTCGTTGAGACCTCTTCTTTGAAGTCGGACAATTCCTACGAGCTGACTGTTGACGGTTTGAAGCCCAAGACTACTTACTACTATCGTGCATACGCTACAAAGGACGGCATGAAAATGATGGCAAAGGACGTCAAGACATTCACTACAGAAGAATTCAAGGCAAAAGCTGTTGACCTTGGCCTTTCTGTAAAATGGGCAAATTGCAATGTCGGCGCAACAGCTCCAGAATACTATGGCGACTACTTCGCTTGGGGCGAGACAAGTCCAAAGACCACCTACGATTGGAATTCATACAAGTGGTGCAATGGCTCTTCTACAACCATGACCAAGTATTGTACCTCTTTAAGTTACGGTACGGTTGATAACAAGACCACCATTGACCTCTCCGATGATGCAGCTCGTGCAAACTGGGGCGGCTCATGGCGCATGCCTACAAATGTTGAGCAGGATGAACTCCGTACTAAATGCACCTGGACTTGGACTACCCAGAATGGCGTTTCTGGTTACAAGGTTGTTGGCCCGAATGGTAATTCCATTTTCCTTCCTGCTGCCGGCTATCGCGGCGCGGGTTCGCTCTACGATGCCGGGTCCTACGGCTACTACTGGTCGTCGTCGCTCCTTTCGAGCTTCTCGGACGGCGCGTACTACTTGGGCTTCCGTTCGAGCGGTGTTGGCTCGAACGGCATCTACCGGTACGGCGGTCTATCTGTCCGCGCTGTCTGCCAGTAAGGTTAGAATTTACAACTTATGCCAAAACAGGCAAAGACCCTAATCCAGGAGGTTTTAAATAGAGTGGGTATGTGGCATTGCCAAATCCAAAAAGGCAATGCAACGTGCCCACTTGGAAACGACGCCTCATGGCGTCGTTAAACTGCAGCATTGGAAACTTCGCAAAACCAATTTCACTCATTAACGACGCCATGGGGTGTCGTTTCCAACTGCCGCAGAATCGTTGCAAAAATCTAGTTCGTTTATTAACGAGGTTTTGTGAGTCAAGTGATGGCTCAGCTACTTCCTCTCACACTACAAAGCAAGACACTGCGTACACGATTGATGTGCTCAATGTCTTGCTTTTTTTATTATGGAGGTTACATATTAAACATTTTGCGCTTTTTGGCAAAGCATTTGTATAATAATGTTTAAACGGCGACCGAAAAGAATGTTTTTTCTCGTCTTTATGATGGAATTTGGATTTTTGGCACGGCGTTTGTATAATAATAAAACGAAGACCTTGAACAACTAATTTCAAGACCGACTTCAAAACATTAATTATAGAACAAAATAAAAAAGAAAATACAACTATGGGAAAAGTAATTGGTATTGACCTCGGCACAACAAACTCATGTGTCGCAGTATTTGAAGGTAGCGAACCAGTGGTTATCGCTAACAGTGAAGGTAAGCGTACAACTCCTTCTGTAATCGGTTTCGTAGAGAATGGCGAGCGCAAGGTTGGTGACCCAGCTAAGCGTCAGGCTATCACAAACCCTAAGAACACTATCTACTCTATCAAGCGTTTCATGGGTGAGACTTACCAGCAGGTAGAGAAGGAAATCGCTCGCGTGCCTTATTCAGTAGTAAACGTAAACAACACTCCTCGCGTTGACATCAACGGCAAGCAGTACACTCCACAGGAGATCTCTGCAATGACTCTCCAGAAGATGAAGAAGACTGCTGAGGACTATCTCGGACAGGAAGTTACAGACGCTGTAATCACAGTTCCTGCTTACTTCTCTGACTCTCAGCGCCAGGCAACTAAGGAGGCAGGTGCTATCGCAGGTCTTAACGTTCTCCGTATCGTTAACGAGCCAACAGCTGCAGCCCTCGCTTACGGTGTTGACAAGGCTAATAAGGACATGAAGATTGCCGTGTTCGACCTCGGTGGTGGTACATTCGACATCTCTATCCTTGAGTTCGGTGGCGGCGTATTCGAAGTGCTCTCTACAAACGGTGATACTCACCTCGGTGGTGACGACTTCGACCAGGTAATCATCGACTGGCTCGTTCAGGAGTTCAAAAACGACGAAGGTGCAGACCTCACTCAGGATCCAATGGCTATGCAGCGCTTGAAGGAAGCAGCTGAGAAGGCTAAGATTGAACTCTCAAGCTCTACTTCTACAGAGATCAACCTCCCTTACATCATGCCTGTAGGCGGTGTGCCAAAGCACTTGATGAAGAACCTTACTCGTGCTAAGTTCGAGCAGCTCGCAAACAACCTCATCCAGGCTTGTCTCGTACCTTGCCAGAACGCTATGCGCGACGCTAAGCTCTCTACATCAGACATTGACGAAGTTATCCTCGTAGGTGGTTCTACTCGTATTCCTGCTGTTCAGCAGATCGTGAAGAACTACTTCGGCAAGGAGCCTTCAAAGGGCGTTAACCCAGACGAGGTTGTTGCAGTAGGTGCTTGTATCCAGGGTGCTATCCTCAACAAGGAAGAAGGCGTTGGCGACATCGTGCTCCTCGACGTTACTCCTCTTACTCTCGGTATCGAGACCATGGGTGGCGTGATGACTAAGCTCATCGATGCTAACTCTACAATCCCTTGCAAGCAGACTCAGACATTCTCTACTGCTGCCGACAACCAGACAGAGGTTACTATCCACGTTCTTCAGGGTGAGCGTCCAATGGCTTCACAGAACAAGTCTATCGGTAACTTCAACCTCGGCGGTATCACTCCTGCTCCACGCGGTGTGCCACAGATTGAGGTAACATTCGACATCGACGCAAACGGTATCCTCTCTGTATCTGCCAAGGATAAGGCAACAGGCAAGGAGCAGTCTATCCGCATCGAGGCTTCTTCTGGTCTTTCAAAGGAGGAAATCGAGCGCATGAAGGCTGAGGCAGAGGCTAACGCAGCTGCTGACAAGGCAGAGCGCGAGAAGATTGACAAGCTCAACCAGGCTGACTCAATGATCTTCCAGACAGAGAACATGCTCAAGGAAAGCGGCGACAAGCTCGACCCAGCCATCAAGTCTGAGGTAGAGGCTGCTATCAGCAAGCTCAAGGATGCTCACAAGGCAGCAGACATCCCTGCTATCGACGCAGCAATCGCAGAGCTCAACGCAGCCGCAACAAAGATGTATCAGCAGGCTCAGGCAGCTCAGGGCGGTGCTCAGGCGGGTCCAGACATGGGCGGCTTCAACGCAGGCCAGCAGGCTCAGGGCGGTCAGAACAACGGCCAGAACGGTCCAGACATCCAGGACGCAGACTTTGAGGAGGTTAAGTAATAATTAGGGTATAATATTTATGAGAGATGGGATGCTACTCGGTTGAGTTGCATCCCATCTCTGCTTTTTAGAAAGTTACACTATAACTTGTCGCCTTACCACAATAATAGTGCCTATTGTCCGTTTGTTATTTAGGATATATTTATGGCAAGCAAACAAAGACATATCTGCAAGCAATGTGGCTATGAAGCGGAGGTTTATTCCGGCTACGGATTCTTCAAGCAGCATATCAGTCAAGTGGTGTGTTGCGAATGCCGCACGATACAGAACCTGACTGTGGGGGGAATCATAGCAGAGATTGCTCCTTCTTTCGGTTCGGAGTTTGGCAGATTGTGTCCGAAATGCATGAGCGATGACATAAAGGTGTGGGACGGCAAGACTTGCCCTAAATGCCAAGGCGAGATGCAGCCCATTGGCGAACCTGAGTTCTGGTGCTAGTAGAAAACCAACGGGTGGGTAGGAGCTATGAGTTTAGCTTATGCTGTGAACGCTGTCCTCTATGCGGAATCAAGTTAGATGGTGACGGCAAATGCCCGAAATGCGGGTTTTACTGATACTGCCTGATCCTAACGTCAATCCCGCTTCCGTCAAGCAATTTGACTACCTGCTGGATGTCTGTCTTTCCATAGTGATATGGGAAGAGCACCTTTGGGCGGATCACCTTTGCAGCTTCGGCCAATTGTTCTGGAGTCATGGTGAACGGAAGGTTGCAAGGGAGGAATGCAATGTCAATGTCCTTGATGTTCTGCATCTCTGGGATTGGCTCTGTATCGCCAGCAATGTAAATGCGCAAGCCTTCGATGGTCAGTATATAACCATTGTCACGTCCCTTTGGATGGAACTGCTGTTTGTCGGCAGAGGTGTTGTATGCAGGAACGGCGTCAACTTTCCAAGAGCCTATTTCTTTGTTGTCACCGTTTCTCATCACGTCACCCTTACCTCCGAGAATCTCGCTGCTTCTTGGATTTACTACAAGGGTTGTACCCTCTTTTGTGAGCTGCTCAATAGCCTTTGCGTCAAGGTGGTCTCCGTGTTCATGAGTTACGAGAATGTAATCAGCCTTTGGCATTGTGGAAAAGTCGGTTACAGGCTGAACCTTATCCGTTACAGGGTCAACGTAAATCCACTTGTCTCCCACGTTGATGCTGAGGCTGCCATGCTTGATGCAATGCAAGGAAACATTGGTGCCATTTGCGGAGGTGAATACATCAATGTCTGCAGATTCTTCGTTCTGGGCATTGCATCCCATTAAGCTCATAAAGCAAGCCAATAAAGTCGTAATTTTCAGTTTCATATAGTTTAAATTATAAGCACATATTTCTGTGGATCACGCTACCACTTGCCTGATGCGTTGCTAGGATGAGTACCTCTGCAATCTGCACATGCTTAGGAGCACTTGCAGCATAGAATGCTACATCGGCAATGTCTGCGCCAGTCAAAGGCTTGATTCCTTTATATACGTTGTCTGCACGCTCGTTGTCACCATGGAAACGCACGTTGCTGAAGTTTGTCTCAACCAAACCTGGCTTCAGGTTTGTCACACGAACGGCTGATTCTGCAACATCAATGCGCAAGCCATCGGTAATTGCCTTTACTGCAGCCTTGGTTGCACAATACACGTTTCCTCCAGCGTATGCTGCATCACCAGCCACACTGCCAATGTTAATGACATGACCCTCATTGCGTTTCACCATTTCTGGCACAATGAGGCGAGTCATGGTCAGCAATCCCTTGATGTTGGTGTCAATCATTGTGTTCCAATCCTCAGGATCACCTTCGTACTCCTTCTCCAAACCAAGTGCAAGGCCTGCATTGTTGATGAGAACGTCAATTGTCTTCCATTCAGCATCCAGAGATTCGATGGCAGTCTTTGCCGCTTCTGCATCACGAACGTCAAACACGAGAGTCTTAACTTTTGTTGGCTGGTTGGTGAGCTTGTCGAATCCATCAGCTTCAAGTTCTTGCTTGATGGCTTCAAGTTTGTCCGCACGTCTTGCCGTGAGGATCAAATTGTAACCGCCTTCAGCAAATCGTCTTGCACAGGCTTCACCGATACCACTAGTGGCACCTGTAATGAGTGCTGTCTTTTTCATCTTTTATTGTTTTTTGTTACTCAATTTGAGCTTGCGGAAGTTAGCTTCCTTATTTTTAATCCGGCTGCTGACCGTCATGAGCCTTCCACATACATTCGGTAATCTTCATGTCTGTAAACACAGCCTTGAACGAAGATTCCTCAGGCGAGCAGGCATATATGCCGAAACGTATCCAATCCTTTGCCTCGTATATGTGGCAGACACGCATTTGGCTCCATTCCTTTCCGTCTGTTGAGCACTCTATGCAGTAGTCATCCTCACGGCGCGAAAGACGATACCACATACTCTTCACATCAGCAGGGATGGCTGTTGTCGCCCAGTCGCTGTAGCCGTGGTTTGTAGCTACGCTGCCGAGGTGCTGGAACTTCTCGTTCTCGTACTCGATGCTTCCTTTCAGCCAGTTCTCAGAGTCAAGATACATCACCACGCCGCACTGGTCGAAACGATGATGGCTTTCCTCGAAGTTTGTCTTTACGATGAAGCTGAAGAACTTCTCCTTTGTCTTAATCTGGAAGACAGGAGCATTGTCGTTCTGGAAGTGGTAGTATGTACGCTGCCAAAGGTCCGTGTGCGGTTTGGTAACAACTTCTACGGTTGGAGATCCTGTCGAATCCACGTCCTTGATGACACAAGATTCCGGCTCGCGTGTCCATTCAAAATCCGCAAGATTGAGTGCCGCGCTGTCTTTCAGTACGCTTGCTACTACGTCCGTAGAATCGTTGGTTACGTTATCAGTTTCCATGTTGTTTGTTGTTTTGTTTTGCGTACAAGCCACCATTGCAGCGACGAGTACTGCGTAAAGAATCTTTTTCATTGTATTTAGATGAATCTTGAATTTTATATAATAACGTAGATATAGTGGATTTATTGCGTTTGTGTTTGTTTTGCCATTCTTTTTGCGTACTCTCCTGGTGTTTTGCCAGAGTGTTTATTGTGTCTTGAATTTTAGTTTTAATCGTTAACCCCGTTATCGTTACTCTTAGGTATCTTCCCAAACAACGCATAGAGGATGCTCATGATGGGGCTTATGATGTTGAAGAAGCAGAAGGGGAGATAGACGAGGGTTGGTATGCCGAGGACTGTTGATTGCGTCATGCCACACGCTGTCCAGGGAACGAGTACGGAAGTGACGGTGGCTGAGTCTTCTGTGGAACGGCTCAGCAGCTCTGGCTGATAGCCTCGGTCGGCGTATTCTTCCTTGTAGATTGACGCATTCATGATGATGGACAGGAATTGGTCGCCCATGATGAGGTTGAGCAGCACACCAGAGGCAACGGTTGAGGTGACTAGGGAAAAAGTGTTTCGAATGGTTTTGAGCAGTATGCGCGTGAGGCTCTTTAGCATATTGCTTGCCACCATACACGAGCCGAAGCACATGGCACAGAGTATGAGCCATACGGTATCGAGCATTCCTGCCATTCCTCTCGTGGCAACAAGGTTGTTGACTTCAGCGAATCCTGTATCAAGCTGTGTGCTGGAATAGCATACTTTCAGCACCGCCATGAATGTGGTGCCAAGCGTTGCGGTTTGTGTGCCAGTTATCTCCATCAGTGCGTCTGTCTGCAGCACGATGGCGCATACGATGGCGGCTATGGACGAAAGTGTGAGGGTGATGAACGAAGGCACTTTCTTCCAAATGAGGATGCCGGTGAAAAGGGGAGCGAGGAATGTCCATGCGGTGATGTGGAAACTATGTTCCAATCCTTGGAGATAGATGCTTGGCTCAACCCTTTCACCAGAGAACAAAAAGCCCATGATGAGGTATAGCAGAAGGCTGATGGTGATGCTCGGCACGGTGGTGTACATCATGTAACGGATATGCTTGAAGAGGTCGGCTCCGGAAACGGAGGAGGCAAGCACGGTGGTGTCGGACATTGGCGACATCTTGTCTCCGAAATATGCTCCGGAGATGATGGCACCTGCCGTAAATCCCTCGGGAACGCTGAGCGCATTGCCAATGCCAAGCAGGGCGATGCCTATCGTGGCTATTGTTGTCCACGATGTGCCGGTCATCAGCGATACCAACGCAGAGATGATGCAAGCGCATGGCAGGAAGAGGGATGGTGTGATGATTTGCACACCATAATAAATCAAGGTAGGTACGACTCCACTAATCATCCATGAGCTGGACATGACACCGATGAGCAACAAGATGAGTATCGATACGGAGGTGTCGCCAATGGTTGTCTTGATGCTATCCTCAAACACTTGCCATTTGGTGCGATAGATTGCCATGGAGAGTGCCACGCAGATGGAGGTGGCAATCATCATGGATATCTGACTCGCTCCACTGAGAGCATCATCGGGAAGCATCCTCATCACCGTCGCTATCATGGCAATCAGCACGATGAGCGGTATGATGGAGATTAGTGGGTGTGGGATTTGCGGTTTCATTGAGACTTCAAGATTTGTGTCACTTTACCACAGCCTTCTTGACCTCGGCAGCTATGATGCCTGCTCCTTCCGCATTTGGATGTATGCCGTCAGGGAAGAGCTCAGGCTTGCCGCTTGTCTTCTTGTAGAGATTGATGAGCGGCCAGTGGTGCTTCTTGGCAAGTTTCTTTATGGCAGGGAGCTGCTGCTGGATGACCTCGTCACGAATGCTCCATGCCACCTTGTAGGCTTTTGCTGGCAGACAGATTATGATCTTCGGTTTGCTTGGCAGGTTCTCAAACTCTACTGCGAGTGCTTCAAGGTCCTTTATGAAGCGCTCCACGCTAACCCAGTTCTGCGGTTTGCTGTCGTTGGTGCCAAGCTTTATCACTGCTATCTGCGGAAGGAAATCCTTCGCTTGCTGATATTCAGGGCATTTGGTATATGGATCGTCAGCATCATTCTGTGCCGTCTTTCCACAGTTGCCGTAGTTCTGCACATCATAACCTTCGCCCAGCAACGCCTGAAGCTGAGCAGGATATGAATCCTTGTCGCGGTTTTCTATTGTATAACCATATGTGATGCTGTTGCCGATGCAAGCAACCTTGATCTTCTGCGCAAAGATTGCGACGCAGAAGAACAGAAGGAATAAGGTGAGTTTTGTTCTCATAATAAATGGTTTTATGGGTTAATAGACAATTCTTGATGAAATCTTTGTAGGGCGAGGATTTGACTTTCTCCTTCGGACCGCCGACCTTCGGTTCACTAATTCGGGAGAAATATAAAACTATTTTTGAAGGGCTACTTATGATATTCTTTTGATGATTAGAACTTCCTTGTTCTGAAATGGCAGTAAGGTTCGCCGCCTGTCTTCTCGTAGTACTTCTGATGATATTCCTCGCCAATCCAGAACTTGCACTCTGGGAGAAGAAGTGTGTTTACCTCGTATCCTTTTGAACGCAGAAGGTTCATCACGCTTTCTGCCTCTTCTTTCTGCTGTTCGTTGCGATAGAAGATGCAGCTGCGATACTGAGG
>JAZLHI010000100.1:0-2141 GCA_045616725.1 Prevotella sp. | reverse complement strand
AATGACATGTTGTGTATATTTGGTGGTAAGGAATATGAAATATCACATCCCGGGACATCTACCGTTGCCCTGTCTTTTGCAAGATTTGAAGTTGCGAAGTTCTGAACCGCAAAGACAAGACGTCGAGTAAACGTCTTTAGTAATCGTTAAAAAATAACTTCCTAAAGTTTACGCCATAGGAATATGACTATGAGAGGTCGTGATTCTCTCGTTAATTCGATGTAATTTATCAGTTCTATTCTTGATCATTTGTGTAGCATAATTTAACATTTAACTTATTGATATTCAACTGAATATATTTTGAAATCTGAAGGGAAACTCGTAACTTTATAACTGATTAACAGTCGGTTATGTCAGTTACGAAAATCCCAACAGATATAGTGGTTAGCGATATGGAGAGACAATGCATGATAAGCTATGACGAACGCCAGAGACGCCAGTTCCTGGCTAGCAAAGCGTGTGCATTGGGTTATCATGGCGTGTCCTTGGTAGCGCAAGCTGCAGGAGTCTGCATAGACACAATCTACAGCGGCATCCGCGAGCTCAAATCCATGTCCAATGATACCTTTCCTAAGAATCGCGTGAGGAAGGCGGGCGGAGGCAGGAAGCCTGTACTTGAAAAGCACCCTGAGTACCTGTCAGTCTTTGATGAGATCGCAGAAGCACATACTGCCGGTTTGCCTCAGGATCCTGATGTCATCTGGCTGACAGTGTCCACATCACAGATGGTAGCCCTATTCAAGAAACGTGGTGTCAATGTCAGTCCCTATACAGTAAGGCAGATGAAAACTGTCAGAGGTTTCAGGGACAGAAGCTTCACCAAGTCCCTGACGTTGAAGGATGTGAAAGACCGCAATGCCCAGTTCGAGAAGATAAAGAGCGTGTTGAGCGAATGTGAATCTGCTGACATTCCTGTTCTCAGCATTGACACCAAAAAGAAGGAGATGATAGGCAACTTCAAGCGTGCGGGAAAGGTATCCTCCAAAGGAGGAACGCCAAAGAGCTACGACCATGACTTCAAGACCTTCTCAAGGGGAACCATCGTGCCACACGGCATCTTTGATGTCAATGCCAACAAAGCGTATATCACCTTGGGGACGAGCCACGATACATCAGACTTTGTCTGTGACAACATTGAAAGGGTGTGGACGGAACATCTGCAGTGGCAGTATCCCGACACCGATACTATATGCATCCTTTGTGACGGGGGCGGTTCAAACGCCTGCTCACATCATGTCGTCAAACAATCTTTCATGAGGCTGTCTTACAGACTGGGGCTCAACATCATAATGCTGCATTATCCTCCATACTGCTCGAAATACAATCCCATAGAGCATTGTGTTTTCGGGCCAATCACAAGGAGTTGGAGCGGAGCTCCGCTACTTACCATTGAGGATGCCAAAGTTAGAGCTGAAAGTACAACCACCAAGAAAGGACTCTCTATTATCGCTACAATAAATCAAAGAACGTATGAAACGAAAAGACCCATTATGGAATCCTACGAATCGGAGAAAAGCAGGAGAATCGTTTTTGATGACTCACTGCCTAAGTGGAACTATCTTATTAAGTGCTCATAGGTATGAGAAACTTTAGGAAGTTATTTTTTAATCATTACTAATCGAAAAAAAAACGAAAAAAAACGAAAAAATCAACAATTTAAGTTTTGCATGTTCTGTTCTGGCTGGAAGCCAGTATCTTAGTAACTGGGTACATACTCTGAGCACAGCCCTTCGACAAGCTCAGGGTAAACTCCTTCGTGAAGAGGATGTGCCCAGACAAGGAACTCCCTGAGGAGTCGGTGGCTGGAAGCCACTACCTTGAACAGATGTATCGTTTCCGTTACAAGGTACTGCCCTCCAGGCTGAATATGCGAAACTTGAGGAGAGGATTATCTCGGAACCCTGCATTGATTATCTCATTCCATGATTCCTCGTACGTTTGCATTTTCGATTCCAATTATTATGATATTAGTTGTTCATGCGACAAAGATAAACAAATAATTCGATAAGTCTGTATCGTTCACGCCCAAATATAAGAAGCTGTTTAAATTTCAATCACAAATTTTGTTATACATGAGTCGGCAGAAGGCGAGTTGAACCATCGCCACCCCAGTTTCTGAGTAAAATTCATAGTCCATGGCA
>JAZLHI010000099.1:0-10489 GCA_045616725.1 Prevotella sp. | reverse complement strand
AGCCGCAAGATTAGAACTCCTTTGAGGGTCGTCAAAGACGATGACGTTGATAGGGTGCAGGTGTAAAGACGGTGACGTCAAAGCCGAGCACTACTAATTGCCCGAAACTTTCCGGGAATAAGAGTAGCTGATACTTTCAGGGTGAAAATTGTAAAAAACGGAGTTTTTAATTGAAAATTGATAATTGATAATTGAAAATTAAGAATTATAAGGCGCAAGCCTATTATCAATTATCCATTATCCATTATCAATTAGCGAAGCTTTGCTTTGTGCAATAACCAATATTCTGGGTGGTTATAGCGACGGGGATCACCTCTTCCCATTCCGAACAGAGAAGTTAAGCCCGTGCGCGCCGATGGTACTGCAATGCAATGTGGGAGAGTAGGTCGCTGCCCTTCTTGAAAAATCAAATGATAAAGAAAGCCTTGATGCTCTGATGAGAGTGTCAAGGCTTTTCTTTGTTGTGATATGTTATCCTTTTATTATATTAAGACTCCAAGTATCCTTTAATATTATTCTATAATTCACATGCCAAGAAAGCTTAAGACGATAGAAATTGAACGTATTAGTGTAGAGGAATTTCATCTTGCAGAGAAAACTCCTCTTGTTGTTGTACTTGATAATGTTAGATCAATGTATAATATAGGCAGTGTTTTTCGTACTGCAGATGCGTTTAGAATTGAAAAAGTTATTCTTTGTGGTATTACCGCTACACCGCCAAGCAACGAAATCCATAAAACAGCTTTAGGTGCTGAAGAAAGTGTTGAATGGAAGTATTTCAAAGATACTATGGATGCAGTAACATATTTAAAAGGGAAAGGCTACAAACTTTGTGCTATAGAACAGTGCGATGGTTCTGTAATGCTTAATGATTTTAAGATAGAAAAAGGAAAGAAGTATGCTGTTTTTATGGGAAATGAGGTTAAGGGAGTTCAACAAACTGTTATTGATGATTGTGATGTGTGTATTGAAATTCCGCAATTTGGCACAAAACATTCGATGAATGTAAGCGTTACTGCTGGTATTGTAATGTGGGAATTTGCAAAGTGTCAATAGTTTGTAATTGAAATTTTGCAATTATTGGAAATTTTCTTAACTTTGTACCCAAAATAAGCATAATATGAGCGATAATATTGATGACATCATTGCTGGTGGCGGCATTACATTCCGTCCTGCACGCAAGAAGGAAGAAGACGGCAAGGTAAAGACGAAAGCTAAGAAGAAGGCATATATTACTGGTGCTCACGGCTCTGGAAGTGCTAGACAGAAAGCCAAGTATCGTCAGCAGCGTGCAAACAGAAAGCATAAATAGAATCATAATTTAATCGTTAAGCTATTTATTTAGTTATTGAACTATGATTTACTACTTTTCTGCAACAGGAAATACTCGTTACATAGCCAATCTTCTTGCAAATGAACTTGGCGATATGGCAGTTTCCATCACGGCTTCACTCAATAATAAAGAGCAGTCTGTTGATGAAAATTTTGTAGATATTCCACCTATCCATTCAGGGAAAGGCGGAAAGGATGTTTTATGTTTTCCTGTTCATGGATGGCGGGTGCCTAGTATTGTGGAGAAATTTCTTAAGGCTCATAGCTTGAGTGACATAGAAGGAAGCATTTATGTAGTGTTGACTTGTGGCGACGATTGTGGTCAGACTATTAAATATCTTCGTAAAACATTCAATCGTCTAGGTTTGGGGATTAGCATAGCAGGGGCTTTTTCCATAACAATGCCAGAAAGTTATGTGGGGTTGCCATTTATGGATGTTGATAGCAAGATCAAAGAACAGAAGAAACTAGAGAAAGCAAAGCAGAGAGTTCCTCAGATAGCAAAGATCATTCGTGAGGGTAAAAGAGGAGTTTATGAAGTTCATGAAGGTGCCTGTGCATACCTTAAATCTAAGGTAATAGGAGGATTCTTCCATCATGTACTCATCACCGACAAGACTTTTCGTGTTGAAGCCAATGCTTGTGTCGGTTGTGGTAAGTGTGTAGATATCTGCCAGGTAGATAATATGCAACTTTCCGCTAGCAAGAAGCCTGTTTGGAAGCATACTGGTCGCTGCATGACTTGTATGGCATGTTATCATGTTTGTCCGCGCCATGCCATCAGTCTCAATCGAATGACCAGTGGTAAAGGTCAGTATTTAATGAAACAATAAGTATAACAATCATAGATAAAAGTAACTGCCACCGTTTTCTATGCAAAACGGTGGCAGTTGCCGTATTGAGAGAAAGCATTTGCCTTTATTATCTGATGTAGTGTGTTTCTACGAGTTCTTCCTTAATTTTTGGCGAACCAAATTCCTTCATTCCGAGCTTAATAGCCTTAATCAAGAATGCCATGTTGAGTCCAAGTTGACGCATTGTCTGCATGCCTTCTTCATCTTGGCAGACTTCTCCTGGAGCTGTTCCGTGGGCGATGCTCCAGTATTGAGAAGGGACTACAGGCATGTTGGTCTTTAGGAAGTACTTGTTTAGCACATCCATTGTTGCTGTAGCTCCACCGCGACGAGCTATACTAACAGACGCTCCGACCTTCATTGTCCAGTCGGAATGCAGGTTAGAGTAGAATAATCGGTCGAGCAGGGCAATCAGAGTGCCGTTTGGTGAAGCAAAGTAAACGGATGAACCGATGAGTAATCCATCAGCCTCTTGCATTTTATCTGATATTTCATTTACGATATCTCCGAAGGCACAAATGCCTGTTCTCCAACATTTGTTGCAGGCTATACAGCCGTGAATCTGGCGATGACCTACATGAATCCATTCTGTCTCTATACCCTGCTCCTGCAAGGTGCGTTCCACTTCATGGAGTGCCGTAGCTGTGTTGCCTTCTGCTTTAGGGCTTCCGTTTAGTATGATTACTTTCATAATAGGTGTTTCAGTTTTTTTTGATAAGTAGTTTTATTAGTTCTTGATGGAATTTAGGGGAATTTTCCTCTATTTCTCATAATACTGAACTTTATGCAGTTATCTCATTTGTTCAATAGTATTATCTTTCATACTGTAATGGTAATATTCTCACGATAAATCCATACTCATAAGCCTTGTTTCCGGGTAGAGTGTATTCAGGCAATGTCCTTGCTCCCCATGCGTTTATGCCTCCAACGCCGTGAACATTAAGGTCAATGTTCATGTGGAGAAGCCCGTCGCGCAAAATGTCTTGCGGATGGCGATGGCCACGGTTAAGTTCCTCGTCGGCGTAGTCGCGAGCATTGAAGCATAGAGGTTGTAAACCTTCAATTTTAATGGTGTGCTTTTCAGTGTTTGCGCTGATAATGCGTGTGTCACATCGGTAGCCATTGTCCTGTGGTCGTATGTATTCCGTTTTCATCTCGTCGAGCGAGAGATAGTATGCCCCAATGTGTTGAGAGAGTTTACGGTCTGGATAGTTCTCGTAAGGACCTCGTCCCACGTACATTATATTATTGTCAATACTGTTGATAGCGCAGCGCATACCGAATTTCGGAATGAGTGGAATGTCATCGGCCTTTGGTACGTATGAGGCATGTACCAGCAGTTCTCCATCGTTGTTTATTTCATAGCGGAGAGTGTAGTCGGCACCAACAGGTAGCGACATCTGGAACTCAATAATCAACTTATGCTTTCCTTCTTTTATATTTAGATCCTTGAGTTCCCGTTTTGCTGCACAGTCCATCCAGAGGGCAGTACGCTCCTTGAAATTGGCTTTCCACTGATTGTCGTTCTCCGGCTTCCAGAAGTAAGGCTCAAGAGGTTGGGACAACAATGATTCGCCATTTACAGTCAGTTGTTGTACTGCTCCATTGGTGGCATCAAAAGTTATTATACTATTCTTTGTTTCTACCAGAAGTTGTTCTCCCTTACGGGTGACTTTCGGCGCTTTGCGACTTGTTGCGATGCCGATAGGGAAGCGATGCTCACTGACCTCGAAACAGTCGTGGGCTATTACGGTGCCTTTCTTTGCCCAAGGCTTGTCTTCTGGCAGCACGGCAGAGATGTAAATAAGGCTGTCTGTGTCTTCAAACTTCTTTCGTTCAACGATGTAATCAAAGTCGTTCACCATCACGAAAGGATCCATACTCTGCTTCTTTATCTCCCCATTTTCGTAGCTGAAATGAATAGGCTGATAGACATATTGCACCTCGTAAAAGTGCGGATTTGGCTTGCGGTCAGGACCTACGATGCCGTTGATAAGGAAGTTGTCGTCGTTCGGTTTGTCGCCAAAATCGCCGCCGTATGCCCAGTATTCATCGTCATGCTTACTGAGTTCCGATGTATGAGGGCGTCCATATAATGCATTCTGAATTCCATTATCAATTGGCATGGCAATGCCCTGATCCACCCAATCCCAGATGGCAGCGCCGCAGATGCTTGAATCGGCGTATATCACATCCCAGTATTCCTTGAAGTTTCCCATCGAGTTTCCCATGGCGTGAGCATATTCGCGAGCTATTATCGGCTTCTGCATCTTGCTCTTACCCATGTCTTTCAATGCTTCTGGCGAAGGATAGCCAACATCATGAAGGGCAGAATACTTTGGATTGCCGTCGTAGAAAGGCAGTCGCGTGTTGTCCATTGCCTCAATCGTGTCCTTCATCGCCTGGATATTAGGGCCTACACCACCTTCATTTCCCAATGACCAGAGGAAGATGGACGGATGGTTCTTGTCTCTTTGTACAAGGCTCACTGCTCTATCCACATGAGCGTCCTTCCAGTCAGGCTGGTTGCCCATGTATTCATTTGCATAGCCGTAGCCATGGCTCTCTTGGTTTGCTTCGTCCATCACGAAAATTCCGTAGCGGTCACAGAGTTCATAGAGGTAAGGATCGTCAGGATAGTGTGATGTGCGGAGGAAGTTTATGTTGCATTGCTTCATCAAGGATATGTCCTTGTCGTATGTTGCACGATCAACATAGCGACCTGTGCGAGGATGATGGTCGTGACGGTTCACGCCGCGAAGCTTCACATTCTTTCCGTTTATCTTAAGCACATTGCCCACTACTTCCACCTTCTTGAAGCCGGTATGATAGTCAAAGTGCTCGCCTTCGATGTCAATGCTCACAGGGTAAAGGTAAGGATCGTGAGCTGACCAAAGATGGACATGGTCAAGAATGGTATGGAGAGCCACTGTAGCCGTATCGCCTGGAGCAAGTGTCTTTATGTAATCCATCATCTGAAGACCGTCCAAAGCCACATAGACAGGCACGTCTTTTACGGGCTTCTTGCCTGTATTGCACACCTTCACTTCCGCCGAAAACATTCCTCTTGCCATCTGAACATCACGCTGAATGTGGAACATCGGCTTGGCAATCAGCTTGTAGTCAGCGATATGCACCAAAGGACGCACCCACAATTGCACAGGACGGAAGATGCCTGAGAGTCGCCACATGTCTTGATCTTCCAGATAACTGCCATCGCTCCATCGGTAAACTTCCACGGCAAGGCGGTTCTTTCCCTCGTGGACAAACGAAGTGACATCAAACTCGGCTGGCGACATAGAGTTCTGACTGTAGCCAACCTTCTTTCCGTTTACCCAGACGTACATTGCTGACTTAACGCCTCCGAAATGCAGAATAAGGTTCTGGCTCAGCATCTCCTTGGTGACATCAAACGAGGTCACATAAGAACCTACAGGATTGCGATGGTCGTATGCGTACCAGTCCTTGGGAGGTTCGCTGGTTACAGACGGCTCATTGCGCTTGAAAGGGTAGGGGATATTGGTGTAGATAGGCTTGCCATAGCCTTGCATCTGCCAGTTCCCTGGCACATCTATCTTGTCCCAACTCGTTACATCGTAGTCGTTCTTGTAGAACTCCGCAGGTCGCGAATCAGGATCTTTCGACCAATGGAAAGCCCACTTGCCGTCGAGCGAAATGATTTCCTTGCACTCATCTTCTCGTGAAGGCAATTGCAAAGTGGCGTGATAAGGCAGTTTGTTGATGCCAAATACATGCGGATTCTCCCAGTCATGCTTTTGTGCGAAAGCTGTGCTGAAAGCAAATATCATCAGCATTGAGGCCAGAAGGAAGTGTTTTGGATGCTTGTGAAGGTTCATGTGTCAAAGTCTATTCTTGGAATCAAATACCGCTGCAAAGATACTAAATATATCGGAAATATGCCTTTTATTTAATAATTTCTTTTGCAGAATAAAAGAGATTGATAGACTTGCGGGATAAAAGCAGGCAGTTTTGTATACGAACGCAAGTCAGTTTTGTATACAAACACAAAGTGGTTTTGTATACGAAAATCAAACTGAAAGCTTAGGAATATGAGTGAAAAGGGCTAGAGAACCACCTTTGAAATGTCAACAAGATTGTTTACAATGGCGTAGATTGTGAGTCCTGCTGGTGAGTGGATGTTGAGCTTTCGGGCTATGTTGCGACGGTGAGTCATTACGGTATTGACCGAAATGAACAAGTGGTCGGCAATCTCCTTGTTAGCCATTCCCTGCACGAGACATACGATGACATCCTTCTCACGCTCCGAAAGACAGTTGTTTGCTTCGGGACTTGTGTGGATCATGTTGGAAATTTTTGCCGAAACATCCTTCTGTTCCACGATGCGTTCAAGATGACTGATAGCAGGAATAAAGATGTCGTCCTCAACATTTGCGTGTAGCTGTAGCCACTCTTCTATATTATAAATATGGTAAAGAGTGGCAGTGAGCTTGTTATTTGCTAGCACATTTGCAGGGAGATACTTGATGATGATGCTCTTGAGTTCCTGGACTTTTGATGTTGTGTCGCCGTGATGCTTCGAGAAAGTGACGATGTCGTAGTCGGCTGTCTTCTCTCCTTTCAGCAGATTCTCCACATATGGGAAAAGCGTTTTCTCCTCATACTTCATGTGAGTGAGCACAGAGCGGACATAAGAGTCATAGAGTTTCAGGATGAGAGTCTGCATGTTGGAATCTTCCTGAAGGGCGTTTTCGAGCTCTTTGCGAATGGAAGGCAACTGGAATCCGAGAAAATACTCGTGCGAAGCCCGCAAATAGCGCATGAGAGTAGGTATGGAAACGCTCTCGTCCGGACCCTGATGACGATAGCCGTTGATGATGAAGTTCACCACGAGGAGGAAAGTATGGGTATCGACTTTCTGGGCTTCGCAGACTTGCTTTACTGTCAAGTCACCGAAACCAAGGTTGATGCCGAAGGCTTGCATGGCCTGCAGCACGCTGTAATTGTCGCGGATGAGGGAGATCATCTGGTCGTCAGCCTCGTAGAGTTTCATTCGTTTCATAGTTTCATTTGCTGATTTGACGATTTGCTGATTTGTCGATTTCGGTCAAAGTCAGAGTCAACGTCAAAGTCATTTTCTGGGTGCAAAGTTACGGACTTTTTATGTATTACGCAATAGTCAGTAATGGGTATTTTGCTATAATACAATATTTTGTGCTTTGGGTATTGTGTAATCAAATGTGGGTAAATAGTGGGCTGGAAGTACTGATAATTGAGTAAAATATATTAACTTTGCACCCAGAGAATCAGAGACGGGCACCGCTCTAAGGAGCGACAAGCCCTATTCTCTGGGCACGAAGCGCTATGCTATTTTGTACCCCGAAAATCAAGAATCGATGAATATTTTACACAAATATATAGCCCTTATAATCATTTCGATGCTGCCTCTTTTCGGTTATGCGGAGGAGGCGGACAGACCCACCCCAGCCCTCCCTGTGAAGGAGGGAAACTTTGAGTTTGGCCTACAGTACGATGGTGAACTGCAGACAAACTTCCATGGCGACTACAACTTCCTCAATCTATTGCGTTTGGATGGCAGCGTTAGACTGAGCGAGAATCTGCGTATTAATGTTTCTACACTGAGCATTGCCCATACAAATGAGAACTTAGCCTCTGATTTGCAGACATTCTCTAACCTTGTGACTGATGAGAATGTCCCGCTGACAATAACTGTTGCCGGCATGGAATGGGAAAAGGAAACTGCAAAAGGAACACATAAAGTCTTTCTGGGAGTGAGGAATACCGGCGAGGATTACTTTGCTTCCGACGTGACATCCTTCTTCGTAAACAGTTCAAACGGCATCTTTCCTACTATCTCTGCCAATTATCCGATATGCACTTACCCTTATGCTTCGATGTCTTTGCACTATGAATATGACAGTAAGCATTGGGGCGCAAAGGCGACTGTCTATAATGGTGAGGGCCATTATCACCTTGCTGGCAGGGATAATGTTTTCCGTATTTGCCCGAAAAGCGATGGCGTTTTCGTTATGGCGCAAGGAGAATACAAGACTTCCAAGAGCAATATCTTTCTTGGCGGTAGCCTATACAAAGATTCTCCGACGCTATGGACTTATGCAGAACACAACATCGGAGAATATGAAAATGGTGGTTTAAGTATTATCGCAACTTATTCCCATTGCTTTGAGAAAGAAGCGCTTTGTCGCAATTTCGTCGGTGCAGGAGCGAAACTTGACATCAACAAAGTAGAGCTTGGCATCTTCTCTGACTATGCTGACTACAGCTTCGGTCATGAATATGCCACGGAACTATCCTGCCGCATCCCGCTTTGCAAGCATCTTAGCGTGAAGCCTTCTCTGCATTATATAAATGGAACTACCGAGAAAGGCCTTTTCGGATTGGTGCGAATGACTATAGGATTATAAGAGTACCAGGTTATGATTTGTAAACATATCAGTTATGGGTCGTAATCCTATGAGTTTTGCACCGTAATCCTATCAGTTATGGGGCGTAACTCTATCAGTTATGACTCGTAAGAGCAAGAGAGATTTTTGTATTCCTTAGGAATGTCGATGCGTCCTCCGAAGTAGCTTCCGTATCAATGAATTTCAATTTTACCCGTCACCCGTCACTCTAAAAATGTAACGTATTGATAATGAATGCGTTAGATTGACAAAATAGCTCTAACCCATCACTCACCCGTCACTCACCTATCACTCACCCGTCACTAAATGATTTAGAAGCGAAGGATGCCACAGAATGATTAGGAAGTGATGCGTAAGTGACGGGTGAGTGATGGGTGAGTGACGGGTCGAGAAAGCTTACAATCTGATATTCAGGTAGTTAGAGTCAAAAAGTGACGGGTGACGGGTAAAATAGAAATTCATTGGATTCTGCGTCAATTTACGGCCTTCAGACGCTTTGGTGTAGAGGGTAAGCAAAACGCAAACATCTTCCCCATTTCGTTGCCAAACTATGTTGTGGAAGTCGGTACATTGACCTGTCCCCTGTACCTTTAGGCGATGACGAAGACGTGTTCGTGGCTAAGAAGACCGTCTCCATCACCCCTTTATCATTCTTTTGCCTTTTTACTATATATGGCAACACTTATATCGTCAGACTCCAGTCCGTATAGCTCTAACAGCTTTATCATTTGAGCCACTTTTCTTTCCGTATTGCATGAAACCATCACATAGAGATTGTCTGATATCTTATTGAATCCGTCGCATTCTTTACTTGAATAGAATACTTCTTTTTCGCTCTTTGCTAGTTGAGTCAATATAGAAGAATCTATTTCAAACAAAGACTTTACAATTCCTGTAAATGCATCAGCCCAACTATCCACTGCAACCGTAATTCCATTAAAAGTATAACTCTTAATGTACCTTCCCTTGAACTTATAATCTGCATCTATTGGCACTTGTTCGTCTTCAATAATAACCGGTTTGAAATTAGTTGTAGGATACGGCCATATCTTTGTGGCTTGTTGTGCTATATTTCTACAACGATCAGCGATTTCCTTAAAAGTCCAATGTTTGCAATTACTTATTTCTTTATTCATTGCTACACAACTATCCTTGAAGCCCTTCATGTCCGGTAAAGAAGGAACTCCATCACGTTTCTCTATGAACTTCCTGTTGCTATATTCAGTATTATAAGCAGTGAGAGTTAAGTTTCCGATATTGTGAATCCATTTCTTGTAGTCTTCTTCTGTAAAGTCCTGACCAAGTTCCTCTCTCCATTCCTGCGAAAGAGTCTGAGGCATAATATGTTCTATGCTTAGAACACCATCTTCAATCTTTTGCTGAACACCGACAGCTTCCTTGTTAAGAGATTCTTCTAAACGTGTAAACAGATAAAGTCTATAGTTAGAGCGCATCTTATATACTTCACGTGTTTCAAAACTAAATCTAAATGACTCATCATTAGGGAAATCCCAATATGATATGCCGTGTTGGAGAAGATAGATAAAAACGTCAGAATATTTCCAATCTGCATGCTGCATCTTCAATACTCTATGATGAATATTGTAGAAAACCTTATTTAGACCTGTATTATAGTAACCACTCATTATACGTCGGAACAAGAATGATTCCATGGATTGCAGTATTATCTCTGTCTCTTCAATAGGAAGTTGCTTGTCGTGGCTATAGTCTAAATAAGGATTAATAGGTCAAATTGCAGGATAAAACATGCCGGGCCCCCGCATAAACACAGGTTGAGTCCGGTGGTCAAGCTCCTTGAGCGTAAAAACGCCGTTAAAAAATGCTCAATGGGTCAATTTGCAGGATAAAATTCGCTGA
>JAZLHI010000098.1:0-3698 GCA_045616725.1 Prevotella sp. | reverse complement strand
GCACTCTTGTAAGCCTCCATGGCTGCCTCATAGTGACCGAGACGATACTCGTCGTCACCCTTGTTCATGTAGTCATTTACATGCACCTTGTGGATTGCGTGGTTAACGGCTTTATAGTCTTTTCCGTCCAAGGTTGACTGTGCGTTTACTTCTGTTACGTTTACTGTGAACATTGCTGCTACGAGAGCTGCGATAGCGAATAACTTTTTCATAATGTTTGTTTTAAGTTTTTGGTTTATGGGTTTTTTGTTTAATGTTTCTTGGGGGGCCTGAGTCTCGCTGCTTAAGCTTCAGCTCAGGGCTTGTTTTTGTTTGACGATGCAAAAGTACACACTATTTCAAACTCTTAACAAACACTATATGAAAACAAAACGTACAATCTGTGAAGTTCACAAACTGTACGTCTTATTCGTTATATGTACGTAAAAACTGACTGGAAATCCTCGCATTACGCCTCAAAAACCTTTGAGTTTTAAGTCAAAATATGCATTTTTTGAACCATATTCCTAGACTTTTTGAACCGTGTTCCTTGTTTTATTATTATGAAATTTGCCATTAAGAATGCCTTTGAAAGTGTCTTCTTGCGGCTATATGATGAGGATTATCTCTTCATGAGTACGAGGAGGACATTGATGTCGGAAGGGGATACGCCAGGGATGCGGGATGCTTGAGCGAGGGTTTCTGGATCTATCTTCGTGAGCTTTTGGCGTGCTTCGGTAGAGAGGGAGTCCATGGAAGCGTAGTCGAAATGGCCACGGATCTTGATGTCTTCAAGGCGGCGCATCTTTTCGGCTACCTGTCTTTCGCGGACAATATAGCCGCTGTACTTCATCTTTATCTCTGCTGCCTCGCTGATTTCCTCACGACGAGAGTCTGGAGCGTTGAGGAGTTCCTTGAGCTGTGGTATGACTTCCGCTACACCTTGCAGTGTGATCTCCGGACGGGCGATGAGGTCGAAGAGTTTCATGCCGGTATGGAGTGGGGTAGAGCCGATGCTTTCAAGGTAGCCGTTGAGGTCCTTTGGCTTGAGGGAATACTTGCGGCAGAAGGTCTCGATGGCGTCGATGTGCTGCTTCTTCGATAGCCAGAGGTCATAGCGGTCGCGCTTGGCAATGCCGAGATTGTACGACATCTCAGTGAGACGGGCGTCGGCATCGTCCTGACGGAGAAGGATGCGGTATTCGGCGCGTGAGGTGAACATGCGGTAAGGCTCGTCAACACCCTTTGTCACGAGGTCGTCAATGAGTACGCCGATGTACGATTCGTCACGCTTCATGACAAGAGGGAGCGGTCCGCCGTTGTCGCTTCTTCCATTAATATATGTAGGATCGGCACCTGCATAGATGGCTGCATTGGCGCCAGCAACGAGTCCTTGTCCGGCTGCTTCCTCATAGCCTGTTGTGCCATTGACCTGTCCGGCGAAGAAGAGTCCTGGGACAATCTTTGACTCAAGCGAATGATGGAGCTGCGTTGGGTCGAAGAAGTCGTATTCTATGGCATATCCAGGGCGATAGACACGCACGTCACGAAGAGCCGGAATCTTGCGTAAAGCGTTGAGTTGCACCTCCATAGGCATGGAAGAAGAGAAGCCGTTGAGGTACATTTCGTCGGTGTTTTCGCCTTCCGGTTCAAGGAAGAGAGGATGCTTTTCGCGCTCAGGGAAGGTGACAAGTTTTGTCTCTACCGATGGACAGTAGCGAGGGCCGATACTTTGTATCTGACCATTGTATAGAGGAGAGTCGGCAAGACCTTCGAGAAGGGCTGCGTGGCACTCTGGATTGGTGTTGAAAGTCCAGCAAGGGAGCTGCTTGAGCTTGCGTTGTTCTGACTCGAAATAAGAGAAGCGGTGCCAGTCGGCTTCGCCTTCCTGAATCTCTGTCTGTGAGAAGTCCACTGATTTGCGGTCGATGCGGACAGGAGTACCTGTCTTCATGCGCTGGGAAGTGATACCAAGAGCATTGAGGGATTCGGTAAGACCGTAGGAAGCAGGCTCTGCGCAACGGCCACCCGGGACCTGCTTTCTGCCTATGTGCATGAGTCCGTTGAGGAAGGTGCCGGCGGTAATGACGACGGACTTGGCGTAGATGGAGACGCCCCAGATGGTGGTGATCAAGAGACCCGCCGGAGAAGCGGCGGGAATGGTAACAGGGGAACCCGAAGCGGACGCTTCGGGAACGGGGGCAATGCTCTCCGCCTGATCCTGCCAGATGTCGAGGTTAGGGGTGTTGTCGAGGAGTTCGCGCCATTTCCAGATGAATTTGCCGCGGTCGCATTGTGCGCGTGGGCTCCACATGGCAGGGCCTTTAGAGCGGTTGAGCATGCGGAACTGGATGGCAGTGGCATCGGTAACCAAGCCCATGCCGCCACCAAGAGCGTCTATCTCGCGCACAATCTGTCCCTTTGCAATACCGCCCACGGCAGGATTGCATGACATCTGTGCTATCTTGTTCATGTCCATAGTCAGCAGGCAGGTCTTTGCACCCATGTTTGCCGAAGCCATTGCAGCTTCGCAACCAGCATGGCCTGCGCCGATGACTACTACGTCATAGTAGAGTTTCATATTGTTTTTGCTATCTATACTTATCTTTTTCGCGGTATAATCTCCGCTTTTCGCGGCAAAATTAGCAATAAAAAGTCAAAAAATCTTGATTTTGTTGCATATTCTTCAAAAATGATGTAAATTTGCGGCGCATTGTATAGTGTGAAAACACAATTACGTGCTATTAACGTTCCTTTGAATAACAAAAAACATTTAAATCAATAACTTAAATTTTATGTGGTTAATTAATTCACCTATCGGAAGAAAAGTAGTGATGTCTGTAACAGGCGTTGCTCTTATCTTGTTCTTGACATTCCACATGTGTATGAATGTCGTTGCTCTCTTCTCAGGCGAAGGTTACAACATGATCTGTGAGTTCCTTGGTGCTAACTGGTATGCTGTAGTGGCAACTATCGGTTTGGCAGGTCTCGCTGTACTTCACATCGTGTACGCTTTCATCCTGAATGCTCAGAACCGTAAAGCTCGTGGTCCTGAGAAGTATGCCGTAACAGGCTCTAACCCAAAGGTTGAGTGGGCTTCTAAGAACATGCTCGTTCTTGGTATCATCATCTTCCTTGGCCTTGCTCTTCACCTCTATGACTTCTGGTCAAAGATGATGCTTGCAGAGCTCATGGGTGCTGGCGAGTTCTCTAATCCATCTCCAACAGACGGCTACTACTTCATCCAGCACACTTTCAAGGATCCAATCCACGTGGTTATCTACCTCGTATGGCTTGCATCTATCTGGTTCCACCTCTCTCACGGTTTCTGGAGCTCAATGCACACTCTCGGCTGGAACGGTAAGACTTGGTTCAACCGTTGGAAGTGCATAGGCGTTGCTTACACAACAGTCCTCATGCTCGGCTTCGCAGCAGTAGTAATTGCTTTCGCAACAGGCATCTGCGGATAATGAAAATAGGTTATACGGTCGCTTCGCTATAACGGTTATACGGAGATTAGTATTATCCGCGAAACCGCAAAACCGCAAAAAACCGTAAAACCGTAAACCCCAAACAATATGACACAGATTAATTCAAGAATACCAGAAGGTCCAGTAGCAGAAAAATGGACCAACTATAAGGCTCACCAGCGCTTGGTGAACCCAAAGAATAAGCTGAAGCTTGATGTCATCGTGGTAGGTACAGGTCTTGCTGGTGCA
>JAZLHI010000097.1:0-18283 GCA_045616725.1 Prevotella sp. | reverse complement strand
AGAACCGAACTCATAGAGAGTGTCGATACAAGACTGGAGTGACCAAACGTTCTGGAAACCAGCGTCAGCAGCAGAGATAACCTCTGAGAGCATAGAGAATGTAGTGTTAGGGAGGTTGAGACCGCCGTAACGACGTGGCATAGAGATACCCCAAAGACCTGCCTTGCGAGTAACGTCAAGGTTCTCGTAAGTCTTTGATGCATAGATCATGCGACCGTTCTCAAGGTGTGGACCTTCAAGGTCAACGCTCTCTGCGTTAGGAGAAATAACTGTATCGCAGATTTCTGTTGTGATGTCGAGAATCTGCTTGTAGTTTTCGATGGCATCCTCGTAATCAACTGGAGCATCTTCAAACTTTGCCTTATCTTCGTAATCGCGTTCCTTAAGGTCAACGATACGCTTCATCAATGGGTGATGAAGGTGGAATTCTATTGATGGATTGGTTGCCATTTCTTACTTGTTGTTTTGCTTGTAATACTTAATGAGCTTTGGAACTACCTCTTCGCAGTCGCCAACGATAACGTAGTCAGCAATCTTGTTGATTGGAGCGTTAGGGTCGTTGTTGATAGAGACGATGATGCCTGAATCCTGCATACCTGCGATGTGCTGAATCTGACCAGAGATACCTACTGCGAAGTAAACCTTTGGGTGAACAGTGACACCTGTCTGACCAATCTGACGATCGTGGTCAACCCAACCAGCATCTACTGCTGCGCGGCTACCACCAACCTCACCGTGAAGTTCCTTAGCGAGCTGGAAGAGCATGTCGAAGTTCTCCTTTGAGCCAACGCCGTAACCACCAGCTACAACGATAGGAGCACCCTTGAGGTTGTGCTTAGCAGCCTCAACGTGACGCTCGAGAACCTTAACGATATAATCTTCAGCAGAAGTGTATTTTGTTACGTCTGGATAGACAACCTCGCCCTTGTAGTTCTCGTCGAGAATCTCTCGCTGCATAACGCCAGAACGAACTGTAGCCATCTGTGGACGGTGCTCTGGGTTTACGATAGTAGCAACGATGTTACCACCGAAAGCAGGACGGATCTGATAGAGGAGCTGATCCCAGTGCTTGCCAGACTTCTTCTCGTCGTACTCGCCAATCTCGAGCTCTGTACAGTCGGCAGTAAGACCGCTTGTAAGAGAAGAAGAAACGCGAGGACCGAGGTCACGGCCGATAACTGTAGCACCCATGAGGCAAATCTGTGGCTCTTCTTCCTTGAAGAGGTTCACGAGGATTGAAGTGTGAGGTGCTGATGTGTAAGGGAAGAGTGCAGGACCGTCGAAGCAGAAGAGCTTGTCAACGCCGTATGGGAGAATCTGGCTCTCCACCTTGCCCTTGATGTCTGTGCCGGCAACAACAGCGTGGAGCTGTACGCCGAGAGTATTGGCCAACTTACGACCCTTTGTGAGCAACTCCTGTGAAACCTCTGCCACCTGAGTGCCTTCTATTTCAATATATACAAATACGTTGTTCATAGTTTAACCAATAATCTTTTCGTCCAACAATTCCTTGATGAAGCTATTGAGATCCTCGTCAGAGCCAGTGAGAGTCTTGCTCTCCTTAGCCTGGAATACGATGTTCTTGATAGCCTTAACCTTAGTAGGTGAGCCTGAGAGACCGCACTGTGCAGGGTCGCCATCAACGTCAGCTACGCTCCACTGGTTGAGTGTGAGGTATGGGCGCTCTTCGTAGAGCTCCTTGTATGGCATATCCTCTGTGCGCTCGAGAGGCACATTTGCACGCTTGTACTTCATGACGAGCTTTGCGTTGCAAGGACGGCAAGGAGCAGCAGAACCGTTTACAGTGATTACGATAGGCATTGGAGCCTCAACGAGCTCGATACCACCATCGATGTGACGACGGATAGTGAGCTTGCCATCTTCGCACTTCTCGATTTCCTCAGCGTAAGTAACCTGAGAGAGACCAAGCTTCTGAGCTACCTGTGGACCTACCTGCGCAGTATCACCGTCGATAGCCTGACGACCACCGATAACAACATCTACATTGCCAATCTTCTTGATGGCAGTAGCGAGGGCGTAAGAAGTAGCGAGAGTGTCGGCGCCAGCGAAAAGACGGTCGGTAAGAAGCCAACCAGTATCGGCACCACGATAAAGACCCTGACGAATAATCTCTGCAGCGCGTGGAGGGCCCATTGTCAAAATACCCACTGTAGAGCCTGGATTCTGTTCTTTAAGACGAAGCGCCTGTTCAAGCGCGTTCAAGTCTTCCGGATTGAAGATTGCAGGAAGAGCGGCACGGTTGATAGTACCTTCTGCTGTCATAGCATCCTTGCCCACATTTCTTGTGTCCGGAACTTGCTTTGCAAGCACAATAATGTTCAGTTTCATATTATAATTAATGTGTTATTTTGTTCGACTTTGTCGAGGCTAATGGCTAAAAGCTAAAGGCTTATGGCACATAGCGGCTGCAAATTTACACAATAATTTATATATATGGGCAAAAAATGTTCAAATTATTTTCAAAAATGCACATTCTTGATTTTTATGTGCACACTATTTGCGTTTTGTGCAGATATTAATGGATTTTCTTTATATTTACACCCATAAAATAAAGCCTGATGCGCTTGATAATAGGACAGTGATGACGGAGCCAATGGCGCTCAAAGCCGTGGAAGTTGTCGTAGAAATAACGTCTTACTTCCATTTGGAACTGGTCGTCGTTATGAATGTTCTTCTTGAAACGCTTCACTGAACGCATGAAGCTGCGTAGTTTCTTTATGACGTGCTGCTTCTCACTATGACTCAGCTTCTCCGAGAAATAGTGATGATGGTGGTAGCGCTTGCTCTCATCGTCGTGATGTGAGTGGTGATGTTCACCGCTGTGATGATGGCTATGTGACTCGTTGTCAGACATGGGTTTAAAAGTGAGTTGTATGAATTATGGGCAATTAATTGCGGCAAAGTTAATACTTTTTTTTATAATAAGAAGAATATTGGCGAAAAAGATGTAAATTTGCACCCAGAAAAATGGAAATATACCTTAAGACAGAAGACGAAATAGAACTGATGAGGAAGGCAAACCGGTTGGTGGGCATGACTCTTACGGAACTCGGCAGATGGGTGAAGCCAGGCGTGAGTACGCTGAAACTTGACCAGATTGCCGACGAGTTTATTCGTGACCATGGTGCCATCCCTACCTTCAAGGGTTTTCCAAATCCTTACGGACCGCCGTTCCCTGGCAGTATTTGCACCTCGGTGAACGATTGCGTGGTGCACGGCGTTCCTTCTGCAAACAAGATTCTCCGCGATGGCGATATCATATCCATCGACTGCGGAACGACGCTCAACGGCTTCTGTGGCGACTCGGCTTACACCTATTGCGTGGGTGAGGTTGCCGACGATGTTAAGGCTTTGCTCAAGACTACGGAAGAAGCTTTGTATGAGGCTATCAATAAGGCTGTGGTGGGTTCAAGGCTCGGAGATATAGGCTATACCGTGCAGCACTATTGCGAGAAGCGTGGCTATGGCGTGGTTCGTGAACTGACAGGCCACGGCATCGGCAAGAAGATGCACGAAGACCCGCAAGTGGACAACTACGGCAGGCGACACACCGGAATACTCCTTCAGGAAGGTTTGTGCCTTGCCATAGAGCCGATGATTACGATGGGCGATAGACATATTTTCCTTAACGCAAAAGACCGCTGGGCAATACATACAAAAGACCGCAAGCCTGCTGCACACTTCGAGCATACCGTCGTGGTAAGGCAAGGTAGAGCAGAGATACTTTCGATAAGACAATAGTTATATAGAATTATGGCATCACTTAAATCACTTGTTAAAGATACAGCTATATACGGCTTGAGCAGTATCGTTGGTCGTTTCCTCAACTACCTGCTTGTCATTGTCCATACTGACGCAATGCCTCGTTCGAGTGGCGAGTACGGCATCATGACAAACATCTACTCGTATGTGGCGTTGCTCTTTGTCATTCTAACATACGGCATGGAGACAACCTTCTTCCGCTTTATCAACAAGGAGGGGCAAAATCCGCAGAATGTCTATCGAACAGTATTGACAATGGTGGGCACGACGAGCACTTTGTTCGTACTTTTCATATTCCTTTTCCTTAATCCGATAAGCACTTGGATGGGCTATGCCGACCGTCCGATGTATGTTGGCGTAATGGCTGTAGTCATTGCCCTGGATGCTTTCCAAGCTATTCTTTTCGCATATCTCCGTTATCAGAAGAAGGCAATAAAGTTTGCATCACTGAAGCTGCTGTTTATCGGTTTCAGTATTGCCCTCAACCTGCTCTTCTATCTGGTGATGAAGAAAACGACTGCCGGCTATGCTTTCTATGCAAATATTATATGTACGTCAGCCATTACTTTCTTCATGTGGAAAGAACTTTTGGACGGATTCAAGGGCAAGTTCGATAAAACGATGGTTAAGAGCATGTTAAGTTATGCTTGGCCGATACTCGTGCTTGGTATTGCGGGCATTCTTAACCAGGCTGCCGACAAGATGTTCTTCCTGAAGATATACCCTGGCAGTGATGCAAAGGTGCAACTTGGCATCTATGGTGCTTGCGTAAAGATAGCAATGATCATGGCCATGATTACACAGGCTTTCCGTTATGCTTACGAGCCGTTTGTGTTTGCAGGAAGCAAGGACAAGGACCAGAAGGTGATGTACTCCGAAGCCATGAAATACTTCATCCTCTTTACTCTCCTTGCGTTCCTTATGGTGATGGGCTATATGGACCTTCTGAAGGAATTCCTTATTAAGGACGAAGGCTATTGGGAAGGCTTGAAGGTTGTGCCGATAGTGATGATAGCCGAGATTATGATGGGCATTTCGTTCAATCTTTCCATTTGGTACAAGCTGACAGACAAGACCATCTGGGGCGCAATAATCTCAATCGTTGGCTGCGTTGTACTTCTTGCCGTGAACATAATCTTCGTTCCTCAATACAGCTATATGGCATGTTCTTGGGGAGCTGTTGCTGGTTATGGCATTTGCATGGTTATGTCCTACTTCTTGGGCCAGAAATACTTCCCAATCAACTATCAGTTGAGGACAGTCCTTCTTTATGTAATCCTCGCTGTAGCAGGCTATTATGCAATAGAGTACATCAACGATAGTTTCACGCTTCTTCCAAAACTCGCGCTCAATACAGTTGTCATAGGCATCTTCGCTGGCGCTTGCGTGCTGCAGTTGAAGAGGAAATAGATTGTAAATAGTAAATTCGTAAATTTGTAAATCCCCTTGATTGCCGAAGCCCTACACCAGCGCATACACACGCTCTTTGAGCATGAGCCGACATCAGATCAGGTTCATGCCATAGACACTTTCTGTCAGTTCGCTGCCGACTTCGAGACAAACTCGGTGATGATTCTCTGCGGTTCTGCCGGTACAGGAAAGACAACCCTTGCTTCTGCCATTGTGAAGGCAATGAAAAGCCTTGGCCAGAAGGTGGTTTTGCTTGCGCCAACAGGTCGTGCGGCAAAGGTGTTCTCGCTGAATTCCGACACCCCGGCATTCACTATCCATCGCAAGATATACCGTCAGAAGGCATATACCGGTGGAATAGGAGGACAGTTCCAACTTGCCGACAACATGGCGCGAAACACGCTGTTCCTTGTTGACGAGGCTTCAATGATAGCAGATTCAAACGCTAATTATGACTCGGATTTCAGCTTCGGCTCGGGCAGTCTGCTGGACGACCTCATCAATTATGTGTATAATGGCTCTTGCCGAATGTTGCTTATTGGCGACAGATACCAGCTTCCGCCAGTAGGCTTTGATGAATCTCCTGCACTGTCGCCAGAGGTTCTAGGTAGCCGTTACCTTAAGACATATACGGCAGAGCTGGATGAAGTGGTAAGACAAGCGTCGGAATCGGGCATTCTCTACAATGCGCAACTTATCAGAAAGATGATAACCGAGGAGAATGTTTACGATATTCCGCACCTAAAGTTGAAAGGCTTTTCCGATATAGAAGTGCTTCCTGGCAACGAACTCGTAGAGACTCTCGACGATAGTTACTACGATATGGGCACGGATGAAACGATGGTCGTCACAAGAAGCAACAAGATGGCTGTGCGCTACAACAACGGTATTCGTCAGCAATGTCGTGAGTGTGAGGACGAACTGGAGCGCGATGACATGATAACCATCGTGAAAAACAACTATTATTGGACCGAGAAAGACAAGTCGGCACCGATGGCTTTCATCGCAAATGGCGATCGTGCTAGAGTGAAAAAGATACGCAATGAGGTGGAATATTACGGCTTTCACTTCTGCGACTGCACGCTGGAGTTTCCTGATTATGACGATTACGAGATGACTTGCACCGTCCTTATGGATACTTTGCAGTCAGAATCGCCATCATTGACTTACGACCAGCAGCAACATCTCTTTGATGAAATCATGAAGGAGTTTGAGGACATTCCGCTGAAAGCCGACCGTTTCAAGGCTCTGAAGAACGATCCTTACTACAACGCCTTGCAGATAAAATATGCTTACGCCAGCACTTGCCACAAGGCTCAGGGCGGTCAGTGGGAGCATGTCTATATAGAGCAAGGCTATCTCACGGAAGACATGCTCGGCATGGACTACTATCGCTGGCTATACACCGCCATTACCCGCGCGTCTTCCAAGCTATATCTTGTGAATTGGAAGAACGGTAAGAAACAAGTTGAACCTTAACCCTTAAACCTTTTGCTTATTCCAACCTTATTGGATAATCCCCCCTAAGCTTTTCGAAGAGTTCTGGGTTGCGTGTTAACCTATTGTGGTCTTCAAGTGGGTTGTAGCCAGGATAGTCAATGGCTGGCGGAAGGATTTTCTCAGGAATAGGCTTGCCGAAGAACTTGCAGAAAGCTTCCACAACCATGTTGTCCGCATTGACCTTTCCATTTGCTGAGTAGCCTGCAATGTGCGGAGTGGCGATGAAGCAGCGGTTCATGAGCTCCAGAGAGATGTTCGGTTCGTTCTCCCACACATCTATTATTAGCTCAGAAACGAGATTCTTGTCGTACGCTTCCACCAACGCCTTGTTGTCAACGACCTCGCCGCGCGAAGAGTTGATGATCACAGGCTTATGTTTCAACTTGCTAAAGAACGTTTCGTCAGCCATGTGGTATGTTGGATGATCGCCTGTTCTTGTCAAAGGAGTATGGAAAGTTATGATGTTGCAGTCGTAAACAGGTGCGAAATCATAGTCTGGGAAGAGGAACGGATCATATACATAAACCTCGAAACCAAGTGATTTTGCCATGCGAGAAACTCGACTACCTACATTGCCATGACCGATTACCGCTATCCTGTTCTTGCCTTTTTCGCAGCTTATCTTGCCTGCTTTCAAAAGGCATTTCAGGCTTTCGCGGATATATTGCTCAACGCTGTCGGCATTGCAGCCAGGACAATTCGTCCAAAACAATCCAGCACGCTTCATGTAGTCGGTGTCAATGTGGTCAAAACCAATAGTCGCTGTGGCTACAAACTTTACGTTTGTGCCTTCCAGAAGAGCCTCATTACACTTTGTGCGGGTGCGAACTATCAGGGCATCTGCGTCCTTTACATCATCTTTGCAGATGCTTGCTCCAGGGAGAAAAATTACCTCGTCAGCGAGCTTTTCAAGGGTCTCGGGGATGTATGGAATCTTATTGTCACAAACAATTTTCATGTCATTATTGTCTTTTTGTTCGAAATTTGTTGCAAAGGTATAAAATATTTTGTAATTTTGTGCCCAAATATAAGAAAAAAATGAATACAACTTTTACTCAGAAAGCAAATGAAATCTTCGTTAAGTCTATAAACGACTACCATGTGAAGGACGATATTGAGACTCCTATCTGTAATCCATACGAAGAAGGTGCCATTGAAAACCGCCTCTATCTCAAGAACTGGATTGACACTGTTCAGTGGCATTTTGAGGATATTATCCGTGACCCGAACATAGATCCTGCTGAGGCTCTCGTGCTTAAGCGTCGCATTGACAAGAGCAATCAGGACCGCACAGACCTCGTAGAGCAGATTGACACTTACTTCCGCGAGAAGTATGCTGACGTGAAAGTGCTTGAGGATGCCCAGATCAATACGGAAAGTCCAGCTTGGGCTGTTGACCGTCTCTCTATTCTCGCGCTGAAGATTTACCACATGCAGGAACAGGTTGACCGTCAGGATGCATCGCCAGAGCATGTCCAGAAGTGTCAGGCTAAGCTCAATGTGCTTCTCGAACAGCAAGTGGATCTTTCTACTGCTATTGACCAACTCCTTGCTGACATTGAAGCTGGCAAGAAGTACATGAAGGTCTATCGTCAGATGAAGATGTACAATGACGCTGATACAAACCCTGTTCTTTATGGAAAGAAATAAAGAATAAGGTTGGTCAAAACAACTTACAATATGCATTTGTTGATAATAAGGCTTTCTGCCCTTGGTGATGTTGCGATGTTAGTGCCCGTAGTTAGGGTGTTAGCATCGCAACATTCTGATTTGCAGATAACTGTGCTGAGCCAGAAATTCCTTGCTCCGCTCTTTGAAGGGATTGGAGATAATGTGAATTTCATCGGCTTCGACAAGAAGGGTGAGCATAAGGGATTCCTTGGCATTCATAGACTTTACCGACAGTTGAAGGCAGAAAAGTTTACTCATATTGCCGACTGCCACGATGTTCTCCGCACAAAGCAGTTGCGCCTTCGCTTCCTCTTCAGCAGTTTGTTCAGGGGAAAGGTGAAGATTGCGCATATAAACAAGCATCGTGATGGCAAGAAAGCATTGACGCGTGAGGCGAACAAACTGCTCGTCCAGCAGCCAACATCCTTCGAGAACTACGCGGAGACGATTGATAAAGTGCTGGGAACGAACCTGTTGGTGGAGATAAAACGTGAAATAGAAGACTCGAAGACTCGAGGACTCGAAGACTCGAAGGCTCGTCTCGGCTTCGCCCCTTTCGCAGCACATGCTGGCAAGATTTATCCTTTGTGGAAATCGCTTGAGGTGGTAAAGCTGCTCCTTGCCCGTGGTGCCAAAGTGTATCTGTTTGGAGCTGGCGAGAAGGAGATGTCTGTGTTCAGGGATTGGCAAACACAGTGTTCGTCGTTAACGGCGAGTGACGAAGACGACTGTTTCGACGAAGATGTTCCAGAACTCCTCATTGCTGCCGATGTACTGAAGGCGGATGGCAAGAAAGGGTTCAAGGCAGAATTGGAACTTATGTCAACCCTCAACTGCATGATTTCCATGGATAGCGGCAATATGCACCTCGCCTCCATCGTTGGAACTCGTGTGGTAAGCATCTGGGGAGCGACACATCCTCTGGCAGGCTTCCTCGGTTGGCAGCAGAGCCCAGCAGATTGTGTGCAGAAGGAAATGCCATGCCGACCATGCAGCATCTATGGAAACAAGCCTTGCAAGCTCGGCGATTACCCTTGCCTTAACGATATTAAACCAGAGGAAATCGTTAGGAAAGTGCTCTCCAAGAACTGAATAGTAGGGCGAGGATTTCCGAGCCGTTTCGTGGCTTAAGGGAATAGAATATGAATATAATACTAAATTGTAAATATCATTGTGGAAACAGATAGCTCAAGTCTTGTAAAAGATCGCATAGACGCCAAATATCCAGACACATACAAAGTGCTGATGCTCAACGATGACTTCACGACCATGGAGTTCGTTGTTTTAGTTCTCACCCGTGTCTTCCGTCATTCTGCCCAGCGTGCAGAGCAACTCATGCTGCAAATTCATGAGCAAGGTCAGGCTGTGGTAGGACAATATACGCTCGACATCGCGCAAACAAAGGTGGCAAAGGTGATGCGTATGGCGAAAGATGAAGGTTATCCATTAAGACTAAAGATAGAGAAAGCGTAATTATGATAGAAATAAAACAGGCATCACAAAGGCTAAACGATGCGATAAGAGTAGCAGAAAACCTAGCATTTGCTTACTGTCATGAGTATCTTCTGCCCGAACATTTGCTGTTGGCTATCAGTCAGCAGCCGGAGTTCTTGCGTGCCACAGACTTTGATGTGGAAAGCATTCTCGTGCCTTTCCTTGAAGAGAAGGTCGAGAGCATAAAGGAAGATCTTGAAAGTGCAGGAGAACTGGACGAGTTCGAACCGGAGCCTTCCATGCAGTTCGTACAAGCCATCAACACAGCTTACCAGCAAATGTTATATTCGGGTGTTAACGAGATAACTGTTCCGCACGTCATAAATGCTATGAAGGAACTGGAATCGTCGTTCGCAGCCAATATAGTTGCTGAACTGATGAAGCAGGACGGCGGCGAGTTTCTTTCAAATATCATAGGCACTTACGGCGTAGAAGACGAGGACGAAACTTATGAAAACATCCCGTTTGGCGATGAACTTGACAATACTCCAAGCCGTAAACAGCAGCAGGAGGAGTGGCGACAGTATGTTACTTGTCTGAACGACCTCGTGGAAAGCCATAATCCGCTGATAGGCAGAGAGAAAGAACTGGAACGAACCATACAGATTCTTTGTCGCAAGGACAAGAACAATCCTTTGCATATCGGTGAGCCTGGCGTGGGAAAGACAGCTCTTGCTTACGGTCTTGCAGCGATGATTGAGGAAGGCAAGGTGCCAGAAAAACTGCAAGGCTGCAAGATCTACGAGATGGATCTTGGTGGAATAATCGCCGGAACAGCCTATCGTGGCGAGTTTGAGAAGCGTCTGAAGGCTGTGCTTGAAGGCGTAAAGGCGCAGTGCCAAAGTAGGGCGAGGATTTCCGAGCCGCAAGGTCAGAGTCAAAGTCAATGTCAGAGTCAAGCTCCAAGCATCCTATATATAGATGAAATACATAACATAATTGGTGCTGGCAAGATAGACAAAGGCTCTCTTGACGCTTCGAATATCCTGAAGCCATACCTTGAGCAAGGTACTTTGCGCTTCATGGGAAGTACCACTTACGAGGAATACAACCAGAACTTCATTCGCAGCAAAGGCTTCGCACGTCGTTTTGAGCGAGTGGACATCGCCGAACCTACCATTGAAGAATGCGTGCAGATATTGCAAGGTCTTAAGACAAAATACGAGGAATACCACGGCGTGACCTTCACTGACGATGCTGTACGCTACGCAGCCGAAGGCGCTGACCGCTACATCACTGGCAGATTCCTTCCTGACAAGGCTATAGACCTTCTTGATGAGGCAGGTTCTTACGCGCAGCTCCAGGGCAAAAACGGATTGTCTGGAGAACCTGGAAATACCGGAATATCCGGAACCACCATCACAATTGACAAAGCCCAAATAAAGGTTGTCCTGGCTAAGATTTGCCGTGTTGATACTCTTGCTGAAGACGATGATGACATTTCAAGGCTCGAAACACTTCAAACCCGCATCTCTTCGCAAATCTATGGTCAGGAAGAGGCGGTCAAGGAGGTTACGGAAGCCATACAAATGGCAAGCGCAGGGCTTATAGAAGACAACAAACCGATGGCTTCTCTGCTCTTCGTTGGCCCAACAGGTGTAGGAAAGACTGAGGTTGCAAAGGTTCTTGCCAAGGAACTTTCGCTTCCTATCATCCGCTTCGATATGAGCGAATATGCTGAGAAACACGCTGTTGCGAAGCTTATTGGCTCGCCGGCAGGCTATGTTGGTTATGACGATGGCGGTCTTCTTACCGATGCTGTCCGCAAGCAACCGCATTGCGTTCTGCTCCTTGACGAGCTCGAAAAGGCTCATCAGGACATATATGACATTCTGCTTCAGGTGATGGATTACGCCGTCCTGACAGACAACAAAGGTCAGAAGGCTGACTTCCGCCATGTCATTCTGCTCATGACAACCAATGCCGGAGCGCAGTATGCCCGTCAGGCAGGCATGGGTTTTGTGAAGAATCTCAGTGCTGGAGAGGCTATGATGAAGAAGGTGAAGAGCACTTTCAAGCCGGAGTTCCTCAACCGACTTACCGGCGTGACCATCTTCCACGATATGAATCGCCAGATGGCAGAGCTCATTCTCCAGAAGAAACTCAAGCGTCTGGAAGCGCAACTTGCCACGAAGAACGTCACTCTCGAACTCTCTGCTGCCGCTCGCGAGCATCTATTGAATAACGGATTCTCCGAGGAATACGGCGGTCGCGAGGTGGATCGCGTGATAACAAACGAACTCAAGCCAATCCTTATGCGTGCCATCCTCTTCGGAAGCCTGAAGAATGGCGGCGTGGCAAAGGTGGATGTAAAAGATGGAAAGCTGAGAATCTCGTAGCCATCAATCGATAATTCGAAGATTCGAAAAATCGCTAAATCATTAAATCGCCAAATGTAATGACCATATACCAACTCCCGGAAAACGAATACTGGTTCCCCGATCCAACTTCCATTCCACCTGAGGAACGCTACCCGGACGGGCTCTTTGCCGTTGGCGGAGACCTGCATACAGAACGCCTGAAAGAGGCTTATGCTCAGGGCATTTTCCCATGGTCGGCAATAACAAACGACGAACTCCACTGGTATTGCCCGATGGATCGCTTCGTGATATTCCCCGAAGAGATACACATCTCCCATTCCATGCGCACATTATTAAACAAAAACAAGTACTTGACCACCATGGATGAGGATTTCGATGGCGTGATCCGAAACTGCGGAAAGCTACGTATTCATGAGGAAGGCGCTTGGCTTGGCGATGACATCATCAATGCTTACACAAAGCTTTACGAAGAAGGCATTGCCCATAGTGTGGAGGTTTGGGATGTATTCATTGAAGACAGAGAGTTGAAAAGAACTTTGGTAGGCGGACTTTACGGCATACTGTTCAACAAAACATTCATTGGAGAGAGTATGTTCTCGCTTGTGCCGAGCGCTTCCAAGATAGCTTTGATAGCCCTTGCACAGTCAATGGCAGAAAACGGCTTCCACATGATTGACTGCCAAGTGGAGACTCCGCACCTGAAATCTATGGGTGGCAGACATATAACCTATGAAGAATACATGGAAATCCTCTATAGTGTGGATTAAGGAATGAATCATTTTTTTTGACATTAAAGAAAACTTTGCTTTAAAAATGTATTGTATTTGATATATAAGTTATAACTTTGCACCGTGAAAATAGCAAAAACAATGTACTATGAGATTTTCTAGAAAACAACTTGACAGGGCAGGAAGAACGTACATAGAAGATCCATTCGCAAGGCAAGAGGCTTTCTCTATGATAAGTGAATGGAGAGAAACTCATTTACCAGTTCTAGACAATTTCTATAAGCAAATTACAAGTTTCTTTGCAAGCAGAGGCATACAATATAATATCTCTTCACAACGCATAAAACGTATGTCTTCAATAGCAAATAAATTGCGCCACAATCCAGACATGGGGTTAGGAGGAATGCAAGATATAGGCGGCATGAGATTTGTGTTTGACAATATTAGTCAACTGCTTGCCGTGCAGGAAGAATTGCGCGATTTTTCTCCTGAAGGTTTTGAATGCAAGAAGCAGTATGATTATGTGGACACCCCGAAAACAAGTGGTTATAGAAGCATTCATTATGTATATAAATACCATAGTGATGATGTTAATTATGATGGCTTGAGCCTTGAATTGCAGATACGTACTAAACTGCAACATAGTTGGGCGATGGCTGTTGAAACAGGCAGCTTAATATCTCAGACTTCTTTGAAGACCAATATAGATAACGAACATGGTTGGCGCGAATTCTTTATGGTTGCGAGTGCCATTTTTTCTAAGAAAGAAAAGATGCCTGTCATGGATAAGTTCAAGGATTGTAGTGATAGGGAATTGTGTAAGCTCTACTTTCAACTGCAGAAGAAAGAAAAATTCCTTGATCAGCTTTCTGCCTTGAATATATCACTTGATAGGGAATTCCCAGATGATAGTGGTTTCTGTGTATTATACATAGATTTTAAGGAACGAAAGGTGCATTGGATTTCATTCTCAAAAGATCAGGAAAAAGAGGCTACTGACGCTTTCAATAAATTGGAAAGTGCAATAACGACTGATGAAGCGTCGCTTATGGTCTCATTGGAGAAGATGAATGAAATAACCAGTGCATACCCAAGTTATTTCTTGGACACAAAGAAGTTTATATCAGCAATAAAGGAATTTGAACATTATTGCAAGATATGTTAACTTGAGACCTCCCCACTTCTTGTAGGGAGGTCTTTTGCTCTATATGTGTGAATAAATTCGTACCCTCAACGTCTTGTGTATGTTGTCCTTATGAAAAACTCCCAATTATAAATCTTGTTACTGAGCAAAGTATCGTTACCCACATATGGTATAACTCCTGGAGAAGACGCTATCACAGAAACAGCTCCTGCTGGGTATTCTATCTTCTTGGTCTCATGTGGAGCGAACTTGAAGGAAGATTTGTTTATACGCAAAGTTAGTTTTACATTCGTATTGTTCTTTATCGTAATCTCCGGCGTGTAATTACTGCCATTACCTACTTCAGTAAACAATTTGTCCTCAGACTTCTTGATATCTTTGGTCTTCTTCACATATTTTCTGTGAACATAGCCTTCATCATTCGTTTCCACATAGATCACATAGCAATAGTCTTCCCCAGTATCTTCTACAAAAACCGTTTTGCCAGCAGGAATTCTTTTCACTATAGAAGCAGAAGCATTACCGTCTTTGCGCATGTTAGCAGCAATAGTAGTTACCGCTTGGTAATACTGCGGTTCGGAGTATCGCTGTGTTTGTTTTTGGGGTTGAGTCTTTGTTGGGGTGTTGCGGGTGTTAGTTTTGTAATTGTAGCCGTTTTCTTCACATTTTTCAATTGCAAGTTCATTACCACATTTTGCACCTAAAATACAGTATTTTTTATAGCCAGCCATATCATGTAAATTATAACAAACAACAGCTTTGCTATAAAATGTTTCACCTAAAAGCTCATCCTTATATATCCCGGCCATAACTTTGTTTTCAGAAGACTTTGTCCTTTTGTAATGACTTTCAATGGATTTTCCCATGAAAATATCAGCATTATACCAATCTTCTTTTTCACGCATTTGGTATCCGATAAAGAAATAACTGCACTCTCTATCTATTTCACTAATATTATCATTTAGTGCTTTTTGATAATATAATATGCTTTTTTCGGCATTATTTAACTCATCATAACTCTTGCCTAAATACAAATATATGTTTGGGCGGTCATCTTTACATTTTTCATCGTGTTCATACTTTTTTAACCATTCGTCACATCTCTTAATGCAATTAGAATAATCGTGTCCAAATCTATAGCACACGCATAGATCAGCTAATCCCGTTGCGGAAAGCCCACACATTTCTTCTATCTTTAATAGATCGTCAATTGCAGCTTCGTAACTTCCGTTTTTGAGGTTAATATCTGCACTTCTATCTAGTTCGTCTATCAATTTGTCTCTGTCAGCATCGCTCATGGAATTAATCACCAACTTATCTCCATCAATAGTCACAGCACCAAGTTTCTGAATGGCACTCTGCCCAAGAAGCAATGGTGCAGATTGTCCAGAAGAAACAACAGCATCTACATTCTTCAAATGCATACCTGATATTTCTATGTCGCGAAGGATAATCCTAATATTGTCAACGATGCGCCCATCAGCCACACGAGACTTGCTTGTTCCTACTATATCCTCTTTATTTAAGTATCCATTTTCAAGCATGAAGTCTGCCATACTCTCAGACAAGCACACAACGGATGCTCCCGTGTCAAATATGAACTTCATACGCAAGCCATTAACTTTACATGGAACTCTATAAATTCCACCAGTCTTCTCCATCTGAATTACAGTCTGAGAGAATGACGCAAGCGAAACAAATAAGCAAATGAAAAGGAGTATTTTTCTCATAGTATATTATATTTGCTGCAAAGTTAATACTTTATTCTTGATATCCAAAGAAATCGGAGATTTATTTCTCATATTTATTGCTTTCTGTCTCAGCTGCAAAGCTTATCTGTGTTGTATGTTCTATGGAGGGGATTTGTGGCTTTGTGATGATTTTTTCTATCGGGTGGATGTGTAAATTCCGAGGCTTCTTATGCTAAAGTCAAGACTTCCTTATGCTGAAATCTGGAGTTGTATGTAATAAAGCTATGAGTTTTGAATAATTTTCGTATACGAAAGTGTTTTGCGTTTGTATACGAAAGTGATTCGTGTTTGTATACAAAAAAAATGAAACTCCAAGAGTTGTTGTTGCTAAAGCTTGGAGTTATTGTTTGAAAAGCTGGTGATTTTTGCTATCTCCGAATTGCTATATATTAAAATAAATAATGTGTAACTTGTTGAAAACATCACATTTTCGCCACTTTGTTAATCTTTTTCGTTTATTATTCGTAACTTTGCCGCGAATATAAAGTAACAGTTCTACCGAAAAAACAGAACAATGGAAAAGCGAAATTTCGTAACCATAGCCGACCTTTCTCGCGAGAAAATCCTCTACATGCTCAAGATGGCTGAGGAATTTGAGAAACGTCCTAACAGAGATTTGTTGAAGGATAAGATCGTAGCAACTCTCTTTTTCGAACCATCTACACGTACTCGTCTCAGCTTTGAGACTGCTGCCAACCGCCTTGGTGCAAAGGTTATCGGCTTCGCAGACCCAAAGGTGACTTCGGGAACCAAGGGCGAAACCTTGAAGGATACTATCCTCATGGTGTCAAACTATGCGGATGTCATCGTGATGCGCCATCACATCGAAGGCGCAGCGCAGTATGCTTCGGAGATTTCTCCAGTGCCTATCGTCAACGCTGGCGACGGTGCTCATCAGCATCCATCGCAATGTATGCTCGACCTCTACAGCATCTACAAGACCCAAGGCACACTCGAGAACCTGAACATCTATCTCGTGGGCGACTTGAAGTACGGCAGAACAGTACATTCGCTCATCATGGCTATGCGCCATTTCAACCCGACATTCCACTTCATCGCACCGAAGGAACTCGCTATGCCTAACGAATACAAGCAGTATTGCAAGGCAAATGGCATCAAGTTCCAGGAGCACACAGCCTTCAACGACAAGATCATTGCCGACGCAGACATCATCTACATGACTCGCGTACAGAAGGAACGCTTCTCTGATCTCATGGAGTATGAGCGCGTGAAAGACGTCTATATACTCAACCGCGACATGCTTCACCTTGCAAAGGACAACATGAGAATCCTACATCCGCTGCCTCGCGTGAACGAAATCGCGCAGGATGTCGACGACGATCCACATGCATATTACATCCAGCAGGCAAAGAACGGTCTCTTCGCTCGTGAGGCTATCTTCGCAGATGTGCTTGGATTCAGTTACGACGATATAAAGGAATAAAAGGAGGGCTTATATGAACAAGAAAGAACGACTCGTTGCCGCCATCGAGAACGGCACTGTTATCGACCATATCCCAACAGCAAAGACTTTCCAGGTGGTAAGTTTGCTTGGTTTGGACAAGGAATACAAGGAAGGTACCATCACCATTGGTCTCAACTTTGCTTCAAACAAGGTTGGACACAAGGGTATCATCAAGGTGGAAAACCGCTTCTTCACAGACGAAGAGATCTCTCGCCTCTCGGTTGTAGCGCCTAATGTAGTGCTCAACATCATCAAGGATTACGAGGTTGTTGAGAAGAAGACGGTTCATATTCCTGAGCATTTGCACGGTCTTGTGAAGTGCAAGAACCCAAAGTGCATCACTAACAACGAACCAATGCAGACAGTCTTCCACGTCATCGGCGAAGACACTGTGAAATGTCATTATTGCGAAGTAGAACAAAAACTAAATAAAGTACAATTATGCTAAGAGACAATCAAATTTTCAATCTCATTGAAGAGGAGCACCAGCGTCAGCTCCGCGGTATCGAACTCATCGCTTCTGAGAACTTCGTGTCAGACGAGGTTATGCGTGCCATGGGTTCTTATCTCACTAACAAGTATGCTGAAGGTTACCCTGGCAAGCGTCACTACGGTGGTTGCCAAGTAGTAGATAAGGTAGAGCAGCTTGCTATCGACCGCATCTGCAAGCTCTATGGTGCAGAGTATGCTAACGTTCAGCCACACTCAGGTGCTCAGGCTAATGCTGCTGTTCTCCTTGCTTGTCTCCAGCGGGGCGACAAGTTCATGGGTCTTGACCTCAACCATGGTGGTCACCTCTCTCACGGTTCGCTCGTAAACACTTCTGGTCTTATCTATAAGCCAGTAGCTTACTACCTCAACGAAGAGACAGGTCGCGTTGACTACGACGAGATGGAACGCCTCGCAATGGAAGAGAAGCCAAAGCTCATCATCGGTGGTGCTTCTGCTTACTCTCGCGAATGGGACTACGCTCGTATGCGTGCTATCGCTGACAAGGTTGGCGCTCTCCTCATGAT
>JAZLHI010000096.1:0-2029 GCA_045616725.1 Prevotella sp. | reverse complement strand
ACAGGTATAAGAACAGCTCAGTCAACCAACAATAGCGACAAGACATACAAGTCAACTATAATCAGTATTAATGTTTAACTGAGTCAACTCATCTAAGGTTTAAGGCAATCAAGTAGTCAACCTAAATCAGGAAACTACACTACGGAGGAAGAAAGGCAACTGATATTTCCCCATTTTTCAACCGATAAACCGCAATTCATACTATTGACAAGATGAGCTATTTCCCCAGAGTTTTGAAGCCTTTGATGCCAATCATTGCTACGGCAGTTGGTTTTTCGCTGATATATGCAACGTCATTACCGATGCCAGATGAAGGGCAGAGTGTCGGTGGAGAAATGCTATCCTGGCTACTGACATTGGTAGCAATAGTACTCACTTATTATATCGGATTCAATGTTGAGCCGAAGGTTTTCTCGGAGGCTGCTGAATTTCCACCAAAGCGACCGAACTTCAAAATCATTGCTGGGATATTACTGATTGCTCCACTGTTCTTCCTTGTTCAGGAATACATCGTTTATAGCCTTGCCTCACTCTCCAACAACTTGCAGATGGAACCTTTAACCTATTCGACCGAGGAACTGCGTGAGGATCTTTTCAGCAGCATTCACGCAGTACTGTTGGCACCTGTACTCGAAGAACTATGCTTCCGACAGATGGCCATCTCACCATTCAGAAGGCGAGGCGCACGAGTAGTAGTCTGTATTGTGATGGCTATATTATTCGGCATGCTTCACATCCGCAACTTCGCCGGGTCTGCTTTCGGAGCGCTGGCCTTTGGATTAGTGTTTATTTTCTCTCGAAACATCTGGTACAGCGTGGCTCTACACGCTGGCAGCAATCTGGTGGCCACCCTGCTGGCTATCTATTCCTGGCTTGGTCTAGGCGAAATAAAGATGTCCCACCTACCTGTCATCATGCTTCCCGATACCAAAGTTCTCATTGTCGGCAGCATCCTTGCAGCCTTCGGCGTCTATCTCTGCCTGTCAAGAAAAGAAGGATGAGAGAAATCCTCATTTTGCCAACAGCCTTATGACACTTCGGCGGAAACGTCAGCGGAAGCGTTTCAGAAAGCACACCTCTCAATAATAATCATGGAGATAAATCCCAGAAGAAGCGCGTATGTCGCCTGCTTCTGATATCCGTGTGCGTGTGTCTCAGGAATCATCTCATCGGAAGTGACGTACAACATCGCTCCGCCTGCAAAACCAAGCATCACAGGAAGAAACAACTCGGAAATGGAGCCAAGTCCGAAGCCTGCCCATACACCTATCACTTCCAACAGTCCGATTGATAACGCTATTACAAAGGTGCGCAATTTGGATACCCCAGCCAACAGCAGCGGTGCAATTATCACCATACCCTCAGGGATATTCTGTATGGCTATGCCCAATGACACCGTCCAGTCGGCAAATTCTCCTTTTGCTGCATTCATGCTTACACCTGCAGCCATTCCTTCCGGAAGTTTGTGCAAGGCAATAGCCATCACGAAGAGAAGGACTTTGTTAAGGTTGCTGCCGTTATGGTGCTGCTCAGGGTCAAGCCCGGTTATGGTATGTAGATGAGGAGTCAGTAAATCAAGCAGATTCAAAAAGAATGCTCCAGCCATCACTCCCAGAGCAACCCACCACCATTGGCCTGTGCCCTCGAATGCGGGAAGAATCAGCCCTATCGTCGACGATGCCAGCATGATTCCGGCACAAAAACCAAGTATGGTGTCATTCCATTTGTGAGGCAGATCTCTGAAAAAGAAACCGAGCGTTGAGCCTATTATTGTTGCGCCACACAGTCCGGCGGCGCTTATCCAAACCTGTATCATATCCTAGAAGTATTTGATGGCTATTTCTTCAGATAGTCGAGAATCTGCTCTGCATGAATCTTTGTCTTGATCTCCTTCGGACCAAATATCTTCTCGATTATACCTTCTCCGTTCACAAGATATGTGGTACGGAGTGTCCCCACCGTCTTATGGCCGCATGCCACCTTCTCGCCCCAGCAGCCAAGCGTCTGCAGAAGTTCGGTAGATGTGTCG
>JAZLHI010000095.1:0-38006 GCA_045616725.1 Prevotella sp. | reverse complement strand
TTCAATATAATCGGGCGTACCACATTCCTTGGTACAAAGAAAATGCTTTCCAATCACATCATTATGAACATACATGACAACGCCATATCCGTGGTTTATCTTCTGCTTATAATTATTACTCGGAACAGATAAGATTGCGGAGATTTCCTCAAACACCTTGTCCAACGGTGTTCTGTCCTGTGCTGCCATACTGATGCAGCAAAAGAGGGATATTATTGTAATTATTTGTTTCATTTTTCTAAGATTATTTTCATGTATCGTTTGTTGTTTTCATCGTATTTTATGGCAGGCTCTGCCAGTTTACATATAACTTCTACGCAACCGCTGCTTTTAGGCAAGAGCCAGAGCAGTTCCGGGTGTTGGGCGGTTCCGTCAAGAGGCGACAGTTTGAACTTTATCTCCGCATCGCCTTCCTTCAGTTTCATCGTCCAAAGAATCTCGTCTTTGCCGCCCTGGTGTCTTTCCCAATGGTTTTGTGTATAAGCCATTTTGGAGATTCTATGCAGCGTTGCCATTATTTTGTCGTATGTCTCATTTACTTGTCGCTTCTGCTGCTTTATCTGCTCAGCAAGATCTTTTGCCTGAGTGATGATGTTTCCCATCTTGTCTTTGGCGGCAAACCGGCTGATGTCAACGCTGTCATTGTTAAGATACAGCATTGGATCAACAGACTCATCAAACTGCTCAACGAACACATAGAGATGCAAGCTGTCGCCATTCTCTCCGTATATGTCCCATTCGACATTGGACATCTCCTCGGATAATGGAAGGAGGTTCCAAAACTCTTCATTCAGGGATGTCTGGGCAAACATTGGGATGCTGGAGAGGATTGATATTATTATAAATATTGTTTTTTTCACAACTTATTTGCTTTGTTCTTGGATTAAAGTGGACAAATGAGTGGCGCGAAGGTTGATGTCCTCGTTCATGCATTGCATATCGCAAGACATCATCTTCTGTAATGCCGCGCGTCTGACATTTGCAAGTGTAGCATCAAAAATATCTTCTGGTGCTTGGGATGGTTCGGAAGATGAAGTTGCGGTTGTTGGTTCGGAAGCTATCTCCGTCGGTTGTGATGCTTCTTCTGTCAATTCAACCTTCGCAACTTGTAGGGCGAGGATTTGGCTTTCCGCTTCGCGATGCCGAGCTAAACCTTCCGAGCCGTCTTTCAAAGGATTTTGATTTGCTATAATGCTTTCCTTTGCCCTCACCTTTGTGGGGTATTCTCCCCTCCATGTGGAGGGGTTGGGGGAGGTCTTTGTTTCTGTTTTAACTTCCTCTACCTTAGCAACAGTATTCTCTTCTTTAGGTGCAAGTGGGCTTTTCGGCGGCGTTGGAATCATCAAAAGGATTGCTGCCACGCAAGCTGCTGCTACCCATGGCCAGAGTTTCATGGTGAGGCGCTTTGGCTTACGCTCAGCCATCATCTTGTCGTAGAGCACTTCGTCAATGGCAAGTTCTCCGAGCATCTCTGCGATAATCTTCCACTCTTGCGGAGCATCTACGCGAGACACTTCCTCAGCCAGAGCCTTCTCCTCTTCAGGAGTAGTCTCGCCGTTGAGATATTTCTTTATCAGTATTTCTATGTCCTTACTTTTCATTTTTCACTTTTCATTTTTAATTTAAGTTCCATGAACACCTTCTTTCTCGCTGCCGAAAGCATACTCTTTATTGAAGGCTTTGCGATACCCGTCTGTTCAGCTATCTCATCGAGCGAGGAACCTTCTATCTGCCTCAGTTCAAACAACCGCCGTTCGCTGGGTTTCAGATGTTCCACCGCCTCAGTCATGGTCTTGCGAATCTCCTTTGCTTCCAGTTCCTCGTGTGGCGAAGAACTGGCAAGACTGCCTGGTGGATTGTTCATGCTATCAATGGAAACGACAGTCGATCGCTTTCGCTTTCTCACCATATCCATGCAGCAATGTTTCGCAATCCTTATGGCAAGACCATGATGCTTCTTTCCCGCGTCCATAGATTCCACATACCTGAGCAAAGACAACATTCCCTCCTGCGCAACATCCTCGGCATCAGCGTCATTGCCAAAGAAGTTGCGACCTATGGAGAGCATCACGTCTCTTAGTTCCGGGGCTATATGTTCAAACTCTTCTTGTGTCATTCTATTATATAAACGTAAGAAACATGAAAAAGTTAAGTTGGGAATGTATTTTAAATGGTTATATTTCCCCATGGTTTTCATCCAATCTCACCTTCAAAAACCTTTCCGTCTCTTCGGCATCAGGATAAACGGCAAGGATTGTTCCTTCATCATCTATCAGGAAACCACCGCCTCCGGCGTTTGATACGCCATTCTTCCACCATATCTGGTTCTTGTCGTTCAGTTCAAGAAGGCATAGCCATGGATAGCCGTCTTTTTTTATTGCCTTGTGCATATTCTCTTCCTTTTGCTCTCTAGCAATGGCAATAATCTGAAAGCCCTTGTCCTTATACTTTTCGTAGAGCGGAATAAGTTCTTTTGCATGCTTCCTACAAGGTCCGCACCATGATGCCCACAAGTCGATGTAGACAATCTTTCCGGTGTAAAGTGATGAAAGCTTCACGGTCTTGCCATCAGAATCGCATACGTCATAGTCAATATACTTGTTGCCAGGAATAAGGTCTATCGCACTTAACGAGTTCTTTATGTTCTCGTGGTAAGGATGTCCCTTATACTTTTTGCTGTAAGTATTCTTGTATGAACTAAGTTTGAACGGTGTCGTTGGATCGGAATGTGCTCTCCTTGAAGCCAAGCTCAATCTCATATCTGCCAATCCATAGAGACAAGGATGCTCATCAAGCCACTTTATGGTTGCTGTTCTCATCTTAAAGAATGCATCTTCCGATTCCTTGCTCACCTGCTTGTATGCTAAAGAATGTGGATTTGTGCTATTCTCAGAATAAAACTCTTCCACATACGCACGTCTCTGCTCGTTGTCCATGTCCTTTATCTCGTTCTTTAGGATGTTCTCTATGGAGTCTGTCTTCTGATTGAGAGCATCAAAGATTGGATTAAACACGGCATCTATCTCTGCATTACATTGCTGCATCATTTGGGTTTCCTTACCTGTACCAACGACAACAACCTTGTCACGTTTTGTGCCAAACGTAATTGTTACTTTCTGATTCTCGGAAAAGATATAAGCTGGTCGCCAGGATCCATTCTCGTATTGATTCACTGGTATAAGTTCATAATAGCCAATAGTATCTTTCCTCAGGTCGTAACTGAACTTACCATCCACAACAGGAATAGAGATGACGTTCGCCTGTGTTCTGACGTCTGCACCAGATTCTATCAGATACAATTCCTTTGTCTCTGAATCATTGGTAGTTCCTTCTATGTGGCAAGTGTATTTCTGTGCCATCATGCTGCCAACAAAGCAGAGCAGGAATAAGAGGGATAATGTTATTCGTTTCATGTTTATCTTTAGGTAGTAATGTACGTGTTGTTTCCAAGATGTAGTGCTATCATTATTCTGTTATATAAGCGCAAGAAACTTCAAAAAGTTAAGTTGAAGATTCTTTCTTTTTTTGACTACTGCCCCGATTCACTATAATAACAGCTCAAATAAGCAAAAAGTGCCAGAAATGCGGCAAATAAACAAGAGAATATCATAAAACTTTGAAGAATTCTTGCGTAATTTATGGAATAAATGTAATTTTGCAACATATTTGACAAGAACCACTTAAGTGGCTCTCCTGCCATGAGTTCAATGCTAAAATATATATTACAATGAAAAAATTATCTTTACTTCTGGTATCATTGCTCCTACCGGTATTTGGTTGGGGACAAAACACGCTTCGAGACATGTCGGTAAGCCAAATTAACCAAATTCTAGACAATTGCAACAAAATCGTCGTGGAGACATTCTTGTTGATGGATAATGGGGAATATAGAGATGTAGACAATCGTCCTCATGAGAAGTTTCAGATAATCATTGATTATCCGTACGCTGGTTGTGACTTTTATATTGGAGGCGATGATCATGGATACTATCTGTCGAGACCAATGAATGCTCAAAGAGGATATGCTGATAAGAATGGACAAAGCGTAAGTTCTGCCCAAGCCACACGCTTACAGTTTCATTTCTTTGACAATAAGTTCAAGAATAATGTAGTAGGATTCGATTTCAGTGGAGAAAGTTCAAGCGGATTTCCGACCGTCGATCTTCTGTTTTATTATCAAGGAAAGATCAGTCGCATCCACAGAATCTTATCGGTTGATTTCTATGATAAAGCCAATAATGTCATAGCAAAAGGATATTGCCCATCCTTAGAGAAAGACAAGGAAAACGGCAATTTACTTCGTTGTTTCATAGACAGCGCCTACAATAAATACAAATAATTGTCTCTTTCCACACCATTCCGCCAATGATTATTGCTGTTTTATGGATTAGGTTAGTGAAAAATCCTTAATGACAATTGACAATCGTGACAATCATGACAACATACATTGATGGAATATTCGATCCGTGTCTCCTATGAATCCAATTCGTATCCCTTATGAATCCATTTTTTTTCGTGTACAAACTCAATCGGTTTCGTATACAAACTCAACTCGGTTTTGTATACGAAAATTATATGAAACTCCCACGAATATGAATTGCATTCCTAAGGAATAATCGGATAACTAATAGCTTTATGGGTGGAAAACGGTATGGAAATGCATGCTTCTTGGCGAGTTTACATCAAAAAATCATTGATATTCAGGAAATTTTCCATGAGCCATAAACCATAAACCATAAACTTTTACTAACTTTGCGCCGGCTATTAGGAGTTAATGGCATGAATTTACAACCGTAGTTTTTAACCGGACTTAGAATAGTCCACTTAAAACATTTTAACAAAATGGCAACTAAAATCAGACTTCAGCGCGGCGGTCGTAAGGGCTACGCTTTCTACAGCATCGTTATCGCTGACTCAAGAGCTCCACGTGATGGTAAATTTACTGAGAAGATTGGTACTTACAACCCAAACACCAATCCTGCCACTGTAGATTTGAAATTCGATCGTGCTCTCTATTGGGTAGAGTGTGGTGCACAGCCAACAGACACAGTTCGTAACATCCTCTCTCGCGAAGGCGTTTACATGATGAAGCACCTCCGTGGCGGTGTTAAGAAGGGTGCTTTCGACGAGGCTGCTGCTCAGTCAAAGTTCGACGCTTGGAAGCAGGCTAAGGAGTCAGGTCTCCTCGCTATCAAGGAGAAGGAAGCTGCTGCTAAGAAGCAGGCTCAGCTCGCTGCTCTCGAGAACGAAAAGAAGGTTAACGCTGCTAAGGCTGCTGCTATCGCAGAGAAGAAGGCTGCTGCTCTCGCTGCTGAAACTCCAGCAGAAGAGGCTGCAGAAGAAGCTCCTGCAGAGGCTTAATCCCAACCCCCGAAGAGCTCACGCTCTAAGAAAGACAAATCAAGGCGACGCTCAAAAAGGCGCCGCCTTTTTCATTATTAAATGGCACAAGACTCTTATATAATAAAGGTGCAGGAAGAGGCTCCGCTCTTGGAGTTTCTCCTGAAATCATTGTCTCATCTCTCCCGCAACAAGGTGAAGGACATTCTGCAAGGTCGCGGCGTAACGGTCAACGGCAAGTGCACTACGCAGTTTGACCTGCCTCTGAAGCCAGGACAGACCGTTGCCGTAAGCAAGCAGAAGCGTTCAAGAAACATCCTTCAGTCGCGCTATGTAAAGATTGTCTATGAAGACCGCTGGCTCGTTGTTGTGGAGAAGAACATTGGCATCCTCTCGATGGCTGCTGGTCATAAGTCGCTGAACGTGAAGGCTGTACTTGACGATTACTTCGTGAAGAGTCGCCAGAATTGTCGTGCTCATGTGGTTCATCGTCTTGACCGCGACACCAGTGGCTTGATGATCTACGCAAAGGACATTGAGACCGAGCAGATTCTTGAACACAACTGGCATGACATCGTCTATGACCGTCGTTATATAGCCTTGCTCAGTGGCGTTATGGAAGAGGACAATGGCACGATAACCTCCTGGCTGAAGGATAATAAGGCGTACATAACCTATTCGTCGCCAGTGGATAATGGTGGTAAGTTTGCTGTCACTCATTTCACTACATTGAAGCGCAGCGACTATCATTCTCTCGTGGAATTCAAGCTTGAAACAGGTCGCAAGAACCAGATTCGCGTGCATTCAGCCGACATGAACCACCCTGTTTGCGGTGATATCAAGTACGGAAATGGCGACGATCCTATCCACCGCCTCTGTCTTCACGCCTACATGCTCTGTTTCCATCACCCAAGGACAGGCGAACCGATGGAGTTTGAAACGCCGTTCCCACGAGACTTCAAGAATGCCTTGAAAGACTCGAAGTAAGTCTAATATTTATTACTTAACATTTAACAACTTTATGGAAGACTATTCATACTATCTCTATGCGGTGGCAATTGTCGTTATCGGACTCATCATCCTCAAGAAGGTTGCCGGTTGCATCGTTCGCATTGTCATCACACTTGCTATCCTTGCCATCTTGGCTGCAATCTATTACATCGGTTTCTATCAAGGTTAGACTGCTCTTTCTTCTCTTTCACTGGATAGATGGAAACACCAAACTGGTTAGACCGCCACGGATTGGGATGTCTCAATCTGTTGGCTTATTGCTTTGTATGGCATAAAAAGGAAGAAACGGAGCAGATTGCCAATGTGAAGCCTGCAAAGTTCAACGAACTCAACGACCTTTGGCCACGACCATGGCTGTGGAGTAGGGCGTTGTTCCTCTTTGCCATATCCTTTTTTGTGCTTTACTTCTGTTGGAAAGAGGAAGGTATGGAGGAGCAGAGCCGCTTGTATCCAGGCTTGATCATCATGGGAAGTCTGGCTACTCCCGTTTCCATTCTCATCTATTTCTTTGAACTCAACAAGTTCCGCACAGTCTCTCTACTTAAGGTGTTGCGCTATTTTGTTATTGGAAGCATTGTTTCCATTTGCGTAACATTCCTACTTACCTATATAAATATGCATCTCGACACGCTGCTTGAGTTCTTTATCGGCTTGTCGGGCACGAAGATCTCGCATGTTTCCATAGACAAATGGCATGACGCCATAAATGCCTATATCCCGACTTACCTTGCAGCATTGTTTGAAGAATTCGGCAAAACGCTGATAATCTTCATCTTTCTCATGCACCATCGCCGCAGGATCTACATCCTTCAAGGCATACTTATAGGAGCTTCCGTAGGTGCAGGATTCTCCGTTTTCGAGTCTGCCGGCTATACTCTTCTTGACTCTGACAATCTGCTCAATACGGTTTTGTCGCGCGGAATATTCGCTCCTGTTTGCCATATAGCTTGGGGAGCTTTGATTGGTGGCGGCACAATGATGATAACAAGTGGCAGATTGAAGGTAACGAAGCTCCTAAATCCGAAGTTTTCTGCAATGTTCCTGTTCGTCAGTCTTCTGCATGGAGTATGGAATTATGTATTGAGATATCCTAATGCATCCCTATTAAGGTTTGCAAGAATAAACTTCCATCTCAACACATTGCAGCTCAGCTTGATAACTCTCTTTCTCGTCTTTCTGATGATATGGGCAGGAAAAAGGCAGATAACCAAGTTCAAGAATCAAGGTTACCTGCCTGTAGAGATATAAACCCCTCCCAACCTCCCCACAAGGGAGGAGAGTTCTGCCGCGTTGGGTTCTCCCCTTGTGGGGGAGTAAGAGGGGGTCAGATTTGTTCCAATATCTTTGCTGCATCTGAAGCGTGTGCGCCGTTTGCTTTCTTCACGAGTTCCAGTTCGTATGTGGCTTCCGTAGGCATGTTCAACTTTAGATAGCCCATGCCGAGATACCAGTGGATCTCTGGAGCGAGAGATGGCTTGTAGTTCAATGTGAGAAGTTCCTTGAGCTTCTGGACACCAGCCTTAGTGTCGCTCACATTTCCCGTACAGATTAGCTTTGCCGATTCCTCAAGGATGGCAGCCGTAGTCTTTGCACCTTTGCCGTTGATACGCTTGTTGTCGCCAATCTTGTATTCAGTAAGATGCTTGCGTGTCTGCTCATTGAAGTTGTTGTAGGTGTCAAAGAGCGAGGCGTATTGGTTGCTGCCCGTGTTGAGGTCAACATTGCGTACCACGCCAACAACTAATACCAACAATAGGCATGCTGCGATAACTCTCATATAAGTGCGCTTCCATAACGGAACAACCTTAACCGGGAGTTCTACTTGTATATCATCGTCTTTCATGCCGGCAATCATTGCGCTGAAGTCATCCTCGCTCATGTTTTGAATGGAGCCGACGATTTGCTTGTCGCGCTCTTTGCCGACATTGTCCATGGCAACTTCAAGCGCTTGCTTGAATTGCTTCTCGTCTTTTATTATGTTTCTTATCTTTTCTTTCATAATTACTTTTCCTCCATTAATGAATTGACTCGCGTTCTGAGTTTCTCCATGCAGCGATTCTTTGTGACCTTGAATGAGTTTGACGATCTACCGAGCATGTCAGCTATCTGTTTGTCCTTGTAGTGGTCGTAGTAAATGCTCCAGAGAATGGTGTTGCAAGGTTCCGGAAGGTCTTTTACAATCGGTTCGAGTTGCTCAATGAGTTCCTTCCTTGCCAAGTCCATCTCGCTGTTTTCCGTACTGCCACCGATGTTCTCAAGTCCGTTTTCAGGAAACTCAGGAGTGCTTCTGCCTGCCTTCTGAAGAATGTGGGTAGCATGATTTCTGCAGCATCTGTTAAGGTAAGATGAAAGGCTGGCACTGAGACTGTCGGCAGTGATCTTGCCCTCTTGGATGTTCTTGAAGAGAGCCATACTGCCCTCCTGGAAACAGTCTTCTGCTTCGGCTCTGCTCAATCCGTACGACTTTATCAGGTCTAGGATTATTATCGGGCGATTTGTCTTGAAGAATCTGTTGACATCGCCACCGGGTATTAGTTCAACTATATTAGCCATTAACTTGCGTTTTATTGGGTGCGAAATTAATGCTTTTTTTTGAATTACAAGAATATTTACCCGAAAAACAAGCGGGAGCGCCCGATAAAATCTGACGCCCCCACCTCCTAACCAATAAAAAGTCGCTTATTTCTGTGCTTCCTCAACAGGAGCGTCTGCCTTTGCAGCGTCGTCTATAGTCTGTTCATCAGCCTTTGCCTCATCAGCCTTTGGGGAATCGCTGTTGAGAGAGTCGTCAACAAGAGCTGTGTCAGGAACAAGACTGTCAGTTACTTCTCCCTTATCCTTGTTGCCTTTGAAGAGGTCGCAAGAAGTTACAGACATTGAGAGAGCAGCGAATGCTACGAGTGTGAATACTAACTTTTTCATTTTCTTTATACATTTAAATTGTGAATACTATAGCCGACTTTGCCTAACCCGTAAGCCTTCTGGCGTTGTGAATTGTTTTGCTTTCTTACTTATATTCCAAGCGCTCTGTAAAACTTGTTGATGAGGCTTTCGTTCTTGCGAGCCTTTTCTATCTCATTGCGGAGGGCTCTTTTTGCGCCATCCTTGCTGCGAGCCCAACCTTGCTCTACTGCTACTTCTGCAGCCTTATCAACAGCTGCTGCTGGATCATAGTCGTTGTCGAGGAATGCCTGGAATGTCTTCTCGATAATCTTTGACTTCTCGATTTTGTTGAAGTCGCGGTCTGACACATAGCCCTTTTCTTTCGCTGTCTCCAGCATGCCGTTGGCTACGCTTCCCATGGCAGCCGCTTCTGCCGATGTAGATTCCTCCGTTGCCGAAACAGCTAGTTCTTCCGTTTCACCTTCCACAGCCTCTGTGCTGCGAGTGTTGTTTGCCACTGCGAGCGAGACAACACCGAAGAGTGCTGCGCCGCAAACGATTGCCTTTGTCTTTTTTCTCATTTTAGTAAGTTTTAGAAATTAGTGATTTTGGGTTTACGCTTATTTGTACGATGAGAATGAAAAGGTTAACAAGTGATGATGAAAAAGTAGATCAGAAAGTGAGTATTTCGGCAGAAAGAGTGCAATTATGCCTGATATTAGTACATTCTGTTATATATAATATGGTTTTTTCGCCAAGAATGATTATCTTTGCAAAAGAAATCATACATCATAAATCAAAAATCATAAATGTAACTATGGCACAGACAAAGTACGCAGGCACTCAGACAGAGAAGAATCTTGAGGCCGCTTTCGCTGGTGAGTCACAGGCTCGTAACAAATACACTTATTTCGCTTCAAAGGCTAAGAAGGAAGGGTTTGAGCAAATCTCAGCCATCTTCCAGCATACTGCTGACAATGAAAAGGAGCACGCAAAGATGTGGTTCAAGGAACTCAACGGCATCGGTTCTACAGCAGAAAACCTCGCTGCAGCTGCTGATGGTGAGAACTTCGAGTGGACTGATATGTATGAAGGTTTTGCAAAGACTGCTGAGGAGGAAGGTTTCCCAGAGCTCGCTGCAAAGTTCCGTCTCGTAGCTGCTATCGAGAAGCGTCATGAGGAGCGTTATCGCGCTCTCCTCAAGAACATTGAAGCTCAGGAAGTCTTCAAGAAGAGCGAGGTCAAGGTTTGGGAATGTCGCAACTGCGGTCACATCGTAGTTGGCACAGAGGCTCCAGAGGTTTGCCCTACTTGCAACCACCCACAGGCTTACTTCGAAATTTGCGCAGAGAACTTCTAAGTTCCCTCTGCTATTCCCCTATGCTCTGTACTTCATAGCAAGTGTCATAGCATTCGGAAAAGAAAATACTCCAGTACTTCCTTCATGAAGTATTGGAGTATTTTTTGAAAAGATGCGTTACAGGATACCTATATTTTACTTGTAGTTTGCCAATTTAGGTTGACTACCTTTTGTCTTATAAAACGGGTTGACTACATCGGTTACTTCACAGCCACAGTCTTTGACTTGCCGCTAGTGTTGTCCTTGATGATGTAGATGCCTGCAGCGTTTGTGAGTTTGCGGATTTGACGGATAGCTTCTGCATTGTCAACAGCTTCAATTTGTCCAACCTGAACACCAGAAGGAGAGTAAACTGTGTAGTTGCTGCCTTCTGTCTGGCTGTTGATGTCCTTTATATCCATGGCTTCTTCTGTAGTACCGATGTAGAGCTTGTCTATGAAAGTCTTGCCCTTTGTGTAGAGTATGCGAAGCCTATATGTGCCTGATGAGTAACGTCCTAAGCTGCTGGCAATATTTGTGAATGTGTTCTCGCCGGTGTAAGGAACCTCAACATCAACCTGCTTCATGAGCTCATTATCTTTATAGACGAGGATGGTGAAAGTTGAACCAGATGTGGCCATTGTACCCACGATGGCTTCAAACTTCACTGCAGCCATTTGATTAATGTTTACAGTATAATCGTACCAATCTCCAGTATTATAGTTTTCTACATAGAATCCCCCATTACCTTTTTTGATACCAGTCCTTTCCTGATCTTCGCGGTACTGTTCTGTAGTGGCAGAAGTGCGGCTTGAGTGGTAACTGATCATTTCTCCTCCCATGTCAAAGTCTTCTGCCTCAAGTACGCCAGGGACTGCGAAAGGCGCTTTGTCTTCCGTGTAAGGGTGCTGTGGCCACTTAGAACCATAGAAGCCGCCGATGCGTTCGTAGGTCTTGCCGTCGCTTGTATAGACGATGGCCTTGAGATTGATTTTGCTGGTTGTGTTTGTTGGGGTAACCTCGCAAGTGTATGGGGCTTTGGTCATTGTGGCGTGGAGATTGCCGTTTACATAGAGTTCCACCTTCTCTATGACCATATAGTTGTGCATCTTGGCACGTACCGTGATGAGGTTAGGTTCGTTGACAGGAGCCTTGTACTTCGCTGGTTTTATGTAGAGCGAGATAGGCTTCTTCATGCCAGGGTAAGGACTCTTGGCGTTCTTTGCTGCATCGGAAGCCATGTATTCGCGAAGCCATGTCATGGCAGGGCGGTCAACACCATTCTTGATGATGCCTGAGTGACCGGGATTGATAGGGTTTCCGTTGGCATCCTTGCCGTCGTTAGTCCATGTGCTACCGTAATTGAAGCCCCAAAGTGTAACGCCTGCGCAATAGTCAGCTTCCCAAAGCAAAGGAATCTGTGCCTTGTAGTCTCTCAACTGAGCTGCATCGTCAGTAGTACCAATGTCGTATTCAGTGATATACATTGGCATCTTCAGTATGTTTTGGATATTGCTCATTGAATTCTTCAATGTTGTTGCGCTGCAACCTTTGAGGTCGTGGCTCTGGCAACCGTATGCGTCGATAGGAGCACCTGCATCACGAAGCTTTGTAACGAGGTCAATGAACTTCGGGGTGTCCCACTGGAAAGTATTGTAGTCGTTGTAGATAAGGATAGCGTTAGGCCATCTTTCGTAAGCCATTTCAAAAGCCCTTACTATCCAGTCGTAACCGGTAACGCCCTGACCGCCAAGAGGTTCATACCAAGTTGGAGTGTTTGCTTGATGTCCAGGAACAGCCTCGTTGACAACATCAATCATGTTTAGGCTTGAATATCTTTCTTTTGCATTGTCGTACCAGTTGTCGACAGCCAACTTCCTGTTGTAGTAGTTCAAACTGTTTATCCATTCAGGATACTGGGATCCCCAAAGCATACAGTGAAACTTGAAAGGGAAATTGTGCTGACTGGCGTAGTTGACGCAGTTGTCTGCACCGCCCCATGTCCAACTGCTCTTACCGCCACCCTGAACAGACGACCACTTGGTCTCGTTCTCAGGAGTGATTTGGTTCCAGAGCGTAGCGAACTCAATGCCAGCGCCGTTCACCTGGCCATTGGTTGTGATGTTGCCAAGGAACTTGTCCGGATTTGTGGAAAGTTGGGCGTAGCCGTTCATTGCTATCAGTGATGCTGACAGCAGTAAAGCTTTACGTAGAGATTTTGATACCATATTGATAATTGTACAATTAAGGAATAGTTATTCTGAGTGCAAAATTAATATTATTTACCGAATAATCAAAATTTCCACCGATAATTAACATTATGCCTTGTCATTCTGCAATTATTCCCATCTATCCCAAGGGTAGCGGACATCCCATTCCTTGCGGAGTTCGTCCATCTGACGCATTATTCGGATGGTTTCCTCGTGTGGCATGTCCGGACATTCTATCTTGCCAGCGCGGATAGCCTCCATAGACGCATAGACCTGATATTCGTAGCCGGTAACCTTCTTCGGGCAATCTACGACCTTGATGACCTGATAGTCGTTGTCAACGATGGTCATTCGCTCTGGATTATTGATGTTTTCCACTATGATATGCCCCTTGTCGCCAGAGATTATGCCTTGTCGGTCGCTCTTCACGAGGTTTGAAGAGGTGAGGACGGCCATTCTGTCGTTTGTGTAATGGAGCGTGATATTGTTCTGGCTGTCAACGCCAGTGTCTGTCATCATGGCTGTAGAAACGGTCTTCTCAATGTCTGTTCCGAATATCATTGCTGCGAAATTCAGCGTATATACGCCGAGGTCGAGGAGTGCACCGCCGGCAAGTTCTGGAAGATACATGCGAGGCTTGTCGATGTTTGGATAGCAGAGGTTTGCAGAAATCATCTTTGGTGTGCCGATGATTCCGCTGTCAACAGTCTCCTTGATGGTCTTTGAAAGAGGCATGTAGCGAGTCCAGATGGCTTCCGTGATGAAGATGTTCTCCTTGTGAGCTCGCTCAATAATCTCTTCTGCCTGCCAAGCAGTGGCCGTGAAAGCCTTCTCGCAAAGAACGGGCTTCTTGTGGTCGAGGCAGAGCATGACGTTATCGTAGTGGTGAGAGTGAGGAGTGGCAATGTAAACGAGCTGCACATTGTCGTCGCTTACCATTTCCTCATAGCTGCCGTAAGCCTTCGTTACGCCATAGCGGCTTTGGAATGCTTGCGCGGTTTCGAACTTGCGGGATGCTACGGCATAAAGCTCCACGCCGTTCATTCCCTTTACAGTATTTGCCATCTGGTCGGCAATCCATCCGGTGCCGATAATTCCTAATTTGAAGTTTTCCATTTTGATTTTTGTTTTTTAAAGCTTTCTGCCTTCGCGAGCGGAGCTTGCGAAACTTGAATTATCTAACAACTTTAGTGAACTCTGCCTTTGCGCCTTCTGCCTTTGAGACATGGATCTGCGCTTGCGTGGTGTTGCCGTCCTTATCCTTGTTGTCGGTAACGAAGATATACGACATACGGTTTCCTGTTTTTGCCGATGCTACGGTAACAGGTGTGCCGAGTGGCATCTGGTAGTCGCCGCAAGCTTCGTCAAAGATGGCTTTCTCAGCGTCTGTGAGTGCTTTCTGTTCGCCAAAGTTAGCTGCTACTGATGCCTTACCTTCCTTAATATTGCTGTCGATAAGGAATTGCGCAATCTCTGCTGCTGCCTTGTCGATGCGCGCGTTGCGTACGCCGTAGCCTTCTGCGAAAGTAGCCTTTGCCTGTGACTTCTTCATGTCGGCAACGGTTGTCTCAAGACCGCCACTACCGAATGTTACGAACGGAATGATGACCTTGCCTTCAAGGTTTGCCTTCTTGATGAAGCTTGCCATAGGTGGTGCCATGGTGCTAAACCAAACAGGTGTGCCGACATACAGTGTGTCGTAGTTGGCAATGTCGTGAGAGAGTTCCTTTATTTCTGTGAGTTCGCCTTTCTGTTGCTCTTCCTGGCAGCGTGCGATGGTCTCCTCGAAAGTTCCGTTGTAAGGGTTTACGGCAACGATGGAGTCGATGTCAGCGCCTGTCTGTTCTGCAAGGATGTTTGCCACCTTCTGTGTAGCGCCTGTCTGTGAATAGTAGATGACGAGCGACTTTGTCTGTCCTTCGTCGTCATTAGCCTGCTTGTCTGTGCAAGCTGTCAGCGCAACTGCTGCGCCAAGGATCAATAATGCCTTTTTCATAGTGGGTTATGTTTTATGAATTGTATTTGTGTTTACAAAAAATGGATTCCGAAACTAATCGAAATCCATTTTCGCGGAAGGTGGGGGATTCGAACCCCCGGTACGGTAACCCGTACGTCAGTTTAGCAAACTGGTGGTTTCAGCCACTCACCCAACCTTCCAAAATGCTGCCTATTGAGGCGATTCAGAATGTTTTGACTTTGGTCTGAATGTGTAAGATTCTTGGTCTTAGCGGCTGCAAAGGTAGCACTTATTTTCAAATAACGCAAATAATTTCGTAGTTTTTTTTCTTTTTTACGTTTTTCCGCTTCTAAATTCTATCCAATACCTTCTGGATAAGGTCTTCGATGGAGTTCTTGTACTCTGTGTTCATCTCCTTTGCCCATCGGTTGGCGATGACCATGCAGCAGGTGAGGGCTTTGTGGCCGAGTAGGGCAGAGAGACCGGCAAGGGCGGAACTTTCCATCTCGAAGTTGCAGATCTTCGTGCCTTCATACTCGAATGCTTCCACCTTCTCGTTCTGCTGTGGGTCCTGAATCTTAAGACGTAGCTGACGGCCTTGTGGTCCGTAGAAGCCACCGCAGGCGATGGTGTAGCCGCGAACCATGTCGTCCTGAGCAATCTGCTCAAGGAGTTCGGCATCATTATCTATAATATAAGGTGCGCCTTTCAGCGGCGACCAGTCCATGTGCTCAACGAACTTCCTTTCGCATTCAAGGTCGCAGACTTCATTGCGACCGTCGTAGTAGTTGAGAAGTCCGTCGAAGCCGATGCTTTTCTTTGAGGCAACGTAAGTGCCCACAGGCGTGTGTGGCTGAAGACCGCCACAGGTGCCGATGCGCACAAGGGTGAGCTGCGTGAATTCCGACTTTATCTCGCGAGTGTTGAAGTCGATGTTCTTGAGGGCATCGAGTTCGTTCATCACGATGTCGATATTGTCGCAACCGATACCCGTTGACTGTACAGAAATGCGCTTGCCCTTGTAAGTGCCGGTGATGTTACGGAACTCGCGACTTTCCACTTCACTTTCTATCGTGTCGAAGAACTTCGCAACAGTGGCAACACGCCCAGGATCGCCAACAAGAATGACCTTGTCAGCCAACTGTTCAGGCTTTACATGCAGATGGAATGCACTTCCATCTGCATTGATTATGAGTTCTGAAGGAGCTATTTTCATGTTCATTTATAGATTATGATCGTAGATTGCTTTGAGCAATGTTGCCCAAACAAGTTTGTTTTTGTTGAAGATGGTGCTGAATTCTGAAATTGGAACAGGATTTCTTGTGCCAACTTCTATGGTTACGCTGCCACGACGATGGCATAGCTCCAGCTCGTCAGCCCATGTACCGTGGGCTAAGTACTCTTCAATGGTTCTATATCCAGTGACTCTTTGTACAATCTTTGCAATTTTCTTTGATTGTGCATTCTCTTCAATGAGACTTGGGTCACTGCCATGATATATCATGTTCCCTCTGGTGTGGTAGTTCAAGAAAAACTCGTATGGGTACATGTCAGAAACAGTTCGCATCATACGGCTTTCTACCTCAGAATATGCGTATGGTCCGCAATAATAGTCGAGACTTCTCGCGTAAGCTCTTGGAGTTCCTAGCCCAAAACCGTATGCAAAGTTTCTATTTATATCTACGCCGCGGGCATTAGCCTTTATCATTTCCGGCTTATTTCCTTTTTTTATTTCAGAGAGAAGCCAGTCTTTCACGTCCTGTGTGACAGCGCCGCCAACGCCTTTCTGTGAGATTTCCACGCCATCTGGGTTTACCATAGGCAGGATGATCAGACAGACGTCGGAAAAGAGTGCAGAATACTTCACTCCTTCGAAACTCTCTGTGTTGTAGTACTTTGCGTAATATTCCATCATTGCCATTACTAGCAGCGAGGTCATGTATTCACGAGCGTGAATGGAGGCTGTCATCATGATTTTCTTGGATGCTTCCTTGTTGCCGAAGTAAACAAGAGGAATCTGACGGCCTTGATATGTTGTGTCTTTCAGTTCGAAGCTTATGCATTCCGGATATGTTTCTTGCAGAAGTTCCAAATCCTGTATCATTTCATTGTATGAGTATTTCTGGTGGTCTGTGCTGACGATGGCGCTTGGAGTAGTAGCTTGTGCACTCACGGAACACAAACCCAATACCAGCGAGAAGCAAAGTGCAAAGAGTCTTTTCATGGATAAGTAAGCGAACAAAATTAGTTTGATAATTGGTTGGGAAAGTTATAGCTTTGCAAAGGTAATGATATCATGCAGAATCTCAAAACTATTACTTCGTAATCCGTGATATTCTTGATTTATATTGGCGAATGTCTTGTTCCAACCATCCTTTTGCAAACAAAGAATAGTGGAAAGTTATTGAAAATGTGTATCTTTGCGCAAGAATATAAAAATTCATAACCTACAAACCAATGAAAAATCTAATTACTGATTACGCATTTCGCATTATGCATTATGCATTAATTATCACTGCCCTTTGTTGCACCCCTCTTGTGGAGGAGATGGGGGAGGTTTCTGCGCAGAATCCTTACATGCCACTTTGGGAATTCATTCCTGACGGTGAACCTTACGTGTTTGAGGATCCTGATTGTCCGGGCAAGTATCGTGTGTATGTCTATGGTTCGCACGATAATCTAAAGACTATGTATTGCGGTCGAGACCAGGTCGTTTGGTCAGCTCCGGTTGATGACTTGAAGAACTGGCGCTATGACGGAATGATTTTCAAGGTTAGCGAATCGCCTAAGGGTAACAAACTTAATCCGGAAGGTTTGGCTGATGTTCTTTATGCTCCTGATGTGACTGTAAAGACCGACGCCAATGGCAAGAAGACTTACTATCTCTATCCGAATAACCAGGGGGGAGGTCGTAACACAATGATATGCAAGAGCGATAGGCCTGATGGTCCTTTTGAAGTGTGCAACTGGAGCAAGGATAATTCTCAAGAGACATACGGTTGTCTTGGCTTCGACCCTGCAGTTTTCATTGACGATGATGGCAGAGTGTATGGCTACTGGGGCTTTGAAAGTTCCAACGGTGCCGAGCTTGATCCTACGAATATGTGTGACGTAAAGCCTGGCACACAGGTGGTTAAGGATATGGTCTCAAGCTGTAAACAGGATGGTGTGTTCCGCTTCTTCGAGGCTTCTTCCATCCGTAAGATAGAGGATAAGTATGTGTTCATCTACAGCCGTAAGACGGCAGCTGGCGAATACGGCCTTGACTACGAAAGCAACTATACTCTTGCCTACGCTTACAGCGACAAGCCTCTCGGCCCTTGGACTTACGGCGGCACCATTATAGACGGTCGTGCGAGAGAGAAGGATGAGAAAGGTAATGTGATTGCTTCTGCAATACCGAACGGAAACACCCACGGTAGCATCTGCAAGATAGGCGATCAGTGGTATGTTTTCTATCATCGTCAGATAGGTCTTGACTGTTATGCTCGTCAGGCTATGGCTGCTCCTATAGAAGTAAAAGTTCAGAAGGGCAAGGGAGGCAAGGTGACAATTTCTGAAGGCGAGTACAATTCAGAGGGTTTTGCCCTGGAAGGTCTTGACCCAACAGTACGCCAGGCTGCTGGTATAGCTTGCTGGTTTACTGGCCCTGAGAAGGCGAAGGAGGTTTATCCAAACTATGTTTACTCGGGTTCTTACATCAAGCCGGTTTATTTCGAGGCAGATTCTTACCAGGCTCCTTGCAACTTTAAGACTCCGTTCGCGCCAGTTGTCAACAACACTGCAGGCTCAATTGTTGGCTATAAATACTTCAACCTCGATAAACTTGCTGGCAAAACATCTTGCAAGATGCAGCTTCGCGCAAAACCGGAAGGCGTAAACGGCACAATCCGCGTAATGCTTGGCTCGCCATGGAAGAGCAAGGGTGGGGTAGAAGTTGGCGCTATCGCCCTCACTTCCGACATGCCACAGCAGACCACAGAACTCACTACCACTCTGAATCTCAACGGAAAGAAAGGCAAGCAGGCCCTCTTCTTCGTGTTCGAGTCAAACGAAAAGGGCAAGTCTCTCTGTGAGTTGTATGACTTTATCCTAGGAATGTGATAGTTTTTCGTATACGAAACCAAAGTGCTTTCGTATACGAAAACGATACGCATTCGTATACGAAATTGAAGTGAGTTCGTATACAAATTATTTCCAATGCTTTGACTTATAAAAAAGAAGGCTATGTTTTTATTGGAACATAGCCTTTTCTTATTGTTGATAGTCTTGTTTTTACTCCACTGTGCACATTGCTGCGCAGATTTTGTTCTGGAATTCGCGACCTTGAGCTGATGCTTTCAGTCCGTTGTTCATGATGCTGAAGGCGAGCCAATGTCCGTTTGGTGCCTTGCAATAACCTGCAAGAGTGCTGACGCCTGAGAGCGTTCCTGTCTTTGCGTGGACGTTATATTGGGCCTTTGTACCCTTCATTCGGGAACCAAGTGTGCCGTCAACGCCTGCAATAGGCATCTTCTTGTATATGGTGTTGAAGATGTGTGAGCGGCGGTAGACATAGCGGAGAAGGTCAACCTCAAGCTCCGGAGATACATGGCTATAGCGCGACAGGCCACTACCGTCTGCCAAATAGTAGTCTTCAGGAGCGCGACCTACACGGCGTATTAGCCTGTTTATGGCATCTCTACCTGCCTTCGCGGATACTCCTTTCTGATGAGATGTCAATGAGCCTACACGATAGAATACGCATTCTGCGTAAGTATTGTCACTGTTCTTCATCAGTCGAGTGAGAATGTCGTAGAGAGTGTGTGTGGTTTCTGCCAGGTCTCTTGCGTTTTGTGGATATTCCGCCTTGGCAGTCTTGCCAGTAAGTACGATGCCTTGCTGCTTAAGATACTTGAGGAATGTGGAAGCGAAGATGTCTTTCTTGTCCACGAGGAGTGGAGATAGGGTAGGATTTGTGTCGCCGTCATCCCACATCCAACCTTCGCCAAGCATAAGGGTGTCCTTGAGTGTGAGATCAAGGACGAGGCTGCCGTAAATGGTATCTACTGCAAGCTCTTTGAATGATGCTGCAAATTTGCGTACGTCGCTTTCTGAGAACATTGGATCCATAGCTCCTTTTACACAAATGTTGCCGTGGAGGGTGCGTGAGGTTTTCCTTAATGGGGCTATTTCTCTCTGTTCTGTATGGCTACCGAGGCTGTCTGTTACAACGACGCTTGTATATTGTGGAATATAATATTCATTGAACTTGGGAACCCCTGTGTAGCCGATCTTTGTTGTGAACTGATGATCCTTGCCGAGGAAAGCTAATGCAGCTGATGAGGTAAAGACCTTCGTAGTGCTGGCTGGCATGAAGCTCTTCTTCTCATTCTTAGTGTAGATCATCGACTCTGTGGTAAGGTCGAAGACCTCAAGGCCGTATTGCGATGAAGTCAATATTGGACTTGTCCTGATTATTTGGTCCAGTTCAAGCTGTAATGTTTCTGGCCAAAGGCGGGGCATGAATTCCTTTAGTGAGTCAGGAATCTCATTGCTGTCGTCAACAAGATAGTAGTCGTCTTGCTGGGCAGAGATGTATAATGGAAAACAAAGTAAAAGGGTGGTGAGGATATTTAGGAATTTACTCATCTTTTAATGTTATTGTATCTTTTTAATTTAATACCCGAATTATCGGTTTATTTGGGAAAGGGTTATGGCTCTATGTTACTTTATGATGTAGTTTTTATTTCTCAATAAGGCATACGGCGTATGCAGAGATGCCTTCCTGTCTTCCGGTAAATCCCAACTTCTCGGTAGTGGTAGCCTTTATGGATATGTTGTCGGCGTCTGTGCCGATTACATCTGCAAGCGTTTTGCACATGGTAGGTACATGAGTATTGATTTTAGGCTTCTCTGCGCAGATTGTTGCATCAATATTACCTACCTTATAACCTTTAGTTGCGATGATATCAACAGTCTTCTTCAGCAAGATCTTGCTGTCAATGCCGTCGGTCTCTTCTGCTGTGTCTGGGAAGTGGTATCCGATATCGCGCATGTTTGCCGCTCCCAATAGAGCATCGCAGATGGCATGTATTAGAACATCGGCGTCACTATGACCAAGCAAACCAAGTGTATGGTCTATCTTTATTCCTCCTAACCAGAGATCTCTGCCTTCTACCAGTTGGTGAACGTCGTATCCTAATCCTACTCTTATCATATTCTGATTGTATCTATTTGTTGATTTATGATGGAATAAAGCTGACAGCACGTCATAAATGTTTGAAAACAGCTGCAAAGATACATCAATTCTAGGAACTAACCAAATTTATGTCTAAAAAAAGAGTTCAAGTTTGACGTGTGCATTATAAACAAAAAAGGTGTGCTTAGTAAAAAGCACACCTTATATGGTTTTGTTGTAATTTAAAATTACTTGTTTGTTACGTCGTGGAAGGTAGTTACACGGTTGAAATCGAGAACAGAAGAGTGCTCGTCAGTAGCACCGCAACCTTCAGCTGTAAGACGGCTTGGGTCGATGCCATACTTGTTGATGAGCATGTCGCGAACAACGTTAGCACGGTTTACAGAAAGATCTACGTTGTGGTCTGCCTGACCTTCAACAGAAGCGTAACCCTTACAGAGAACCTTAGCGTTTGGATTAGCCTTCATATATTCAGCGACCATGTCAATGTTAGCAACCTGTGACTTTTCAACGTCCCACTTGTTGCACTTGAAGAATACCTTAGGCATGATGTTTGTCTGCATAACAGTAGGCTTGATGCTCTTCTTGCTTTCTTCGCAGTCGTTGAGAGCCTTCTTAAGACGTGCAATCTCAGCGTCCTTGCCGTTGAGCTCACCACGGAGGTCGTTTACATTGCCATTAAGACGGTCGATGAGAGCCTGGTCAAGGAGGTCAACGTATGCGAAGTCATGAGTACCATTAGAAGTCAAGAACTTGTAGTTCAAGCCTGCTGTGAGCTGGAAAGCAGAACGGTTGAGGTTGAACATGTGCTGACTGTATTCGTTGCAAAGAGCATCATCTGCGAGATCGTAAACGAGAGCTGGCTCAATGTAGAGCTGCCAAGCTTTCTTTTCACCGAGGTTGAATGCAAGGTCAAGAGCGAACTTAGAGATCATAGCGTTGTTTTCTACATCGCCTGCGATATCTGAGTTGAAGTCGTGAGAAGAGCCAATACCTGCAGAACCGATAAGCTCAAAGAAACGAGGTTCACCCTTGTATCCACAGAAAAGGTTCATGAGGTTAAGATTGATATCACCCATGATGTTCAACTTCTTGATGAAGTTGCCACCATGATGTCTGTGGCGTGAACCAGCTTCACCAATCATCATTGCATTTTCAAGGTGATTCTCGCGTGCCTTCTGGTCAAAATAACCATTAGCTTCCAACTGGAGACCGAATGCAGGGCTGAACCACTTACCTACGCGGATACCGGCTGTAGGGTTGAGGTTCTTTGTCCATGCATTGTTGAGAGTCTTTGTTGCAGCACCACCATTAACGCCAACGTACCAGTTGTCGCCAAACTTGATAGGTGCAAGTGCCTTTGTCTGAGCTGATGCTGACATGGTCATCAGTGCAGCAGCCATGATTGCAATAAACTTTTTCATATTCTTAATTTTCTTTTGTTATTACTTGTTTGTTACGTCGTGGAAAGTAGTTACACGGTTGAAGTCAAGAACAGAAGAGTGCTCGTCTGTGGCACCGCAACCTTCTGCAGTAAGACGGCTTGGGTCGATGCCATACTGGTTGATGAGCATGTCACGAACAACGTTAGCACGGTTTACAGAAAGATCCACGTTGTGGTCAGCCTGTCCTTCTACTGAAGCGTAACCCTTACAGAGAACCTTAGCGTTTGGATTAGCCTTCATGTATTCAGCAACCATGTCGATGTTAGCAACCTGTGACTTTTCAACATCCCACTTGTTGCACTTGAAGAATACCTTAGGCATGATGTTTGTCTGCATAACAGTAGGCTTGATGTTCTTCTTGCTTTCTTCGCAGTCGTTGAGAGCCTTCTTAAGACGTGCAATCTCAGCATCCTTGCCATTGAGTTCGCCACGAAGGTCGTTTACATTGCCGTTAAGACGGTCGATGAGAGCCTGGTCAGCGAGGTCAATGAGAGCGAAGTTGTGAGTTCCGTTAGAAGTGAGGAACTTGTAGTTGAGACCAACGAGAACCTGGAATGCTGACTTATTGAGGTTCATCTCGTGAGCTATGTGAGAGTCACAGATGTCATTGTCAGCGACGTCCCAAATGATTGCTGGTTCAACGAAAAGCTGCCATGCCTTCTTCTTGTCAAGGTTGAAGTTGAAATCAAGACCTGCCTTAGCAAGCATCTGGTTGTCTTCCTCACCGTTCAACTCGAAATCTGCGTCTGGCTTGAAGTCGTGGCATACGCCAACACCGGCTACACCGACGATTTCGAATGTACGTGGCTCACCCTTGTATCCTCCGAAAAGGTTAGAGAGGTTGAAGGTGAGTTCACCAAGGAGAGACATCTTCTTGATCATGTTGTCACCGTGGTAACCCTGATGGTTTCCTGTAACGATGTTACCAGCGAACATTGCATTGGAAACGTGGCTTTCGCGAGCCTTCTGATCCAGATAAAGATTTGCCTCAGCCTGAATACCGAGGATAGGACTAATCCACTTACCAGCGCGAGCGCCAAATGTTGGGTTGGTGTTCTTTGTCCAAGCGTTGTTGAGTGTCTTTGTTGCTACACCACCTTCCACGCCAACATACCAGTTGTCGAGGAACTTGATAGGAGCAAGAGTCTTTGTTTGAGCAGAAGCTGTAAGAGTTACAACTGCTGCTGCAAGAATTGTAAAAATTTTCTTCATACCTATAAAAGTTTAATATTATTGTCTTGATTTGTATTATAAGATTGCTAATATTACTACATATAGCGTCTGCAAATTTACATTTTTTCACATTGTTGAACAATATATTTTCTTTTAAATATTGTAAAAAAATGATTTATATGACAAATATCAATTATTTACAATCGTTTTTTTATATTATTTCTATGCCTTAATGTTGAATCTTGCTACTAATGGCAAATGATCGCTGAATCCATGATTATACCTTATGCCTCTAAAGCTGCGTTTAGGAATCATATTGCCGTTAGAGTCAAGTTCCAAGAGCCGTGAGTTGTTATTGATGAAACAGTCCAAAAGCATCTCGCCCATGCTTTTTGATGCGAATATATGGTCAAGACTATTCCACTCATCATTGAAGAAATATGTCCCTTTGCATGGATTATCAGGATAAATTCCGATAGCGTTTTTTGACAATTCGATGATGTCATGCTCCTCTATGAGTCTAAGTGAAGGGTCGCCGCTATAATCGTTGAAGTCACCAGCAATGATTATGTGGTTTTTATAGCGTTGTTTAGAGGTGTTTCCATCATAGCAATTATACATCTGAAAAGAGGTATAAAGGGAATCTATACGCGAAGTCAGATTCTTTGCGACTGCCAATCTGTCTCTTCTGGTTTCTTTTTCTCCGCCTCTTCTACTTGGGGAGTGAACGACAAATACATGCAGGGTGTCGTGATTTATTATAAGTCCTTTTGCATACAGAATATCTCGTGTCAGCTTTTTCTCTGGAAGTTGAACACGTATGCTGTTACTTTCAATAAGTTTGAATGCGTTAGGGTTGTACATGAGAGCAACATTTATACCTCTGACATCAGGAGAATGTGTGATAAGGTATTCATAGTGATATGACCAAAGCATGGAACGCCTCGTTAAATCAACCATGACGCTGTCGTTCTCCACTTCACAAAGTGCAACCATGTCAGGCATGTGTCCTTCGCCTTTCTCATTCGGGTGTTCGGCACAGGATATGATTTCCTTGCCGATATTGTTGCGCTTCTCGTAATATTTCCGCTTGTCCCAATGACGAAGACTGTTCTCCGTGTACTCGTTGTCATCCTTGAACGGATCGTCAACTGTGTCAAACAGGTTCTCGCAGTTTAGCTCAACGAAGGTGAAGATTATGAGAAATATTTGTACGAGCATACGTAAAAGGAGGACTTTTGTCCTCCCTTATATATAATTAATGTATAGAATGGTGTTTGTGAAGTTTGTTTTGCCGATAAACAAGAACCTTTAGCGGCTGATGTTTTCGCGGATCTTTGTCAGGTAAGCCTTCATTCGATCATGGTCTTTCTCCTTGATAATGTCGTGAAGGTCAGTCAGTTCCTCAAGGATTCTCTCCACCTGCCCAGCAGAATGAGGGTTGAAAAGAATCTCTTGGAGAAGGAAGTCGTCCTCGCTAAGCACACCTTTTGCAATCTTTTCGTGGCGCTTGAAGGTTGTACCTGGAGCATCGATGTGCTTCATTATAGCAGAGAATACAAAAGAACTTACGAAAGGAATGCTTAGGGAATAAGCCATTGTCTCGTCATGCTCCTGGAAAGTGTATTCAAAGATGTTAAGTCCGAGCTTGCTATATAGATCCTTGAAGAAGCATCTTCCCATATAATCGCCTTCAGAAATGATGATGGCATTTTCCTCGCTAAGCTGGTTGAGGTTGGCAAATGTAGGGCCAAACATAGGGTGAGTGCTGACATAGCGATGGCCAGTACTTTCGTAAAACTCCTTCAGACCAGTCTTGACAGATGCGATATCACTGATGATACACTGTTTGGGAATGTAAGGCAACACTTCCTTGAATGCAGGAATGGTGTATTTTACTGTTGCTGCATTGATGACAAGCTCTGGCTTGAACTCTTCAATTTCCTTAAGTTCAGTGAAACGAAGCGTGTTATACGTAAATCGAAGGCGCTTAGGGTCTTTCTCATAGACTGCTGTTTCGTGACTGAAACTGAGCAGGTCAAGGAAGAAACTTCCCATCTTTCCGGCGCCGAGTACTAATATTTTCATAAGATGAATATCTTTTTGCAGTTCAGAAGGCAATTATAGAAGCGCATTCAGACTACTTGTTAATAATCTCAATCTGCTGACGTACAGACTCTTCGTGGATTGCCTCATAAACAGTCTTCACGAAATCTGCATCCATACCGCAAAGCACGCCCTGAGCTCCGCGCTTTTCAAGGATTTCATTGTAGCGAGAAGTCTGGAGAACAGTCATGTTATGTTCCTTTTTATACTGACCAATCTCACGGCAAACGCGCATACGCTTAGAGAGCATTTCCATCAGTTCGTTGTCGATTTCGTCAATCTGCTTACGGAGAGCCTTGATGTCTTCTGTAGATGTCTTGCTGTCGCGGATAACGAGAAGTCCAAGGATGTAGTCAAGTACATCAGGAGTTACCTGCTGCTTTGCATCACTCCATGCCTCATCTGGGTTGCAGTGAGACTCTACAATCAGACCGTTGAGTCCGAGGTCCATAGCCTGCTGACAGAGAGGTGCGACAAGATCGCGGCGACCTCCAATATGACTTGGGTCGCAGAATATCGGAAGATTCGGTATGCGACGGCGCAACTCAATAGGAATCTGCCACATAGGAAGGTTGCGGTACATCTTATTGTCTATGCTTGAGAAACCGCGGTGAATAGCACCAAGTCGAGTAATTCCTGCGCGGTTTATGCGCTCAAGTGCACCAATCCATAGTTCAAGGTCTGGGTTTACAGGGTTCTTGACCAGTACAGGCACATCAACTCCCTGAAGAGCATCAGCGAGAGCCTGAACTGCAAATGGGTTTGCAGTGGTGCGAGCACCAATCCAAAGGAGGTCAATACCGTATTTTAAAGCAAGCTCCACGTGCTCTGGAGTGGCAACTTCTGTGCCTACGAGCATTTTTGTTTCTTCCTTAACCTGCTGCATCCACTTGAGTGCAGGCTCTCCATGGCCTTCAAAACCACCTGGCTTTGTGCGAGGTTTCCAAACGCCAGCACGGAACATGTGGCATCCTTTCATAGCCAATTCTCTGGCTGTGGTCATGACTTGTTCTTCTGTTTCAGCAGAACATGGACCGGCGATGACCATCAGGCGTTCGTCGTCGCAAGGGAGATTTAGTGGAGATAATGTGAGTGCCATATTTAGTGGTTGGAATTTAGTTGTTTGTTTATTTAGTTGTTTAGTTGCTTGATTCGTTCTAATGCATCTTGCATCTTTTCGTCCTTCGCGCAAAGCGAGATGCGGATATATCGTTCGCCATTGCTGCCGAAGATGAAGCCAGGAGTAATGAACACGCGAGCCTCATGCAGAATCTTTTCTGTGAGTTCTTCGCAGTTGGAGTATTCTGCAGGAATCTTTCCCCAAAGGAACATTCCGACAGAGTCCTTGTCGTATTTGCAGTTCAGGACATCCATGATCTGCTCTGCAATCTTGCGGCGAGAAGCGTAAGTCTCAATGTTTGCCATCTGGTGCCATTCCTCTTCGTTGCGCATGGCTTCTGCAGCTGCAAGCTGGATGCCGCGGAAAGTACCTGAGTCGATGTTGCTCTTTATCTTTAGAATCCAAGAGATGAACTCTGCGTTTGCCAAACACATACCCACGCGCCAGCCTGGCATGTTGTGGCTCTTCGACATTGAATTGAACTCTATGCAGCAATCCTTTGCGCCAGGAACCTGTAGAATGGAAAGCCTTTCATTATTTAATATAAATGAATAAGGGTTGTCGTTTACGACTACGATGTTATGCTTCTTTGCGAAGGCAACGAGCTTTTCGTATGTCTCCATCTGGGCACGAGCACCAGTAGGCATGTTCGGATAATTCACCCACATGAGCTTCACCTTTGAAAGATCCATTTTTTCCAATGCCTCAAAGTCTGGCTGCCAGTCGTTGTCTTCTACCAAGTCATAGTTCACAACCTTTGCACCGAGAATCTTCGAGAGTGAAGTGTATGTTGGATAGCCAGGGTTTGGTACGAGAACTTCCTCGCCTGGGTTAACGAAAGCAAGCGTTACATGCAGGATGCCTTCCTTGCTACCGATGAGCGGAAGAACCTCGCGTGCAGGATCAAGCTCTACGTCAAACCATCTCTTGTAGAAACCGCTCATGGCCTCGCGAAGCTCTGGCGTGCCCATTGTTATTTGGTAGCCATGGGCATTAGGGTCGCTTGCTACGCTACAGAGCGTATCTATGGTCTTCTTTGATGGCGGCATGTCAGGCGAACCGATGGCAAGACTGATTACGTCCTTGCCCTCAGCGTTCATCTGTGCCACTTCCTTCAGTTTGCGACTGAAGTAGTATTCTTGTACTAATGAAAGTCTTTCAGCTGGTTGTATCATAGGTTGCATTCTGAATATTGTCCTAATAGTCTAAGTTTGCTTGTCAGTGGTCGGATTGCGTCTATAGCCTGAAGGAAGCGTTCATTGCCTGAGTATTTCAAGTCAATGATGAACATATATTCCCATTCGTGGCCGATTATTGGAAGCGACTGAATCTTTGTGAGGTTTGTCTTGTAGAAGGAAAGGATGCTGAGAATGGCAGAAAGGGAACCCTCCTCGTGGGGAAGAGTGAAGACGATGCTTGCCTTGTTCGCAGCATACACATTGCGCATCTTGTCGGCATGGCATTCTGGCACAGCAACAAGGAAGCGTGTGAAGTTGTGCTTGTTGTCCTCGATGGAGTTCTCGAGCACCTTCAGGCCATACATCTTCGCAGCTTCCGCGTGGCATATTGCAGCCCACCCCTTCTTGTTGTTTTCGTTGATGAACTTCGCACTACCAGCGGTGTCCTCGTCTTCCACAGCCTTTATCGTAGGATGACCGGCGAGGAAGTGGCGGCATTGCATGAGGGCAACAGGGTGTGAGTGAACCTCTTCTATTGTGTTCCAGTCGTCTTCTGGAAGGCAACAGATGCAATGTTCTATATGAAGCTTATGCTCACCGACAACTGAAAGTCCACTGTCGCGAAGCAGTTCGTAGTTGTGAAGCAGCGAACCGGCTATGGTATTCTCCACAGCAAGCATGGCAACAGCATCGTTGTCAGCCTTCACTTCCTCAAAAACCTGCTCGAAAGTGTTGCAACAGAGAGTCTCAATGTCGCTGGCACCAAAGAACTGGTGGGCGGCTATGTCGTGGAAAGAGCCTTTTAAACCTTGAATGGCAATGTTCATTTTCGTGCTATATTATATATAATAATGTATAAGTAAAAATCCCGCCTCCTTGTAAGAAGCGGGATTGTTGTATTTGAGTTTGTTATATTATCTTAAAGTACACGACTTCCCGCTTTACATTTTCTGTGCAAAGTAAAAGTAAAAGTAATAAAAAGGAGCGAATGAATTATTCATATTACTAGACTCTTTGGGGGAGTTTGTATTATTTAGCGAGTGCAAAGTTATAATAATTTATTCAAAGCACAAAATTTTGCGCTGTTTTTTTGATGTATTTTCAGTGGTCAATAAAAATCATTGTAACTATACTGTCTATGAGCGGTAAACGGGACTCGAACCCGCGACCCTCGGCTTGGGAAGCCGATGCTCTACCAACTGAGCTATTACCGCGTTCGCATGTGCGAAACATTAGAAATTACCGTAAGCAGGTGAGAAGGTGTCGCCTTGTGAAAGGTCACCAGTCTTGATACCTTTCTTCAACCAGCGTACACGCCACTCAGAGCGACCGTGGTTGAAAGATTCTGGCACTTCATAGCCTTGTGCTCTCTTTTGGAGATAGTCGTCTCCAATCTTTGATGCTATGTCAAGACCTTCTTCCACATCACCATCTTCTAGCGAACCGAACATCTTGTTGTCGTAGTGAGCCCAGATGCCTGCGTAGAAGTCTGCCTGAAGTTCAAGGCGCACGCTTATCTGGTTTGCTTCCTTTTCTGATACTCTGTTCATCTGTGCATGTGCTTCGTTGAGTGTTCCAAGGAGATATTGCACATGGTGTCCTACCTCGTGAGCAATGACGTATGCGTAAGCAAAGTCACCGCCGCCACCGAGTTCTCTTTGCATGCTTGAGAAGAACGAGAGGTCAATGTAAACAGTCTGGTCACCTGAGCAATAGAAAGGACCTGAACTTGAAGAAGCACGACCACAAGCCGAGTTAACAGCATTGCTGAAGAGCACGAGCTTTGGAGGCTGGTATGTGCGACCGTTCTGCTTGAATATTTCTGTCCAAACATCTTCTGTGCCGGCAAGAATTTTCTTGGCAAATGAAGCGAGTTCCTCTTCTTCTGCCGTTGGCTGGTAGTTGCCATTAGAGGCTGTTGGCTGGTTTGCAGTCTCTTCCATTACATTATTGAATACATCACTCATATCTCCACCGCCGAGCAGAGTCATCAATGCAATGAGGATGATACCACCGATACCGCCAATGCCGGCTTTCATGCCACCGCTCATTCCGCGGCGATCTTCTACATTGTTGCTTTCGCGTCTTCCGTCAAGTCTCATGTTATTTTGTTTTATGTTTGTATTAATGATTGTCTGGTTTCAATGTTTCCTGATAGCAGTGTCTGCATAGCGGCTCGTATTCTTGGGTTTCACCTAGAAGAACTCGCTTGTCGCCTTCTACGAGTCGGTGGCTGACATATGCCAAGGCACCACATTTTACGCAGATGGCATGCACCTTTGTCACATCGTCTGCAATGGCGCAAAGGGCTGGCATAGGACCGAAAGGCACGCCTTTGAAGTCCATGTCAAGACCGGCTACGATGACTCGTACTCCCCTGTTAGCCAACTCGTTGCACACGCGCACGATACCTTCGTCAAAGAATTGCGCCTCGTCTATGCCGACAACATCTATGTCAGACGAAAGAAGCAATATTGACGATGAGGAATCGAGTGGGGTAGAAGGGATGGAATGCTTGTCGTGGCTCACCACTTCCTCTTCGCTATATCGCACATCGATGGCAGGTTTGAATATCTCTACCTTCTGATGAGCGAACTCTGCGCGCTTCAAACGACGTATCAGTTCTTCGGTTTTTCCGGAGAACATTGAGCCGCAAACTACCTCTATGCGACCCTGCCTGTGAAACTCGCCTTGTGAATATCTTTCCATTTAGTAAGTGATCAAAATTGTCATTACTGCGTGCAAAAGTACAAATTTTCTTTGGAAGTTACAAAGAATATGTGTATTTTTGCACAAAATTTCAGAAATGAAATCAATCTGCCACTTGTAGGGCGAGGATTTCCGAGCCGAAATTGTAAATAGTAAATCCCGTAAATTGTAAATCCCCATTATGGCTGGAATACTATATATTGTGCCTACTCCTGTGGGCAATCTTGAAGATATGACGCTTCGTGCCATCCGCATCCTGAAGGAAGTGGACCTGATTCTTGCAGAGGACACTCGTACCTCGGGCAAGCTTCTTAAGCATTTTGAGATACAGAACCATCTGATGTCTCACCATAAGTTCAATGAGCACGGCACTTCTGCAGGCATCGTTGAGCGACTGAAGGGCGGTCAGAACATCGCTCTCATCAGTGATGCTGGCACTCCTGGAATCAGTGATCCTGGCTTCTTCCTGGCTCGTGAGGCAGCGGCAGCAGGAATAAAGGTGGAATGTCTTCCTGGAGCAACGGCTGTCATTCCGGCTCTTGTCAGCTCTGGACTTCCTTGCGACCGCTTTGCTTTTGAGGGTTTCTTGCCACAGAAGAAAGGGCGCCAGACCAAGCTTCAGAGTCTTGTTGACGAAAAGCGAACAATGGCTTTCTATGAGTCGCCTTACCGTGTATTGAAGACCCTGCAGCAGTTTGCAGAGGTCTTTGGTGAAGACCGTCAGGCAGCCACCTGTCGTGAGATTTCAAAGATTCACGAGGAATGCCTCCGTGGCACTCTCGCCGAGCTTATCGCTCATTTCAAGGAGACAGCTCCGAAGGGTGAGTTCGTCATAATCGTAGCGGGAAAACAAGACTAATATTATGAAAGAAGAAAGATTTTTCTATGTGCCTGATGCACAGAATAATATAGAACTACCTGAAGACGAGGCGAAGCATGCAGTGAGTGTGTTGCGCTTGCAAGCAGGCGACGAGGTTTTTCTCATTGATGGCGAGGGCACTTTCCATCGTGCGGAGATTACCATGGCGTCAAAGAAGCACTGCAACTATAGCATCCTTGAATCCATTCCGCAGCAGCGTGAGTGGCGCGGACGCATACATCTTGCCATGGCACCGACGAAAATGATGGACCGCATAGAGTGGTTTGCTGAGAAGGCTACGGAGATCGGCTTCGACGAGCTCTCCTTTCTTGACTGCCGACTCTCCGAACGCCGCCAGCTACGCATTGACCGCATCGTGACAAAGGTCGTTGGCGCCGTGAAGCAAAGCCGCAAGGCTTGGATGCCGAAGGTTAATGACATCTGTGACTTCAAGGATTTCATTCTGACTCATAATCCACAGACCAAAGCAGGCTTTTATGCCATCGCCCATTGTTATGACGATATAGAGAAGCACCATCTTTTCGAACTTCTCTCAGCCCTTGCCCCCTCAGAAACCACTGAAACTGTCCTCCCCACTATTTGGGGGTCTCCCCTCCTTGTGGAGGGGGCGGGGGAGGTCTTAGAGGGGGTTCTCCTCATCGGTCCCGAAGGTGACTTCCATCACGATGAAGTCCTCTTCGCTTTGGATCATGGCTACCATTCAATTTCCCTCGGCACCTCCCGCCTTCGCACAGAAACCGCAGCCCTCTCTGCTGTCATGATGGCGCGATTGCATTTGAGCTAATCCTATGCTTTGCCATTCGTAAACATATTGTTTCCAATCTATAACTACTGGAGTTACGACCTATAACTTCCACAAAAACATCCTATAACTTCCACAAAAACATCCTGTAACTTCCACGAATACGATCCGTAACTCAAAGGGAAAAATTCCAGATTCCTTTTCCTACAAAATAAAACTACTCATCACTCATCACCAATCGCCATAACGCGTTGATATCCAATACTATACAAGGTGAGGGGTTGGTGAGGAGTCAGGAACCACTCCTCACCCAACTAACCCATTGAAACTCAGTTGATTATACCCCAAAAGTGATGAGTGAGGAGTTGATGCCAAAATTCTTTCACAAAGACACATGCATTCTCAGCCCTTTGGTGTAGGGTGTAGGCAAATCGTTAAAATTCATTGCTTTGTTTTCCAGCGTGTTCTTAAGCCTGTTTATATTGGATTTTGTGCCACTACGTTTTTTTTTGCACTGAAATCCCTTCTGTAGAGGCAGTGCCCCTCCTAAAAACAACTCTGGCGCAAATCCCAACATGTATAACGATGTCAAGACTCGCGCCAGATTATATTCTATATATTAGGGGTGTGAAGAACGATACACTTATTTGTATCTTGTTCTGCTCTTGATTATCTTCTTAAGTACTTCTTACCATTTATAATAACGATACCCTTAGAGTTATCATTTACTCTTTGTCCGTTTATGTTGTACATTCTTACATAAGAATCATTGAAGTCATTCGTGATATTCTGTATTCCTGATGGCTGTTTTATGACAATCGTCTTGCTCAAAACAACAGAAGAATAATAATTGTTATTTCCGCTTTGCTTTGCCTTCAAAATAACAGTACCTTCTTTCTGGCAATCGAGGAATAGCCTATTCTTGCCAGCAGTGTATATATTTGCTATACTTTCGTCGGAAATTGTATATTCAATGTCAAGACCAGAAGAAGCCTTTGCTGTCAATTCTATTTGGTCACCAACTACAACATTCTCGTAAGTGTCCTCCCAAACAATATCCTGTTCTGCTTTTTCAATAGTGAGTTTGCCATTTACAAATGCGAATGAATAGTTCTGAGCATTACCACCATAGAGAGAGATTTCATAATCACCAGTGTCAGAAGATATTGTTGCCTCGCAGCTAACGGTTGGTTTTGTAGTAATCTTCGTTTCGTCATCGCCATTTACAAATCCTGTATATTTTACTTCAAATGCAGGATTCTCAGTGTTGTAAGGACGTGTATATTTACCAACAGTAGCTACAAGCTCACGCTTATCCACTGTCATAGTTCCGTCTTCGTATGAGAGTACATAATTATTAGAAGAGCCTTCGCTAATCTGTATAGGATACTCGCCACAATTGCTTATAGCTGTAGCAGAACAATTCAAAGAAGGCACTTTTGAGAATGCCGATTCATTCGTATCACTATTTCGAAGTCCTGAACAAGTGTATGTGAGGGTAGGCTGAACATCACCGTATGTCATGTGCTGATTATTCGCAATTACCTTCAGTTCGGCTTTTCCAATTGTAAGGATGCCACTTGTGTACTTCTTGAAATCATAGTTCTTTGCTTCGCCATCTGATGCAGACAGTGTGTATGTTCCTACTGGACTATCGGTAGTTGCATCAGTTGTTACTGTAGGTTGTGTACCAATTACAGAAGCATCATCATCGTTTTTGAACCCTGTATATGAGAAAGTAAACTCAGGATTGCTTTCGCCATATAAACGAGAAGCGTCATTTACCTTTACCTCTAAAGGAGCCTTAGTGATGGTGAGCTTTCCTGTTCCATAAGAGATGTCATAGTTTGTTGCAGATGCACCATCGGAAACAATGTTGTATTCGCCTGCATCAGATACTCTTCCTACACTAGTTGCAGTTGGCTTCTCGCTTAAGACAGCATCTGTTTCATCGTTCTTGAAACCATCATATTTGAAGGTAAATGTAGGATTTGCATTACCGTATTCTCTTGTAGCATCGTTTGCAGTAATTGTGAGTGGTGCTTTTGTGATTGTTAGTTTGCCTTTTAGATACTCTAACGAGTAGTTCTTTGCAGCAGCATTGCTACCGATGATCTCATATTCACCAACAGTTGAGCGCTTATTCACTTCAGTATCTACAGAAGGCTTAAGAGTGAACGCGTTGTCCTCTGTGTCATTATTCTTAAATCCAGAGTATGCGAAACTGAATGTTGGGTTTGCATCACCATATACTTTGGTAGCATCATTACAGCTTACGGACAAAGGTGCTTTCTTAATAGTTAATGTGCCTGCATTGTACTTAGTGACATCATAGTTCTTGAACTCACCATTACTTGCAGTTACAGGATATGAACCAACGCCACTCAGCTTGTTTGCTTCTGTAGTGTATGAGAACGCTCTAGTTGTTTTTGGATTTGTATCGTTGTTTTTAAGTCCTGAGTACGTTACAGCAAATGCAGGATTCTCGTCACCATAAACTTTCTCGGATGATACTACTGTTGCTGTCAGTGGAGCTTTTTTGACAGTTAAGGTTCCGTTAACTGCTGTGATGTCATAGTTCTTCGCATCAGCGAGGATTGTGATAGGGTAAGTGCCAGCATCGCTTGATACCGTTGCAGTAGTTGATAGCTCGCATTTTGACAATACGCTCTTGTTCTCATTATTCACAAATCCGCTGAATGTGGCATCAAATGTAGGATTATCATCCCCATACGTCTTGAATTTGTTATTTGCGGTTATAGTGAGTGGGGCTTTGTTGATAGTGTATTTGTATGGGATTTCACAAACGAAGTTAATGTCACCACTAAAATTAGAAAAAAAGGCCTTGCAGATCACTTCATGTTTTCCTGCATCCTTTTCTAACTTTGGCATATCCAAACTGCAAGAAAGGAACCCTAAACCATTACTCCAATTAGTGTGCGGTGTTTCACCTGTATAAATGAAGGTGTTATTCTCAAAAGAAAAATAATCTCGGACAAGATATTGTTTAAATGAGGAATGACATTGATAAAAAGACAAATTCTCCTTTTGTGGCTCGTTCTCTCCCAAATAAAAAACTTCTTTAAGATTAGAACACCTACGAAAAGCGTCCTCACCAATATAAATAACGTTGGATGGAATAACAATGTTATTCAATGAGATGGCATAATAGAAAGCATACTCTGGTATGCTTTGTAGAGATGAACTTAGTTTTACTTCAACCAGCTGTCGACAACCGCTGAAAGCGTGATTCCCAATATAACGAATCGTATTCGGCATAGAAACACTTCTGACATTTGTACCATAGTCAGTATAATTACCAAAGGCCATCTCACCTATGCCCACAACTGTATAATCTATGTTCCCAAAAGAAACCTTTTCTGGAATAGTAATATCACCAGAATAAGGTGTAGAATTAGTTTCATACTTGTAAGTCCAAGAACTCCAATGTGTCACTTCAACCTCGTGATTTGCCATAGAAGTGACGTTGTAGTAAATGCCGTCAACTTCAAAATCGTGTGCGTAAGATGCTGTACAGCATAACGACATCAGCACCAATAAAATGTAATGTTTAAGACTTCTCATAGTTTTTTTATAATTTTTTTATTCTGCCTCATAATAGTATAAAGGCACATAGGGTTAGTAATAATATTTTCTTATTGTAAATTGCTCTTCATTTTGAGATAAAGTTCGTATAATTCAAAAACACTTTGTCCAATCGCTTTTTGATTATTGTATTTATTATCTTCAGAGCATAGTTCTTCACGGATGAACCTTGATGATATAATCGTATTTACAAAACGAAATTGTTCGTCCGTAAGGTAGTCACTATATGACAATAAATAATTGGTATTGTTCTCAATCTCAGAACGCAATTCAGAAAACCTATCCATTATCGACTTATTTTTAGAGAAAGGGTAGAACTCAGAAAAATCTTTCTTTGAAAACAAATCAACATAATCTTCCTTAGATAATTGCTTTTCTCTGATCTCAAATGGATTAAGAACAGACTCGTTACACTGCCTAAGAGATTCTCCGATTCTCCACAGCTTATTGCTGAAGAGCATACTAAGTTCCTTTTGCCTTACCTTATAAGGACAATAGTTTACAAGAAAATGAAACATAGCTGCAGCAACATAGCTGTACGATATTGCTAAAACAATTCTTTTAAAAGCAGAAATTACTCCTTGTGTTGGGTCTGATGCACATTCTATATATATGCATATAAGAAACGTAACTACCGCAAGAAATCCCCAGACAAAAGTACAACTTAGGAATTTGATAATTTTGTGTAGCATAGATTATGATGTTAACCTTTGAAGCCCTACAAGGTTGTTTTTCAATTGTTAAACATCCACATAAACGCGAAACGTAGGCTTCCACCTCTACTTGTTCGCTAATTGAGGCCCTAGGAAAGCCTTTGAAGGTGAACTTGTAGAGTGTCTGCCTACGCCTTGTATGTAGCATGTATTTCCGGAGAAAGGTGTGGCTTGAGGATATTATATACCCTCACGCACACACTCCGGGATACACCTATAGCATACCCGTAGCAGTCACTTCTGACATTGTTCTAGACCTTCAATTTGAAATTTCCTAGGTTTCAATTAGCCTTTGAACAAAGCATCGATGACGCTTTCACATTATGTAGTGCCCCACCCAACCGCACACCATTTCAGATGGCAGGCGTAGGAAGGACGCTGCAAAAGTAACAAATATTTTTCAATCCACCAAACAATTCGTCAAGAAAAACGAAAACAGAGAAGATGTTTTCGCAAACGGAAATAAAAAAAGCGGCAGAGGTCTGCCGCTGGTACTATTAAAATAAAATGCCTTTATAATTCCTTAATATATTCAAGTACTTGTAATTTCAAAGGAGAGATGTCCTCAGTTAGTATACTCCATAGAATAGACATTTCCACTTGGTAGTAATCATGAACAAGGATGTGACGAGATTTTTCTATCATACGCCAAGGTGTATTTGGATGATTTGCCTTAAACTCAGGTGATAGCTTATATATAGCCTCACCTATAATCTGGATATTATAGATTGTGGCATGCTTGCGCATAGGGTCATTCTCCAATTCATCCTTTGTCAGAACACCCTCCGTGTATTTTTGGATATTGGCGATTGCTTCGAGTATGTGCTCCAATCGTCCTTTATCTCTAATTGGCTCTCTCATAGACTAAAACCTTATCTTTGTTGGCAGATTCTCTTGCAAAAGGAAGCAGACTTCCTTCAACAACAAGATCTACGTTGCGTGCCAACTTATCCTCTAAATCACATATCATTCCGAAGAATGCAAACCCCATTTTTGCATCAGGTGTGAACTGTATAAGAATGTCAATATCACTATCAGGACGCTCTTCACCACGTGCAAACGAGCCAAACACCCATGCTTTCTGCACTGGTTTTGACTTGAAGTAGTTTCGGATTGTATTTGTCATTTGCTTGTTCATATAATAAATTACTTGATATGACGCTGCAAAAGTAATCAATAATTTCCAATCTGCCAAACAAATTGGCAATAAAAACGAAAACACGTCAGATGTTTTCGTACACGGAAACAAAAAAAGCGAGAGAGAGCTTTGGATTTTTGATTAATAGGTCAAATTGCAGGATAAAACATGCCGGGCCCCCGCATAAACACAGGTTGAGTCCGGTGGTCAAGCTCCTTGAGCGTAAAAACGCCGTTAAAAAATGCTCAATGGGTCAATTTGCAGGATAAAATTCG
>JAZLHI010000094.1:0-18504 GCA_045616725.1 Prevotella sp. | reverse complement strand
AGAGAAAGAATAAACGCGTATATCATACATCAAAAATCACAAATGAAATGATGATTAACATATCCTTCCGAAACGCTAGTGCCGAAGATGCTCTTTTCATAGCAAGAAGTTTTCACATGGCAATGCTCTATGACGATGCATCAGAAGAGCAAATAGCCAACTTCGCACGAAACATCTGCGTTCGTGATGATGTTCTGTATTCATGGCGCAACACGATAATTGCCGAGGTTGACGGACAGTGTGCCGGTATGCTGACAGCATACGACGGACGCTATTATCATGATATGCGAATCAGAACCATGGCATTGGTGAAGCAACACCTCGGAGTGGAGTTTCCGGGCATGGAGGATGAAGCGGTAGCAGGCGAATATTATCTCGACAGCCTTGCCGTTATGCCAGAATATCGTGGAAAAGGCATTGGCAGACAGCTTCTGGTGGAAGGCATTGAGAACGAAAAGGCGCTCAATCTCGACATTACCTTAGCCGTTGACCCTATCAACAATCGGGCAAAGATACTTTATCGATCTCTTGGTTTCATGCCTTCCGGAACGTTGTTCATCTTCGGTCACGATTACGAGAAAATGAAACACTAAAAACCAAACATCATACATCAAAAATCACAGATGACTGATCTTCAAAATAACATACAAGCAGGTCCTGTAAAGAAGCGCCTGAAGGTATTGGACGCGTTGCGCGGTTTTGCTTTACTTGGAGTGTGTCTTGCCAACTACAAGGAACTGACGCTCTACGCATTCTATGATGTGGAGCATACCACAAATGTGGAGGTAAGCATGATGGATCAGGTAACGAATTTCCTGATGTACCTACTTGTTGATGGCAAGTTCTATACCATTTTCTCTGTTCTGTTCGGCATAGGTTTCAGCATCATCATTGGTAATGCAATGGAGCGAGGTGCCAATGGTATGCGCATTTTCTATCGTCGAATGCTGATTCTGCTATGCATCGGTTTTGCACACCTCATGTTGCTATGGAGTGGCGACATTCTGATGCTCTATGCCGCAATGGGAATGATTCTGCCAGTGTTCTGGCGATGCTCTCCAAAGACGATACTCAGATGGGCGGGATTTTTCCTCTTTCTTCCCGTCGTCACCTCCTCGGCGGTTTATGTCCTCGACCTTCAACCTTGTGCATGGTTCTTCCGTCAGATGGATTATTGGCAAACACGCTTCGGCATTGGCGATTGGGGGACATGGCTTCATGAGAGCCAGTCGTACAGCGACTTGTTGAAATTCCTCGTCATGGGAGCATTCGAGCGTATGACAGAGTTCATCTCCAGCGACCGTTACTTCAAGGTTCTTGGGCTTTTCCTAATTGGTCTTTGGATTGGCAAGAAGAAGATTTTCTATGACATCGAGCATCATGGTCAGCTTCTGAAACGAGTCATGAAGTATGGCTTTGCCATCGGCATCCCCTTTGCCGTTGTCCATGCATACGATGCTGTGAACGGCTATCTGTTGGCACCACCATTCCACACGGTTATAGAGATGCTGCACATCTATCCTCTCGGATGGGCTTACATGGCAGCATTTGCACTCTACGGAAAGCGAATATTCACTCCGTTCACCTATCCCGGCAAGATGGCGCTGACATGCTACATTTCGCAATCTGCCATTGCCATTGTTCTCTTCTATGGTGTTGGCTTTGGATGGGGAATGCAACTTACCATGCCGGAAGTCGTATGCTCGGCAATCGGTGTTTATCTCCTTGAGGTTGTCTGTGCATGCTTTTGGCTTAAATGCTTTACATACGGCCCATTGGAGTGGATTTGGCGAATGCTGACATACTGCAAACGGCTGCCGATATTTAACACTAAACACTAAACGACCAATATCCCAAACGACTAAATATGACCGAACTTGAAAAACTCCTCGCAGGAGAAATATACGACTACTCTGACGCAGAGATAGAGCTGCTGCATGGAAAGGCTTACTATCTCTCGATGAAAATTAACAACAACCTGTCTTTCGACAATCTGGAGGAGATCAAGTTGTTGCAAAAGGAACAGTTGCCGAATATGGACGAATCATCCACCGTTTTGCCTCCATTCCGCTGCGATCTTGGATTCAGAATCAAGATAGGAAAGAATGTTACGGTCAACCAGAATTGCACATTCCTTGACAATGCTCCTATTGAGATTGGCGACAACTGCCTGATAGGACCTGATTGTCATTTCTATACTCCCCAGCATCCGTTTGATTATGAGCAGAGACGCAAGCCAATTGAGAAATCTCTTCCGATAAAGATTGGCGCAGACACGTGGATAGGCGGAAACGTGACGATTTGCCCAGGAGTAACAATCGGTGAACGTTGCATCGTTGGAGCCGGAAGCGTAGTGACTCATGATGTGGAGTCGGATACTATGGTAGCAGGTAATCCTGCAAGAGTAATCAGGGAACTACGATAAAACATACTCGATTTATCAGATGATAAATAATTAGCGGTAATAATAAATAATATTTTGAGCAGTTACATATATGATTAAGAAGATCATCTACATCGTAATAGTTGCAGCATTGGGAATCTCGTTGCTTGCTGCTTTTGTCACAAAGCAATTTGGCATCAATCTGGGTGCAATGGAATGGCTTGCATGTTGGGTGTCATCGCCTGTTGCTTTGCTTTTGGGTATCGTGTTTGCCCTTATGTTCGGTGCGACCTTCGAGAAGTTCACAAAGACGATGTCCAAGAAGATGCTGCAATATTCAGTCATCGGATTGGGTTTCGGCATGAACGTAAACCAGGCACTCGCATCGGGCAAGGAAGGTATGCTCTTCACCATCGTCAGCGTTTTCGGCACGCTTGCCATCGGTTGGCTGATAGGCAGGAAACTGCTGAAGGTTGACCGTGATACAAGCTATCTTATCTCTTCGGGCACAGCCATTTGCGGTGGTTCTGCAATAGCTGCTGTAGGTCCTACGATAAAGGCAAAGGCTGAGTCGATGTCAGTAGCGCTTGGAGTTGTCTTTGTGCTGAATGCCATTGCGCTCTTCATCTTCCCATACATCGGTGATGCTATCGGCATGACAATGAAGGAGTTTGGCATGTGGGCAGCCATTGCCATTCACGATACAAGTTCTGTTGTGGGAGCCGGTTCGGCATACGATGCAATGCATCCAGAGATGATGGCGAGCGAAGGCGTTTCGGCACTCGAGGTTGCCACGACAATCAAGCTTACTCGTGCTCTGTGGATTGTGGCTTTGGTGCTTGTCACGCCGTTCGTCATGCAAAACAATGATGGAGATGAAAAGGGCGGGAAACCATGGTATCAAACTATTCCTCGCTTCATCATCTGGTTTGTCGTAGCAATACTCGTAAACACTTATATACTGTCAAGCGACAATGCTGCATCTATCGGTTCTGCTGTAAGTGGTGCTGTCAACCAACTTGCCAAGCATCTCATAACGTTGTCACTCTTCTTCATTGGAGCAGGATTGACACGCAAGACACTCAAAGCTGTTGGCATTCGTCCACTCTTCCAAGGCATTCTCCTTTGGATTACAATCAGCGTTGCATCACTAGCTTATATACTTTGGATTTAGAGGAAACTATGCAAATTTCACCGTCCTAAAATAAAAGGTAGTGATATTCATGTTGTTTCCAAGATGTAGGGCGAGGATTTGACTTTCCCTATCGGCCGCCGACCACGGTTCAGAGCCGCAATATATTGATTCGTGCGGCCATCCTTCATTATTCCAGCTCTATCCGCATACGAATCAATCCCACTGTTCGCATAGCGTGTCCTTGATTTACAAGACGCAAGGTGGGTTGTAAGTTTATCTTTGTGGACAGAGGCAAATGCATGGTCATATCAAGGGTGTTCGACGGCGATTCCTCTTGAAACTGACGCCATACATAATGCAGGCAGAGGGTTGTGCGTCCTATTTGTTGGTGAAAGCCAGCACCTGCATACCATCTTGATGGGGCAAGTGGTGAGGAATCGTAATAAGAGGCGAAAAGAAGATCTGTCTTGGGAGCGATGCTATGCTCGGTGTATGCCCAGAAACTCCGGTCAAACGGTTGCTCTGCCAAAAGAGAACTGCCAAGGTGGAACACATTGCTACCTTTGATAATGTCCAGTTGTGTAATGCCATAGCTACCAGCATCATTGCCATCCAGTCGAGCATCCATCTCTGCCGTTATGAAGCAATTATACTCCACATCATGATTTTGTGCGTGAAGGCTTGAAGTAATGCACAATGCACAATTAATAATGAATAATTTGAGTTTCATAAGATTCATTTATTTGACAATATACGGAGAGTTGTAGTATTATTTGAAACGTAAATTACCGCGAATAAGACGAAAATTTTCGAAAATTCACGTTTAATTCACGGTAATTTACGTTAAACTTATAATCTACGTTACAACCACTTTCCACCAAACTTCTTAATGTACCACTGCTTGATTACCTGAGTCAGCACGCAATAGCTGAGCAGGATGGCAATGAGCCATGGGAAGTAGCTCAGTGGCAATGGCATAAGTCCGATGTACGAACCAAACGAAGTGAATGGGATGGCGATACCTATAGCCATGATTGCGAAGGTCATGAGCATCAATGGCCATGCAGCATTGCTCTGCACGAATGGTATGCGACGAGTGCGAATCATGTGAACGATGAGTGTCTGCGAGAGCAATCCCTCTATGAACCAACCGCTCTGGAACAAAGTCTGCATCTCTTCTGATTGGCATCCGAAGACGTACCACATAAGCAGATATGTAGCAATGTCAAAGATGCTTGAGATCGGTCCGATGAATATCATGAAGCGAGCAATGTCGCTGCTATCCCAACGGCGTGGTTTCAGCAGGAACTCCTTGTCCATCTTGTCACACGGAATGGCTGTCTGCGAAATGTCATAGAGCAGGTTCTGGATGAGCAGATGAATCGAGAGCATTGGCAGGAATGGCAGGAAAGCAGAGGCGGCAAGTACGGAGAACATATTGCCGAAGTTGCTTGATGCAGTCATCTTCACGTACTTGATGATGTTGCCAAATGTTTCGCGACCAGACAATACTCCCTGTTCCAATACCATAAGGTCTTTCTCCAGGAGGATGATGTCGGCACTCTCCTTGGCTATATCCACGGCAGAATCCACCGAGATACCGATGTCTGACTGACGCAATGCAGCAGCATCGTTGATGCCATCACCCAAGAAACCAACCGTATTGTCCTGTTCCTGAAGAAGTGTGATAATCTCCGTCTTCTGGTGAGGAGTGAGCTTTGCAAAGATGCAGTTGTCACGTACGGCATTGCGCTTCTCGGCATCAGTCATCTGTTCAAAGTTACTGCCTACGATGCATGCAGTGTTTGCTATACCAACCTGCTTAGATATCGTGCTAACAACAGCATCATTGTCTCCACTCAACACTTTCACCTCAACGCCTGCTTCATGCAACTGTCGGATAGCTTCTGAAGCTGATTCCTTTGGAGGGTCAAGGAAGGCGAGATAGCCAATGAGAACCATGTCTTGTTCGTCATCAACAGCAAACTCACCTGCCTTATCAAGATAAGATTTCTGCGCAACAGCAAGCACACGCATACCTTGGTTGTTCATATCGTGGACAATATTCATTGCCATCGTCTGCATATTGCCAGTCATAGGGATAACCTTTCCATCAAGTTCGCAATGTGAGCAGATGCTGATCATTTCCTCCACAGCTCCCTTGGTGATAATCTGTCGCTTGCCGTCCTTACCCTCAAGCACAACCGACATACGGCGACGCGTGAAGTCGAAAGGAATTTCGTCAATCTTCTTGTAAAGACTCTCCAGACCTTCCCCCACCCCCTTCCTTCCAGGACGGGGAATAGATACATTTGCATGATTGTTTTCATCTTTATTTTCATTTTCCACAAGGCTTTCCATTTTGCATTGGTAATCACTCCCCGTCCTGTAAGGAAGGGGCAGGGGGAAGGTCTTTACATGCTCCACTATCGCCTTATCCATCAGATTCTTCAATCCGGTAGAGAAATAGCTGTTGAAGAATGCGTGTCGTAGGATTCTGCGTGACTTGTCCTCGCTGCCATCAGCATTGATGTACTTTACCAACACCACCTTATCGCGAGTCAGCGTGCCCGTCTTGTCGGTACAGAGAATGTTCATGGCACCGAAGTTCTGGATGGCGTTGAGGTCCTTCACGATAACCTTCTTCTTCGACATTCTCACCGCACCCTTCGCAAGGTTGGCAGTCACAATCATAGGCAGCATCTCTGGCGTAAGACCTACCGCCACACTCACAGCAAAGATGAATGCTTCAAGCCAATCACCCTTGGTGAATCCGTTGACCATGAACACGAACGGTACCATGATAAGCATGAAGCGGATAAGCAACATCGACACCTTCGTAATACCTTTGTCGAAAGCCGTCTCTGCCCTATGACCGGCTATGCTCTTTGCAATGCTTCCAAGATAAGTATTGTTTCCTATGGCAAATACTATTCCACGGGCAGTACCACTTATCACATTCGAGCCCATGAAAGCAAGGTTGTCAAGGTCAACGACGCTGCCTTCATCTGCATTACAAAGAGGAGTCTTCTCAATACTGTCGCTCTCGCCTGTCAATGATGACTGACTGACGAAAAAGTCCTTTGTCTCAACAATGCGCAGATCGGCAGGAATCATATCGCCAGCACTGAGCAACACGATGTCGCCTGGCACGAGTTCCTCCACAGGAATCTCACCGCTCTCATTGTTTGCACGCTCCACATAGCAAGTGTTCTTAACCATCTTCAGCAGCGCATCACTCGAACGTCCTGCCTTCAACTCCTGGACAAAACGCAGAATGGCTGAGAACACTACCATCGTACTTATTATAATAATGGTTGTCCAGTCCTGTTCTCCCGGTTCTGCCAACAATACATCAAGCACAAACGAGATGATGATCAGCGCAGTAAGCACACCGATGAACGGATTTATGAAGGCAGACACGAAGAGCTTAATCGGGTTCGTTCGTTCCTCGTGCACAACGATGTTCTCGCCAAACTTCCTGCGGCGACTTTCCACCCCATGCTCACTTAGTCCATGCTTATGAGTATTGAGTGCCTCATAAACATTCTCCAACGACTGGCGAGATGCATAACGAGCATACTCGCTGTTGTAAACTGCCCTCGTCATGGAAGGCTTCTTGAAATTGAAAAGATTCTTAATCATCATTCTTTGGTTTCCTTTCTTTTCCAATTAGTTAAACAATAAGTAAGTGAACACAATTATTTTTATAATTACGCTCTGAGTTTTATATCTAAACGTAAAATTACCAAAAATTAATCATAAAATTTTACGAGTCATTTTACGACAATTTTACGTTGCACCTAAGAAAACTTGTGTAACTCGTGCAACTTGCGTTTATAATTTCATCAAATGCAACTCGCGTTTATAATTTCATCCAATGGAACTAGCGTTTAATAAAAATATTTAGTGTTCATTGTGGTTATAAAAATTATTTTGAATAGTTACTTAGATTGTCAATTTTCGGCTGCAAAGGTATGATGATATAAAAAGAATCACCGTTAGAGAATGATTAGAACGAAATTAGAATATCGTTAGAAGTTGAAGCAAAACCTTATAAGAGTCTTTTTTAGCATTTCAATGCCGAATTCTTCCGTCTCAACCGTCAGTACATCGCTCACATCGACAGCATCCGCAAGATCAGCCTTCTCTTCAGTTCCAAACTCATCGTGCGCCTCACCGGTTGCGCTGACAACCACATCGTCATCAGCAAGGAAAAGAGCGCCCAGTTCAAGCAATGGTTGGACAGGTAAAAAATATCCCGTCAAGCATCATCCATTAGGACAAAAGCTTGACGGGACAATCATTTTTTGCAAAGTATTTATTTTGTTTTTCCTACAATCCATTCTTCAGAAATTCTCTGATATGGATGTGTGTTACACCTTCATCATCACTTCGTTTCAGTAGAGGTGATGCAGAGATTACATATTTGGGGTAATCATCGGCAATAAGTCGCAGGTTGCCGAATTCTCTTTTCCGAGTTTCTTCGTTTGCTATGAGGTAAGAAACCTGCACGTAGGCTTTCTTACCCGTCTTCGAACATACGAAATCTATCTCTCCTACACGCAATTGACCAACTTTCACCTCATATCCAAGGCGTAGCAGATGCAGATAAACCACATTCTCCATAACCTTCTCGATATCATTTGTGCGTTCTCCACCAACAATGAAATTCCTCAATCCTACATCGCCAAAATAACATTTGTCGTTTGATTCCAACAACTTTTTTCCGTGGATATCATAGCGTCCCGCAGAATAGGTAAGGAAAGCCTCGTCAAAATAAGACATATAGTTTAGTACAACATTCGTAGAGACATCCTGTCCTTGTGATTTCATGTACTTGGCTATGCTACTTGCAGAGTTCAGCTTTCCGACAGTGTCCGCCATAAATGCTATCAGATTGTTCAAGAAAGGTATGTTTCGAATTGTATGTCGCTCAATTACATCTTTCAGCATGATGGTGTTGAATACGCCAGAGAGATATTCATTGAGCATATCCTCGTTGTCAAGACCAATGTTTCTCAACCCTGGCAAGCCTCCATAATTCAGATATTGCCACAATGATTCCTCTGCATCTTCCAACGCGTGAAATTCCAGAAACTCACGATAGCTTAAGCTTTGGATGTGAATCTCTTCGTATCTACCTCCCAACAATGTGCTGAGTTCACCAGAAAGCATCTTCGAGTTGGAACCTGTTATTATCACGTCCGTATCCTCTTCCGTACGATAGTTCCTCACCGAATGTTCCCATCCCTCAATATCCTGTACTTCATCTATCAAGATATAGTTATGGCTTTCAGCAACGAAATGCTCATCGATGTAGGCATTCAGATCCTCATGATTCCGTATGAAATTAAAGGCCTTCTTCTCCTTATCTATATAAATGATATTGGAGTTAGGCTCCTCCTTGTGACGAAGCACAAAATCCTTCATCACAAAACTTTTGCCTACACGACGTTGACCGATAAGAACAATAATCAGTTCCTTGCCTAACCATGCATCAATGCGCTCAGCATAATCCTTTCTTGATATTATCTTCATACTCTTTAATGCTTTAACCGCCTGCAAAGGTAGTATTTTTGTTTTGTATAGACAACAAAATTGCAACAAAATTAATTTTTATCGTCCATAAACAACAAAATTACACGATTATCATCCTCAAATTGTTTCGTCAGGACACAAAAGCAGCGTTTCGTAAATCACGACCTCAACATGATGCTCAACTGGATTGAGAAAATTCTTAAAAAATCTTAATTTTTATTTCATTCATGCAAGGTTTCTTGTTATTGATGATTTAATGGATAGACAATAACCAAAAACATTAATCATTATGAACAAGAAACCTTTATTCAAATTGTCCCTTCTCGCATTGGCGATGATTGCAACATTCTCTTCGTGCAGTCTTGATGATGACGAGAAGGTGGACACCTATCTCCCTACAGCATTGGTCACAGTGAAGCCTGTGAGCAACGAGCGTTTTTTCATTCAACTTGACGACTCTACCCGTCTTGAACCATCCAACATGACAAAATCTCCTTACGGAGACAAGACGGTTCGTGCCCTTGTAAACTACAAGATTGAAGAGAAGAAGTCGGACATGCAGCGCGTACAAATAAACTGGATGGACAGCATACGCACAAAGAATGTTGTACCTTCCCTTGGCGAGAAGGACAATGCTACCTTCGGCAATGATCCTGTTGAGATTGTCAGGGATTGGGTTACTGTGGCAGAGGACGGTTTCCTCACTCTCCGCATTCGAACTCGCTGGGGGCACAATACTCCTCACTACCTCAATCTGCTCACTAGCGTAAATCCACAGAATCCATACGAACTGGAGTTGCGACATGATGCCAAGGGCGACCTTTATGGCAATATGGGCGACGCGCTGATAGCCTTCAATCTTCGTGAAGTGTTGGCTAATGCAGAGAAGGAGAAGGTGAAACTTACTCTTCGCTGGCGTTCTTTCGGCGGCGAGAAGAAGATTGATTTTGAACTGAAGTCAAAGCCTATGGATGATTTAGGCACTATGGCAAAAGCTATCGGATTCAATCAGAGCGTTAAGTAACCTTTTAATAACACAACATAACATAAAATCTCATCCTTAGGATGCATCTCACAAAGAGTAGCGAGAAAGAGCTGCTTCGCCAGATTCGTAAAGGCAAGGCAGACGCAAAATACCTGGTGTACATGCAGTACATCAGGTATCTCTCTGCTACCTGTTCAAGATACATTAGCAACGACGAGGACATCAAGGATGTTCTTCAGGAGTCATTCCTTGGGATATTCGGCTCAATTGATTCATTCCGGTATCAAGGAGAAGGTTCGCTAAAGGGATGGATGAACAAGGTTGTAGTGAACGAATCTCTGAAATGGTTGAAGAAGAACAGCCGATTGGATTCAACGGATCTCAGCGATAAGGAACTTGACATCCCTGACGAAGTCCCTGACACGGAAGGTGTTCCGACCGATGTGATCTACCAGATGATACGCTCCCTTCCCGATGGACTCCGCACCGTGTTTAACCTCTATGTTATAGAAGAGCGAAGTCACCGTGAGATTGCCCAGATGCTTGGCATCAAGGAAAGTTCGTCCGCATCGCAGTTGCATCGCGCCAAGGCTATGCTGGCAGAAAAGATAACCCAATTCAGAACAAGAAAGGATATTTGCAAATGAAAGACAAATGGCTGAAAGACATTCACGATAGAATGGCAGACTTTGAGATAGAAGAACCTCAAGGGCTGTGGGAAGACATCTGTAATGTGGAAGAAACGGAAGAGCGAACTCCTATTGTCGTGCATCTTAAAGAAACAAGAAGGAAATGGATGTGGAGTGCCGCTGCTGTAGCTTGCTTACTGATTGGATGGAGCCTTTATCCTACAATGAAACAAGAGGATGGAAGAGGAGCGACGCTATCATTAGAAAAGACTGATAAGACGATAGCTCTGGTCAACCCAAGTCCTTCTGATGTGAAGGTTGCTTCTGTCAGAACTGAGGCTTCCTACAATATCCCAGCATCCATTGAACATAGCGCGAAAAACCAAACAGAATCTGATGCAAATGTTCCTTCGGTTTCCATGGCAACTGATTCTTTGGAAATCCCTGCAAACGCACTGTCCTCAGATTCCTTTATGGCACAAGAAAATGAAGATTCCACCCAGACGGACGCACTGCCTTCAAAGACTCATATCTCCCCACAGAACACGCATCAATACCTTGCCCAGATAAATAAAAAGGAAAACACTAACCACCTGCTTGCACGTGATCAACAGGAACGTGGCCTTTTTATAGGCATTTCTTCGTCTGGTGGCATGGGAAACAGCACTCGCCAGCTGTTTCATGGCGATTATGTTGGAGCATGTACTACTAATGCTGATGCTGAATGGCAAGACAGTCCTTTGTTGGGAATAATGTACCTCAACAGAAGTGCGGAAACCGAGAGAAAGGTCAGTCACCACGCGCCTCTTCGTACCGGGCTCTCGGTTGCTTACAAGCTCAATGACCGTTGGAGCGTGGAAAGTGGTGTTACATACGCCATGGTAGCTTCTGACATTCGCGAAGGAAGCATCTCCAACTATGTTGAGGACAAACAGAAACTGCATTATGTGGGTGTGCCGATTGGCATTAGCTACAAGGCTGTCACATGGAAGGACTTGGACGTTTACGTATCATCGGATTTCTTGTCCGAACTATGCATTTCTGGCAAGACAACAAGAAATTACATCATTGGCGACAAGGCACAGCAGGAGGATGTAATCCCTGTCACATCTCATCCACTGCAGACGTCTCTTGGAGCCAACGTGGGTGTGCAGTACAATCTAAACTCTCTCTTATCAATATACGCAGAACCCGGCTGCCGATATTATTTCGACGATCACTCATCCATAGATAACGTCTTCAAGGAGCGAAAGTTGGATTTCAATCTGAATATGGGTGTAAGATTTACGATAGGAAAATAAAAACAATAAAAACAATAAAAATCAATAAAAAAATGAAAAAGTACATTTATCTGCCAGTCGCAGCAATGCTTTTGGGCATGACGTCCTGCCGCAGCAGTAGTGAAAACATTGACCTCAATGGCGATTGGAAAGTTTCAACAATCAACGGAGAAACCGTCCCTAAGACGTTGGAAGAAGTCACGCTCTCTTTTGACAACAGTTCAAACAGCTATCACGGTGTGACAGGAGTCAACCTCATCAATGGAACTTATAAGCAGCATAACCATTCTCTCACGTTGGGCGAAGGCGCAATGACTCGCAAAATGGGAGATCCGGTTTCAAACGAAGTGGAAATGAAGTATGTCAACGCCATCCACGCAGTCAAGTCTTTGGCAAACAAGAAGGGGAAACTCTTGCTTCAAGACGAAAATGGAAAAAACTTAATGACTTTAGACAGGCGATAGTACGTCCGTCAGAATCATCTATACATCATTCAATTACAAAATTACAGAACAATGAAAAAGAAAGTATTCTTCATGGCATTAGCTGCCATTGTAGCGTTTGCCTCATGTGACAACGATGTTGAGGGTGGATCACAACGATACCTCTCGGGGTATTTTACCATTGCCGGTGACACAAAGCAGGGTTATACACTCTATCAGGACGGTGGCGGCATCATCAAGCCTTCGCTCCAGAGTATCACCGCCCTCGCTGGCAAAGATGGATTTGCAGACAACGAACGCGCATTTCTCAGCCTGTCGTACAAGACAGAAGACATCAAGCCTACAGACGGTGGCGAAATGATTGCCGAGGCAAATGTGATGGGTGGTGAATACATGCCTTTGCACTTACCACTGACACAGAAAGATGCAGACGACAAGAAGGTTACTTCGCGCGACAGCACATTCTCCGTCAACCGCATCTCACATGTTTGGGCATATCGAGGTTTCCTCAATACACTTGTCAATGCCAATATATCGATTAAGGACGGCAAGCGCATTGCACCGGACATGAACCTCGTGTATGATCCTGCCAAGATTGCGGAGAACAAGATTGACTTCACCATCTACTACAACCGCCACACCAGCAAGGAAACCAATGCCGGCGCTGCCGTAGATTTCGCCAGCACATTCCCTCTCTACAAGATGAGCGAAATGATTCCTGGAAAGGACTCCATCGAGGTCACCGTCCACATCGAAGGTGCCAAGCCTCAAACCCTCAAGGTTGGGCGTGACGACCTGACCAAAGGCAACTATCTGCCTTATAAGAAGCAGACAAGCAGCAAATATGCGACAAGCAACTACGCCACATCGCTATACTAACATGCACAATAACCCTTCTAACACTCATCCATCATGTGTAAGAAGAGGTATCTCCTTGCCGCGGGCATCCTGCTTGCCTCTGCAGTAGTTTATGGTGTTATAAAGTTAAGATAAACTTTTTACCTCCCATTTTTCGCTTCGCACCTTTGAACATTGCGTGAGCATGATAATCGAAGTACTTTTGCATCAAAAAATAAGAATGACGATGCAGAAGTACTTCTTTTTGTTGTTTTAGCAATGTCCTTTACTGAGATACAAGGGCATGTACAAGTTACAGATTCTCTCGCTCTTGATTAAATTGAGGCGATTTCTTTCTATTCTAATGATATTCTAATAACATATTTGTCTCGTATTTGAAGAAAATGTGTAAATTTGCACCCACTATATTTTGCCACCGTAATGAACACCATTTTAATCATAGAGGACGATCAGAGACTTGCTTCTTTGCTCCAGACAGGCATTGAGGAGGCTGGACATCATGTGCTGTTGGCGTATGATGCAGAGATGGCTTTACGACTCTTGAAGAGTGACCGTGAAAGCATAAGTCTCGTTATCAGCGACATCATTCTGCCTGGCATGAACGGGATAGAACTATGCAAGCACATCCGTGCTGAGCAACCGCAAATCCCGATTCTCATGCTTACCGCCCTCGGAACCACCGACGACAAGCTTGAAGGGTTCGATGCCGGTGCTGACGATTACATGACAAAGCCGTTTGACTTCCGGGAATTGTTGGCAAGGATTGCCGTGCTGCTGAGGAGAAGAATACCCGCCCCAACTCTCCCTGAGAGGGAGGGAGTACAATATGCAGACCTTAGGCTTGACCTTATTAAGCACGAGTGTACTCGCGGCGGTGTTCCAATCCATCTTACCCCAAAGGAGTTTGCCCTTCTTCAGTATCTGATGGAAAATGCTGGAAGAGTGGTGAGTCGTGCTGAGATACAGGACAACGTTTGGCATACGCACTTTGATACTGGCACAAACTTCATAGATGTCTATATCAACTATTTGCGCCGAAAGATTGACAAGGACTTTTCGCCTAAACTGATTCACACAAAGCCGGGTGTCGGTTTCATTCTCACTAATGATGAAGAATAATAGACTTCTACTCACCCTCAAGTACACATTCTTTATGTCGGTAGTACTTGTGACATCGCTCATAATCATCTACATGGTGAGCGACAGGGCGCGCCATGAGTCATTCCAAGGCACTTTGCGCTCAGAAGCCATCACCAAAGCAAATCTCTTTCTTGAAAAGAAGGTGAACGCAAGTACCATGCAGCATATCTACCTGAACAACACGCAGTTCATCAACGAGGTGGAAGTGGCGGTCTATACTTCTGATTTCCAGATGCTTTACCATGATGCCGCAGAGCATGATATTGTGAAGGAAACGCCAGAGATGATTCGGCAAATCTGCGAAAAGGGTGAAATGTTGATAGAGGTAGATAAGGGGTATCAAGCGGTGGGCATACTTTACTCCCCTCCCATTATGGGGAGGGGGCGGGGGAGAGGCTTTATAGTCACCGCAGCCGCTCACGATGGCAATGGAGAGGCAAGCATGCACTCGCTGCTCGTTCTGCTTGTAAGCATCTTTCTCGTCAGCATTCTGCTTATGCTTGCCGTGGGATATTACCTCGCCAACATCACCATCCGTCCTATAGAGCATGCGCTGAGTTCGCAGAAGATGTTTGTCAGCAATGTCTCGCATGAGCTTCGCACGCCCCTTGCCGCCATCACGGCAGAGCTTGACCTCGCTCTTTCACGCGAACGCACGCCCGAGCAATATCGGCAATCCATAGAGCGAAGCCTTGACGATGCCCACCGCATGACACTTCTCATCGATGGCCTCCTCAACCTTGCCAAAGCAGATTATGGTGCACACGGCATAACGATGGAACCTCTACGCATTGATGAACTCCTGCTCGATGCCCGCGAGCAGTTGCTGCATGCTCATCCCGACTACACCGTCAATATCTCCTTCGACGAGAAGGCTATGGAGGCAGATGCCGATTTCTGCATCAATGGCAACGAATACCTGATGAACATTGCACTAAAGAATCTGATGGAGAACAATTGCAAGTATTCTGCCAACCACACTTCCAACACCCTTATTTCCACTCAAGAAAGCTCTATCCGCATCTCCCTCTCCGATACGGGCGAAGGCATGACAAACGAGGAGCAACGCAACATCTTCCAACTCTTCTACCGAGGCACTACCACCGGTCAGAAAGGTCACGGCATCGGCATGGCTCTGGCTCACAAAATAATCACCCTACACAAAGGGCAAATTAAAGTCATATCTAAGTCAGGACATGGCACGACTTTCTGCATTGAGATGCCAAATGAATGATGAATAAGCAGGTGTGCAAAATGATTTATACAATCCTTGCACACCTACTTAATACTGAATCCTAAATATTGGTCATCATTCCACAAATTCAGGTATGCCATAGTATAAATAATGTGTGATCACACATTTATTTTATCCTGGCAACACTCTTCATGATGGCATGTCAGAGTGAGGATGCCAATGCTACGGTTCCTTCTGGCAATAATTCCACTGATGGCAACAACAAGACGCTGATAGTTTATTACAGCTACACGAACAATACGGAGCAGATTGTTGATGACCTCAAAACCATGATCAATGCGGATGTCATCGAAGTAGAACCTGTAAACAAGAATCTTGATTATGCAGCTAACAACTATGCTATCGGCACGGAACAACTGAATAAGATCAAGAATAATCCGAATGATGAGAGTAGTTATCCAGAAATAGAAATCTCTTTCCCATACGGTGTGCCAGAGGGATGGGAAAGTAATGGTCACTCCCCCTCTACGGGGGAGCTGGAGGGGGTCCGTAAATACAACACCATCATCATTGCCACTCCGCTTTGGTGGAGCCAGATGGCGAGCAACATGCAGACGTTCCTCTTTAAGTATGGCAAGGAAATGGAAGGCAAGAACATAGGGCTTATTGTTAGCAGCCATAGCAGTGGTATCAGTGGCGTGGAAGCAGATGTCAAACGGCTCGTTCCCAATGGTAAGTTCTACGCCAAGAGCCTTTGGATAAATGCTTTGAAACATTCTCAGCGCAAAGCCCTCTTGGAGCAATGGCTGAAAGATGTAAATTTCAACGATAATCCTTCGACTGACTCAGGACAAGCTCAAAACTATAACACTATGAATCTGAAAGTGAATAACAGCACCATGAAGGTACAACTTGCAGACAATGCAGCAACAAAGGCATTGGTTGAACGATTGGAAGAGGGCACGATAACCTACAACGCTCATGTTTACGGTGGCTTTGAGAAGGTGGGAGCACTCGGTTTCTCGCTTCCCTCCAACGACACCTATATTACCACAGAACCAGGCGACATCATGCTTTATACCAGCAACCAGCTTTGCATCTTCTTCGACAGCAACTCATGGGAATACACACCCATTGGCAAGATTGAAGGAATGACCAAGCAGCAGCTGAAGGATGCTTTCGGAACAGGAGAGGTAAGCATAACGCTTTCTATCGACAACTCTACAGGCGTTGCCTCTATTTCTGCAATCAGACAAAGGCGAACAGCATCTACGCTCTGAACGGTCAAAAACTAGCCGAGGTTCCTGCAAAGGGAATGTACATTGAGAACGGAGTGAAGAGAGCAAAGTAATAGGAACTTGAAGCTGCAGAATTGTTGCAGCACATTTGTCGTTTTTTTAAATGCCAGAAAGGTATCTTTGCCTCATTCATCACTATTCTTTCGTGTAAAGAATTGATAAATGAGTCTTTATTGTTAAAAATCGTTAAATTACGAACAAATGTTTTGTGGTTTGAAATATTGTTCGTAATTTTGCGACCAAAATAAAACAAGCGCATATTATGGCAGAAAAGAAATATTGTATAAAGACGGAAACGTTGTCGGGATTTGCAAAGGCTCTGGGACATCCGGCTCGCATTGCGATCATGAAGTTTCTGGCAAAGCAAAACACTTGTTACTTCGGTGACATCCATGAGGAGTTGCCTATTGCCAAGGCTACTGTAAGTCAGCATTTAACAGCCTTGAAGGATGCAGGATTGATACAGGGAGAGATTGAAACTCCAAAGGTCAAATATTGCATCAACCGCGAGAACTGGGCGTATGCTCAACAGTTGTTTTCGGAGTTCTTCAACATGGAATTGTGCGAGAAGAACGACGATTGCTGTAAATAAACATCATCGTTAGAGGTTTTCACTCTTTGACCTTATTATGCCCTCGTAATTTCATTTCGAGGGTTTTCTTAAAATCTGTATGTTCGTTGTTTTACGAATTACAAATAATATAAATAATACAACCCAAGCCTTGTTACGGTTCTCACCCTTAGGGGAGAGTTTATAGGAGGCAGAAGAATCATGAAACAAATCAAAGTATTGGTGAGCTCGTGCGCTTGCAACCAGAAGTATGCCTCGCTCGTGGAGGCAGTAGTAAAGAACAATCAGATTGACGCTACCGTAGAGAAGGTGGATGACATCATGGAGGTGATGCAGTACAATGTGATGTCGCTACCAGCATTGGTGGTAGATGGTCAGGTGGTGGCTCGCGGCCAGAAGAACGAGACGGAATTGCTCGAGATCCTGAAGTAGTCAAATTTCAAGTTTAATCAAAAACATCCAAGAAAATGAAAAAGATTACAATTATCATGATGGCTGTTCTTCTTTCTACAGCCACAATTACCGCTTGTGCTGGCAATAATACACCAGAGACAAAGAAGGAAACGGTTGCCAAGCAGGAGGCGGCAGTTGAGATTATCTATTTCCACGGCAAGCAGCGTTGCATGACTTGCATGGCCATTGAGAAAGAGACGAAGGCTCTCGTAGAAGGTGAACTAGCAAAGCAGGTGAAAGCTGGCAAGGTGAAGTTCCACGTCGTTGATTTCTCGACGGAGGAGGGCAAGAAGATAGCTGCCAAGTACAAGGTGACATTCTCGTCGCTCTTCGTGGTTACACCTAAGGGTGCAGAAGACCTCACACGTTTCGCCTTTGCTAACGCAAGAAGTAATGCTGAGGGATTTCGCAAGGAGTTGAAGGACAAGGTTATGAACAGCATAAAGTAATTGGCTATGGACTTCCTCAATCAAATGCTCGACAACAGCCAAATTCCTGTGCTGACGGCATTCTTGTTAGGTTTGCTGACGGCATTAAGCCCTTGCCCCTTAGCCACCAACATTACGGCTATTGGTTTCATCTCCAAGGGCATG
>JAZLHI010000093.1:0-41712 GCA_045616725.1 Prevotella sp. | reverse complement strand
AGGGATGTAAGTGAACTCACCACCGATGTCCTCAAAGCCCTTGTCCTCAAGGAACTTCTGGATAGCTGCGTAGCTCTTTGGATCACCGTAGATAGTGATTGTGCCTTCTTCCTCATCCTCGTCGTATTCGTCTTCTGCGTTAACGTCGATGAGTTCGAGTACGAGTTCGTCCATGTCAAGCTCAGCAGGCTTCTTGAAAGTGAATACGCACTTGTGGTCGAAGAGGAACGAGAGTGAGCCTGTAGTTCCGAGAGTACCAGAGAACTTGTTGAAGACCGAACGAACGTCGCCTACGGTACGAGTGGTGTTGTCTGTAAGAGTGTCGACGAAGATAGCGATTCCGTGAGGTCCGTATCCTTCGTAAGTAACTGACTTGTAGTCGCTCTGGTCCTTACCCATAGCGTTCTTGATAGCGCGCTCGATGTTGTCCTTAGGCATGTTCTCACGCTTACAAGTAGCGATAACGGAACGAAGTGCCGGGTTTGTGTCTGCGTCTGGACCGCCAGCCTTAACGGCGATGGCAATCTGCTTGCCAAGACGAGTAAATGTTTTTGCCATGTGGCCCCAACGCTTGAGCTTGGTGGCCTTACGATATTCAAATGCTCTTCCCATATTTGGTTTTAAGTTTTTAGTTTTAGGTTATTTGTGAGACCCAGCGGAAAACCGCTGGGAACAGTGGCTTTTTAGCGAAGCTCTGCGTTGAGCTGCTTTGTGAGGTTCGCGATGAGCTTCTTCATGATGGCGTCAATCTGCTTGTCGTTCATTGTCTTCTCTGTGTCCTGGAGGATGAAGTTGACAGCGTATGACTTCTTGCCTTCTGGGAGGTTCTTGCCTTCATAGACGTCGAAGAGCTCTACGCTCTTGAGAAGCTTCTTCTCTGTCTGCTTTGCAATCTGCTCAATCTGAGAGAACTCGATGTTCTTGTCGAGAAGCAGAGCGAGGTCGCGAGAGACGGCTGGGAACTTCGATGCCTCCTTGAACTGAAGCTTTGCAGAGAGTGCGAGCTTGGTGAGTGCGTTCCAGTTGATGTCTGCATAGAACACAGGCTGCTCGATGCCGAACTTCTTGAGCTGCTTGCCGGCAACGATACCCATCTGAGCGATGACCTTGCCGCCACGGTTCTCGATGTTGAGCGACTTCGCGAAGACATTGTTCTTGCCTTCCTTGATGATGAGAGCGCCGCCAATCTGTACGCCGAGACGTGCGAAGACGTTCTGCACATCAGCCTTCAGCTCATAGAATGTAGCCTCTTCATCAGCGTGTGCCCAAGAGCCCTGAACGCGCTTGCCGGAAATCCACATGCCGAGATGCTGCTCTTCCTGATAGCCACGCTGAGGATTCTCGTCTGTCTGACGTTCCTTCGTGAATGTATAAGTGTTGCCAAACTCGAAGATATGGAGGTTTGGCATCTTGCGGTTTACGTTGTGAGCGATAGTCTCAAGACCACCGAAGAGCAATGTCTGACGCATGAAAGCGAGGTCGTTGCTGAGAGGGTTCATGATGCGAACGCTCTGCTCTGCTGGGTACTCGTTGAGCTCAGCACCCTCGTAGTAAGCGAGCTTTGTGAGAGAGTTGTTCATGATCTCGTTGAAGCCAGCACCGATGAGCTGCTCAGAAACGAGGTTCTGCATCTTGTGCTTCTCGTCCTCAGCACCCTTGATAACGAGCGATGACTTGAGAGAAGTAGGAATCTCAACATTATTGTAGCCGTAGATGCGGAGGATGTCTTCCACAACATCGCAAGGACGCTGAACGTCAACGCGATAAGCAGGAACCTCAAGCTTCAAGCCTTCAGCAGTTTCCTCCACGATCTTCATCTCGAGTGAAGTGACTATGCTCTTGACTGTCTCAGCAGGGATGACCTTACCGATGAGGTTGTTCACATAATCGTACTTGAGGTCAACAGGGAAATCCTTGATTGGCTCTGGATAAACGTCCACGATTTCCATTGAAATCTTAGCGCCTGCGAGTTCCTTTGCCATGATGGCAGCCTGCTGAAGAGCGTAGATTGTGCCGTTTGGATCAATGCCGCGCTCGAAGCGGAAAGAAGCATCTGTAGAAAGACCATGACGACGAGCTGACTTGCGAATCCATGTTGGGTGGAAATATGCCGATTCAAGAACGACGTTCTTCGTTGTGTCGTAAGTGCCGGAACCCTTGCCGCCAAAGACACCAGCGATACACATAGCGTCGTTCTGGTTGCAGATAGCGAGGTCGCGGTCAGAAAGCTTGTGCTCCTCGCCATCGAGAGTGACGAAAGGAGTGCCTTCCGGCATAGTCTTCACGATGATCTCATGACCGTCAACCATGTCTGCGTCGAAGCAATGGAGAGGCTGACCGTAAGCCATCATGATATAGTTTGTGATGTCAACGATATTGTTGATAGGACGAAGACCGATAACGTTCAAGCGGTTCTTCAACCATTCTGGAGATTCCTTAACCTCGCAATCTGTAAGGCTGACACATGCATAACGCTTGCAAGCCTCATTGTTCTCGATTGTAACCTTCACTGGAAGCTCGTTGTTGTCAACCACGAAAGCGTCGCAAGAAGGGCGGTGGAGCTTTGTCTCATAGCCGTTCTGAACGAGCCAAGCGTAGAGGTCGCGAGCAACACCCCAGTGAGAGATAGCGTCAGCGCGGTTTGCTGTGATGTCAACCTCGATGATGTAGTCGCTCTCAAGGTTGTAGTATTCTGCGGCAGGAGTGCCGACAACAGCGTCTTCAGGAAGAACGATGATGCCATCGTGGCTTGTGCCAACGCCGATCTCATCCTCTGCGCAAATCATACCGCAGCTCTCAACGCCACGAAGCTTAGACTTCTTGATAGTGAACTCCTTGTCGCCATCGTAAAGCTTGCAACCAAGAGCGGCAACGATAACCTTCTGACCGGCAGCAACATTAGGAGCGCCGCAGACAATTTGCTGTGGTTCGCCCTGGCCGAGGTCAACGGTTGTAATGTGCATGTGGTCTGAGTTAGGGTGTACTTCGCAAGTCAACACCTGACCAACGTACAAACCTTTCAGACCGCCTTTTATAGTCTGGACTTCTTCAACGCCACCAACTTCCAAACCACCAGATGTGAGAGCAGCTGCCACCTCATCAGGAGTGAGCGAGAAATCGACGTAGTCTTTAAGCCATTTGTAGGAAATGTTCATATATTTATTTTACGGTTGTTACGATTATACGATTTTTCGATAATTCGATAATTCGATTTTCGATTCTTCGATAGATATTTTCGCGAGTCCGGCTGCTGATTATTCGCCGATAGTACAGATGGAAACGCGGTTCCAGTCTTTTTCTTCAAACATGTTTCCGATGCCCTGACCTTCAGCCTTGATGCGGCTTGAAGGTACGCCATACTTGCTTACGAGCATATCCTTGACAGCCTGAGCACGAGCGTTGGCAAGCTTGATGTTCACGTCTTCAGGACCGTCTGGCGAAGCGTAGCCCTTGATTTCGACATTAGCCTCAACATGCTTCTTGAGGTAAGATGCGATACGCTCTACATTTGGCTGCTGAGAAGCATCGATGGCAGTAGAACCGACACGGAAAGTAACAGTGCTTTCAAGAGTCTTCTTGCTATTGTCAACAACTGTAGGCTGCTGAACAGGACGCGCCTCACATTCAGCGAGGGCTGCCTTGAGGCGAGCATTCTCACTCTGCAGGGCACTCACGTTAGCCTCAGCCTTGGCACGAGCATCCTGAGCTTCCTTGATAGCTGCATTCATGGCTTCAAGTTTCTCTGGAGTCATCACGCCAACCTCTGTCTGATAGCGCTTGCCGTTGCTGTTTTTGAAGTGATATACAACGCCAGCAGTAAGTTCTACCATAGCATTGCGCTTATCCAATTCCATGTTGTGGATCTGGTTGTGGATGAGGTCATAAACGATAGCTGGCTTGAGAGCAACTGTCCATGCCTTCTCCTTACCAATATTAAGATTGAGGTTCAGACCGAACTTTGCAACAGCTGTGTTGTAGTCCATTGAAGCATGAGAATCAGTGCCAAGAGCGGCAGCCTTGTCGTAGATGTAGCGATACCAACCGGCACCAACCACAGCCTCTACCTCAAAACAAGACCTCTCGCCGTTCCAACCACAGAAGACATTATTGAGGTTTACGCGGTTGAGAAGCAATACAGAGCTATTGTCAAACCAAGTGTTGCTCTTAACCTTCATCGGATTGCTTTCAATATCCCTGCTCCAAGAAGAAGTGTTCACGCCGAGAGAACCTTCCAAGGTAAGACCATAAAAAGGAGTGAACTGCTTGTTCAGGTTAATGCCAAAAACACCACGGCTATTTGGAAACACAGAAAGTTTGCCACCAATAGGAGCAACAGCACCTGCCTGAACGCCAATGCTCCAGTTGTCCAAAGGCTTTGTTCCAATGTAGGAAGTCTGTTCCTGAGCGCTTGCATTTGCCGAGATTGCAGCAGCGGCAATGAGAGAGAAAATAATCTTTTTCATATTCTTGTATTAGCTTTATGTAGCTTTATTCCGTGCAAAATTACACAAAATCGTTCTAAAGTGCAAACAATAGCATGAAAAAAAGCATCCGTTTTAGTGCTTAATCATCTTTTTTCCGTCTTTTATTATAATTCCATTATAATTATTGCCCACTTTCTGTCCGATTACATTACAAACAACCGCCTTCTTCTGCTCTTTCATTTCAATACTGGGAACGCCTGCCAGCTGCTCGTCCGTAAGGAACTTCTTGAGTGAAGAGAGAGCCTTGTAGGCCTTGCCTGACTGGTTGTCGAAGAGCGTTGCATTGTACCAACCGGAAGGCGTAACTGCCTGCTGCCAATCGATGCCATACTCATTAGCCTCTGGCCACCACCAATAAAGGCCTATTACGTTCTGGTGAGCTTTGAGAGTTGTGATAAGGTCTTCAGTGAACTTCTGCTGACCAGCTTCAGAGATAGGATAAGTTGCACTAAGGTCGTATTTGTCAGAGATTGGCCAATGAGCGCAATAACCGGTTTCTACGATCATTATCTTCTTGTCGGCATAGTCGCGTTCAAGTACTGTGAGCACAGTGTTGAGCGTTGCAAGAGTGCCATGAAAGTATGGATAGTAGCTAAGGCCAATTATGTCATAATCAACGTTATAGCTTTTCAAATCCTTCAGGAAGTTTGTCAATACAGCAAGTTTTTCCACACGCTCCGAATGCATCACAATCTTGGCATCAGGACAAACCTCGCGACAAGCCTTGCCAGCTTGCTTCAAGAGAGTCATGAAACGCTCCTGACCAACGGAACCTGCTGTGTAGTTAGTCTTTGCAGAACGGTCGCCCCAGAGCATTCCGTAGTTTATCTCGTTGCCCGTCTGGATATAGTCCGGCTCTGCTCCTGCATCTTTGAGTTGCTGCAGGCAATCTTTCGTGTAATCATAGATTTTCTGCTGCAATTCCGTTTCGCTCAGAGCCAGCCAACTGCTTGGTGTATATTGCTTTACAGGGTCTGCCCAAGTGTCGGAATAATGGAAGTCGAGCATGAACTTGAAGCCATAGTCCTTGATGCGCTTTCCGAGAGTCTTCACATATTCCAGGTCCTGACGAACGCCTTGGTTCTGCTCTTCTTGTGTGGCTTTTGAAGGGTCAACGAAAAGGCGGACGCGCATGGAGTTCATGCCTTCCGTCTTGAAATAGGCAAGGACATCAGTTATGGCCGAGCCGGAATTTGTATAATACTTGGCGCCTTTCTGCTCATAGAGAGGGAGCATGGAGATATCGCCACCGACATAGTGCTGGGCGAACGTTGGCATTGTTGCCACGAAAAGGAAGAAAAGGAAGAACAGGGTCTTTTTCATAATGCGTTTGTATGTCTTAAGGTTAATCTATCGTCTGATTATTGCTGTGCAGCCAAGGCAGCATTAAGCTGTGTCATGAACTTCTTGTATTCCACTTGCGTAATATCAACCTTGCCACTTACCTTCTTGTTTGGATACTTGCGCTTGTAGTTATTGCGGATCATCTCGTGAGTCACGATGTTCTTGATCGGAATATTGTATTCCTTGATGAGTGGAAGAAGATACTCAATAGCACTTTCTCGCTGCTCTTGTGTCAAAGGCTTTTCAAGTGTATTTCCCTGAAACTCAATGCCTATGGTAAACTCATTGCATCTCTCACGGCCGTCAAGGATAGAAGCTCCTGCATGGAAAGTAACTGCAGTTGGAGGACACATTATGTATCTTGTGCCGTCAGTGTCAATCACCACATGAGTTCCAACGTGACGAGCGCCTACGGTAAGCACTCGCAAAGAACTCTGAACAGTAGGTTCCGCAGTGTGATGAAGGATTACGCCACGAACATCATTGGTCTTCGTAGAATCAATATTTGGCGTAGGATAACTGACTTCCTTGTATTTCTTCGGATTGCCATCTGTCTGAGTTTCAGACTTATGAGTGCAGGACACAGCAGGACATAAGCCTGCAAAAAGAAGTATGAGTATAAATATATTTTTCATAATTGTTTTTTCAATTATTCGATTTTACGAAAATTCAATTGCTCGATTATTCGATTATTCTGTTTAGTGATTTATATTATCAATCCAAATCAGTAAAGCATTCTTCATGTGTTATTATCAGATTGCGCTCTGGATTGTAAGTTCCCATGAAGACGTTGTCTTGACTATTGCTTGAGAACTTCTCAAGTATCTGCGTAAAGCTGAACACGGAGAGATCATAAACAATGAATGTGCTTACATTCTTGTCAGAGAACTTGTGGTGGTTTATTTGCTGAATAAGCTCTTCCGAATGTTGTGGTTGGAGAGTTACGAACTCTGCTTCAAGAGCATTGTCGCTGGCAAGGCTGTTACAAGCGTCGAGGTGATTCTTATCGACCACAAAGACATAACGCTGCGTATTTCGCTTCTTGTTCGAGCCAAAGCCGAGCATCTTCTTCATCTTATGGCTAAGCGTAGAGCAAAGTGCCAAACTAGCTTTCAAATAGATTGCAAACTGGATAGGCAGTTTAAGGAAGAAACTCATGTTGCTGAAGTGCTTGCTGAGGAAGATGAGCATGGCCTGATAGAACACATGGACATAGCGGAAGCTGGACTTCACTGTACTTTCTCCCTTATAATGAAGGATGTTTATCGGCAGGAACCAATTCTTGTAGCCTTCCTGCATGATGCAATATGAAAGGTCGATGTCCTCGCCATACATGAAATAATCCTCGTCGAGCATTCCTGCTTTCACGATGGCTTCCTTTCGTCCAAAGAAGAAAGCACCGCTGATAACCTCTATCTCATTTGCCTCATCCCAAGGTAGATAGCTCATGTAGTATTTTGCCAGACGACGATTGTTAGGAAAACGCGTAGCAAGTCCAGCCATCTTATAAAACGAAGTCATCGGTGTTGGAAGACCGCGACGACTTTCCATGGCACGGGTTCCGTCGGGATGACGCTGACAAACGCCGAGAGCACCGCAGTCTTTGTGTTCACGCATGAAAGCGACACATTCCTTGAGAGTATCTTTTTCAATTATCGTGTCTGGATTGAGTAGCAGAAGGAATTCCCCTTCTGAACGCTTTATGCCGATATTGTTCGCACGCGAGAAGCCGAGGTTATGACTGCTTGCCATAATTCGGATGTTAGGATAGTTCTTTCTGAGGTACGACACCGAACCATCGGAAGAGTGATTATCCACGACAATAACCTCCACATCCATCCCTTCGGCAGCTGCCAAGACGCTGTCGATACACTGAGAGATGTAGTGCTTAACATTATAGTTTACTATGATTACGGTTACAGCCATTTCATTTGTCGATTTGCCGATTTACTGATCTGCCGATTTATCATTCTGCTCTTCCTGCAATAGAGTCTCATCAGTTGCGGAAGTGTCAGAGTCTACGTCAGAGTTAGAGTCAACGTTAGTGTTAGCATCCTTTGACTTTCTGATAAGTAGCAGAGAAACCGCACCGATAAGTGCCAGATAGCCGAACGATGGCTGCTGGTCATAGATTAGATAGAGCGCTACATTGGCAATGAGAGGCAAAATGAGAGCTACAAGCGTAAACTTGCGGTTCTTGCTCTTCAATGCAAACGGTATGAGAACTACCGTCAGCAGAATCATTATGTTTGATATCGTATATTCCAGATTACTCATTTGCTTATTATTTTACGGTCAATTATTGCGCGTCCGAGAGTCACCTCATCAGCATATTCAAGTTCACTGCCAGCCTGAATGCCTCGGGCTATGGCTGAGATCTTCACGTCGTACGGAGCAAGTTTCCTAGTGATGTAAAAGTTGGTCGTGTCGCCTTCAAGAGTAGAAGATAGGGCAAGGATGACTTCCTTTATTCGGTCAGGATCAGCGTCAGAGTCAGAGTCAACATCGTCCTTCACCCTCGCCACAAGGCTTTCTATTTCCAAGTCGCTAGGGCCTATTCCTTCCATCGGCGAGATCACACCGCCAAGAACATGATAGACGCCGTTGAACTGCTGCGTATGCTCTATGGCAATTACATCCTGGATATTTTCCACCACGCATATCGTGCTGTGGTCACGACGCTTGTCAGCACAGATAGGACAAACTTCCGTATCGCTTATGTTATGGCAATGTTTGCAGTAGATTATATCACTCTTTGCCCTCAGCAGTGCACTCGCAAAATCAGCCACCTCATCCTCTGAACGATGCAGCATGTTCAGCACAAGACGCGTTGCTGTCTTGCGACCGATACCAGGCAGCGAAGAAAACTGCTTTACTGCACTTTCCAAGAGTTCCGATGAGTATTCCATACTGTAAATCTCGGCAAAATTACAAAAAATTCGAAAACATCACGAAACATCATACCGATTTTCTCTCAAAACTCCCCTTTTCCTATCATGAAACACATTATATACAAAAAAATCCATGCGTACATATATGATTATCCATATTTTTTGTAATTTTGCAGAGGTATAAAACTTACTTTATCATGAAAAGAATTCTGGCCTTATCTCTATCCATACTTTTATCAACAGCTGTCTTTTGCCAAAACAGCGCTACCAATGGTAACGTTGCTGACGAAGTGACGGTGGAAAACACCGACATGGCTAGACTGCCATACGCCATAGATATTCTAAAACAGATACCAAGACTTCGAGTAACGTCTAACGGTGTGGTAGTCATTGGACGTGGCACGCCTGCCATATTCATCGGCAACAGAAAGGTCACTGACCTTACGGAGCTCTACAACATTGCTGCCAGCAAGGTGAAGAGCGTGAAGGTGCTCATAAACCCTGGTGCCGAGTATGGCAAGGAAGTGAATGCCGTTGTGGTAATTTACCTGAAGGAGGACGATGAATACGAAGGACTGCGCATCACTGAAATGCTGCGCATAGACATGACGCACAAGGCTGCCACAAACAATGAGGTGAGCATCGGCTGGAAGAAGAAGGACTTCTTCGCTGCCGCTTTCCTTGGCTACAACGAGGAGCGACGCACGTTTGAGAAGCAAACCTTCAAGAACTACTACAACAATCAGCTGCCAGACCATCTCGACAAGGTTACGGAGCATCCTGACATCACGAAACAACGATGGACTGGGCGCTTGAAAACGTCATATACCTTCAACAGCAACCACAACATATCGCTAAACTACTCTGTGCTCAACAACCGCACAGACAGGACATTCATCCCTGAGAGTGGAAAGACCACTATGGTCCCGGAAACTCGCCACGACATCGATTTCGACTACGAGGGAAAGTTTGGCAAGTGGATTCTCTATGTAGGCAACGACACCTATTTCGACAATATCAACCAGCGTGCGCATTCAGAAACGTATGAAGGACATTACATTCGCAAAGAATACGACATACGTACCTACGCAAAGGCTAGCAGACCGCTATGGAAGGGACAATTTCTTGCAGGCGCGGAGTTCGACTACAGTCACATGGATGTCGATAAGTATGACGAAGACCAGATGACGAAGGAATTCATGAAGAAATATGGCGGAATACATGCCTTGCATCCGGAAGAGACATACGCAACCTTCCTCTCCACCACGCAGAAGTTCGGAAAGTGGAACATAGAGGCTGGTCTCCGTTACGAACACCTCTACTCTTCGTACAAGCCATGCTACGACGACGGTCTGATGAGGTACATAGATACCGGAGAAGTGAGCGTGAATCCAGAAGATACGGACAACCCTATCGTGCAACTGGCGAAGAACGGGAAAATAACCTACCACCGAGATCACCTCTACCCTACCCTAAAGGTATCAACTTCCGTTGGCAAGTCGCAGTTTACCTTGTCTTATACACAAAGCAGCGTGCGCCCATATCTCGGGCTTACACGCATCACAGTGAAGGACATCACGAACAAGCATGTGGATGACAAAATGCTTACTACGGAAAGAGTGGCTACAACCTCACTGAATTGGAAACACGGTTGGGCAAGCCTCACCGCTTCTTACCTCAAGTACGACGACCCTATATGTCAAACATTGGACGGCTCCGTAAGCTACAACGCTCCTGACTACAAGGCGATGAACATCAACGCCACACTATCGCCAAAATTCGGCTTTTGGAGTCCTGTGCTCAACGTCAACGCCTTGAAGCAATGGTTCTTCATGCCTCTTGCTAACGGAAAGAACAAGCTCCGCGACATGCTTCTCAACGCCAGCTTCAACAATACGCTCGACCTCCCAAACAACTGGCTCGTCCTCATCGGCGCACAATGGCATAGCAAGGGTGCTGAGCGCAACTGGTATTACTACTCGTCAAACCTTTGCCTTAACGCATCAATACAGAAGGAGTTCCCACGCCAAGGACTTACCCTTACACTCAGCGGCACAAACCTTCTCAGAGACTCTTTCACCGACATCACTCGCTACACTCAAGCTTACAACAACATTTCCGAAGGCTTCCGCGAGCAAGAAGTCCGCATGGTGTCCATGGCTGTGAAATGGAGGTTGTAAAAGTCACGCAACGCATGTTACGACATGAAAAAATCCGTCACACCAAATGAATGATGTGGCGGATTCTGTTTAATTATGTTTTGAAAAGAGTCTTTACTTCTTTTCCTCAGTCTTTTCAGCAGCCTTCTTTGCTGGAGCTTTCTTAGCAGGAGCCTTCTTCTCAGCAGCTGGCTTAGCTTCCTTCTTAGGAGCCGCCTTCTTTGCAGCAGGCTTCTTGGCAGGAGCTTTCTTTGCAGCAGGCTTCTTCTCCTCAAGAGCATCTGGAGAAATCTTTGTGATGAGAGCCTTGAGACGACTGATTTCCTGATCCTTCATAGAGATTTCCTCACCCTGATTGCGGATAGTTGTGAGAAGATCGTTGAGCTCGTCGTCGTCAAGCGACTGATACTTGTTCTTCACGCGGTTCATGAAGTCGCCAAGGATGTTCATGTAGTTTGTGAAAGCATCAAACGGAGTGATATAGATACCACGATCAAGACCTACGTTGGAAGCCTTTGTAGTCATGAAACGGAAGTTGTTTGAAGCCTGGAGGTAATCCCAGTCCTGAGAGATTGCAGGGTCCTTCATGATGCGTACGCGCTCAGCAACTGAGTAGAGCTTGTTGAATGCCTCACGCTGCATGTTGTTGCCAAGCCAGCAAGAGCAGTCGCGCTCCTCGTCAACCCATGAAAGAGTGTCAGGAACAGAGATGTGGTCAACAGCCTTAACCTTGCTGAACACCTCTGTAGGAGTAGCGAACTCAATGCCCTTCTCCTTAGCACAAGCAGGGAGAGCCTTGATGAAGTCGAGGATGTTCGAAGAGAGTGGCTGAGCGATGCCAAGAGCAGAAAGTTCCATGAAGATATTGATGATCTGCTCCTCCTTTGGTGTCTCTGCAATGCGGCTGATGTAAGTATCGGCAAAGAGAGGGTAACCTGGCCATTCAGGATTGTTGAAGCGGAGAGAAATGTCGTCAGAAAGCTCTACGTCACGGAGAAGGAGCTTGAGGTCTGGAGCAACAGCAGAGCTGTAAACATAGTGAGGAGACTTCCAACCAAGAACGTGCTTAGCGCCTTCTGTGAGCATACCCTTGAAGCCCATAGCCTGAACTTGCATAGCGATGTCATCAGAATAGATGAGCGAAGAGTTGCGAAGAACAGTAGGATACTTTCCGAAGTACTCCTTCATCTTCTCAGCCTGCTTCTTAACGTCCTCAGCGAAGCACTCTGCATTAGCAAGTGACGAGAGACCGTGAGAGTAAGGCTCAGCGAGGAATTCCACGCAACCAGTGTCGTTGAGTTCCTGAAGCTTAGCGATAACCTGTGGTGCATGCATTTCGAGCTGCTCCATACCTACACCAGAGATAGAGAATGCAAGTTTGAAGTACTTGCCATGCTCCTTGATCATTTCCTGGAAACAGTTGAGAGCAGGCATGTAAGAACGCTCAGCAATTTCTGTGATGCTACGCTCGTTCTCGTAGTCGTCATAGTAGTAATGGTCTGTACCGATATCAAAGAAACGGTAGCGTTTGAGATGGATTATCTGGTGAATCTCAAAATATAATTGTATTGTTTTCATCTTGATTATTTACAATTTACGGATTTACAATTTAATTTCGAAGCTGACGCTTCGGACACGGAGGTCTATTTCAAACCTAAAGTGCGGTCATAGAGTTCGCGAATCCAGAGGCCGACCTTCTCCCATGTGATCTGATCAACTTCCTTCTTACCTTCAACAGAGAGGTACTCGAAGAGCGACTCGTTAGAGCAGATTGAGTAGATGGCGTCTGCCATAGCCTGAATGTCCCAATAGTCAGTCTTGATACAGTTGGTAAGAATCTCACCACAACCAGACTGATAAGAGATGATTGTAGGCGTTCCACACTGCATAGCCTCAAGAGGAGAGATACCGAAAGGCTCTGAAACAGAAGGCATTACGTAAACATCCGAATCCTTCAAGCACTCGTAAACCTGTTTGCCTCGCATGAAGCCTGGGAAGTGGAAACGATCAGCGATGCCACGATCGGCAGCCATCTGGATCATTGCTTCCATCATATCGCCCGAACCTGCCATGCAGAAACGTACGTTGTGAGTACGGTCAAGCACAATCTTTGCAGCTTCAACGAAGTACTCTGGGCCCTTCTGCATAGTGAGGCGTCCAAGGAATGTAACAACCTTCTCCTTGCCCTTATGGTCAGGACGAGGGATAGCCTGATACTCCTCGTTGAGAGGATATACGGCATTGTGAACCGCAAAACACTTTGCAGGATCCTGATGGTAGTGGTTGATGACTGTCTGGCGTGTAAGTTCCGATACACACATGATGCAGTCGGCATTGTCCATACCATTCTTCTCGATAGAATAAACAGTTGGGTTCACATTACCACGAGAACGGTCGAAGTCAGTAGCGTGAACGTGGATGCAGAGAGGTTTTCCGCTTACCTGCTTAGCATGAATACCGGCAGGGTATGTAAGCCAGTCGTGAGCATGGATGATGTCGAACTCTTCTGCGCGGGCAACAACACCAGCTACGATAGAGTAGTTGTTGATTTCCTCTGGAAGATTGCCTGTATAGCCTGGTGAGAAATAGAGACATCCCATGTCGTTGACAGGCATGTAGTTGAAGTCTGCATAGATATGGTCACGCATCTGGAAATAGATCTGTGGATCCATCTTTGTGCCGATGCGCTCAACAACAGTGTCCCAAGCAGGGTCACGCCAAGCGATAGGCACATTGCCAAGGTCAATAATCTTTGCAGCATTCTTCTCTTCGTCGCCGAATGGATGTGGGAGACAGAGAGTTATCTCAAGGTCACTCTGAGCCTTGAGGCCTTGAGTGATACCGTAGTTAGCAGTAGCAAGTCCGCCAAATACATGAGGAGGGTATTCCCAACCGAACATTAATACTTTCATTTGTGCGTCCTTTCTTTATTTATTATATGTGTATTTACCGATGATACTGATAGTGCGGAGAATCTCTGCTACGTTCATAGCGAATGAAACAGCTCCACGAGCACGGAATGGTGGGTTACCATCAGCAAGCTCAGGGATGGTAGTCACGCAGTTGAGAGTCATATCGTCTTCGTAACCTGCCATCTGGCGCTGAATGAAGCTGAGGCGCGACTTCTTATAGAGACGGAGAACAGCCTCAAGATAGAAGCAGCCGAGCCATGGCCATGCTGTACCCTGATGATAAGCGTAATCACGCTGGTGCTGAGGACCGACATACATAGGATTGTAGCCACCACTCTTTGGGGAAAGTGAACGGAGTCCGCGAGGAGTAAGGAGTTCGCGTGTGCAATAGTCAACAACACTCTTCTTTTGATCCTGTGAGAGTGGAGAATAGTCGAGTGCTGCAGCAAAGATCATGTTTGGACGAACGCTCCAATCCATATAGTTGCCATCAACATAATCGAATAGATAGCCATACTCATTAACGAATGTCGAGATGAACGATTGCTTAACGAGAGAAGCAAGTTCCTCAAGGTACTGTGCATTCTTCGCATCATTCTTGAAGACAGCAAGCTTAGCACAATACTTCAAAGCGTTGTACCAAAGGGCGTTGATTTCTACAACATAGCCTGTACGAGGTACAACAGGACGACCGTTTGCTGTAGAGTTCATCCATGTCATAGCTTTCTCTTTGCCATCAATCCAAACAAGACCATTCTCATCATAACGAAGATATGGATGCTTGTTGGCGTGGATGAACTGTGCAATATCAGTAATGAGCTTTCCATACTTCTCAAAAGTCTTGGCATCTCCAACCACCTTATTATACTGCTGGAGAGCCCAAATAGCCCAAAGCATTACGTCAGGCTGCTCAATCTCATAAATCTTGACAGAGAGAGGCTTGCCTTCCATGAACTCACGGATAGCCTTTTCGCCAGTCTTCATGAACTTCTCAAACTTCTCAGTCTCGTCAATAGAGAGCGTCAAGCCAGGAAGTGCGATGAAAGTATCGCGAGCACGAGCCTTGAACCATGGATAACCAGCAAGGATATAGCTTTCGTCACCATCGTAGTTAGAGAACTGATGAGCAGAACCTACGAGACAATCATAGAAATTGTCGCGAGGAACACGCTTTGAACATTCTGATTCAAAGAGCTTGCTGAGCTGAGAGCTCTTGTACTCAGAAGTTGAAGCAGCAAAGACGATGCTGTCGCCCTTCTTCATGTCAACCTCAAAATACCCTGGTACGTAGAGATCCTCGTTTGAAGCATATCCACGCTCCTGTTCCTTTGGATATTCTATTCCGCGGTACCAGTCAGGCTGGAACACGAACTCAGTCTTCTTTGAGAGCTGCATGTAGAGGTCTGGATAGCCTGCGTACATGCAAGTCTTTATACCATTAGGCACGTGCTTATACTCTCGGGAAGCCACATTGTTCTCGTGAGTAAACTGACGGACACTACGGAAAGCCAGGAATGGACGAAGGCGAAGCTTCGTAGGAGAGTGAGCATCTTCCAAAGTATAGCGAAGAAGAATTCTGTCTTCAAAGGTCTGGAAAATGACCTCCTTCTTAAGAATCACACCACCAACGCGATAGATAGTCGTTGGCATTAAGTCGCAAGAGAACTCGCGAATGTACTTATGCCCCTTAGGAGCATAGTTGTTTCCCTGATACTTGTGCAAACCAAGATTGAACTCTACACCGTGCTGCACAACAGTACAGTCTAGCGAAGAAAGCAAAACGTGGTTCTCATCGTCCAGTTCTGGCACCGGCACTACGAGCAAACCATGATACTTTCTGGTGTTGCAATCCACGATTGTAGAGCAAGAGTAAGCTCCCGAACGATTCGTACGCAGCAATTCACGCTGCAACGATTCCTCCAGGTTAGTCATCAGAGCTTTCTCAAATTTAATATAACTCATGTTATTTGTTTAGAATGTTTTCGGTATTAATAACGTTAGAAATTAATGTTTCAATGACTTTTAAGCAGTACAAAATTAAAAAAATCCTTGATATGCTGCAAGAAAAAAAAGATTTTTTTGCTGAAATGAACTAAAATTTGCACATTTTATGCTGATTTGACACAAAATTGCGAGTAAACACTCTCTCGTAACTCTCCTCGCTCCACAGAAAACATCTATTCTCGCGTCTTGTTTTTTTCAACAATTAGCTTCACCAAATCAATCTTTGTAGAAGACTTCTTCAGCACTTTTATAGTTGCATTCCCAACCTTTATCTCTTCGTTAACGGCAGGGAACCCTTGATGCTTATGAAGCACAAGACCTGCAAGTGTAAGATACTCTTCTGACTCTGGCAACTCCAAGTCAAACTGTTCGTTGACATAATCTATCTCCTGACGCGCCGAGAACACATACTCGGTATCGGAAATCTTCTTGGCAAGGAGCGTTGACTTATCGTGTTCATCTTCTATTTCGCCAAAAATCTCCTCACATATATCCTCCAGTGAAACTATTCCTGCCGTACCTCCAAACTCATCAACTACTACGCCAAGCGACTTCTTCTGTGAAAGGAATATCTGCATCAACTTACGAGCCGGCATGGTCTCTGGAACGAATGGCATTGTTCGAACATTGGTGCGCCAATGCATGTCGTTATTCTCCTCCTTAAACATCTCGGAAGAGTGGATATAACCGATTATATGGTCTATGTCTTCTTTGAAAACAACGATTTTTGACTTGCCGGTTTCCACGAATTTCACCTTCAATTCCTCCAATGAAGAAAGGTTGCGAATGGCACATATCTCCGTTCTTGGCACCATACAATCTCGCACCTTTATATCACTGAGTTCCAAGGCATTCTGGAAGAAGTTAAGAGTTCGCGAATGATCATCTGCCTTTTCTATGCTCTCCTGCACAAGATAGTCCAAGTCAAGCTTTGAAAACTCCTCATTCTCGGCAACCTTATCAACCTTCATCCCGAAGATTCGCATTATTAAATTTGACAGAAATGTTGAGAAAGATGATATCGGATACAATATTATATAGCAGATGAAAGCAGGGATTGCAAAAACCGTCAGCAAGCGGTTTGGCTGACTCTTGAAAAGCATCTTTGGAAGGAACTCACCGGTAAAGAGAACTACAATTGTGGAAAGGATGGTGTCAAGAGCAACTGCAACGGCAGGACTGGTCAGTGCAATATCAGCAAAGAGTGTTCTGTCAAAGAGCTTTGCAAACAGAATACCGTAAATAACAAGAGTGATATTATTGCCAACAAGCATCGTAGAAACAAACTTGTTTGGATGCTTGAAGAAGATGCTTAAAGGCCTTGCCGACAATCCGGCATTCTTCGTATCCATCTCCGCCTGCATTCTATTGCTGGACACAAAAGCAATCTCCATCCCTGAGAAGAATGCAGAAAACAGAAGTGATATTATGATGGAGAGAATGAGCAAATTAAAATATGTATTAAGTATCAATTATTAATGAGCAGGCATAACATCACCTCGTTCCATAGTTAAAGTTTTGGCTTTAGTGGTGTCTGACTTTACAGTATCATTAGCATTTACAGTAGAAGAAGAAGAACCGCCCCCAGAACCACCCTTGTTATCACGCATATCAGAGGCCTTGAAATAGCCCTTGGTATTGTCTATGACATAATGGTTCAGGTTACCTTGGTTATCCGGTTCATCACTTTCAAAATGAGTGCCCTCCATGTGGCTGTCGGAAGTTGTTAGCTTTGAGTATTTATAACTGTATAGCTTGCGTTCGTACTGATTCCAGAAGAGTTCTTCACTGGAGAAGCGAGTGCCATCATTTGTGCGAATAAGGACATTACCACGAAGTTCCCAAACACGAAGCTGGTCATAATACCAGGCAGTATCACAGGTGATGTATGCCTGAACATGAAACTGTTCGTCAAATTCCTCCAATACCAAGCCTTTATCGAACTTCCAGAAAGAAGGATTCTTCACCGTATTCACTTCCCAACGCTCTGCAATCATGCGATAACGCATAACGCCAGAGTCCGAAATAAGTGTATTTACACCCCAACTTACCATCATCGACGCTGAATCACGATCGTTGACAGCAGGTGCTGAGTGGTCTGTCTTTTCCTCACAGGCTAAGAGACAGAGAAGAGAAAGGAGCAATATGGCGGGTAAGTTTTTCAATTAATTGTAAATCCGTAAGTTAGTAAATTTACTCAACCTTCCATTTCATGAACCAACGTTCGTTGAATGTAAAGCCAATCTTGATGCGGAAAGAATTCTCCTTTATGAAACCAGGAGCTTCTGTATTTACCCATTGAGCCGAGATATTAAGAACGGAGCGATTGTTATAACCATTTACGATAGGAATGGCAAAACCTGCACTCACACTAATCTCTTTCGGACCATCAGTCTTTCCTATTTTATAATAAGGTGTAGTATATGAAGCACCAAGACGATAGCGAATCCTGTCCATGAACTTACGACTTGCCTCATTTGCACAATATTCACCGCCGATTGTCATGCGTTGGCGATCCATGTAGTAACTGTCAGACATCACGAAGCCCTTGCTTCCACTTGTTTCCTTGAAAACAGGATAGCTGAGACTAGACCATTTCTGAAGGTTATAGTCAGCACCAATGCGCCATTTGTTAGCATGCGAATAAGAAATACCGGCAGCAAAAGTATGAGGGATTGCAAACGCGTTTTCTGCAACATACACAACGGTATCAACTTCACTTGTTGATGAAGTATTGTGCATATAGTCGAGCTTTTGGTCAGCCTTCAAATCGTGCCCTAAGCCGTAAGTTGCACCAATAGTGACTGCATCCTTCTTGTTCAAATCAAAATGTAACTGAATACCGAAATCAGCCTTGAAAGAATTGATGTCTGCTGTATAGTTCTTAACATAAGTATCGACATTTGATTCTGAGAAAGAGTTTGAGACAGTACGGTCAATCTCACCATGCAAATAGCCAATGTTTGCACCTACAGAAACGAACTTGAACGGACGGACACCAATACCAACATAATAATTCTGAATACCAGACTGACGAGAGTGATAAGAATTGCTGTAAGTGAGAGTATTGCTTCCTTCTACTGTGCCTGTCTCCTTATAGTCGTAACCTATTTGCGAATATGGCTGTAAGCCGAAACTGATACCAACACCCTTCGCTGCACGGAAAATGGCAGAAACATAATCAAAACCAGCCGAGTAGCGATTAATCTTCTTATTGTTCTGATTAAAGTTTGTTACCTGACCGGAAATTCCCGCATCAAAGATGAATGTGAGCGAGTCAATGGCAGAATAGCTTGCAGGGTTTGTGGTGTTAACCTCATTATGTCCACGCATTCCAACACCAACTCCATTCATTCCTGCATTGAAACCGGACATAGGATCCTGAAGAAGTCCAAGTCCCATCTGCGAATATGGCGATAATGTACCTGTTGGTGAGTCTGACGTGTATTGTGCAGCTGCTTCAAGAGCAACGAAGCAAAGTGCAAACGTGAAAATACTATGAAGAATTTGTTTCATCTATTATTGATTTTTCGAGTCGGGAAGTTTATACCATTAATGATTTAATATTTCCAAGATGCCTCTTTCAACGAGGAAATCGTCGGCAAAGGTATTTATTTTTTTTGAAATGTGCAACTCTTTGGAGCCGCCGCCTGTTAAATAAACTTTAAGATTGTTAAATTTGGCGGAAAAATACTCTATTGCACGTTCTATTTCGAAGGAAACACCATGTATGACACCACTTCTCATGGCTGTTTCCGTTGAAATTCCGATGTCCGGACAGTCGCCTTCGGAGAACACTTTAGGCAAGCTTTCCGTATATGCATGCATGGCTCTGAGTCGCATATTGATGCCCGGCGATATATTACCGCCCATGTAGGAACCATTGACAGCAATATCGAAGGTTATGCAGGTTCCGCAGTCTATAACCATAATATTCTCCTCACCATGTGAAAGTGATTTTGCTCCTATCACTGCAGCAATTCTGTCAATGCCAAGTGTATGAGGAGTAGAATACTCATTCTTTATCACAGACTCCGGAATATCCGATACTGTTACAAGTTCCAGTTTTGTATTCGAATGATTGATGGCCTTCTGAAGAGCACCAGAAATATGTCCAACAACAGCGTATGCACCCCTGTCAGCAGGATTCTGCTCAAGAAACTCCACAAACGGGCGCAAGTCACTGTGACGGAAATGTTCACTTTTCACCACCTCATTACCATCGAAAAGAGTTGCCTTTACGAAGGTATTGCCTACATCAAGTATAATAGTTTTCATTTTAGACTTTAACCATTAACCTTTTAACCATTAAGCCTTTACCCTTTAAAACGGCGGATTGTTATCATTGCCCAGATACGTATTTATCGAGCTATTCTCAAAAGGATCGTCCTCAGGACCAGGCATAGGTGCAGAGGAACCTCCACCATTGAAACTATTTGCCTTGGACTCCATGATCTCGCCTTCGAAAGGATTGCTGCGAGGACGGCTGTCATCTGTTGGGTCCTGAAACTTTGTAAACTGTCCCTTGAAGTCCAAAAAGACGTCTCCTGTAGCACCTTTACGGTGTTTTGCTATCACAATCTGCGCCTTACCACGAGTATCACGGCCATGAGAATCCACATAGAGGCGGTAGTACTCAGGACGGTGGATAAAGATAATCATGTCGGCATCTTGCTCAATGGCTCCTGATTCACGCAGGTCACTCATCTGAGGGATATGGGAGTCAACGCCTGATTCTGCATTGTTGTCACGCTTTTCCACATCACGATTCAACTGTGAGAGGGCAATGACAGGGATATTAAGTTCCTTTGCCAGACCTTTCAGCGAACGCGAGATTGTAGAAACCTCTTCCTGACGGCTACCAAACTTTGCACCATTGGCATTCATAAGCTGAAGGTAGTCTATCATTATGATTTCCACGTTATGCTCCCTCACCATTCTACGGGCTTTGGTTCGGAGTTCAAAGATTGACATGCCTGGGGTATCATCAAGATATATAGGAGCTTCCGACAGGCGTCCGATATTGTTATCAAACTGCTGCCACTCCATGTTGTCCAGCTGTCCGTTGAGGATTTTCTTACTGTCTATCTCACAGACATTTGCAATGAGACGATTGACGAGCTGGACATTGCTCATTTCCAGAGAGAAGAATCCCACAGGGCGGCCGTAGTCAACAGCGATGTTTCTTGCCAAAGAAAGTGCAAAAGCAGTCTTGCCCATGGCAGGACGAGCAGCAATGATGACAAGGTCGGACTTCTGCCAGCCAGCAGTCATATCGTCAAGCTTAGCGTAACCAGTAGGAATACCCGTCATACCACCCTTGTTAGCAGCCGCTTCCTGAAGCAAGGCTGTGGCTTGCTTCACCACTGGATTCACATGAACGAAGTCTGCTTTCTTGTTCTTCTGGGAGATTTGGAACAGGCTTGCTTCGGCTTCCTGCATAACCTCATTGACATCATTCGTTGCATCAAAGGCTTTTGTCTGAACAACGCTTGAATAACTGATAAGCTGACGCGCAAGAAACTTCTCGTTTATCACCTTCACATGATACATGATGTTGGCGGAAGTTGCTGCCGATTCATCAATCTCAAGAAGGTAATCCATGCCGATGTCGTCGAATGTTCCCTGATGACGAAGTTCTTCCGTCACGGTAACAAGATCAACAGGCTTCTCTGCAAGGTTCAGAGCGAAGATAGCCTCAAATATTTTCTTGTGTCGCGGTTCGTAGAACATCTCTGCAGAAACCTGATCACTGACCATAGCGTATGCGTCCTGGTCGATCATCAGCGCTGCAAGCACCTTCTTTTCCATTTCCACGACTTGTGGCTGAAGGTGCTCGAATTCCGGATTCACCGCAATCTTCACGTTCGTTTTCTTTCCTGTTGTATTGGTCTTTGCCATCTTTAATCTTTTCTCTATTTTTGCGTTTCTTGGTTTTCTTTCTTGAATATTCCGATAACAGCACTGCCGGAACCAGTCATCACAGCATATATTGCGCCTTCGTCATACATCTGCTGCTTAATATCTGCGAGTTTCGGATATTTCGCAAACACAGTCGTTTCAAAATCATTCTTCAGCAGGTGCTTCCAGTTTTCCATCGGCTCGTCGAGGACAATGTCATCACATCTGCGCTCTGGCTTTGCCACTGGTATATTGCGGAAGGCGTCTGCCGTAGAGACAGAGATACCGTCATCCTTAACATATCGCACTTCATAATAACCTTCAAGCGAGAAGTTTATCGGAGTCATCTTCTCCCCTACTCCTGTTGCAAAGCATGGCTGACAACGAACAAAGAACGGGCAATCAGCGCCGAGTTTCAAAGAGTATGCCTCAAGTTCATCATCACTGAGACCAAGGTTTGCGAGTACATTAACGGCCTTCAGAGTATAAGCAGCATCAGCTGAGCCTCCTCCCATCCCTGCTTGCATCGGAATGCGCTTCGTGAGATTTATACTCATCGCTGGCAGTTGGAAGTCATTGGCAAGGAGTCTGTAGGCCTTGACCACCAGATTCTTCTCTGGTTCTCCATCTATCTTGGTACCATCAAGTGTGAGCGTCACAGTGCCACTCTCGCCGTCCGTGATGTTTACATCAAGGACATCCGTAACGTCATGTAGGGCATAGAACACGGTTTCAAGGTCATGATAGCCATCAGGACGCTTGGAAACTATGTTCAGTCCGAGGTTTATTTTAGCTGGAGGATACAGACGCATATACCGATTTCTAACTATCTGATTATTAATTATTTAGATACACCGTAAAAACTCCCACGAATTCAAGGCAAAAGTCTCACGAATTCAAGGCAAAACTCACACGTATTTGGAGTAAAACTCTAAGCCATTCCAAGCAAGTTCGTAAGGACAGATTTTTCTACCCCTTCGGAAGAGCCTTTTCAAAGTAGTTAGTAAGCTCTACAAACTCCTGAATGTTCAATTGCTCAGGCCGCTTAGTCATGAACGGATGTTCAAAGAATTCTGGTGCAGGCTGCTGAGTGAAGAGTTGCTTTATCGAGCCACGTATCATCTTTCTGCGCTGACCGAAGAGAGTCTTCACGAGAGTCTTGAAGAGTTTCTCGTTGCAATCAAGGTGCTCAGTCTTATTGCGAGTCATACGGATGACAGCGCTCTTCACCTTTGGAGGTGGGTTGAACACATGCTCATCAACCGTAAACAGATATTCAACATCATAGTAAGCCTGAATCATAACGCTCAATATTCCGTAAGTCTTATTGCCAGGCTGGGCTGCTATTCTCAGGGCTACTTCACGCTGAATCATTCCAGTACAGCAAGGAATCAAATCCTTGTTGTCGAGCATCTTGAAGAAGATTTGCGAGGAGATGTCGTATGGATAATTTCCAGTGAGCACAAACGGCTTGCCATCAAAAACCTCGTTTAGGCCCAATCGCAGGAAGTCTGCCGAGATTATGTTTGAGCGAAGCTTAGGATAAACCTCGTTGAGATATGCCACTGACTCACGGTCAATCTCAACAACCTTGAACGGACGTCCCTTCGGATAGATGTACTGCGTCATCACACCCATGCCAGGTCCTACTTCAAGCACAGGAATCTCTGGGCAAGCGTCAACCGTATCAGCGATTGCTTTTGCTATTGTCAGGTCTGTAAGAAAGTGCTGACCTAAATTTTTCTTTGGCCGTACTGATTTCATCGCTTTCGTTTCCGTATCTGTCTATTGTGGTTATTGCGTAATGTAGTTTATACTGGGTAGGGATTGTTATCTGCGAACCTCTCACACGAGCGGCAATAAGATTTTCTGCTTTTGTGATATCCACTGGCCATTGGCGGCTTGCATAGATATTCACCATCGTGTTGTGCTGTGGATTCCAGTAGAGCGTTGTACTGTTGTTGCCGTACTGCACTTTCACGCCTTCCGGTTTCGCAGGCTTTGAACCGCCAGCTATAGGCGGAAGTAGCGAAGGATAAGGGCAAAAGTTTTTCATGAACTGATAGATTCCCTTGAAATCCTTCAGCAGATGCTCTGCACGGAAGATGGCAAATCCCATGCTCCCCTCGTAACGTATAAAGTTATGCTGCTTAATCTGTTCATAGAGAGTTCGGTTGCCTTCCTTCGGGTCTAGGAAATATGTGCCGAGACCAGGAGCCATTATCTTGCCGTTGGCAGCCTCTTTCCATTGTGGCATCCAAGGATAGAAATTGTCCCTATCCCAATAAGCCATAGGGAAGATTATGTCCATGAGTCCTTCCTTTGTCCAACGCTCCACATCCTGACCGTAAGCGTAGGCATTGTATTTTGAAGAAAGGTTTCTGTTAGGCTTGTATTTACCGATTGGCGAGCAAGAAAGCTTTACCCAAGGCTTCACAGCCTTAACTCTATCGTGAATGGCACGCACAATCTTCGTGATGTTCTCACGACCTTGAGCAGGCGAAACACCGAGAGGTTTGCCATCTCGATAGCGGATATAATCAAGGCTGATGCCATCGACATCGTAGTTTCTTGCTATCTCTTCGCAAATGCTTGCCACATAGCCTGCCGTTGAAGCATTGTTTGGGTCGCGGAAACCTCTTGCCGGACAAACACTGACAACCCAAGCGTGACATTCCATGCCACGCTTATGGCACTCTTCTATCACAAAAGCCAATGGATCGTAGCCAGGGTCTTGTCCTTCCTTACCTGTCCAGACATCATCAAACTCCTCTATTTGCGAGCGATAGGCAACGAGTCCACGAGTACGGGCTTGAAATATTATCGTGTTGATATTTACTGCCTGAAGACCATCAAGTATTCTTATGACTTCACGCTTCTGATACTCTCTGCTCCATTCGTCTGTAGCCTTGGTCTTTGGCCAGTCAAGGCCTCTGAATGTAGTAAGCCAAACGGCCCTGACTTCAGTTTTTGGCGAGGATACAACATCAGTGAAAGTGCTTCCTGCCTTGGCGGCAAGAGACACTATCATGATGAAGATTGTTGCAATTATTCGTATAGATATATTCATAGTTGGGCGCGAAATTACGACAATTTTCGCTAACTAACAAACGAATACCCGATTATCTGCACACATATTAATATAAATAAACTTATTTTGTAATGAACAATAAGAGAAAAGCAAATAAACTACTTTATAAGTTCTTCAATATTGTCACGAAGGACTGTCATTGGTTTGATTACAAGATCTGCCCCTTCTGCCCAAAGAAGGTCATCGTCAAGGGGACCGGTATTTACTCCTATCGTAAATATCTTGGCTGCAACACCGGCGTGAACTCCCATCGGAGCATTTTCCACAACGATGGCTTCCCAAGGTTCTATCGGAGCAGGATTCCCGTCATCTCCTACTCTACCGAGAACCTTGCCAGCAAGCAGTAGCCCTTTCTGATATGGCTGTGGATCCGGCTTTCCTTTTGTGCAGTCCTTGCTTGATATGATAAGGTTCTCTGAAACAAGACCAGGATGATCAGAAGTAACTCGTCGTAATGTGGAATGTTGACCGGAACCTGTAACCACAATTATCAGCAAACCAGCATCTTTCAACTTACGCATAAGTTCCTCTGTACCAGGCATTTTAGGTATAACGCCAAACTCTGTGGCAATAATCTCTGCCTTCCTTCCATAGATAGTTTTTATTTCCTCCTCAGAAGCCTCATAGCCTTTCTGCTCACGAGTAAGGTTTGCTATGACCTCCTCGCCTCTCATTCCTTCGTGAATGTAGGTATCGTCTTCGGTAAAGTGAAGTCCAAACTCCTGCGTCGCCTTCTGCCAAGCGTATGCATGACACGGCATGGAGTCATATATCACGCCATCCATATCAAAAAGAACGGCCTTCGGAGCGAAGTCCTTAAAGCCGTTCTTTTCAAGATAATTCTGTATATTCTTTCTATACATCATATATTTATAATATTTGCTCTATTACTCTGCAAGACGCTTCTTGATAGCTTCAGTCTCAGCCTCATAGCCAGGCTTCTCGAGAAGAGCGAACATATTCTTCTTGTAAGCTTCAACACCTGGCTGGTTGAATGGATTTACGCCGAGGATATTGCCGCTAATACCACAAGCTATCTCGAAGAAGTAGATGAGCTGACCGAGGTAGTAAGCGTTGAGTTCTGGTACAGAGATGCGGATGTTTGGCACACCACCGTCAACATGAGCTAGCTGAGTACCAAGCTCTGCCATCTTGTTAACCTCGTCAACGCGCTTACCAGCGAGGAAGTTCAAGCCGTCGAGGTTCTCGTCGTCTGATGGGAAGAGCACCTTGTTTGCAGGCTTCTCGATGCTGATAACAGTCTCATAGATAGTGCGTTCGCCTTCCTGAATCCACTGACCCATAGAGTGAAGGTCTGTAGTGAAGTCGCAAGATGCAGGGAAGATACCCTTGAGGTCCTTGCCTTCTGACTCGCCATAAAGCTGCTTCCACCACTCTGAGAAGAAGTGAAGCTTTGGCTGATAGTTGACCATGATCTCAATCTTCTTGCCGTTCTGGTAAAGAGCGTTACGAACAGCAGCATACTGAGCCGCAGGGTTCTCTGCGAATGGAACATCCTTGCCGCAAGCAACTTCCATCTTCTGCGCACCTTCAACGAGCTTAACCACGTCGAAACCAGCGCAAGCGATTGGAAGAAGACCTACAGGAGTAAGTACAGAGAAACGACCACCAACGTTGTCAGGAATAACGAATGTCTTGTAGCCTTCCTTTGTAGCACAAGTGCGAGCAGCACCCTTCACTGCGTCAGTAACGGCAACGATAACATCCTTTGCCATCTCCTTTCCACACTGGTCCTCACACTGCTTCTTCAAGAGACGGAAAGCGAGAGCTGTCTCTGTAGTAGTACCAGACTTTGAGATATTGATGACACCGAACTTCTTGCCCTTCAAATACTCTGTGAGTTCGTAGAGATAGTCCTCACCGATGTTGTTTCCTGCAAAGAGGATAGTAGGATTCTTCTTATCGTTAACGAGCCAAGCGAAGCTATTGCTAAGAGCTTCGATAACGCACTTAGCCCCAAGGTAAGAACCACCGATACCAGCTACGACGATAGCCTCACACTTCTCGCGGAGAACATTAGCACAATCCTGAACCTCCTTGAGGAACTCCGGAGTAATAGAAGAAGGAAGGTGGAGCCAGCCAAGGAAGTCATTACCTGGACAAGTGCCATCTTCAAGCGACTGCTGAGCAGCCTTCACCTGAGCCTCAAGAGCATTTACAGCACCATCAGCCAAGAACGACGATGCTTTTGTAATATCAAGTTTAATCATAAGTTTTATATGTGTTTAGTTATTTTTATCCTTTTTTACGCCACAAAGTTACAACTTTTCTGCAAAACGCCAAACAATTCAAAGATAATAACACATATTTTTATATGTTTTTCTATCATTCACGTCACTTTTTCAACATAGTAATTACATATTAAACTAAAAATACGTACCTTTGCGCTGTAAAATTTCAAATGAAAATCGCAAATCAGTCAACCTAAAATCGGTAAATCTTAAATCTATAAATTGAAAATCCATATAGATGGTTCCATTCCTCGACATACAGAATATCAGCAAACGCTTCGGCGAACGACTTCTTTTCAACAACATCACCTTCGCCATAGGTGAAGGAGAAAAGGTCGGGCTCATTGCTCAGAACGGCACAGGAAAATCAACTTTGCTATCAATAATAGCAGGCGACGAACCGCAAGACTCCGGTTCAGTAATATTTCGTAATGGCATTCGTGTAGGCTTCCTTAAGCAGAAGCAGAACTTTGACCCGGAATCTACTGTCCTTGAAGCCTGCTTCGGCAAGCATCCTGACTTTGATTTCGACGCAAATTACTCTGATGCAGAAGAACAAACCTACTCTAACAAGACCAGCCTCTCCTCAAGTAGCACAGGCACCACCGTTCCCGACGATTCATCGTCGGTTGATTCTTCCTACGACTACGCCGAAGATAACCGCATCCTTAAGGCGAAGCAAATTCTCACTTCTCTGAAAATCAAGAATTTGAATCAGAAGATAAAAGAACTTTCCGGCGGTCAACAGAAGCGTGTCGCTTTGGCAAACGTGCTCATTACAGAGCCAGACCTCTTCATTCTTGACGAGCCAACAAACCATCTTGACCTTGAGATGATAGAATGGCTGGAAGGTTTCCTTCGCCGTGGCAACAAGACTCTCTTGATGGTCACTCACGACCGCTACTTCCTAGACAATGTTTGCAACCTAATCCTAGAACTTGATGACCAAACTATATACACTTATCGCGGCAATTTCTCCTACTACCTCGAGAAGCGACAGGAGCGCATTGACGTGAGAAATGCCACCATTGCACGTGCTAACAATCTATACCGCACAGAACTTGAATGGATGCGCCGACAACCACAGGCCAGAGGTCATAAGGCTCGCTATCGCGAAGAAGCATTTTACGAACTCGAAAAGATTGCAAAGCAGCGCATCCAGGAGCGTCAGGTTAGGCTTAAGAACAATAATGTATATATAGGTTCGAAGATTTTCGAGTGCCAATATGTGAGCAAAGCTTTCAAGATGCCTTCTGCGCAACAGGAGGAGCTTGTTATCCTAAAAGACTTCTACTACAACTTCTCACGCTATGAGAAGATGGGTATCGTGGGCAATAATGGTGCTGGAAAATCCACGTTCATCAAACTCCTTCTCGGACTCGAGCAACCTGATAGCGGACAGTTTGACATCGGACAGACTGTAAAGTTCGGGTATTTCTCACAGGATGGTTTGCAATTCCGTCAGGACCAGCGTGTTATAGATGTTGTTCGCGACATTGCCGAGTATGTGAATCTTGGCAATGGAAAGCATCTCACGGCAGCACAACTTCTTGAGCGTTTCCTATTTTCGCGCAAGCAGCAATATGACTACATAGAGAAACTTTCTGGAGGTGAGCAGCGCAAGCTTTATCTCTGTACGGTACTCATGCAGGATCCGAACTTCCTCATTCTTGACGAGCCAACGAACGACCTTGATATTCAGACACTTGAAGTTCTGGAAGAGTACTTACAGGACTTTCCTGGCTGTGTAATAGTTGTCAGCCACGACCGTTTCTTTACAGACAAGGTCGTTGACCATCTTCTCGTATTCCATGGCGAGGGAAAGGTGCAGGATTTCCCAGGCAACTACTCACAGTATCGCATCTACCAGAAGTTGAAGTCGGAAGAATGCGCTAAGGATAGCAAGAACGCGAAGGAACAGAAAGGCGCAAAGGCTTCAGGGCAGGCCTCGAAAGCACCTGACGCCACGGCAAATTCCGCAGATTCCTCAGCAAACAAGCAAAGCCAGAACGCAAAGCCCAAAAAGCTCACCTACAAGGAAACCCGTGAACTCGAGCAACTGGAGAAAGACATCGAAGCACTTGAGAAGGAAAAGGCAACCATCGTAGAGGAACTTTCTGCTGGAAACATCAGCACAGACCTCATCATTCAGCACGGAAAGCGACTGCCAGAAGTTGAGGCCTTGCTGGAAGAAAAGGAAATGCGATGGCTTGAATTGCAGGAATAAACGATACTTCGTGCCATCGAAACCCCGAAAAATCGAAAATTAGAATCCCCAAATCCCCCAAAAACCAACAAACTTCATGGCAAAATTAACATTTTTTAGTAAATTCTTCTTTGAAACAAAAAATATTTTCTAATTTTGCGCCCTATAATGTACATTAATAAATAATGTGGGGCATAAGATGCCTCATATAAAATTCACGGTGGGGATCCACAAAGGCCACCAATTTATTAACCACCTATGATGGAAAACGAAAACAAATCTCTCACGGAAGCAACAGCTGAAGTTCAGAACACTGCTGAAGAAACAGTAGAAGTCCAGAGCGCGACTACAGAAGATGTAGAAGCACAGAACGCTGTTGAAGAAACTAAACAGTATCCTGTTTACAAGACAACACAGGAAGTTGTAGAACGCATGGCTGCAATTGCTCAGTCGGAAGAAGAGCCTGAGCGCCAGGAGGTGGAACTCCTCAAGAGCCTTTTTTACAAATTCCGCAATGCCGAAAACGAAGCAAAGAAGCAGGCATTCGTCGAGGCTGGAGGCAATGCAGAAGAATTCCAGCCAGAACAGGATGAAAACGAAGAAAAATTCAAAGCGGAACTCTCCGTAATTCGTGAGAGACGCCAGAAAGCTTTCCTCGAGCTTGAGCAGCTCAAGGCTGACAACCTCATGAAGAAGCTTGACATCCTTGACAAGATCAAGGCAATGTCAACCACTCCTGAGGAAACTGGCGCACACTATCAGGAATTCAAGACTCTTCAGGAAGAGTGGAAGACCATCAACCCAGTGCCAGCAGAAAAGGCTACTGAACTCTGGAAGAACTATCAGCTCTACTGTGAACAGTTCTACGATCTTCTCCAACTCAACCGCGAAGCACGCGAATACGACTTTAAGAAGAACCTTGAGATAAAGACACAGATTATTGAAACAGCTGAAAAGCTGGCGGAGGAAGAGGATGTTATCAGCGCATTCTATCAGCTTCAGACTCTCCATGACCAGTGGCGCGAGTCAGGTCCTGTAGCAAAGGAACTTCGCGAAGATATGTGGAACCGCTTCAAGGCAGCTTCTACAGTCATCAACAAGCGCTACCAAGATCACTACATCGCAATCAAGGAAAAGGAGGAAAAGAACCTCGAACTCAAGACTGCTCTCTGCGAGAAGGCAGAGGCTATGACTGCAGCCGAGGCTCTCCCTGCAAATGCAGCCGCTTGGGACGAGCAGACTAAGATCATGCTTGAACTCCAAGCAGAATGGAAGACTATCGGCTTCACCGCACAGAAGATGAACGCAAAGATCTTCGAGCGCTTCCGTGCAGCTTGTGACGCATTCTTCACAAAGAAAAACGAGTTCTACGCACAGCTCAAAGAGTCATACGCACAGAACATTGAAAAGAAGAAGGCGCTCGTAGAGCAGGCAAAGCAGCTTGCTGACTCTACAGAATGGCGTTCAACAGCCGACAAGCTCGTTGCTCTCCAAAAAGAATGGAAGGCTGTAGGCGCTACTCCTCATAAGATTGGCGAAGAGCTCTGGACAGAGTTCATCGGCGCTTGCAACAAGTTCTTCGACGCTCGCAACGCAGCTACTGCCGGTCAGCGCAATGAGCAGCAGGAGAATCTCCAGAAGAAGTACGACGTAGTGGCACGCATCAAGGCTCTCATCGAGGAACCTGTAGAGAACATGCGCGACGTACTCCGCAGCCTCTCAGAGGAATTCAGCAAGATTGGCCACGTTCCTTTCAAGGACAAGGACGCCCTCTACACAGAATACAAGCAGGCTCTCGATGCAGCATACGCAAAGCTCAACAAGGCTAATGCAGGAAAGCGTCTTGAGAAGTTCAAGAAGTCTATAAAGGACACTGCTGAGAACCTTGGTGACGAGCGTTCACGCCTTGCACGCCGTCTCGACAGCCTCAAGAAGGAACTCGCTACAGTAGAAAACAATCTCTCATTCTTCTCTTCTAACGGCAAGAAGGCAAATCCACTCCTTGACGGCGTGAAGAAGCAGATGGAGAAGATCAAGGACGAAATCGCCCTCACCGTAGAGAAAATCAAGGCTATTGACGAGAAATAGTGTTCGCAGCCGTTCTCGACAGCGAGGCTAAAAACAAAATATAGAAAGTAGGGCGAGGATTTCCGAGCCGCAACCGCGATGAACACAATCCGGATTCAACGGCTCAGAAATCTTCGCCCTACGCTTTTTACTGTTGGGAGGTGCGTTGCCCTCAACGCACCAACACAGACAAGAAGCAGGCTAATTTATATGATGGTGCGTTGAGGGCAGCGCACCTCCCAAATCCTCCTTCACTTAACAGTGTTACTCCTACTCCTTAAACTCATACTCTCCCTTGCCGCCATCATCATCGGTGCAGACTGGATGACAAACGGTGCATCTTCCATTGCTGTGAAAATGCACATAAAGCCATTCATCGTCGGACTGACCATTGTAGCCATGGGCACATCAGCACCGGAACTCTTCGTGTCGGTCAATTCTGCCTTTGAATCGATAAGCAGTGGCAACGCAGGCATGGGAGACATCGCCATAGGAAATGTCGTGGGCAGCAATGTCTTCAACAACCTGCTAATCATAGGCTGTGTTTCCCTTGTTGCCCCACTTACCGTAAGCAAGATCACAGTGAAGCGCGACCTCCCTATTGTCTTCGTGGCATCAGTGGCACTCCTCATTTTCCTTCTCGACGGTACACTCTCACGCATAGAAGGTGCAATACTTACGGTAGCATTCATACTCTTCATGCTCATGACCATAAAGAGTGCCAAGAAAGGGAAAGACAGCGAAAATGAGTTGGCAGAAGGCGTTAAGGACATGCCGATATGGAAAGCCATCATCTGTATCCTTATAGGCTTAGGGGTACTCATCTATGCATCAGACCTTTTCGTAGAATACTCGTCCGACATAGCGAAGAGTCTCAATGTATCGGAAAAGATTATCGGACTCACCATTGTAGGCGCCGGAACATCAGCTCCAGAACTTGCCACATCCATTATGGCTGCACGCAAAGGACAAGGCGAGATGGCTATCGGAAATGTCATTGGAAGCAACATCTTCAACATACTGATGATACTCGGACTCACAGGCATCATCCAGCCTCTTGAAGGCATAACGATAAACTACATTGACCTTAGCGTACTTATCCTCGCAGCAGTACTCTTCTGGCTCTTTTCCTTCACCAAATACAAGCTTGAACGCTGGGAAGGTGCAGTGCTGCTTACTCTCTGCGCAGGGTACATAACATACTTGACTATATAATAAGTCTATTCATGATCATCGAACAACCCGTAATATTCCTCCGTTGGCTGTACCCGAGAGCTACTTGGCGAATGGACAAGAAGGAAAAGGCCGTCTATCTCACCTTCGACGATGGACCGATTCCAGAAGCTACGCCATTCATTCTCGAAACGCTCCGAAAGTACAACATCAAGGCAACCTTCTTCATGGTTGGCGACAATGTGAGGAAATCCCCCGAACTCTTTGAACAAGTGAAGGCGGAAGGCCACCGCATAGGCAACCACACCTTCAACCACTACAGCGGAATGCGCCACAGCACGAAGGAATACATCAACAATGTAAAAAAGGCTAACGAGTTGCTGCATACCGACCTTTTCCGTCCGCCACACGGTTGGATTCGCTATCCGCAGTACGGTTTCATATCGCCTCATTACCGCGTTATCATGTGGGATGTCGTCACTCGCGATTATAGCAACCGACTTACTGCTGCAGATGTTGTTGCAAATGTGAAGCGCTACTCACGCAACGGTTCCATTATAACCTTCCACGACTCCCTCAAGAGTATCAACAAACTCAAAACAGCCTTGCCAGAATCCATCGAGTGGCTTATGGAGCAAGGATATGAGTTCAAGACATTTGAATAAAATAATATGACACACAAATCTGGTTTCGTAAACATAGTAGGTAATCCTAATGTCGGCAAGTCAACGCTGATGAACCAGCTCGTTGGCGAGCGAATATCCATTGCCACTTTCAAGGCACAGACCACACGCCATCGCATCATGGGAATCGTTAACACCGACGATTCGCAGATAGTATTCTCCGACACCCCTGGCGTTCTCAAGCCAAACTACAAGCTTCAGGAGTCAATGCTCGCATTCTCCGAATCGGCTCTTCAGGACGCAGACATTCTCCTTTATGTCACTGACGTCATCGAAAGTCCGGAAAAGAACATGGAGTTTCTTGAGAAGGTGCAGAAGATGACAATCCCTGTGCTTCTTCTCATCAATAAGATAGACCTTTCCAACCAGAAAGACCTGCCTAAGATTGTGGAAAAGTGGCACAAGCTTCTCCCTAACGCAGAGATACTTCCTATGTCGGCAAGCAACAAGTTCGGCATCGATATGCTCATGGCACGCATCAAGGAACTTCTCCCTGTCTCTCCCCCATTCTTCGACAAGGACCAGCTCACCGACAAGCCTGCACGATTCTTCGTTTCCGAAATCATCCGCGAGAAGATTCTCCTCTATTACGACAAGGAGATACCATACTCAGTGGAAGTTGCCGTAGAATCGTTCAAGGAGGAGCAGAAAATCATCCGCATCCGCGCAATCATCTATGTTGAACGCGACTCACAGAAGGGCATCATAATCGGTCATCAAGGCGTTGCCCTCAAGAAAGTCTCTTCCGAAGCCCGCAAGACATTGGAGAAGTTCTTCGACAAGCAAATCTACCTTGAATGCTACGTAAAGGTTGACAAGGACTGGCGCTCATCAAAGAAGGAACTCGACGGTTTCGGCTACAATCCAAACTAATTCTCGCAAAGAGCAAGGCAAACCACAATTCCAAAAGAATGAAATACAAGCACAAAGTTCAGTACTATGAGACTGACAAGCAGGGCGTTACGCATCATTCCAACTATATCCGCATCATGGAGGAAACGCGTGTTGACGCCATGGAACAGATGGGATTCGGATATGAACGCATGGAAGAGGCTGGCGTATTTTCGCCTGTCATGGGCGTTACTTGCGACTACAAGCATCCTACAACATTCGCCGACATCATTGAAGTGGAAATATCCGTGGCAGAGATGAGCAAGTTGAAGACAAGATTCGCCTACAAAATGACTTGCAACGGCAAAGTTGTTTGCCTCGGCACCTCACTCCATTGCTTCCTTGACAGAAACGGAAGGCCTGTAGCCATAGAAGAACATTTCCCAGAATTCCACAAGGAACTGCTTACCCTTATGAAGCAATAATTGAAATAACCCTAACCTATATGATAAAAGATATTGCCCACATCGCCTTGAATCCATTGGACATGGACAAGAGCATTGATTTCTTTGAGAAAGTTTTTGGATGGAAGAAAGTCTTTGAACTTCATCATGAAAACGGAGAGCCTTGGATAATCTACCTGAAGATATGCAAAGGCCATTTCCTTGAACTCTTCTATGGCGGACAGAACGACCGCGACTATGCTTTTGATTTCAAGAAGACTGGCTACAACCACTTGTGCGTAACCGTTGGCGACATCCGCAAGACTCTTCAAGAGATTTTCGAGAAGGGCTATATCGATTCGCCAGAGCCAGAGGTAGAAAAGAGCAAATGTAAGAATCTTTGGCTTTATGACCCAGACGGCAATGGCATCGAACTTCAGGAATATACACCAGAATGTGTGCAAATGCAGAGCAATGAAGCACCATACGAATTCGGTCGTGAAGGCTATGTAGGCATCGGTCACGCTTGTTTCGTGTGCAAGGACATCAATGCTTCGCTCAACTTCTACTGCAACAAGCTCGGTATGAAACTCGTAGGCATTCAGGAGAATGACGAGGGCGAGCCTTGGCTTCACTATGTTCGCATGGCAGACGGTGTTTATCTTGAGCTCATTCCTAACGGTGAAGGAAAGAATCCAAACACAGGTTGGAACTCACGCGGCTTCCAGCATCTATGTCTTGAGACGGACAATCTTCAGGAAGATGTAGAGCACCTCAGATCTATCGGCGTGGAGATTGACCAAGAGCCAAAGACTTCTTCAGACCTCAACTGGCAGGCTTGGATTCACGATCCAGACGGAAACAAGATTGAACTCATGATGATTGATCCGAACTCGCCACAAGCAAAGGCGTGATGGTAGAAAGGGAATAGCAAAAAAAATAATGAACAGAAAAAAATCATCTAATCGTTAAATCATCTAATAAACAAATGAAAAAGACTTTTATGCTCCTATGCATGATGTCAGCAATGCTACTTTCGTCATGCAGCAATTCATCAGATACAGCGCAGAAAGCTGAAGAAGTGAAGGATTCGCTTCAAATTACAGACCCAGAGCTTTATGCTGCACAAAAACAGAAGTTGGAGCTTAAGGCAGACCGCACCACAATGAGGAATCCACTTGACCTCAACGGTTTCATACAGATAGCCATCATCGTGCCAGACATCGAGGTTGCTGCACGCGAATGGTCGCAGATTCTTAATGTGCCCATGCCTGAAATCAAGGTACATCAAACGGTTGACACAACAGATCCTAACATCATGTATTACGGCAAGAACTACAAATACGGTTTGAAACTTGCCTCAATCATGGCGCCACAAGGCTTCATCATTGAACTTCATCAGATTCTTGATGACAATCCAAGCACTTACAATGAGTTCATCAAGGAGCATGGCTATGGAGTGCATCATCTCGGCTTTGCTGTTGGTGAGCGTCGTGACTCCGTTGTCAACGAATTCGTAGAGCGTGGCTATCCAAAGCGCGTAGAGCACTTCTATCCAGGCGGCAGTTGGACAATCATCGGCAGCGAGGAGTCACTTGGCGTAAACCTGAACGTAAAGCCTGCAATGTAATAAGACTCACTCAGAAGCTATAGACAATCAGATTAATTAGTTATGACCAAGTTTCTTATTATTGCCGTAGCATTGGCTGCTGGCGTATTTATATTTATCTCTTGTTCAAAAGACAATGACGATTTTTCTTACGAAGAGAATTTGAAGCAGGGACAAGAATATCTCGCCGAAAACGCAAAGCGCGAAGGCGTTGTAACAACCGCATCCGGTCTTCAGTACGAAGTGCTACGTGAAGGCAACAAGGACGGAAAGAGTCCTACATCACGCAGTCAGGTGCGTTGCCATTACAAAGGCACTTTCATCAACGGTAAGGAATTCGACTCAAGCTACAAGTCGGGAAATCCAATTGTTTTTCCGCTCAACGGCGTAATACGAGGTTGGACAGAAGGTCTCCAGTACATGACCGAAGGTGCCAAGTATCGTTTTGTCATACCTTATCAGTTGGCATACGGTCCTGGAGGTTATGCCTCTATCCCACCCTACTCTACACTAATCTTTGAAGTTGAATTGATAGAGGTGCTCTAATAAAGAGATTTTGACGGCATTCTTCTATCTATAAAGAATCGTAAACCTACAGCGAATCAACGTATTTTTTCAAGTCGCGATAGAACGGATTGCCAGCAAGGGTCTCTGCATCACCAAGGATGAAGAGTTTCATGCGGGCACGTGTCATGGCCACATTCATGCGGCGGAGGTCACGAAGGAAGCCAATCTCCCCCTTCTCATTTGAGCGCACAAGGGAAATCATTATTATGTCGCGCTCCTGCCCTTGGAAACCATCTACAGTATTTATCGTGATGAAACGCTTCACGGGCTTGAGAATCTGCGACTTCTTGACAAGTGAACGAAGGAACTGTACCTGCATGCGATAAGGGCTGATGAGTCCTACATCAAGACGCTCCGCAAGGAAACGTTCCTTTCCAATGCGAGTAACATAGTCTTCAAGGGTCTTTACGGCAAGTTCTGCTTCACCGATGTTTATGCGACCATGATTCTCGCCGACATATTGCTCTGAATATGTCTTTTCCGTCGCATCATCATCTACTGGTGCTTCCACCCACGTTATCGGCACATCTATATCGAGGAGAGAGCGATTCTTTACCATCGGTGCCGACTCCACACCATCCTCATAGAACCAGTGGCTTGAGAACTTCATGATTTGCTCATGCATGCGATACTGCATCTTAAGCATGGTCACGCAATCTGGCACATTCTCCACGATACGCTCCATCAGCGTCACGCCAAGACCTCCCTTAAGCGCATCATAGCATTTGATTGTAGGAGGCAACTGCATGTGGTCACCGGCAAGCACTACCCTACCCGCTCTGCGAATTGCTATCCAGCAAGCTGGTTCAAGGGCTTGTGCAGCCTCATCTATAAATAATGTAGGGAATTTCTGCCCGATGAGCAGACGATTGTCGGCACCAACAAGGGTACATGCCACAACACGCGCCTCAGTGAAAAGCGATGCCTTTATACGATATTCTATCTCGTCGGCACGGTCACGCAAACGCGAGAGCTTCTGATGTGTGCTTTCGCCCTTCTTTCGTTGCTCACGAATCTGACGGATGGTGCGACGGATGTTCCAAAGTTCAGGGTAGTCGGGATGACTCTCAAACTTGCGTTCGTAGGTGTAGGAGAGCATCTTGTCGTTCACGCGAGTAGGATTACCTATACGAAGCACCGGCACACCATGGTCAACGAGTTTCTCGCTAATCCAATCGACTGCCATATTGCTCTGAGCACAAACAAGCACCTGGGTCTCGCGACGGAGAGTTTCGTAAATAGCCTCCACGAGAGTAGTGGTCTTTCCGGTTCCTGGAGGTCCATGGACGACAGCCACGTCCTTGCTCCACAAAACCTCGTTGACAGCTTTCTCTTGCGACGGATTAAGCCAAGGGAACTTCATTGCATCAAATGTCCACTTATCAGGCTTCATACCTCCGGAGAATATGCTGCGTAGTTTTGCCACGCGATTGTTCTTCGACTTATAGACTTCATCAAGGGCATGGAACATTGTCTTGTAGCTCGTCTCATCAAAATATAGCTGCACGCCAAGAAGGTCTGCGTTCTGAAGCTCTATGACAGCCTGCTGCGAAGGCACTACGACAACCATTCTGTTTCCATCTACGTAGGATATCTGGCAGTTGTGTTGGAGGTAGTGTTCCTTGCGAGACTTTGATCCTAAAGCGAAGGACGCTTCGGACACGGTGGCATCCTTATTGGAGTCTATCTTGAAGAAACATACAGGCTTTCCGTACTCAAAATTATGCTCTATCTCCTCTTCTTCATCGGTTACAGTGTTGAAAATCTCCACAACAAGCTGATTGAGAGAGTTGTAGTAGCTTCTGCCAACAGACACCGGATACCAACAGAGCCCCCGTTTTACACGGCGGCTCAGTCCCATTTCCTGCATCTGTTTACGGTATTCCTCCTTCTCGAAATCGTGTTCTAGCAGAAGGAGAGAGCGGAGTTTCTGTATGTAGAATAAGTCTTTCAACGTCTTTTAGGACAATGAACCTACAGCAGCGCCTTGACTTCTGCTTCCACATCCTTCATCTGCGCATCACGCTTTACGAGTTCGTTGTTGCGGTTGAGGAGGAAGAATGTTGGCGCTGACTGTACATTGTAAATCATTGCCGATTGAGCGGAAACATCGTTCACGGAAATCCATGGAAGAGCCTCAGTCTGAGTCTTCCAGAAGTGCTGGTCTGTATCAAGGGAAACCTGGAAGATTTCCAAGCCTTGATCGTGGAACTTGTTGTAGAGATCACGGAGAAGCATGATGCGTTCTGTAGATTTCTCAGAAGCAAATAGGTGGAAATCAAGAAGAACGACCTTACCCTTCAACGCGTTAAGGTTCTGTTCCTTGCCATGATTGTCAGTAAGCTTGATATTTATGCATCCAGCCACCTCTGCCTGAGCAAGTGCGTTCTGGGCATTAGCATTCTGAGCCTTCACATAGCGGATATCTTCAAGACGAGCCATTGTGATATTGTGGAGATTCTGACCACGCTCTGAGTCGGGATATCTCAAATCCCAACTTGTCGCAACAGCCTGGAACACCTTGATGTTATCTGCATTTGCTGTTGGGTCGAAGATCAGCTGTGGGCCAACATACTGGAAAAGAGCGAAATAAGAAGAAGCCCAGTCAGGATGCTTGAAGATGAAATTCTTCTTTACATCCTCACGATATGCAGCGATGACCTTCTGGATAGAGTCAGCACCTTGCTGGTAAGATAGCTCGCGAGATTTCTGGATATTGACGGCTTCCTGCTGAAGAGCAATCTGCTTATATGCAAGCTGCTGGATGATCTTACACTGTTCACAGCCATCGATAGTGTAGCTTGTAGCCATGTTAGGATACTGGCTCTTCACGTTGATAGTGACAGTAGAGTCTGCACAGAAGTTGATAATCTGTCCTGCAATGCGAAGACGATAAAACTCTGGTGCATCAGATGTTTCTGCCTTGAATGTAAATTCGCCCTTTTCGCCAAGTTTCACACTATCTACAATTTGAGCGCCATCGAGAGCCATATTCTCAAGATAGAGCACAGAATCAGTAGCATTTGCAATCTCACCATGAACGGTGAACTGCTGCTTGTTGTTGCACGCAGTGAACGCCACTGCTGCCGCCCCCAAAAGGAGGGTGCCGAATATGTTGTTTACTTTCATAATCTAATTGTTTCGTGGTTATACCACACTAAATCGCGCCAAAGGTACAAAAAACTATAAATATATCATCTTTTTTCAACAAAATAACGGAATGCAACTTGATGTATTTGATTTTTTCACCAATATTTTTCGTTTTTTAAGAAATAACATTACCTTTGCAGAGATTTATATAATCTACGAACCGAAAAGAATCATGATAACCCTTCTCTACAGAACATACCAGCTTTTAATCGTGCTGCCAATGGCATTCCTTTGGACGCTTTTCATCTGCACCACAATCACCATCGGTTGCCTGCTTGGCGGCGGCAAGTTTTTTGGCTATTACCCTGGAGTATGGTGGGGATGGGGACTGATAAGGATGCTCTTTCTGCCAGTAAAGGTTGAGGGCAAAGAACTACTGAAGGAAGGACAGTCATATGTGTTTGTGGCTAACCATCAGGGAGCCTTCGACATATTCCTTATGTACGGCTTCCTTGGAAGGGATTTCCGTTGGATGATGAAGCATCAGCTTGGTAACATCCCAATCTTCGGCGCTGCATGCAGGAATTCCAAACAGATTCTAGTGGACAATCGCTCCGTGGCCCGCGTAAAGAAATGTTACCAGGAGGCTCGAGAGATACTGAAGGGAGGTACGTCACTTGCAGTTTTCCCAGAAGGTGCTCGTTCATGGGACGGCAAGATGCGTCCGTTCAAGAAAGGTGCTTTCATGCTTGCGGACGAACTGCAGCTGCCAGTCGTGCCAATAACAATCAACGGTTCGTTCACGGTAAAACCTCGCTTCAAGGACATGTTCTTCTGCTATTGGAGCCCACTGAAGCTCACAATACACGAGCCTATCATGCCACAAGGTAAAGGTTCCGACAACATAAATCAACTGATGACGCAAAGTTATGCTTCAATCGAGAAGGATTTGATTTTAAATGCGTAATTTTGCAGCGATTTCGCCGATATGGCTCAGTTGGTAGAGCAACGCATTCGTAATGCGTGGGTCACGGGTTCGAGTCCCGTTATCGGCTCAAAACACAGAAGGATTCCAACAGTTGTTGGAGTCCTTTTCCTTTTTATTGTACATAATTTCCGTCAAATCACTCACCCAATTCTTAACAAAATGTAAGAAAATACCATTATTTGGATTGAATTTGAAATATTTTCGTCCATTTCTCTTTATTTTTAGAATAATTAGACTAACTTTGCAACGTTTTTGACTCACACCTTAATGAAACCGAATTTATAACCTTATAATACTCAAACACTAACTATGGCAGTAAAATTCTATCAGAGTGAGAACCAGGTTCCACTCGAGATGCACAAAGTGCGCATGATCCAGAAGCTTTCTCTTCTTCCTGTAGAAGAACGTCTCAAGAAGATTCAGGAAGCTGGTAACAACACATTCCTCCTCCAGAACAAGGACGTTTATCTCGATATGCTCACTGACTCTGGCGTTAACTGTATGTCAGACAACCAGTTTGCAGCTTCTTTCCAGGCAGACGACTCTTACGCAGGCTCTGCTACATTCCTCCGCGTAAAGAAGGCTATCAAGGACGTTTTCGGATGCGACAACGTACTTCCTGTACACCAGGGACGTGCTGCTGAGAACATTCTCGCTGAGGCTTTCTGCGCTCCTGGCAAGGTGGCTATCATGAACTTCCACTTCACTACTACAAAGGCTCACGCTACTCGCTGTGGTGCTACTGTTGAAGAACTCGTTCAGCCTAAGGGTCTCGTGCCTCAGAGCAACGATCCTTTCAAGGGCGACTACGACCTCGACCTCCTCAAGACTCGCATCGACGAAATCGGTAAGGACAACGTGGCTTACGTTCGCGTTGAGGCTGGTACAAACCTCATCGGTGGTCAGCCAGTTTCTCTCGAGAACATGCTCGCTGTTACCGACATCTGCCACGACAAGGGCGTTCTCTCTGTGCTCGATGCTTCTCTCCTCCAGGACAACATCTACTTCATGAAGACT
>JAZLHI010000092.1:0-63346 GCA_045616725.1 Prevotella sp. | reverse complement strand
TTATATCAAGCAAATGTTATATTAGACTTAATAAACATCATTTTTTGTTAACCTAAAAAGTTTGCAGCTCTACATCGACCTACTCAAATCTTCCGCCGCTTTCATGCAAGAGAACGTCCGCATGCATAACTCCATGACCGCCGCGCTCAAGAAGTACCTGAAGTTTGTGGAGAGTTGAGAATAGACTCCATCCCTGCGATCGAGGTGGAGATTTTGTTACGATTTTACGTTACAACAGGCTTATTCCTCTTGAATTTTTACTAAAAACCGCATTTATTCCTCTTGATTTTGTCTAAAAAACTTTGATTATTCCTCTTTATTTTGTAATTTTACCGCAAAATTTTGATTCAAATGACATACTATACAAGGGGCCATAGGGACTGGTTTGATTCACAATAGTAATCTCAAAAGCAAGAAATCGACCGTCTCGTCTATGATCTCTATGGTTTGACCGAAGACGAGATTAGGATTGTGGAAGGTGGAAAAGAACCGGATGACACTATTGACCGTAATTAATAGTCAGCTCATTTCGGTTTGTTTGTAACAACGCGGAATTCCCTGAAAGCAGCGTTGAAAACGATAAAAAAGGGTGATATCCGGCGTCAAAAATGGCGAAAAATGGCATGAACGGCGTCAGTAGGATAAGGTGAATAGGGGAACGTTGAGGAAAGAAACGATGACGCAGGAAAGGGCGTTTTTGGTGCTCTTTTGACGCTGTTCAGAAGGGGAAAATAGACGATTTCTGGTGGTTTACTTGATATATGTCTTGTAAATGATAGTTATCGTGGCAAAATTAATAAAAAATTCCAACTTTTAGAGCCGAGAATCTACATATCTACATAATCGTCCTTTAATATATTGATAATTAGAGTGTTATATCTATGTAGATTTCGATTTTTATCGACATAATATCTACATAATGTACATATGTAGGATTTTTTATCTACATGGAATCTACATAAAATCTACATAGCCAGCAAACCCCGATAAACACAGGGGTACTCAGCGATTCTATGTAGATATGTAGATTTCTGTCGCTAAAATTCCTATATTTTTTGATGTCTTGTACTTATGACTATTTTTGTGGAAACGGAGTCCCATTATGGAAACGACGCCTCCATTTTTCCCGACTCGTTTTTGTGGCTGGGAAAACTTTCCTTTCTTACGAAGGAACACGGTCATGCCTATGCTGACTACGTTCCTTCGTAGGAAAGGAAAGTGGGAAAAGCCGGTTTTACGAATCGCGTTTACTTGTCCTTCGGAGTGATGACACGGTAGTTTCCTGAGAGGTGCATCATTGCGAAGAGGCGGAGGAAGCCATCGTAGTAGGCGTCGAAATAGCCGTCCTCGAATGGCTCGTGCTTTGCGTTCCAGAACTTGCTGATGAAGAGTTTTGCCATTTCTGTGTCTGGTGTGGCGAGGGATGCTGCTGCAAGTGTTCCCATAAGACCGATGGAATGGCGAAGCTTCTTGTATTCAGGCTTGTTGCCACCAAGGAGAATCTCCTTCACCTGCGTGCCGTCAACATTGTACTGGTCAACGTATGTGTCGATGCCCTGAGAAAGGAAGAAGTTCTGTATCTTCTGAGCATACTGCTGCTGCCATTCGCTATCAGCACAAGCCCATGAGTAGTCAAGAGCCATGTTCATTGGCACACGCCATGAATCGTAGCGGAAAGCATCGCCGAGAATGCGACCTGTGTGCATAAGAGAACCATCGAAGTTGTTGTAGTCTGGGTTCAAGCCAGTCTTCTCGTGCATACTCTTGTGGAGATATTCGCGCGATGCCTTTGCGCATTCACGCCAGAAGTTAGAGCGACCGTCGTTGGCATACTTTGCCCAAACCTCGTAGAATGCAGGAAGGTGGTAAGAAGGGTCTGTGAACTTCGCACCGTTAGGGTCTGGAGTGAAGGTGATGAGCTTCTCCTTGACATTGATGAACGGAGCCACGTTGTCCATGCCCTGCTTTGCCATAGAGCAGTTGAGAATGCGCTGTGCCTCGGCAAGATAGTTGATCTCGCCGTCGTTGCCCCAGAGGTTTGAGGCGAAGATGAGTGAAGTGACATAGTAGAGCTCGCCGTCGGAAGCAGGACCGTCGGAGTTGCGTGTGCCATCGGTCTTGCATGACCAAGCGAAATAGCCCTCGCGCTCGCCGCTCTGATGCTGCATATACTTCTTAGCCCAACGCCATAAACGGTCAAAGACGTCCTTCTTGCCGAACTGAACGGCTGTCATCATGCCGTAAGACTGTCCTTCGGTACGAACGTCGTTGTTCTTTACGTCAGATACATAGCCCATATCGTCGCCAACCTCAAAGTAAACTTTGTTAGGACCTTCAAAGAGGTTGTAGTAGCACTCCTGAAGCTTTGCGTCAATGTCCTTCTGACTGTAGCCGAGTTCTGATAGGAGGTTGCGATACTTGCCTGTCTGCATGCCGCCCTTCTTCCAAGGAGCTGCGTCGAAAGAGAGCCAATCTATTTCTGTTTTACCTGATGTTGAAGTTTCCACGATGATATTCTGGATAGATGTTAGTGATTTAGCTGATACATTTACGCGCTGGCAGTTCCAATCCTTTGAAGGCTTAATCTTGAATGTAGCTACGAGTGTGCGCTTGCCATTGGACTCTGCGAATACCTTTGCTGTTGCGCTGCCTGTTGACTTCACGCGGATGACAGCTTCCTTAACAGGCTCTGTGCCGAAGTCCACATCATTATATATAACAGTGCCCTTGCCCTTCTCGAAGATAGTCTTCCAACCGTCGAAGTAGTTGAGGGTGTCGATGTAATCGATGCTTGCCTGGCCTGAGATAGAGCTGTAACGGTCTATCTGGATGTTTGAGCGGGCATCCGTTATGCCGACGCCACGGAGTGTAGGAGTAACCTTCTGGATAGTGCCATCAGGATTGAAGAAGAGCTTATCGACGCGAACTGAGCGGTTCTTGTCGTGACGTGGAGAATAGTCGTTGTGATGGTAGAAGAGGTAGTCCTGACCTTTGAAGTTCACGATAGAGTGGTGGTTTGTCCAGCAGCCCGTAGGCGACTTGTCCATAATCTTGCCCTTGAACTCGAAAGGTCCGAGAGGATCGTCGCCCATACAGTAGGCGAGAGTCTCCGTGCCGCCTTCTTCCTCTACCCATGGGAAGGTGAGATAAATCTTTCCGTTGCGCTCGAAAACGAAAGGACCTTCAACGAATCCCTTTGGAATGCCTTGCATGATACGAACGCTGTCGGCGAGTTCCATCATGTTGTCCTTCATCTTTGCAGCGAAAATTCTGCCGCCAGCCCAGTACATATAGACATCACCGTTAGGACGGATGAGCACGGAAGGGTCGATGCCGTTAGCGCCCTTTATTGGTCGCCACATAGGACGATATGGACCTTCTGGCTTGTTGGCAATGGCAACACCGATGCCGAAGCCGCGACCTTCCTTCGGAGCAGAAGGGAAGTAGAAGTAGTAGCGACCGTTCTTCTCAACACAGTCAGGAGCCCACATCGACCAAGAGTCTGGTTTTACCCAAGGCACCTTGTTCTGGTCAACGATTACACCGTGGTCAGTCCAGTCGGTGAGGTTGTCTGATGAGAATACGTGATAGTCGCCCATTGAGAACCACATTCGTTTCTTCTGGTCCTCGGTCTGTGGGAGTACGTCGTGAGAAGGGAAAAGATAAACCTTTCCGTTGAACACGCGTGCAGTAGGGTCAGCGGAGTACTGCCCGCTGATGATAGGGTTCTGCGCGAAAGCCCCCTCCGACTCCCCCACAAGGGGAGAGACCCAAAGGGCTGCGAATAGTAAGGAAATTGAGGTTAATAGTTTTTTCATATCTTTTTAGGGTTATTAATTGTTCAAGTTTCGCAAGCTCAACTTTAGCCTTTACTCTCGCTCGTCAGAGCGAACGCTTATAGTCAAAGAAGTCTATGTCGATGTAGCCGCCAGCTTGCTTCGTTGCGTAGTTGAAGATAGAAAAGCGGTTGCCCATGAAGTGCTTGAGGTTATAGACCATGTGGAAGTCTGTGCCAAGCTGCTGCCATGTCTTGTTGTCGAGGCTGTAGTAGAACTTGCAGATATCTACTGTGTTGCTTGGATGGGCTGGGTCTTGGCTGAAGTCGAAGTCTGCACGGAGATAGACATAGTTCTTCTTGAGTTGCACGCGAGCTTTTTCCTTGTCGCGGTCCTTCATGACGAGGAACTTCTTCTTGCCTTCCATCTGCACTTGGATCATGCCAGGCTCTGCGCAATAAGAAGAGAGACCGCAGATGTCGCCGTCCTTCATCTTCTTTACGTCGATGGCTACAGTACCAGAGCACTTAGGACCTTCCGTACGCTGACCGATAGTGTTGCGAGCGTGGAAGATGTCTTCAGTGATCTTGCCAGTCTTTAGGCGAAGATAGCCAGGACGTTCGGTGAGAGACCAAAGGCTGTTGTCTGGATTATGATTGAATTGCCACTCCCACTTCAAGCCGTTTGGCTGATAGATGGCTGGGTCGAGTGTTGCTGGACGAGAGAAATCGTCAGAAACAGCGTAGGCAGCTGTGATAGGAGTGTTGATCTTTGCCGACTTCAGTTCGGAGAGCATTGGCCAACCGTCAACCCACTTGCAGTCAAGGAGATATGGCATACGACCGGCAGCACCGTGGTCTTGGAACATGATTCCGTACCAGTCGCCTTCAGGAGTATCTACGATGCAACCCTGAGCCACGCCGCCACCTGGTTTGCTGATGTCGTCTTCCATGATAATCTGATGCTCGTAAGGACCTTCTATCTTGTCGGAACGGAAGCAAACCTCTGTGCGCATTCTGCCGTGATCGCCCGGCTTAGCCTGGAAGTTCCACCATATCATGAAGATATAGTACTTGCCGTTTATCTTTGTGAGGTGAGTTCCTTCAAGAAGACTTGGGTAACCCATTGCAGGACCGTCGATAACCTTCACGTCAAGACCGTTGGCGTCAATGCCGGAAAGGTCGCTCTTGAGCTGCTGGATGCGAACGCCACCGCCAGCGCCTGCGATGTAAACCTTGCCATCATCATCAAAGAAAAGGCCTGTGTCGTGATGAAGTTCCTTTAGATCCATGACCTTCTCCCACTTGCCGGTAGGGTCTGTGGCAGAGTAGATGTAAGTCTTCTGCGGACGGTTTGTGGCGAAGAGCACATAGAACTTGCCGTTGTGGTAACGAAGAGACGTTGCCCACTGTCCAGCGCCATAGACATCGCTTGCCTTTAGGTCAGGGTCGTAAGTGAGGTCGTAGGCAGGAGAATCCTTGATCTCAGGCACAACGTAAGAGATAATCTTCCAGTTCACGAGGTCTGACGATTTCATGATTGGCACGCCAGGGAAGAGATGCATTGTTGTGCTGACCATGTAATAATCAGAACCGACGCGGATGACATCAATGTCCGGCACATCGGAATAAACCGTTGGCTGCTGTCGCTGCAAAGCGTTTTGCGCAAAGACCCCCTCCGACTCCCCCACGAGGGGAGAGACCCAAAGGGCTACGAAAAGTAAGGAAAGTGATGTTAATAGTTTATTCATATTTTATATTTTTGAATTTCGTTGAAGATTATCATTAGGATTTTGGTTCGGATGTCGAGGAGCTTGCGACGATCCGTGTAAAGGCCTCATTAAAGCGAGGAATTCGAGCGCATTTTCAGTCAGGATTTTTTGGGGATTTTAAATCTTAAACTAAAATCCTTACTAAAATACGCTCCAGTACGTCGCTCTTGGGGACGACCTTTTTGGGGATCGCATCAAAGATGCTCGAAATCTCAACTAAAATCTTAACCAACATCTTATTAGTACCCTAAGGCTACTTCACCACCGCCACGAAACCTCCTCGTGGAAGACATGGAACTCTGAGAGAAGAGCCGTTTCCGTCTTTGTTCAGAGGTGTATTGCTGAGCACGGTTGCAGGGAGAATCTTGAATGATCGTTCTTCCTTGCCATCGCAAATTACACTTACAGAGGCTTTCTTCAGGCCGAGTTCCGCGATGCTTATGCTAAGAGTTGTTGCAATGTCACTACCATTGATGCCTGCAACATACCATACCTTACCTTTCTTGCGTGCAATGACGACATGTTTGCCTGGATATCCGGAGAGAAGTTTCGTGTCGTCCCAAGCAGTATGTAGGGTAGAGAGCAAGTCCTTAACTTCCTTTGGCATGGATTGATAGGTCTCTGGACGGTCAGGCATGTGCTGAATGCCCGATTCAAAGAGAATGGTAAGCGCCAGTTCGTGAGCATGGGAAGTTATGTGAGGGTTCTGGGAATCAGTGAAAGTTCCTGGAGTGTAGTCCATTGAACCTATGACGTTTCTCGTGAAAGGTAATGTCGCGTTATGGGCAGCAGCGCGGTTTGTGAGCTTTGCGTTGTTGTTATACCACTCAGCGCCATAGACAGCTTCGCAAGTCATGAGATGAGGGTAAGTTCTTTGCCAACCGCGAGGCACTGTGCAACCATGGAAAACGATTTGCAACTTATGCTTCTGTGCACATTCCAAAAGGTCAAGATACTTGTTCATCGACCATGTGTTGTCGTTCTTGAAGAAGTCAATCTTTATGCCCGAAACACCGACCTCCTTTATTCTCGCAAACTCCTTGTCTGCCTTCTCCGGAGTATTGATGCGACCTTGTGGAGTAGGAGCAGAAGAACCTGTCCAGTTTGCATCGGAATTATACCATATCATAGGCTTGATTCCCATGCTGACAGCTCTCTGGACTGCCTCTTCCATAGTGCCGCCGCGCATCACATCCCATTCTGCATCGATGAGAGTGTAAGGCCAATGCATGTCCTTTGCAAGGTCAGTGTATTTGTTAACAAGGCTAAACTCCTGACTACCATGGTTGTAAGCCCAGTATATCCACGAGGCAACGCCAGGCTGAATCCACTTTGTGTCTTTTGTCTTGGCAGGCTCTGCAACATCGGTAACAAGAGTGCTCTCAACGATTGTGGCAAGTTTTCCGAGGATGACAATGCGCCAAGGCGACTTCCATTTCTCACCCTTTATTGGAGCTTGGTCGTCGCCAAGAGTAACTTTATACTGGTCCGGAACATTGTTAGTAAGTATGGAACCGCAGTGGTCGCGCTCGATATTTGATTCCGTAAGAAGAGCGAAAACACCCTTTTCTGGTTCCACAAGGGCAGGATAGCCCCACTGATGGTCCTGATTGTGGAAGAATCCCTGCTTCACATTTCCGTCGTTCACACCGCTTGTGTAGCATGGATAGAAGTCCTCATAGCTATCAGGATGGTATATTTGCAACCAGCGGTTTACGCCTTCCCTTATCTGATAGGCAGTGGCTTCGTCTTTCAGAACCTCGCCGTCCATTGGCTTCGGAATGACATAGCGGAAGGTTACACCGTCGTTGTAGGTACGAATCTCCACATCAAGTTCTTCGCCATTCGCATTCTTCATGCATATTGTGCGACAGTTTGCTTCGTTTGAACACTTGAGGCGCTTGCCGGTAATCATGGTGTATGACTCGGAAACAGAATACTTTCCGCTATTTCCCGAGATGGTCATACCGTTGGCAAGATCACGCTTTGAAGTTGAAATGCCTAGTGGAATGTTCTCGAAAGCCATTGTGTTCTTGCCGTAAAAGATGCTCATGCAGATCTTTCCGTCATGATTATCCACAACGGCAGTCACGCTTTTGTTAGGCGAAACAATCTTTATGGCCTTATCTGCAAAGGATGACACAGAAATAAGCATCATCATTGCAATAAGGGAAAGTATTCGGTTCATAATGGGAAATCAAACTTAGGTTTATTCTATGATTTAAGGTATAGGTCAATAGGTTATTGATTGCAAAGTTAACATTATTATATTATATACGCAAAGCCGCGGCGATATTTTGTTACATAATGAAAGTTTTTTGATTTTTTTTCGCGATTTGCTTTTACTTTTCTTTTAGGAAGTGGTCAAATGAGTGTTATGAAAAGGTTAATTATGTTGTTTGTTACCGCTTTGGCGGTATTAAAAGTGTCTGCGCAGGCAGAGGTGGTTTCGACTTCCTCCGCCGTACAGTCGGTAGATTCTGTGAAGAATAAAGCTCAAGCTGTCGCTGACTCGCTTAAAAAAGTAAAGGAAGATAGTATCGAGTCTCGCGCGAAATTCGTGCGAGACTCAATTGCTTATGCAAATGAAGACATTTGGCGCGACTATAACATGCAGGAAGTTGTGGTGAAGGCTATGGCTCCTCGTGTTATGGTTAAGGCTGATACTGTTGTGTTCAATGCCTCGCAGTTCCGCACTCCAGAAGGAAGTGTGATAGAGGAACTCGTGGCTAAACTCCCTGGCGCTGAGGTAGATGACGATGGCGGAGTGAAGATCAACGGCAAGACCGTGAAGAAGATTCTCGTGGATGGCAAGGAGTTTATGACGGGCGATACAAAGACAGCTCTCAAGAATCTCCCTACATCCATTATCGATAAGATCAAGACTTACGACATGAAGAGCGACCTTGCTCGCGTTACCGGCATTGAGGACGGAGAGGAAGATACCGTTCTTGATTTCGGCATAAAGAAGGGTATGAACAAGGGAACCATGATAAATGCAGACCTTGGCATCGGTACGGAGAAGCGTTTCGCAGAGCGTCTCTTCGGCGGTTACTTCCAAGACGAACATAAGATTATGGGTATGGCGAGTGCCAACAACACGAACGACCGTGGTTTCCCTGGCGGAGGTGGTGGCCGTGGCTGGGGCGGAGGTGCTTCTGGCGACAACATTTCGAAGATGGTCGGCGTGAACTACAACCTTGACGTCAAGAAATTCAAGATGGATGCCTCACTTCGTTGGAACCACAACAACGGCGATACTCGTACGCAAAGTTGGTCGGAAAGCTTCATGGCGCAGAATGGTAAATTTACAAACTCAGACAACAAGCGTTTCTCTCGTTCCAACTCTTGGAATGGTCAGCTTCGTTTGGAATGGACCCCATGGGAGAATACGAACATCATGTTCCGTCCTACTCTCTCTTATTCTACTAACGACGGACGCAACTTTAGCGATTCTGAGACCTTCAATAGCAAGAAAGCAGACGATACTCCAGAGGATTTCGTCAACAAAAGAAGCAACAATGGTCTTAGTTACTCTGAATCGACAAACCTTCGTGGTATGCTTCAGATTAACCAGCGTCTCAGCGAAACTGGACGAAACATCACTCTCCAGTTGAATGGTGGTATGACAGACCAGGAGTCTCTTTCCATGACTGCCAATGAGGTTCATCTCTATCAGGTGAAGGATGCTCTCGGCAACGACTCTACTTACCACACTTACCGCTATAGCACAACGCCTTCAAAGCGCTACAATTACAGTGCACAGCTCACTTATAGCGAGCCTATCTTCCCTCGCACTTACTTGCAGTTCTCTTACAGGTATTCTTACGACTTCAACAAGAGCGACCGCGCTACATACGACTTCTCTGATAAATCCCTCGGAATAGACTTCTCTGACATTGTTCCTCGCTATCGCATGTGGGACGATTACCTCGGAAGAGTACCTGGTGGTTATCAAAAATATGAAGACAAGAACCTTAGCCGATACTCTGAGTATTCTACTTATACGAACGACATCAATGTGACATTCCGCATGATTCGCGACAAGTATCAGCTCAATGCCGGCATGATGTTCCAACCACAGTCATCAAAGTTCGTTCAGGACTATCAGGGTGTAAAGGTTGATACTACTCGCAGCGTGTTCAACTTTACTCCAACACTTGATTTCCGTTACAACTTCTCACAGCAGCATCGTCTGCGTCTTTCATATCGTGGCAACACCAGCCAGCCTTCAATCTCTGACCTTCTTGACATCACAGACGACTCTGACCCGCTCAACATCTCAAAGGGTAACCCTGGCTTGAAGCCTTCGTTCACACAGAACTTTAACGGTAACTACAATAACTACATAAGCAATCACCAGCAGAGCATTCAGGCGAACGCGAGCTTCTCTACTACCAAGAACTCGATAAGCAATATGGTGACATACGACCAGAAGACTGGTGGACGCACCACAAGGCCTGAAAACATTGACGGAAACTGGAACTTCAACGCAGGCTTTACCTACAATGCATCCATTGACTCTGCGGGAGTTTGGTTCGCTAATACAGGTACAAATTTCGGCTACAACAATCGTGTTAGTTACCTACAGGTGGACAGAAATGCCAACTCTGTAAAGAACACTGCAAAGACAGCAAGCATTCAGGAGCGTCTTGGTGTAGGCTTCCGCATTGATTGGCTTGAAATAGAGCTTGACGGTTCCCTCCGTTATGAGCGTGTACGCAATGAACTTCAGAGCAATAACGACCGTGATACAAAGGACTGGCGCTTTGGTGGTAGCATTCAGATCACAGCTCCTTGGGGTACTTCCTTCTCTACAAATATGCACTCTCTCCTCCGTAGAGGATACCTCAGCAAGGAGGCTAATACAAGCGAACTCCTCTGGAACGCACAGGTTTCGCAATCGTTCCTTAAGGGCAAATCGCTCGTAGTTTCATTGCAGTTCTACGATATCCTTCATCAACAGAGTAACCTCTCGCGTACAATCTCAGCTATTCAACAGAGTGAAAGCCGCAACAACAACGTTGTTTCTTACGGTATGCTCCACGTCATCTATCGCTTCAATGCTTTTGGAGGCAAGAACAATCGTGGCGGAATGCCAGGCGGTATGGGTCCTGGCGGCGGTGGTCGTGGCGGAAACCGCGGCGGTGGCTGGGGAGGCGGCTACGGCGGAGGCTATGGTGGTGGCTTCGGCGGTGGAAGACCTATGTAATCCCATATTATCTTTGCCAGATAAAAGTTTAGAATTTATAACCCTTACTATAAAGAGTTATTCTTGTGTTCAGAGTGTTCTGAAACAGGACTAATTCAAACCAAAGCGCGCAAGCAGGTTCTTCCTACTTGCGCGCTCTTCCGTAATAAAACAATGAGTCCGAGAACAGTTCTCTGACTCTCATATATTCATCCAATTTCATGTCAATTTTGCGTTCTTAATAGCGTATATAGAACTCCGTGAAAATATTCACGGTATTCACGATTTGCCCTAAATAAAGGGAGTCTCGCACCGTGAATAGGCGAGAAGTGTATAAAAAGTGTTCACGATTTCAAGCCTATTCACGGTAATATTCTGCTATAAAACAACACCCCGCCAAGAGCACATAAGGAACCTTGGCGGGGTGTTGTGTTGTTGTAATAGACGTAAAGTCTGAATCTATGTATTACTGGCAAACTGGGCGAACAGTAAAGCCATGATAACGAGGCATCGTAGACAAATTCTTGCTGCCATCTTTGAAGTGCAAGTAATATGTGGCATAACCAGAATTCTCCATTGCAGTGTTGGTCATATAAGCACCGTTTGTGGTTGCATCAAATGAACCAGCCTCCATACAGATTCCAGCAGCAGGTAGGAAGATCGTATTTCCATTCTTTCCCTTTACCTCATAGCCATTTGTTCCCTTTAGTTGTTTCCATGTCCAAGTACACTTTTCTATAAGATCAGACATCTCGGCTTTTGTTGGCATGCGCCACTTGCCTTGCCAGTTCACATGCGCTGCATCGTCGTCCAATTCAAGAACATATTTCCCATCGGTAAAATCATTCATACCAATACCCGCCTGCAAGCAATATTTAGTAATGAGGTATTTTCCAGAACCATTGTCATATTCAAAATATTTGTTATTGCTGTTTGTAAACTTCAAATCGAGCTTAGGTTCCACTTCTGCCCAAGCGTAATGATAGCCAAATCCTTCTGGAGTAGTGGCACCGAGGTTCATGTTAGCCCATTTTACTGTTAGTCCGAGGTCGACAGCCTCAACACCCTTTGGAGCATTGTCTTTAGGAGTTGCTGGAGAATCGTCATCATCGCTACTGCTACAAGCAGTGAAAGCGAAAGCCGCCATGAGAGCGACGGCAAAGTTTTTCATTGTTATAATTATATTAGAGTTATTTATTGTCAGTAAGTTGAAAGACACAAAGTTGTTGAATTTCAGGGGCAAAGTTAAGGAGAAGTTTCCGTAATAGCAAGCAATACACCAAAAAAAGTTTAACTATAGCATCCGTATTCCTTAGGATTACACATCCGTTTCGTATACAAAACCACTTTGAGTTTGTATACGAAACCGAATCGAGTTTGTATACGAAACGGAATTGAGTTTGTATACGAAACTTTAGCGTAATTCAGTACTTTCCGAATCGCATTACACTACTTTATGATTCGTATTACACTACTTTATGATTCGCATAACACTATTTTGCGAAGGCTATTATATACTGCAATTAGGCACATAAACCACTGATTATATTTGGCAACGATATACATACATGTATATCATCCCCTTATATTTTTATAAAAAACGAGTAACTACTACTGTTCTTTGGGTGCGTAAGTTTGGTAAATGAGGTAGTTGCCGTCGGCAGTTATGGTGAAGGAATCTGCGGTGGCTTCGTTGAGAGTGCCTTGCCAAAGTTGGGCATAAGCGTAAGGCTGCCAGCGGAGATTGTCAGCGGAGATAGCAGTGCATGTGAGATTGAAGATGCTGACTTGTTGGCGTGGGAATGAGGAAAAGGTTGTGGCGCCACGGCTGCAAGCCCGGAAATGGCCGTAGTCAGTGTACATTAATACATCGATGCCGAAGGTTTCTTTGTAGAAAGAGAGCAGTGATATGTTACCCAAAGTGTGGTCTTCACGCTTGCCTGTAGCACCGAGATAAGTGATGTGGAGAGGGGGAAGCGGCTCACAAATGTTCGACCTACATTCGGGAGCGGTAAAGTGGTCTATTACAAAGCGCGTTGCTTTGGTGAGATCGTTGTATTCCTGCTCTGACTCGGTGTGGAGGATGTCCTTGTATTGGGCTTTGAACTCAGGGGAAAGGGAATCGCCATCGCCTACGATAGCATCAGGAATGCGACCGAAAGCGATGAGTTTCTCTGCCGCTCCGTCGCAGCAACAGACGAAAGAGGCTTCAGAGAGTATCTTTATTGGCTCGGGAGAGGTTGGGAAATCTCCGTCGGCAAGAACAACTACATTTTGCATTTATGATGTATGATTTTGGACCCGAAGCTGACGCTTCGGGCACAGGGGCTAATTTTGTGCTGCAAGTTTCTTCCACTTGAAGTAACCTGCAACGGCTATTACTACATAAAGTCCGTAGAGGAATGCCTTGAACGGAATGCCCTTGATGATGTAGAGATAGCAGCAGATAGCGTCAACGATGATCCAGAAGAACCATTGCTCGATGTATTTCTTTGCCAGCGCCCAAAGTCCGACGAAGCTCAAGGCGTTGGTGAAGGCGTCAAGGACAGGGACGGTGCTGTTGGTGTAGTTGGCAAGGACGTAATAGGTTACTGCCCAAGCGAATGCGAAGAAGGCGAAAGCTGGGATGTAAGTGCGGAGAGGCATACGCGAGATGCCGGCGGTTGAATCCGAAGCTGACGCTTCGGACACAGGGGCATTTGTGCCCGCCGGAGAAGCGGCGGGAACGGTAGCTTCTTTGTCATTTGCCTTGGTCTTGAAAAAGCGCCAAGCCACCCATCCATAGATGGCAGCGAGCATGTAATAGACAGCCATGGCAGAGTCGCCGTAAAGTCCGTACTGCCAATAGAGAATAATGTCGAGGGCAGGCATGATGATGCCTACAAGCCACAACCAGATGCTTGCCTTATATTCAAGGATAATATAAAGCAAGCCGAGGATGGTTGTGAATATGTCGAGCCCATGGGCTTCCAAGAAATCAAGCATAGTGAAAAAAGCCCTCCCCCTTGTGGGGAGGGTTTGGTTTGGGTCTTAGAATCTAAGCGTAAGATTTGCCATCATTGTGCAACCTGCAGATGGGATGTAGCTGCAGTGTGAAAGGCGCTGGCCTTCTGTTGTGTAATACTGATACCAAACGAAACCATTAGCTGCGTAGTGGCGGTTGAAGATGTTGTTCACGTTAGCACCGAGAACAATCTGCTTGATAGCCTTGCCAATGTTGAATGTGTAGTTGGCAGAAAGGTTTGAAACGCTGTAGCCAGGAAGCTTGCGAGCGTTGCTTTCTGAGTTGTCAAGATACATGTCGCTTACGAAACCAGTGTGCCAAGTAGCGCGGAATCCCTTGTAGTGAGCGTTGAGGAACCAGTTTGCAATGGCGCTTGGAGAGTAGGCGAGGGTAGTGTTGTCGTAGTGGTTCTCGTAGATCTTGTCGTTCCAATCTGCGTCATAGCCAGCAACCTTCTCTGTGAAATCCTTAACCTTGTTTGAAGAAAGAGCGAGGTTGAACTCTGTGTCAAGCCAAGAAAGGAGCTTTGTGCCAGCAGTGAGTTCTACGCCGAAGCGGTAAGACTTAGGGATGTTTGTAGTGAGAGCCTCGCCGATGTCAGAGAGTTCACCTGTTTGAACGAACTGGTTCTTGTAGTCCATGTAGTAGAAGTTTGCACCTACGTGCCAAGTGTTAGCTTTGTATTCGTAACCAGCCTCTACATCAAAGAGTTCCTCTGCTACAGGGGCATCGTAAGAACCATTGTCTGTAAAGTTGTTGCGCTCAGGCTCACGATGGCTCATTGCGAGGGAACCATAAACCTTATGCCCCTCATTATGGAAGATGAAACCAGCCTTAGGGTTGAAGAAGTTGTAAGTCTTGTCAATGTCAAGCATGTGCTTCTGACCAGCACCATAGTACTTGTCGTTGTAGCCGTCAGTCTTGTAGTTTACAAAACGATACTGGAGGTCAGCGAAGAGATCGAGAGTAGGGAGAATGTGACCAGTACCCTTGATGTAAGCGCTGGCGTCGTTCTTTGTAGCGTCGGAATCGTAGTACTGCATCTTGCCGTTAGCGAGATAATGTGCTGCAGCCTCTTTGTCAGCCATGTAAGTGAGATAACCGAAGTGATTGCCCTTGAACTGCTGGAGGTTTATGCCACCGACAATGTCAAGGTCCTCTGAAGTGTAGTTCATGCTCCATACAGCACCGTATGAATCTTGCTTGAGACCCTTCTGGCGAATGAAGTCTGTCTTCTTGATTGTAGAACCGTCAGCCTTCTTGAAGTTCTCAAGACCGTACTTTGAGAACTTGTTGTTGTACTTGAACTCCTCGTAGTAACCGTAGCCGTGAGTGTAGTGGAGAGAAACTGTTGTAGAGAGTTTCTCGTTGATATTCCATGCGGCAGAAAGGATGTTGTGGTTCTGCCAAAAGTTGTCTGTGGTCTTGTCCCAGATGCGACCATCATTGAGCTTGTAAGGAGTAGCTGTGAGACCGCCAGCGTAGTCGTATTCGATGTTCTCGACAAGTGAGTTGAACTTGCCGTAGCCTTTGCGGTAGAGGTCATGGTAGTTCATGCCTGCAACGGCAGGAACTGGCTCGTCCCAAAGAACATTGCCGTCGTAGTCACCAGCGATGACACCGTTCCAAGCCTGACCAGTCTTTTCGAAGTTGCCGATGTTCTTGTAACGGATTGTGAAGTTGTCAGCAAGCCAAGTGAGACCACCATAGTAAGAACCCGAGCGACCAGCCGTGCCGTGGATGTAACCGTCGGTATTTGTCTCATGATAAGCACCGTCGAAGATGAAGTGCTTGCCGATAAGACCTGTTGAGAAACTTGCGCCGGCACGCCAAGTGTTGTAGGAACCGTAGCTGCCTGTAACTTCTGCCATAGGAGAGAGGGCAGGAGACTTGCTTGAAAGCGATACGGTACCACCGAAAGCACCGTCACCGTTGGATGAAGTACCTACACCGCGCTGAATCTGTACCGAGCCGAGAAGAGATGCGTAAGAGTTCATGTTTGCCCAGAATACGCACTGGTCTTCAGGGGAGTTCAATGGCACACCGTCTAGGGTAACATTGATACGAGAGTCGCCAGCACCACGGATGCGCATGTAAGAAGTGCCTGTGCCGAGACCGTTCTCACCCCAAGCGAGCACACCAGGAGTCTGAGCAAAAAGGAAAGGAAGTTCCTGACCAGTCTTTGAGAAGTCGTTGAGCTGAGTGCGATTGATGTTAGTAACTGCGAAAGGTGCGTTCTGATTAGCACGAACACCTTTTACCACTACCTCCTGAAGCTGTTCTGCCTTCAGTGAGTCGATGTCTTCGTCGGCAGCACAAGCAAACTGCGCTCCAGCCAATGCGATAGACAAGATAATAAAGAATTTCTTCATTAATAGAAAAATAGAATCCGCAGAGCCACTCTATACATTATTAATATAAGGCACTGCAAATAGTTACACGAAAAGGGGGACTTTTCTTTTTCCCTACGCTGGCATTACCCAGATCAGGTTGAGGGTATAATCTCAGACTGCCAAATGACAGCCACCCCTTAACAAACTGTTTGTTTGTCAGTGCAAAGTTACATCTTTTTGGCTTTTTGTAAGTATAACGATGCAAACTTTATGGCTATGAGGGCAAAAAACTTGTTTTGTTTTGGCTTGAATGGCGTAGGAATTGGTGAATTTCTCGGATTTAGACTATAGCTTTCGGAGCATTGTGCTGATTTGTTTCATGCGGTCATGCTCGTCTTTACCAGTAGAATATTCGTTGTAGAAGTTGAGGGATTTGGTAAGATATTCCTTAGCTGCTGCCCTTGCGTCGGTTGTGTTGTCGGAATCGTTGCCGTCATCAAACTGTAGGCAGCAGATGCCGGCTTTGAAGCAGATGTCTGCCTTCTCTTTATTGGCACAAACTGTTAGTGCAAGCTCGTAATATTTCAAGGCTGCGCGATAGTTGCCGAGGTTGAAGTGGCTTTCTGCTGCCGCGTTGTAATAGACATTCTGCTCAAGAGGGGCGTAAACAGCGAGGTCCGTGTAGATGGAATCGAATATCTCCGTTACGGCTGGGTAGTTCCAATCCTTGAGTTCGCAAATGCCGAGATAGGCCTTGAAGCGGGTATTGAGGTTATATTTCTTGTTTAGATTGCGGAAGATGATGCCTGCCTCATGATACTTCTCGCCATTGAAATACTCGACAGCACGAGCGAGCATCTCCTTGTCTTCCGCTGTGTCTTGGGCGAAAGAGAAGAGGGGGAGAAAGGAAAGGAGAATTGTGAGGAGAAGCTTCATGGAAAGTGAACTTAGGAATAGAATAAGGAGCCTGTTGAGGCTGTGGGTATAGTTATAGGATGTCAAAGTCAGCGTCGATTATGCCTTGCGCTTTGCGTTCGGGAGTTCTGCCCATCTGCCGTTCGGCGTCTTTAAGCATTAGTTTCAGGCGAGGGTAGGGAAGGGCTGTACTGATTTTGGCGTAAAAATTGAGGTAAGTGCTTGCGGTAGTGTCGTTAGGATCTGCTGTGTAATCGCGGGAATACGTAGCTTGTGTGAAATGTACTTCTCCAAAAAAAGTTATGAGCAAACGTTTAGCCTGCTCATAATTATATATGTGATTGGTATTTGTTCCGAAACGGATTGTATGTTCCATCTTGGTGTATTCCGTGAAACTTACTTGCGGAGTTCTTACAGGAGTTTGAGCTCCTTCATGCAGTCAGAGATCTTCTGTACTGTAGAAACGCGTGTTGGTACGAGTGGAAGACGGAGTACGTTCTCTATCATTCCCATCTCATGGAGAATGCACTTCACACCGGCTGGGTTGCCATCAACGAAGAGAAGCTTGAAGAGTTCTGTGAACTGATGGTGGATGCGGAGTGCTGGTTCCATCTCACCCTTCATCTCGTAGCGAAGCATCTTGGAGAATTCTTTTGGAAGAGCGTTGCCGATAACCGAGATTACGCCTACTGCACCGCAAGCAATCATTGGGTATGTAAGACCGTCGTCACCGCTGATGACATCAAATCCTTCTGGCTTGTTCTTAAGAATTTCATCAATCTGCTCAAGATTGCCGCTTGCTTCCTTTATGGCTACTACGTTCTTGCAGTCCTTTGCGATGCGAACTGTTGTTGCAGCCTGGAGGTTAACGCCTGTACGACCAGGAACGTTGTAAAGTATCACTGGCAGGGGCGATGCTTCTGCAATAGCCTTGAAGTGCTGGTAAAGACCTTCCTGAGATGGCTTGTTGTAGTATGGACAAACGCTCAAGATACCGTCGATACCAGAGAAGTCTGCTGTCTTCAGTTCTTCTACGATAGCAGCAGTGTTATTTCCACCGCAACCGATGACGATAGGTATCTGTCCTTTTACGCGTTCGATGACGAGCTTCTTGATCTTTGCCTTCTCGTCGGCAGTGAGACAAGGAGTTTCGCCGGTAGTAGCGAGGATACAAAGGAAATCAGCTCCGTTGGTAAGTTGGTAGTCAACAAGTTTCCCGAGCGCTTCGTAGTCAACTGAGAAATCTGCTTTGAAAGGAGTTATGAGGGCGATGCCCAGTCCGCGAAAGATGTTCATAGCGGTATTTTGTTTTCGTTTTTGTGGGTTACAGGTTTATTTGAGCGAATTCAGGCGAGCGATGTACTTGCCGAGAATGTCAAACTCAAGGTTTACGACAGATCCTTCGTTGATGTCGCAGAAGTTTGTGTGTTCAAGAGTGTAAGGGATGATGGCAACAGTGACAGTATCTTCCGTTGGATTGCAGACAGTAAGCGAAACACCATTGATTGTTACGCTGCCCTTATCCACGCAGAAGTAGCCGTGAGAAGCCATTTCCTTGTCGTATTTATACTTGAAAGTGAAGTAGGTGCTGCCGTTCGCGTCTTCCTTCTTTATGCACTTTGCAGTCATATCAACGTGACCTTGCACGATATGGCCGTCAAGACGTCCGTTCATGACCATCGAACGCTCCACATTCACCTTGTCGCCCACCTTGAGAAGTCCGAGGTTTGAACGCTCAAGGGTTTCCTTCATTGCTGTCACAACATACTCGTTTCCTTCAATCTTTACGACGGTAAGGCATACTCCATTGTGAGCCACGCTCTGGTCAATCTTGAGTTCTTGAGTGAAAGAGCATGTCAGGGTGAGGTCAATATTGTCCTTGTCGTGGGCAATGTTCGTTACGGTAGCAAATTCTTCTATTATTCCGCTAAACATGATGTTCAGTATTTTGTATGTATTGGATGGGAATGAGACTTCCGTTTCGGTCGTCTTTCCCTAAATAAAGTGAAAGTCGCGCTGAGTGATGTGATGCGATCTCCGAGAAGTTGAGGGCTTTGGCCGCCTTTGTAATCCACCGGCATTACAGCTACATCATGAGATGTTGTGGCCCGCCATTGACAAGCTAAGCTGACTCGGATGCATATAATTTTGATGAGACGCCGAACATGTCAGCGCAACTTTCAAGTGCAAAAGTAATAAAAAAAAGGCATTACCCGCTATGAGTGATGCCTATTTTTGACTTTTTATGGTAAAATATTGTTTTTTGTTACCTTTCTGTTGTCAGAAGGATTACTTTTTCTTCCAGAACTTATGTGTGATATCTTGTAAATCTTCGCCGTTGCTGACGCGATAAAGTCGTTGGTTTGTAGTCTCTTTGTTGAGAGGTCCGAGGTGCGCAATGTAAGGGCCAATCTTCACATAGTTGAGGTTCTTCAGGTCTATTGCCCTATGCAATCTGAGGCGCCCACTATACCAAGCGGTCTTTATCTGCGGATATTTGTCTTGCAGGTAAGCCGCCAGGCGATTGACTTCCTCCGGCTCTCCGTCGCCGCCCATGAATGCTACACAAGTGATGTCCTGGAGATAGCGGTCAAGAAGCTCGTCAAGCATTGTCTCGTTCAGTTCCACACCGATGTCATCCCAAAGGTATTGGCTGTGGCATCCGGGGCAATGGCAGGGACAACCGGAGATGTTTATGGAGAGAGTAACCTCGCCCGGTATTTCCTGAAAGACAATTCCTGTGTTTACGTATTTCATATTAATGGAAAATAGTAGGGCGAGGATTTCCGAGCCGCTTATAATAGGGTCTTGGCTCAGAAATCTTCGCCCTGCAAGTGTGAGCTTTATCTTGTTCTGAGGTTAGAAGTCTTTCAAAGGGCCTGCGCCTGCGTAGTAGCGGCGTGCGGCTTCTTCCTGACGTGGTGCCGAGAAGTTGCTTACGCGCTTGAGGTAGCCGATGATACGAGTCATGTAATCGACATTAGAAGAACCGCAGTGAGGACATTCCTTGAGGTAACGCTTGTCGATAGTGCCACATTCGTTACAGATCGTGTTAGGAATGTTGAATGTGAAGTAGTTGCATCCTTCCTTTGCTGCCACGCGGAGAAGCTGACCATACTGCTCCTTTGAAAGGTGCTCGTCAAGGTTCATGTGGAGAGCCGAACCGCCAGTGAGGTGCTCAATGTATGGGCGACCGTGGAGCTGGAACTTATCAATGATGTTCAAAGACTCGTCTTCTACTACATAGAAGTAAGAGTTGTAGCAGTCACGTGGTACGAAGTAACCGTCCTCACGGTCCCACTTTGCGTGCTTAACGCCAACATTCTCAGCAGGGATCATTTCGCAGTTGAACATGAGTTCCTTCGTGCGGTATTCCTTGTTCTTCTTCTCGATGAGACCAAGGATGCCCTGAACGAATGCGAGATAGTCAGGGTTGTTCGTGATCTTCAAGCCCATGAACTCTGCTGCTTCCACGAGACCGTTGATACCGATTGTGAGGTACTGGCGGTTGATGTTGATGAAGCCAGCGTCGAAGAGTGGAAGCATACCGTTCTCCTGAAGCTTCTTGAGGTTTTCGTTGTAAGCAGTTTGAACCTTGTGCATAAGGTCAAGAACATCCTCAAGGAACTCTTTGTAGTCGATATTGTTGTTAACGGCATACTGTACGCAGCGGTTGAGGTTCACTGTGAGCACACTCTTAGAACCAGTACTTACGCCACCGGCACCGAGAGTGTACGAGAAGCCGTTGTCAGTAATCTCGTTGCGCAGACGACAGCAAGAAGAAAGCGAGTCGGCGTTGTCGCTCATGTATGTGAAGAACGAATGGCCTTCAGCGTACATCTCTGCGATGAAATCACCCCATTCCTGGTCGATGACGTCATTTGTCTCAGGGTCTGTGAGCAGAGCCATTGTCTCAACAGGGAATGTGAGCATGGTCTTTGTGCGCTCCTTGTTGAACCACTTCATGAAACGCTTTTGGAGCCAAGAGAGACCGTCCCAGTCTGGCTTGCTTCCATCAGGGAACATGAACTCACCGAAGAGGCTCTCGAAGTATGGTTTGTCGTAATAAGCGATGTTCCAGAACACAGCCTGGAAGTTGCGTGCGCCAGTAGGCTGGTTCAACGAATATACAATCTGTTCGAAGCAGTCAGTGATAATCTTGTCAATTGAACGCTGGCGAGTAGAGTTGTCTGCCTGCTGTTCAGGATGCTGCCAATAGTCCTTTCCGAATTCCTGACCGATGAAGTAGTTCAAGTACATGAGGAATTCTGGAGTAGCACAAGCACCAGAGAGCATACTTGACACGATGAACACCATGTTGATGAAACCGCCACAGAACGACTTGAGGTTTGTTGGGGCAGTGGAATTGCCGCCGATGCCGCCTGTACCGCTGAGAAGCCAAGGGTACATAGTGATGGAAGCACAGTAGTTTGCGAGCGAGGTTTCGTCGTTCTTATATATAAAGTGGTGCTGGAGGAGGTCCATATACTTGTCCGCAAGGTCCTTTCCGTACATTTCCTTGATACGGTCTGTGAGCATACGGCGGTTAAGCTTTATGAAACCAGCCTTAGGAAGTTCGCCGATGAGAGTGGCGATATTCTTCTTTTCAACGTTGGCATTAGCATCATACTTTGAGCCAGTTGCAGCGTTTGAGGCAGCGCAGTAGTCTGTGAGGAACTGGAGCTTCTCCAAAGTCTCGCGAGTCTCTGTGTGGCGTTGACGATAGAGCATGAAGCTCTTTGCCACGTCAAAGTACTGTTCTTTCATGAGAGCTACCTCAACCTGGTTCTGGATATCCTCGACGGTGATGTCCTTGTGGATGTCCATGTGGGTAAGGATCTTGGAGATTGTCTCGAGATCTACAGGCTTGTTTACTGAGATGAAAGCCTTTGCTATGGCGTTCATGATTTTGTCAAGACTGAAATTGTCCTGACTGCCGTCTCGTTTGGTAATTCTGAAGGTAGAGAGTTCCATTGGGTTATGGTCGGTTTTTGTATAGGTGTTTTATATAATAGTGAACTTTTTTGATAACTTTTGGACAACTTTTTTCTGAAAAGTACTCCGTAAGTTGTGGTGTTGCAGTAGTGTTACTGCTTGTTTTTCAACGGTTTAGGCTATTTGTGAACTTTTAGATAATTTTCTTTTTGGAAAACTTTTATTTTTCGAGAGTGATAAAAGTTGTCCAAAAGTGATAACTTTTCAGTGTGCAAAGTTATAGAAATTTTCTTATTCTACAAACTTTTTCGTAATTTTTTTTACCCTCCATTTTGGCGTTTTTTCATGTTACACAAACTCATTTTCTTTGCAATCCGTTGTATATAAGCGCCAATAGCCGTGAAACATGCTGCAATATCCCGAAATACGATTTTGATAATAGTCAATTTGTGTTTGACGGTGTAAAAACGGAATCTCTCTCTCTCCATCATCAAAAACAACTAACCGGTCCAATTGTTGCTACGATATGGAAGAAAGTGGATAAACATAATCCTCATAGTTTTAGTTTTTAATCCTTGGGGATATGGGCCATAAGTCTTTGAGTTTTAGGTCATAATCCTAAGGCTTACTGGTTGTATGTGTGGGAGTTATGTATTGAATGTTGTGCGGAAAGTTTGCGGAGAGTTGGGACAACTCTCCGCAAATGTAAACGGTTGTGCCACAATGATTTACAATACTGCTGCGGAGAGGTGGGGAGTTGTGGGCATTTTTGAAGTGGTAAATGGTGTTGTGTCCGACAAATGCCACCTTGCGACATGGTCGTAGGGAGCCTCCCACCAGTTCTCCCGCAAGGGGAGGGCAAAGCACTTTCCTAATGTTATGCGAAAGGGCTGCAGTGAATACCATAACAAAAAAGAGACTCGCGATATGAATCGTGAGTCTCTTTTGGTCGAGGTGACAGGGCTCGAACCTGCGACAGCCTGGTCCCAAACCAGGAACGCTACCAACTGCGCTACACCTCGTTTGCTTGATTGCGGGTGCAAAGGTACGACTATTTGGGGAACTGACAAAAGGTTTTCGTGAGAATGTTCGGTAATAATGGGCTTTCTTGACAATTGTCAGTAACGACCCTGCGTGAGGGAGCTAAAACAAGAAAATCCTTGGAAGCATTCACTTCCAAGGATTCCCTTATATATAATTAATGTGTAATGACTCTGTTAAGCCTTTATGATGCCAAGCTCTACGAATACCTGCTTGAGGATCTGTACGCTTCGCTCTACCTGTTCTTCTGTGTGAGTTGCCATGAGTGCGTAGCGGACGAGAGTGTCTTGTGGTGCACATGCTGGAGGGATAACAGGGTTGATGAATACGCCGCGCTCAAATGCCTTTGCTACTACGACGAATGTCTTTTCAACATCGCGTACATAAAGAGGGATGATAGGGCTCTCTGTGTCGCCAATCTCGAAACCTTCTTCCTTGAAGCGCTTGAGTGCATATTCTGTAACCTTCCATAGAGCCTTGATGCGCTCTGGCTCGCTCTTGATGATGTGGAGAGCTTCGAGAGCAGCTGCAGTTGCAGCGGGAGTGTTTGAAGCGGAGAAGATGTAAGTACGACAAGTGTGGCGGAGGAAGTTGATCGTGTCAGAGTCTGCTGCGATGAAACCACCGATAGAAGCCATTGACTTAGAGAATGTACCCATGATGAGGTCAACTTCGTCTGTAAGGCCGAAATGGTCGCAAACACCGCGTCCGTCACGTCCGAATACGCCGATACCGTGCGCTTCGTCCACCATGATGGAGCAGTTGTACTTATGCTTGAGCTCTACGATCTTTGGCAGATTGCAGAGATCGCCTTCCATTGAGAATACGCCGTCAACAACGATGAGCTTGATGGCCTCGTGAGGAAGTCCCTTAAGAACTTTCTCAAGGTCTTCCATATCGTTGTGCTTGTAGCGGAGCTGCTTTGCGAAAGAAAGACGGCGTCCGTCAACGATGGAAGCGTGGTCGCGGTCGTCGCAGATAACGTAGTCGTTGCGACCAACCACCATAGCGATGACGCCCGCGTTTACAGAGAATCCTGTAGAGAAGCAGAGAGTGTCGTCCTTGCCGACGAACTCGGCGAGTTCTTTCTCAAGTTGGATGTGAATGTCTAGTGTTCCGTTGAGGAATCTGCTTCCGGCGCAACCGGAACCGTACTTGTCGAGAGCAGCCTTACCGGCCTCGATGATACGCTTGTCGCCAGTAAGTCCTGTGTAAGCGTTTGAACCGAACATAAGAACCTTGTGTCCTCCCATTTCCACTTCGGTGTCCTGATGGCTAGTTATGGCGCGGAAGTAAGGATATATTCCTGCCTCCATGAACTTCTGGGGGTCGCGATAGTTCTTATATTTCTCTTGTAACTGTCCCATATTTTGGTTAGATATTGTTTTTTTGGTTTCTATTAGAATGTATCCAAACGGACTGCAAATTTACAAATATTTTTCTTATTATTTAATGTTTTTTAAGAAAAACGATGTTGAAGTCTAAAAAAAGTGTCCTAAACGAGACTTATTGGTGCATTTTTTTGTAATTTTGCACCCTCAATTGTTGAAAATGAACTATTTAGACAACGTTTAAGCTTTGACAACCATTCTTTTTATATTGAACCCTATTAGCGGCACAGTCAGTAAGTCGAATATTTGTAATCTCATAGAGAAATATGTTGACAAGACTCGCTTTAATTGGAGTGTTTGCTATACAGAGTATGCAGGTCATGCGGAGGAGATAGCACGAGAAGCGTCGGAGAGAGGTGTTGATGTGGTTGTTGCTGTGGGCGGCGATGGTACCGTGAATGAGGTTGCGAGAGGTCTTGTGAATACCAAATCGGCATTGGCAATCATTCCATGTGGCAGTGGCAATGGTCTAGCCAGGCATCTCATGCTTCCATTGGATGTGAAGCAAGCAATATCGGTCATCAATGAGCTGGAGATTCATTGTCTGGACTATGGAGTTATAGACAATCACCCGTTCCTTTGTACATGCGGAATAGGTTTTGATGCCTTTATAGCAGAAAGGTTTGCTGGCGCCGGTAAACGTGGCATGATGACCTATCTGGAGAAAATATTCAAGGACGGCCTGACATACGAAGCTGAAACATACGAATATTCTATAGACGATGGGGAACCTGTGGAGAAGAAAGCTTGGCTGATATCATGTGCCAATGCGTCTCAATACGGTAATGACGCTTATATTGCTCCGAATGCTTCCATGAAGGACGGCTTGCTGGATATAGTGGTCATGGATCCGGTAGGTGTCCAGAACGCGGTGTCAGTGAATATGGAGATGATAAACAAGACACTTGACAAGAATAGTAATATTCAGACCTTCAAGGGGAAGAATCTTGTCATAAAACGAAAGTCTGCAGGCTATGTACACTATGATGGCGAGCCTGCTATGGCACCTGCAGAAGTGAATGTTCATTTGGTGGAACGAGGAATAAATATTGTTGTTAATTCACGTGCTGACAAGAAAAAACGCCGTCCCAACATGTTCCAACTCGCTATGAGCAGTTTCTTTTATGATGTAGATGAACTTCAGAGAGCTATTGTGGAACGTAGCCAGGATTTGCTCGAGCAGGGCAAGAATCTGCAGAAGGATCTCGTGGAAACGGGCAAATCAATACAGAAGGATATTGTTGAAAAGGGAAAGACTATCCATAAGGTCAACAAGGAAATATTGAATAAACTTACTAAGAAATAGTTTTCGTAGCGTTCTTGAAATAGGGATTTATATGCTCTTTTTTCGTTTTTCTCATTCATTTCATATAAATAATGTGCAAAAATAGCAGATTATACATCCAAAAGGGTGGGAAATAGGAAAGAAAATCGTAACTTTGTGGCGCAAAATTAGCTATGAAGAATATAACTATACTCATATCCTTTGTCCTGATGTCGCTCTCTGCTCAGGCGCAAAATCTCCGTCTATGGTACGATGCTCCTGCTATCTATTTTGAAGAAGCCCTGCCTATTGGCAACGGTCGTATCGGTGCAATGGTGTATGGTGGTGCTGATTGCGACTCCATTTTCCTGAATGACATCACTATGTGGTCGGGCAAACCTTTCGACAAACAGCGTGATGCCGATGCCCACGAGTGGCTTCCAGCAGTAAGAAAGGCCCTCTTCAATGAGGATTACAAGCTTGCAGATAGTCTCCAGCGACGCATACAAGGCCCGAATTCAGAATTCTATCGTCCGCTTGCACAGCTCTTTGTCCGCGACTTGAACGCTGGTTCATACAGTAACTACCGACGAGAACTGGACATAAACCGCAGCATCTGCACTGATGAATACACTCGTGGCGACAACAAGGTCATCCGCGAATACTTCGCTTCTAATCCGGACAGCCTTATTGCCATACGTTTCAAGCAGGAGAACTACAATGTAAACCAGCACTTGAACCTTTCGTTGCGAATGTCGTCGTTGGTTCCTCACGAGATCATTTGTGAAAATGACGGCATCATAGTTGACGGACGTTCGGATGATGATCCTAACAGCATCCATTTCCGCACTCGCTTGATGGCAAATAACATTGGCGGCGAGATGTTCGTCAGTGGTGACTCTCTTTTGGTGAAAGATGCTGACGAACTCATCGTTTATCTTGTGAATGAGACTAATTTCAAGGGCTATAACGTTGCTCCTGACGCAATTGACAAGGGTTACATATCTGCAGTTGACGCTCGTAAGAGACAGATCAGTTTCAATGATTATGCCAACATTCGTCATCGCCACATAGCAGATTACCGCAAGATCTTTGACCGTTTCCAACTCTCGCTTGGCAATGGCAACCACACATCAAACATTCCTACTGACAAACTGCTGAAACTTTACACGGAAGCTTCTTCAGCCTCTGGTTCTAATGTCACAGTTCCCGACGTTTCAACGTCGACTATTACACCCGCAGACCGCCTTTACCTCGAAACCCTCTACACTCAATACGGCCGCTATCTCCTCATCTCATGCTCTCGCACCCCAAGCGTTCCTGCCAATCTTCAGGGACTATGGGCTGTGGAAAAGAACCAGCCTTGGCGCGGAAACTACACCGTGAACATTAACCTTGAAGAGAACTACTGGCCCGCAGAGGTTGCCAACATGCCGGAAATGGTGATGCCTCTTGACGGCTTTGTGAAAGCTCTTGCCGACAATGGTGCCACAACAGCCAAGAACTACTACGGCATAGACAAGGGATGGTGCTCAAGCCACAACTCTGATATTTGGGCAATGACAAACCCTGTCGGAGAGAAGCACGAGAATCCTATGTGGTCAAATTGGAACATGGGTGGGGCTTGGCTCGTGGAAACGCTATGGGAGCACTACCTCTACAGCATGGACAAAGAGTATCTACGCAACACGGCCTATCCACTTATGAAAGGTGCTGCCGAGTTCTGTCTTGACTGGCTAATCCCTGATCCTAACAACCCTAAGCAACTCATCACGGCGCCTTCCACATCACCAGAGAATGAATATGTAACAGACAATGGGTATCATGGAGAAACCTGCTATGGCGGCACTGCCGACCTTGCCATCATACGCGAACTTTTCCTTAACACTGCCACGGCATCCCAGATTCTTGGCACCGACAAGGCTTTCAAAAAGAAGCTTGATGCTGCCACGAAGAAGCTTCGTCCTTACCAGATTGGCAAGCGCGGGAATCTCCAGGAGTGGTATTACGACTGGGATGATAGGGATTGGCATCACCGCCATCAGTCGCACCTCATCGGACTCTATCCTGGCAACCACATGACTAGTTTCTTGTATAATAAGCAGGAAAAAGACCTCTCTACATATTCTTCCCAGAAGTATCTTGACGCAAGCATCCGCACTCTTGAGATCAAGGGTGACCAATCAACGGGTTGGAGTACCGGTTGGCGCATAAACCTTTGGGCTCGTTTGAAGAAGGGGGATACTGCTTACCATTACCTCCAGAAGCTTCTTACATACGTTGATCCGGCAAAGCCTCACAGCGGCACTTACCCTAATCTCTTCGATGCCCACAATCCGTTCCAAATTGACGGGAACTTTGGAGGCACGGCTGGCGTCTGCGAGATGCTTATGCAGAGTGCTTACTCTCCAGAAGAGGGTGCTGTTATAACACTTCTTCCTGCACTTCCTGAGGCCTGGAAAGACGGAAACGTGAAAGGTCTGCGTTCTCGTGGCGGTTTCCTTGTTGACATCACTTGGAAGGACGGCAAGGTCACTGACTACAAGATCACTCCAGCATCTTCCGAAACCAGATACACTCTTCTCAAATAAATAAACAACCAAACAACTTAGCTGCCAAGTTTGGCTGCTAACAAATAAAATATGCAGAACAAGAACTACATAATACCGCTTTCCCTCATCGGATTGTTCTTCTTCGCCATCGGCTTTGCCTTTGGTATCAACGGTTTCCTCACACCCGTTCTGAAGGGATCGCTCACAAACATATCTACATTCCAGGCAAATTTGCTCATCGTGGTGAACTTCATACCGTTCTTGATTTTTAGCTATCCGGCAGCTCAGTGCATCAAGGCTATCGGCTACAAGCGTACTATGGCAGTCAGTTTCATACTGTTTGCCATTGCTTTCGGTCTCTTCATTCCTGCCACAAGCATGCAGAGCATCTGGTTCTTCCTTGTTGCTTGCTTCATTTCCGGCATCGCAAACACTATTCTTCAGGCAGCGGTAAACCCATACATCACTATCCTTGGACCTATTGAAAGTGCAGCACAGCGCATGTCCATTATGGGTATTTGCAACAAGCTCGCATGGCCCACGACAACTGTTTTCATGCTTCTTGTCATCGGTAAGACAGACGTTGCCGACATCCAACTAGGTGAACTTTATACACCATTCTATATTATCATAGGAATCTTCATTGCCCTTGCTGTAATATCTCTTCTTGCTCCACTGCCAGAAGTAACGGCAGAAGGCGAAACAGAAGATAGCGAAGAAACCACTATGACTGAAGCAGCTGTCTCTTACGCTCAGGGCAAGACAAGCATCTGGCAGTTTCCACACCTCGTTCTCGGTGCCATCACTCTTTTCCTTTACGTAGGTGTCGAAACCATTTCCCTCAGCACGATTACCGACTACACGTCTTCTCTCGGTCTCAGTGAACTTCCTACTTGGGTGCTTTACATCCCATCTCTCGGCATGTGTGCGGGCTATATCATCGGCGCTACAATGATTCCGAAGTTCATCTCACAGGTACTTGCCATGCGTATCTGTGCCATCGTTGCCTTGCTCGGAAGCATTGGTGTATGCTTATTGCCAGGCATATTCAGTGTGGGTTGCCTATTCCTTATGGGACTTGGTTGCTCTCTCATGTGGCCTGCTCTTTGGCCAATGGCAATGGCTGACCTTGGGCCATTCACAAAGAACGCTGCCGCTCTCCTCACAACAGCCATCGCCGGTGGTGCTGCAATGCCAGCCGTTAGGGCATGGGTGGAAGGTCTTTCATGCTATCAGACAAGCTACTGGGTGTGCGTTCCTTGCTTCCTCGTCATCGCGTGGTACGGCTTCTTCGGATACAAAGTAAGATAATAAAAATAAGATAGATAAGTTCCAGTTTCCAAAGCGTTCGCTTTGGGCTTCCCATAACTAGAATCCTAAACAAACTAAAAACCAAATACAACAATGAAAAATTACGCTTTTGGAATTGACATCGGCGGCACAAACTCCGTAATGGCAGTTGTCAGCCGCGAAGGTGAAATGCTAGGTCAGTGCTCTATGCCTACTGCAAGCTTTGCTGAGTTCGACGATTACATCAACACTCTTTGCGAGCATCTCAAGAAACTCGCAGCAGACACTTGCGGCATTGAGAACATTCTCGGTGTTGGTGTCGGCGCTCCTAACGGCAACTTCTACACTGGCCGCATCGACTTCGCTCCAAACCTCCCTTGGAAAGGCATTCTTCCTTTCGTTGAAAAGCTTCAGGCAGCCATCGGTCTTCCTTGTGTCATTACTAACGACGCAAACGCAGCTGCCATGGGTGAGCACGCATACGGTGTAGCAAAGGAGATGGATCATTTCATCATGATTACTCTTGGCACAGGTGTTGGTTCTGGTATCTTCATTGATGGCAAGATTGTCTATGGTCACGACGGCTTTGCAGGTGAGCTTGGACACACTATCATGGACTTCTCGGACGATGCCCGTCTATGCGGTTGCGGAAGAAGAGGCTGTCTTGAGACTTACGCTTCTGCTACAGGTGTTGCACGCACTGCTCGCCAGTTCCTTGCAGAACGCACTGACGACAGCCTCCTTCGCAAGCTTGATCCTGAGAAGATCACTTCAAAGGATGTTTACGATGCAGCCGTTCAGGGTGATGCCATTGCTATTGACATTTACAACTTCACTGGCGAAATTCTTGGTCGTGCTCTCGGTAACTTCATCGCTTTCTCTGCACCAGAAGCCATCGTACTCTTCGGCGGTATGGCACAAGCTGGCGAGATTCTCATGAAGCCTCTCCGTGAAGCTATGGACAAATACACAATGCCTCTCTGGCGTGGCAAGGTTAAACTCCTCGTATCTTCCCTCAAGAGCAGCAATGCAGCACTCCTTGGAGCCTCTGCTCTCGTATGGCCTTTGGGAGAAGAATAACAGAGAAACACTACACATCATAACTATACAATGCAAACAAAATGGATGCCCGCAAAGGACATCCATTTTGTTATTTTAGTATTTAGGCGTTTGGGGAGATTTGCCGTCAGGAAGGAAAATTATCCGTTTTGGAAATCAACTAATACGATTTAGCGTTTAGTGTTTATGCATTAAGTATTAATCCAGTTCCTGGTCAGCCTCGTAACCTCCCATTTCGCGAATGGCATTCTTCAGCATAGTATGCTGCTGATAGAGATGGTTGATAGCTTCCTCACCTTTGGTATAGTCATGCATAGGCGATTTCAGGAAGAATGAGAGGAACTTCTGTATGCCATAACGGCCATCGCGTGCAGCAAGGTCTGAGAGAAGGCAGAGGTCAAGGCATACTGGAGCTGCAAGTATGGAGTCGCGGCAAAGGAAGTTTATCTTTATCTGCATAGGATAGCCCATCCAACCGACGATGTCAATGTTGTCCCAGCTCTCCTTGTTGTCATTGCGAGGAGGATAGTAGTTTATGCGTACCTTATGATAATAATCGGTGTAAAGGTCTGGCTTGTCGTCGGCTTTGAGGATTGTCTCAAGAGTGGAAAGCTTGCTGACCTCCTTAGTGCGGAAATTTTCCGGTTCGTCGAGCACAAGGCCGTCACGATTACCGAGTATATTGGTAGAGAACCAACCGTCCAGCCCGAGGCAGCGGGTACCAATAATAGGAGCAAAGCCTGACTTTACGAGTGTCTGTCCTGTCTTGAAGTCCTTTCCTGCAATAGGCATCTTGGTCTTTTCTGCGAGTTCCCACATTGCTGGGATATCAACAGTAGTGTTTGGCGCACCCATGATAAAAGGGGCACCCTCTGCCAATGCAGCGTAAGCATAGCACATTGAAGGTGCAATATTGACTTTGTCATTGTCCTTCATCGCCTTTTCAAGATGTTCCAGTGTATCATGAACCTCCATATTGACAGGCACATAAATCTCTGTTGAAGCAGCCCATAGCACAACAATACGGGAGCAATTGTTCTCGGTTTTGAACTTGCGGATGTCCTCGCGAAGGGATTCAACCATTTCCCAACGTGTCTTGCAGTCCTTCACGTTGTCGCCGTCAAGGCGCTTTGCGAAGTTCTTGTCGAAAGCTGCCTGCATAGGAACAATCTTCTCCAACTCATCTCTTACCGGCAAGATGTCTTTCTCCTTCAGAACTTCTGCGTACATGGCGCTCTGGAAGGCATTCTGTGGATAAACATCCCATGTGCCGAAAACGATATCATTCAAATCTGTCAGCGAAACAATCTCGCCGTAATGCAGATATTTCTTGTTTTCACCCTTTCCAACGCGAATCTTATCATATTGCGTCATGCTGCCAATAGGCTTTGACAGGCCTTTTCGTGCCATGAAGACACCGGTCATGAATGTCGTTGAAACGGCACCATTACCAACTATCATTATACCAAGTCGTCCTTCTGCAGGTTTTACCATTGTCTTTTTCATTTCCTTGAATTGTTTAAGGTCAGTTCTTTCATAAGACGTTATTTTGTGCAAAGTTAATCAAATTAATTATAATACGTCATTCTTTCGTGATATTTCTTCATCTTTCTCGGTTTTGCGCACTTTTATTGGCATTATAATTGAGAAAAAACTATTATTTTGTTATCATTCTCCAAAACAATTAACCAGACTAACAGGCAAACAATATCAAATTCGTATGGTTATGGCTCGGAATGCTTGAAGAAGATACACCAATGGTAGAACGTTCTTAGAACTGCTCAAGAATTTCTATACGCTTGCGTATGTCTGGATGCGTTGAGAACATTGAATTGAATATACTCAACATGCTATTATTCGACAAACTCTGCGGATGAATGATGAAAAGCTGCGCAATGTCTTCGCGTCCACAGTCGCGAAGTCCTGGATCTCCAGAAATCTTTCGCAGTGCAGAAGCAAGGGCAAGCGGGTTGCGAGTGAGCTCTGCTCCACCCGCATCAGCCATATATTCGCGCTTTCGTGAGATCGCAAAACGAGTGAGTGACATAAACAAGAATGCTATAGCCATGCAGATGATCCCGACAATAAGGACCACAATTATAGCCACTCCGCCGCCTTTATCATTGCGGTTACTGCTGAAATTGGAACGACGGGAGCCTGCTCCATCCCAAAGCACAACACGAAATACTCGATACAACAAGGTCAGTAGCGTGGAAACTATTCCCACAAAGACAATCGAAGTGATGAGCAGACGGGTGTCACGATTGCGGATATGCGTAAGTTCATGGGCAATGACGCCTTCTAGTTCTTGGTTGTCCAACTTGTCAATAATGCCCGTGGTGAGAGTTACCGCATAGCTTCTTCTGTCGATGCCCGAAGCGTACGCATTCAAGCTACTGTCATTTACAACATAAACCTTCGGCATCTCCATGCCAATGGATATGCAAAGATTTTCCACAAGATTATAGACACGCTTGTTCTCACGTCGCTCCAATGGACGAGCGCCAGTAGCCATCCTCACCATTTGGGCATTAAAGAGATATGCTATGACAAACCAAATGGCGACGCCGAGAATCACCCATGGAGCCGTGGCAAGAAACATGCTGTTGACTTCATGGAAATCAACGGCGGGACCATAATCACAATCGCTTCCAAGCGAGGCTATTATGACGAAGAACACCCATAATAAGCCTAAAATAATGGCAGGAAATGCAAAAAGCAACAACATGCTCAGCATGTTGTTGCGACTTATCTGACTTTGTGTTCCTACGTATTGCATAGAAGTGTAAAGCGTTTAGAACTTCACTTCCGGTGCCTTTGAAACTGTAGCACGCTCTTCCTCAGAGATTTCGAACATTGGCTCCTTATGGAAACCGAAGTTGTTTGCAATGAGGTTGTTAGGGAATGCCTGCACTGAATTGTTGTACTCCTTGGTAGCCGAGTTGAAGTAACGGCGAGCTGCAGCAAGCTTATTCTCAATGTCCGAGAGTTCGCCCTGAAGTTCAAGGAAGTTCTGGTTAGCCTTTAATTCAGGATAAGCTTCCATAGCAATCTTCATGTTTACGAGAGCCTGACCGAGCTGCTGTTCTGCCTGTATCTTCTCGCCAATTGTCTGTGCTCCCATAGCAGCTGCACGAGCTTCAGTTACTTTCTGAAGAGTTTCTGACTCATGTGTTGCATAGCCTTTGACTGTAGCTACGAGATTTGGAATAAGGTCGTGACGCTGCTGGAGCTGTACGTCGATACCTGCGAATGCTTCCTCGCGGTTGTTGCGGAGACGAACCAATGTGTTGTAGATACCTACAAGCCAAAGTACCAATAGTACGATGACTACAAGAGCGATAATAAATGCCATCATAATTATTAATTTACTGATTTACTAGTTTGCGATTTGGTGATTTGCGTCGTTAATCTTTTGCAAAGTTACACATTAAATCAAGAAAAACGAAACCTTTTAGAAAAAAATAACGTGAATGGGGCAAAAAAACGAAAAGTCCTGCGAATACATTTGATTCACAGGACTTTCCGTTAGTTTAGTTTCTTTGTTAAATTAGGCTCTATTCATCTTGCTCATCACACGACGATAGTAACCATTCGTAGATGCTGTTCTGTAGTTGCAGCCACCGTTCCAAATACGGATTCCCTTCTCAATGTTCTTTGAAGGATTGTAACGTGACTGGATAAGGACGAACATTTCCTTTGACTTTTGCACGCTATAACGGTCAGCGAGAGTGTAGCGCTTATTGATATTGCGCGATTTGAGAATCGAGTTGCAGTCCTGAACCAAGATAGGTCCAATCTGCATTGCTCCTACATACTTGCCGTTTACTGCTTTGCTGTTTCCACCACTTTCCACTTGTATAATGGCGTTCATTACAGCGTTCCAATAAGCGTGATCATCATTTACTTTGTTTTCAACTTTTTTTTCTGCTACTTTGTTGCTTACAAGTGAATCATTGTCATTTCCCGACTGACGGGTGTTCTTAGCTGACTGAGATAGAGAAACACCAAGTATGGCAATTACCATAGCAAATTTAAAAATTTTCGACATAACATTATATTTCTGACACCTGGGATTTTTCAATGCTGGAGGAAATGATAATTTCTTCTGTTTTGCATCTTCAGTGATTATGGACCCACTCACAGGGTACTTCACTCCCGAATCGTTCACTCGCCACCAAGGCAGTACAACGAAAAGATGTCAAGTTAAACTTTGCAACTCCACTATTATTCATATTTACCGTTCTAATTAAGCGGTTTATACGGCAATAAATAGAGGAAGATGCGTTATTATCAAGTGCAAAGGTATGACTATTTTTGTTTATAAAAAAGAAAAAATGGCACTGTTTGCGTTAACAGCGCCATTTTTTGATATTAATTCTTTTTAACACTCTGTTAGAATTTGTTAAAAAAGGAATTAAAATTGCCACCAATGCTTCTTCTTTGGTGCGTCATAATCGTCCATTCCCTTTTCCTGTTCTGCGAGAATCTGTGCGTATGTTTTATGGTCATGGATGATTTGATAGATTTCCCCCCACGATGGCAACCCGCCAACGTTGCGGTCGTCTATCCACATGTCAACCTTTAGTTTGCGGGAAAAGTCATTTGTGGCATGGGTTTCTTCTGGATAATCCTTATTGATTGCATAGAATTCCAATCCGCGGCTTTTGCACCAATCTACAGCCTCCTGCAAAAGATCATGCTCTCGAACAGTCCAAAGAATGAGATGGTGTCCTTCTTCCTTTAGTTTCTTGAGAGTCGCTACTGCGAAAGGGCGTTCACGACCGATTCTTGGATATTCATGTGTAACGATTGTCCCGTCAAAATCTACTGCTATATTCATTATTATATTTACTTTATATGATGCTCAGCACAAAATCGGCACCAATGATTTTTTTTCATGAATAGAGGGAGGGCAAAGACCCTCCCTCTACTTTTTATTCAGGGCTTTATAATGTTCTTAGAACAATGAACTACGTAGCTTAACGGAATTGTCTTTCTTGTTTCCGTAGCGGCTGTTCTGATAGTTACCATAAGAACCATAGCTTCCGTAACCTCCATAACTACCATAGCGCTTGCCATAAGTGCTTGAACCGTAACGACCGTAGCGTCCATACTTACCGTAGCGACCGTAACCATAAGAGTAGGCATTGCGCTTCTTCGACATGTCGATACCATTGATAACAACACCTACATTATGAAGTTTCTCTGTCTCTACAAGTTCGTTGAGACCTTCAATACTTGCCTTTGGAGTATAGTCGGCACGAGTTACATAGATTGTAGCGTCAGCAAGTTTTCCGATATGGATTGTATCGGTAACAAGGCCGATAGGCGCAGTATCCATAATGACATAGTCATAATGCTCGCAAAGAGACTCTACAATCTTGTCCAATGTAGGACGGGCGAGAAGCTCAGAAGGGTTTGGAGGAATAGGACCTGCCATAAGGATGTCAAGGTTTTCGTTAACCTGTGATGATACTATCTGCTCCTGTATCTCTTCCCATGAAGGATTGTCAAGAGTAAGGAGAGTTGATATACCTGACTGTGTGTCCTTTACTCCTTCAAGACGGAAGAGGTTTGCAAGACGAGGACGACGGATGTCAAGACCTATCATAATAACCTTCTTGTCAAGAAGCGCAAAACTTACAGCAAGGTTGGCTGCGATGAATGTCTTTCCTTCACCTGATAGAGACGATGTGAGCATTATTCGTTGAGCACCTTCAGGCAACATGAATTGTACATTGGTACGTATGCTTCGGAAGATTTCCGCCATCTGGTTGTTGGTATTCTTCTTGACCACAACGTCTCCACGATCTTTTGCTCTCTCATTTGCAACAGCAACATCGGCAAGAATTGGCAGTGAAGTGAGCTTTGCAACATCCTCATGACCGTCAATCTTGTAGCGGAGGAATTCTGAAAGGTAGAGAAGGGCGAATGGAACAAGCAAGCCGATAATAAGACCGATGAGGAGAATCATGCTCCGCTTTGGAGACACCAGTCCTGACATGCGGGCAGGTTCAATAAGTTTTGCCTTGTCTGCTGTTGAAGCAAGCTGAATCTGGTTTTCTTCACGCTTCTGAAGAAGGGTGAGATAAAGACTTGACTGCACTTCCTGCTGACGACCAATCTGCTTGAGGCGCTTTTCCTGTTCAGGACTCTTTTGTACGCCAACTTCAGAATTACCAAGTTGCTTCTCAATAGCGTCGCGCTGAATAACAAGGGATTTCTTGTTCTCGTCAAGAGCCTCGTCGATAGACTTCCATACATCATCAATTTGTGAAGTGATTTCAATGACAGTAGGAGACTTCTCCGAAGCAGTACGCATGAGACGCTTACGTTCCAATACAAGGGTGTTGTAGTGGTTGATAAGCTGAGTTGAGGCATTGTCCTTCAAACCGATATTAGATGGTATGACTTGATACTTGTTGTCCTTACGGCGTGCGAAATCGACAAGGCTTTTGATAAGCTCCTCCTCCATAATGATTTCTTCAAGTTTCTTCTCATTCTCTGTGTTCTGAGAGAAAGACTTTTGAGAACTTGCCTCTATCGCAATTGTATTGTTTGCTTCTAGGAATCGCTGGAGGTTTTCATCTGTGGAGTCAAGCTCGTTGGTAATCTTCGCAAGACGGTCTGCAATAAATTCCTCTGTGCGAAGAGCTTTCTCGTTCTTGTCATCATTAGCCTGGCTGTTGTAACGATTTACCATCTCGCGAAGGTAATCAACTGCTCGCTGCGAACTCTCATCTGTCATGATCACATCTACAACAGAAGACTCCTTTGATGTTGGACTTACCGAAGTGCGAGCTGTCCAGCTGTAGGCAGCTGACTGAGGCGACTGTATGGTGACAAATTCTGTTGTCTTCTCAGAAAGTTCAGTCCTACCCTTAGTGAATGTTACGTTACCAACCTTTGTTGATACTGTCATTGGGAAGTTGGTAATCTTCACATTCTTATTATAAGGATATGGTTCAACTTCAAACTCTGTTATTGGGACGTAATACTCAATGGCAGCATTGTATGTGTTTGCACTTCGAGTTATAACAATGGACATTGGCACATTAAGCTTGTCCAAAACGCTACTTTGAAGATCCACAGATATTGGCTGATCCTTATAGACTGTGGTCTTTCCGAAACGTCCCTTAAGCTGATATGTGGTGTAAAGTTTAAGATTCTTCAGCACCTCTGAGGAGAGTCCTGAAGACTTGAGAATTTCCATTTCATTCTGGAATCCATCAGTCTGTGTAACCATACCAAGGTCTGTAGCAGCTGCAATCGCATTGCGCGCTCTTCCTTGATTCTCATTGTCCTTAATGAGGATCTTTGCAGTTGCAGAATAGACGTTAGGGACATAGCGCAAGTAAGTGTGCGCAACTCCAAAGCCCAAGAGACCGCCAAGTATAATCCAATACCAGTTTAGAATAAAGATTTTCCACAATACGAAGATGTCAAACCCCGATTCTGCTTGTGGTCGTTCGACAGTGGCAGTCTTTTGTGAATTTTCAATTTCGTTCATATTATATTATTCTTTTTATTTTCTCAACAATACATCTTTACATATTAGAAAGATGCCTAATATCATTTTACAAGGTTTAATAGATACTGACCATAAGCATTCTTTGCCATTGGCTTTGCAACCTCCTTCAATGTTTCTGCATCAATCCATCCTTTGCGGAATGCGATCTCTTCCAGACAGGCAATCTTGAGCCCCTGACGTTTCTCGATGACTTCAATGAAGATTGACGCCTCACTCAAACTATCGTGTGTACCAGTGTCAAGCCACGCAAATCCACGAAGAAGAGTTTGGACCTTTAAGTCATTCTTTTTGAGGTATTCTTGATTTACGGTTGTTATCTCAAGCTCCCCGCGAGCTGAAGGCTTGATGTTCTTGGCTATTTCCACGACATTGTTTGGATAGAAATACAAACCAACTACAGCATAGTTACTTTTTGGATGTTGTGGTTTTTCTTCAATGCTGAGGCAATTGCCCTGCTCGTCGAATTCTGCAACACCATATCTCTCAGGATCGTTCACATAGTATCCGAATACGGTGGCCTTACCGTTGTCAGCATTCTCTACCGCTTCTGCGAGCATCTTGCTGAAACCTGTGCCATGGAAGATGTTGTCGCCAAGCACTAAGCAAACAGAGTCGTCACCGATAAAATCCTCGCCAATGATGAATGCTTGTGCAAGTCCATCTGGTGATGGCTGTTCTGCGTAGGTGAACTTTACTCCAAACTGACTGCCATCACCAAGCAAGCGCTTGAATCCAGGCAGATCCATTGGTGTAGATATGATGAGGATATCCCTGATTCCGGCATTCATGAGCACGGAAATTGGATAATAAATCATCGGTTTGTCAAAGATAGGCAAGAGTTGCTTGCTTATTCCTTTTGTGATTGGATAAAGGCGAGTGCCTGAACCACCGGCAAGAACAATTCCTTTCATGTTAAATTAAATAGAGACTTTTGAATTTGATGCTATAGAATATTCGCGGCAAAATTACACATTTTTACGCAAAAACTAAAGAAATTCTTTCTTTTTTCTAAAAAAAAACATAACTTTGCAGCGTAAATCAGCAAAAATAGCACCTAATCAACCAAAAAGTCGTGTAATTTCATCACAAAAATAACTGAATATCACGACAACAAATTAAGTATATTTAAAATCATTATGGGATTCTTTAACAAAATTTTCGGAAAGAAAACAACTGAAGATAATCATAAGACAGGAGGCATTGAAGACTACATGACTCTCATCCGCGTATATTTTCAGGCGGTAATTGCAGAGAAAGTGGGAATAACAAACATAGCAATGCTTCCCGATCTCAGAACTTTCAAGACAACATTGAAGGTTCCAACAGTAAACAACAAGCTCGGAGTGGGTGAAAAGAAGCGCTGTAAGAAGATGATGCAGGAAGTTTACGGAACCGATGACAGCTTCTTTGCTGAGGTAGACCAAAGCATAAAGAAGAACTGTAAGAAAATGCAGGATATTCAAACCTATCTCTATCAGTTCCAGGGACTTACACAAGATCTTATGATGCTTGTGGGTAACCTTATGAAACTCAAGCTTCGCATGCCATCATTCTTCAAGAAAGCCATCTATACGATGACAGAAAAGACAGTCAACGACATTTTCAACAAGAACGATTTTACAGAACCAGGAGTGATGAAGACCGTTGTTGGTATTCGCAAAATGAACGCTCGTCTCGGCTTTTCGCAGAAGTGGGTTACAGATTTCGTGTTCCAGCTTGTCATGCTTGCAAAGAAAGAACCTGCTTCAACAGTAGCCGAAGCAAGTCAAAAATAACGTTTTTCAACAAAAATACAACGACTGCAACAACTAAAAGTAGGCTATAGTGCAGAAAATGTGCAAAAATGTTTGACTTTTAGCAAATAATTCGTAACTTTGCAGCCGCAAGCCTTAGATATGCCCCAAGAAAACGACCTATTAAGAAAACTCCAAACAAGGGTAAGACAGCTCATCTTTCTGCTCCAAGAGACAAAAGATGAGAATATTAGGTTGCGAGAGGCCTTAAAGGAAAAAGACGACGCAGCAATCGTTCTACAGCAGCAGTTGGCACAAGCAAAAGTCGACTATGAGCACCTGCAATCTGCCCGTATGTTGGAGATATCGTATAATGATATCAACCAATCAAAGGTCAAGATAACAAAACTTATCAAAGACCTGAACAAGGCGATTACACTGCTCAACGCTGAATAACAAGGAACGTCGGAGATGATAGAAGAAAGAAAAATCACCATACGACTAAATGTCAACGGTTTAACTATACCAGTGGTCATCAAGATGCAAGATGAACCATTATATAGAAACGCCGCAAAGAACATAAATACTACCATTACCAACTATAAGCAACTTTTCATTAAGACGAAGTCGGAAGAAGAGATACTTATGATGGCAATGATTGATATAGCGTTGCGCTATGAACAGGAAAGAGAGCGCAACGATATTGAGGTGTACAATGATATTCTCTCGTCACTGACTAAAGAAGTTGAAGAAGCGCTGTGAAACGCTTGTTGGCTCGTTTTTTTCGCAATTTACGACTCGAAATCTTTCAAAGAACCTCAAAAACATAAAATCAGAGAACATCATTTAATCACTTTTATCTATAAAACAATGGACAATATCTTAATGATAATACTACCTATAGCAGGACTCATAGTGGGTATCCTGTTGGGCTATGTGCTATTCCGCTATATTATAAAAGGCATTTATAGTCGTAATATGGAAAGAGCACAGGAAGAAGCTGAAGTTATAAAGGAAAAGAAGCTTCTTGAAGTCAAGGAGAAATTCCTGGAGAAGAAGCAGGAACTTGATCGTGAGGTGCAGAGCCGCAACTCAAAAATCCAGGCTTCAGAGAACCGTTTGAAGCAGCGCGAGAATACTCTTAACCAACGTCAGAGCACTATTGATCAGCAGCGCGAAGAACTCAATAAGGACAAGAATGAGTTCAACAACACCAGGAAGGAAGTTGAAAAGCAACTCAACGACCTTGAGAAGCAGCGCGTTGAAGTGGAAAAACTCCAGAAGGACGCTGAAACAGAGAAAGAAGCCCTCATCGCAAAGCAAGGGGAAATGGGTAAGCTTATTGAGGAGGAACGTGCAAAACTTGAGACAATTTCCGGTCTAAGTGCAGAAGAAGCTCGCACTCGCCTTATTGAAAGTCTTAAGGATGAAGCCAAGACTCAGGCTCAGGCATACATAAACGAGATTGTTGACGACGCAAAACTCAATGCAGCAGCTCAGGCAAAAAAGATTGTCATTCAGACAATCCAGCGCACTGCCACTGAAACTGCCATTGAAAATTCTGTTAGCGTCTTCCATATTGACAATGACGAAGTTAAGGGACGCATCATTGGTCGCGAAGGACGTAACATTCGTGCCCTAGAAGCAGCTGCGGGCGTGGAAATCGTCGTTGACGACACCCCTGAAGCAATCGTAATATCAGCGTTTGACCCTATCCGTCGAGAGGTTTGCCGCCTTGCTCTTCACCAGCTTGTTGCTGATGGCCGTATCCATCCTGCACGTATCGAGGAAGTTGTGGCAAAAGTAAAGAAGCAGCTCGACAACGAAATCGTAGAAACAGGTAAACGCACTACAATTGACCTTGGCATCCACGGTCTTCACCCAGAACTTGTACGTATCGTCGGCAAGATGAAGTACCGCTCTTCATACGGACAGAACCTTCTCCAGCATGCTCGTGAAACAGCAAATCTCTGCGCTATCATGGCTGCTGAACTCGGTCTCAACCCAAAGAAGGCAAAGCGTGCCGGACTTCTTCACGACATTGGTAAGGTACCTGATGAGGAGACTGACCTCCCACACGCAATCTATGGTGGCAAGATAGCAGAGAAATACAAAGAAAAACCAGACATCTGCAACGCCATAGCTGCTCACCATGACGAGTGCGAGATGAACACTCTCCTCGCTCCTATCGTACAGGTTTGTGACGCAATATCAGGTGCTCGCCCTGGTGCACGTCGTGAAATCGTAGAAGCTTACATCAAGCGTCTCAACGATCTGGAAGCTATTGCAATGAGTTACCCAGGAGTTACAAAGACATACGCTATACAAGCTGGTCGTGAACTCCGTGTAATCGTTGGTGCTGACAAGATGGACGACAAGCAGACAGAGGCTCTCAGTGGCGAAATAGCAACAAAGATTCAGAACGAGATGACTTATCCAGGACAGGTTAAGATCACGGTTATCCGCGAGACCCGTTCTGTTGCGTACGCAAAATAATTCCAGAATTTAGGATAAAGGGTAGCAATGGCACTTTACCATTGCTACCCTTTTGTATGCTATGATTTGATTCAAATGGTCTAATATCAGTCTTTTTCTCATGGTCCGCTGAGAAGAATGTATTTATCTTCTTCGTTTTATATGTAATTTACCTTATATCAACCCCTTTTGAACGAAATATGATGATTTGTGTTAATTTGATGCTAATCATTTTGCTTTCAATTTGCCTAATTGTGCCAAATTGTTGTATGTTTGCACTGCAAATATAACTAAACATGCGCGCAAGCTACATTCTTACATTTCTTACCTTGCTGATTTTCACTTCGTGTGCTGACAAGACGCCCGCAGTGAGAACGAGAGCGATGTACTATTGGAATACATCGTTCAGGATTGATGCTGCGAAGGAGAAGTTTATGACGGAGCATAACGTTGAGCGACTCTATGTAAGATACTTCGATGTCGTTATGAACGGCGGAGAACCGATGCCGAACGCTACGATTCAGTTTGACAGTGTGGTGAAATGCCGTCAGGAAATAATCCCGACAGTCTATATACACAATGATTGTATGCGCCAGAAGCAGGACGAACTTGCAGAGAAACTCCTCTCGCGACTCCTACAGATGAACGAAACACACGGCATTGGCAAGGTCAAAGAGATTCAGATAGACTGCGACTGGACAATGACTACGCGCCAGAACTTTTTCTCTTTCCTGGAGAAACTCCATGCCCTCATGCAGAAAAAAGGCATAACCCTCTCTGCTACAATACGTCTGCACCAGCTCTCACAGCCAGTTCCGCCAGTGGATAGCGGCGTGTTGATGGTTTACAACACGGGTGACCTTCGCAAACTGGATGTGGAGAAGCCTATCCTTGATATCAATGATGTGAAACCTTATCTCGGGCAATTGAAGAGTTACAACCTGCCAATGGCTTCCGCTTTTCCGATATACAAGTGGGAACTCGTGTTCAGGAACGGGAAGTTTGTGGATATTCAGCACGAAGAAGGCGATGTACCTATGCTTGAGACAGACACTATAGTGACTCGTGAGCCAACACTCCAGGATATACTCCTATGCAAGGAGGCTGTGGCAAAGGCAAAGCCAGAATGTATGCATGAGATCATTCTCTTTGATATTAACAACTACAACATAAATCGTTATAAACAAGCTGATTATGAGAAGATTTTTGATTAGCATTGCTGCCCTTCTTTCGCTTGCTTCATCAGCAAGTGCATGTGGCTATGATGACACTCCCGAGAGTTACTACATGTTTAGCTTCTGCGACAACTCCTTCCGCTCCAACTATGAGGATGCGATGAGCAAGTTCTGGCAGAACTATACCCAGAAACAGTACACGCCAAGCCTTGACGAACTCAAGAGGATTGCCATTGGGAAGAATGATATGCCGATGAAGGTTTACTTGGAATACCTTCAGAAGTATGACGATATTATTGGTCAGGTTCAGCAAACATGGAGTTATCCTACTGCGGCTGAACTTGCTCAACGCAAGAACACTCTGCGAAACATAGTAAGCGTGTCGCAAAAGAACCTTAATGGCAAGTATGGCAACCGCTGGGCATTGCTTTTCATGCGTGCAAACATGCTGCTGGACGACCATCAGTCAAACCTTTCCTTCTTTACCACAAGAACAAAGCAATATCCTAACGATTGCTACAAGGACATGATGCGCAATATCTATGCCCGTGATCTTCTCCTTACAGGCAAGAAGAAGCAGGCTTGGGATATCTATGCTGAGCAGAACGACCAGCAGAGTCTCCTCTGGAGCGTCAGGAAGTTTACCAACCTTGCCGGCATCATGAAGATATGCAATGAGGACCCTAATGCTCCTGTGCTCAATTATCTTGTGCAGACATACGTAAACCGCATTCAGACAGCCATAGATGCACGAGAGACAGACGTTCCTTATATCAACTATGAGAACGTTGCGTGGGGGCAGGCGTACGCGCCAATCTCTGCAAACCAGAACCTTGAGTTCAAGAATTTCGTGACTTATGCAAAGCAGATGGCAGAAAGCGGGAAGTCAAAGGTACCATGCATGTGGATGAGTGCTGCCTCTTTGGTCAATTATTTCAATGGGGACTATCGCGAAGCCAAGACCTGTATTGATAAGGCTATGGGCATGAAGGGTACAGAGGCTATGAAGCATAACGCTCGTCGCATCCGTATGCTTGTGGAACCATCTGTTGCCGATGTGCAATCGAATGAGTTTAAGGCATTTATGGCTGATGAGCTGCGTTGGCTTGACGCTGAAGTGAAGAAGATAGAAGGTGGCGACGAGGCTTATGCGCGAGCAAGAATTGTAAAGCACAGCCTTGCCGAGCAGTATAAGCGCCGTGGTGATGAAAGCATGCATCTCGCGCTTTGTGCTGTAACCGATTTCAATGATTACGATAATTACAGCGAGTGGTATCACGGACGCTTCAACTACTCGTCGCCTTCGTTCCGCATGATGGATGAAATGACTGCCCAGGATATAGAGAAGTACTTTAACATGCTGGACAATGCTGGCGGTGATCCTCTCAAGCAGTACCTTTCGGAGAGACTTTCCGCTCGCTATGACGTAAACTTCCGCAATGACTTTATCGGTACAAAGCTCATTGCTGAGAATCGCCTGGCAGAAGCTCTTCCATATCTCCAGAAAGTTGACCGTAAATATATTGAGAATCAGGCTATAGGCTATTATGCTGCACATCGCGATTACCGTATTTATTATTGGGATGGTCATCAGTCTATTGATGCGCCAATATGTGATGATGAGGGAAATGAGATAAAGTATCCGCTCAAGAAGAATATGAAGGTTGAGTTCTGCAAGGAAGTTATCTCGCTTCTTAACAAGTATGGTGCTGCAGATGCCGATTCACGCAAGCAACTAGCATATACACTAGCAAACAGCTACTACCAAGCTTCGTACAAGGGACAGTGCTGGTTCCTCACTCACTATGGCCAGAGCATCATGGACGAACAGAATCCAAAGGAGGCTAATTTCCCTGAGATAGCTCGCAAGTACCTTGCTGAGGCAGCTTCTTCTAGCAATGCAAACCTCAAGATGTCTGCATTATTCGGGCAGATAGCCATCGCTCCAGACCTGTGGGTAACATACGACTACGACGACAACTATGACCTCGTAGCCCATGTTCAGCGCAACTCTCAGCAGTATAAGGCTCTCAAGACCCTTGACGCATATACGCGCGAAGTAGGTTTTGAGAAGACCTTCATCTCAAACTGTGATGTGATAGAGCAGTTTAGGAATCAGCTATAGGATCTTAGAACCTTATAACCTTTAATCATTATGATCCGAATCCTTCCGTCCTTACTCCTTGTTCTCCTTAGCCTTTCTGTGTCAGCGCAGAAAGCAGACTATTCTGTCGTACCTTTTCCAAACAGTATCAAGTACCAGAAGGGCTGCTTTATCCTTGATGGCACCGTAAGCATAAATGTGAATGCCAATAAGGACATGCAGCGCAATGCATCGTTCTTGCAGCAGTTTGTCAAGCAACAGGTAGGCTTGGAACTTGCCGTGAATGCTCCAAAGGCTAAGAAGACTATTGTCCTTGCGCTGGATAACAAGATGACTAAGGACGAAGAATATAAGATTGTTGTCAGCAGTAAGTCGGTGACTATCAGCGGAAAGACGCCTGCGGGAGTGTTCTATGGTATCCAGACTTTTAGGAAGTCTTTGCCAACGGAAAATGTTTCGTCAGTGGAGATGCCTGCTGTTGTTGTCACTGATGCTCCTCGTTTCCAGTATCGTGGTGCCCATGTGGATGTGAGTCGCCACTTCTTCTCTGTCAGCGACCTCAAGAGCCATATCGACATGTTTGCCCTGCATAACATCAATCGCCTGCATTGGCACCTCACTGACGACCAGGGATGGCGTGTGGAGATAAAGAGTTTGCCAAGGCTTACCGAAGTCGGTTCCAAGCGAATGGAGACAATGGTTGGCAATAGGTTTTGGGATTTTGATGGCAAACCATACGGCGGTTTCTTCACACAGGATGAGATTCGTGAGATCGTGCGCTATGCCCAGGAGCGTTACATCACCATAGTTCCTGAAATTGACCTGCCGGGACACATGCTTGCGGCTCTTACAGCCTATCCTAACCTTGGATGCACAGGCGGACCTTATCATGTTTGGACAAGTTGGGGCGTATCTCGTGCCGTGCTTTGTGCTGGCAATGATGAGGTGCTGACATTCCTTGACACTGTGCTTGGTGAGATTTGCGACCTTTTCCCAAGTCCGCTGATACATGTGGGAGGTGATGAATGTCCAAAGGATTTGTGGAAAGAATGTCCGAAATGTCAGGCGCGAATCAAGGCGCTTGGATTGAAAGGCGACGACAAGCATTCGGCGGAGCAGTATCTGCAGAGCTTTATCACGAAGCATGTAGAGACCTTTCTCAATGCGCGCGGACGCAATATAATTGGATGGGATGAGATCCTTGAAGGCGAAATAGCACCGAATGCCACAGTCATGTCATGGCGTGGTGAGACAGGAGGTATTGAGGCTGCGCAGAAAGGCCATGATGTTATCATGACGCCAACGTCACACTTGTATTTCGATTACTACCAGATGTCTGACCGTGACCACCAGCCGTTGGCGTTCAATGGCTATGTTCCGATGTCGAAAGTATATGGCTTTGAGCCAGTTCCGTCAGTACTTACCACAGACCAGCAGAAGCACATCATCGGTCTTCAGTGCAATCTTTGGACAGAATACGTGCCGGATCTCAAGCAGGCTCAGTACATGTACTTGCCGCGAATGGCAGCACTCTCCGAAATCCAGTGGAGCGATAAATCCGTCCGCGACTACAACCGCTTCACTTCGCAGCTCCCACACATGATGCGTATCTATGACAAACTCGGCTATAACCACTGCAAGACGTACGAGTAATACCGTTCACTCATCACAAGCGAATGTGTGAGGAGTTTTTTGATTTGTAGAGAACGAAAATCTCTTAGGTATTACTTAGGATTACGCATCATATCTATGGCATTTACGTGTGAAAGAATGCATTTTTTTTAGTGTTTTCCTGTGAGTTATGTTACTAAAAGCTGTTGTTTCTCTTAGCAACTATGCGCAAAATGCATCTGGAAGTAATGCGGAGAATTTGCGGATAGTTGCGGATAGTTGAGCAAACTCTCTGCATTTGCAAGTCTTTAAGTTTCAGTGATTTACACCGCTGTTGCGGAGAGGTGGAGAGTTGGACGCAAAAAACTGCACTAATGTAAAGAAGAACCAATAAATAAAAACGGCAGGGAACATGATGTTCTCTGCCGCTTTTTATTATTATGCGAATGATTTTTAGTTGTTGATAGAACCGCCGACAATGTCAAGGAGTTCGCTTGTGATAGCTTGCTGTCGAGACTTGTTGTACTGCAGGTTGAGCTGGCGGAGCAGTTCGTCTGCGTTATCTGTGGCTGTCTGCATGGCAACCATTCTGGCTGCGTGCTCGGAAGCGTTGCTGTCAAGAAGAGCGACATAAACCTGAAGATTGATAACCTTCGGAATGAGGGTGCTCAAAATGGTTTCGCGGTCAGGCTCAATGAGATAATAGTCGTTCACCTCAAATGCCTTCACCTTCTCGTGCTTCTCCTCGCCACCGCCATTCTCGCGCAGATAATCCTGAGCATCCTTCGTGGTAACTGTTGAAGTAAGGTCACGATAGATGTTCTTGTTGAGTTCCTTCTTGAGATCGATAGGGAGGAGTGTGTCGCGTGTTAGAATCTGCGAACCAGCACTCTTGAAGTGGTGGAAGATGAGTTCCACGCGGTCTATCTCGTGGTTGCGGTACATGTCAGCCACCTCGCGTGCTATCTCGGCACACTGTTGTGCATTAGGCTTGTCGGCAAGCTGAACGTAATTGCCCGCTGGCTTGTAGCCTAACTTTGTGACCTTCTCCGCAATCTTTCTGCCAACAGGATAGATCAGGATGTTCTCCTTGCCAAGATGTGCATATTCCTCGGCAACCTGCATAGTGAGCTTGATTACATTGTTGTTGTAACCGCCACACATGCTCGAATTGCTTGAGAATGCGATGATGGCAATGCGCTTGATCTCCTGACGCTCATGAACAAGGTCGCTCTCCACATCAACTTCTGCCTGGAGGAATGTCTTGAGCATACCCTTAAGCAAGTTGGCGTATGGGTACATATTCTCAATCATTCGCTGCGCATGGTGCAACTTTGATGAGGCAACCATCTTCATGGCACTCGTAATCTTGCGAGTGTTGTTGACAGAACCTATTCGAGTTTTTATTTCTTTTAATGAAGCCATATGAAGCCCCCCTTTTAATACTGTCCTGCTACATTAGCCATCACTTCCTCGATAACCTTTGTTTCTGCGTCGCTAATCTTACCGCTGCCGAGTGTAGCGATAACCTCAGCGTGAGATGTGCGCATAGTCTCAAGGAATGAGTCCTGACATTCACGAACCTTCTCGATTGGCACCTTAGCCATCAAGCCGTGAACACCGCAATAGAGAATAGCAATCTGCTCGCCTACTGGCATTGGAGAATACTGTGACTGAATAAGGAGCTGGTTGTTCTTACGACCACGGTCGAGAGTCATGGCTGTAACGGCATCCATATCGCTTGAGAACTTAGCGAAAGACTCAAGCTCGCGATACTGTGCCTGGTCAATCTTCAAAGTTCCGGCAACCTTCTTCATAGACTTGATCTGTGCAGAACCACCCACACGAGATACTGAGATACCTACGTTGATGGCTGGACGGAAGCCCTGGTTGAAGAGGTCTGACTCAAGGAATATCTGACCGTCAGTGATAGAGATTACGTTTGTAGGGATGTAAGCAGAAACGTCGCCTGCCTGAGTCTCGATGATTGGGAGAGCTGTGAGCGAACCGCCACCCTTGACATGTCCCTTGAGACATTCTGGGAGGTCGTTCATCTTCTCTGCCACTTCTTGCTGAGCGTTGATCTTTGCAGCACGCTCAAGGAGACGAGAGTGGAGGTAGAATACGCCGCCTGGGTAAGCTTCACGACCAGAAGGACGGCGAAGAATCAAAGATACCTCACGATAAGCAACAGCCTGCTTTGAAAGGTCATCGTAAACTACGAGAGCTGAGAAACCACGGTCGCGGAAATACTCACCGATAGCAGCACCAGCGAAAGGTGCGTAATACTGCATGGCAGCAGGATCAGCAGCTGTAGCGGCAACGATGATTGTATAAGGAAGTGCGCCGTGCTCCTTCAGGTTCTGAACGAGAGCAGCTACTGTAGAAGCCTTCTGACCAATGGCTACATAGATACAGTAAACAGGTTCGCCTGCATCATAGAAGCTCTTCTGGTTGATGATAGTATCGATGGCGATAGCTGTCTTACCAGTCTGACGGTCGCCGATGATAAGCTCACGCTGACCACGTCCGATAGGAATCATTGAATCGACAGCCTTAAGACCAGTCTGCAGAGGTTCCTTTACCGGCTGACGATAGATCACACCAGGAGCCTTGCGGTCAAGTGGCATTTCAAAAGAGTTTGTGAGGTCGATGTCGCCAAGACCGTCAATAGCCTGACCGATAGGGTTGATAACGCGACCGAGCATGTTGTCGTTCACGCGGATGGAAGCGATACGCTTTGTACGCTTCACTACCTGACCCTCCTTGATGCCGCTTGTAGGACCGAGAAGGACGCAACCAACGTTGTCTTCCTCAAGGTTCATCACAATGGCCATCGTGCCATTCTCAAACTCAAGAAGTTCGTTAGCCTCTGCGTTGCGGAGTCCGTAGATACGAGCCACACCATCGCTGACTGTAAGCACGGTACCTACTTCGTCAAAGTCCTGTCCGCCCTCAATGCCGTTGAGCTGTTGGAGAAGAACCTCAGAGACTTCACTTGGTTTTATTTTGTCTGACATAAATTCATTTACAATTTAGCAATTTACAATTTACAATTTATTGCAAAGAGTAAACCTTTAATTAAGAGCATTGAGAATGTTTCTCAACTGACTTTTCACACTGGCATCCATACGGTAGGTGTCGTACTCAAGAATGAAGCCGCCGATGATATCAGGGTTCACTTCCGACTGGAATTCCACCTTGCCGTTTGTTCTGCTCTCCACCATGCCACGGAGCTTTGCTTCCGTTTCCGGAGCAACTTCTGTGGCAGTGATGAGACGTCCACGAATGAGGTTCTGCTGTTGTCTGTACAGAGTGATGTACGAATTGGCAATGAACTGCACCATCGCCTCTCTGCCTTCTTTGAGAACCAGCTTGATGAACTTTCCTGAAAGTTCGGCTGGCTTCTCGCCAACAGCAGCAAGCAATAGAGCTTCCTTCTTGTCAGTGCCCAGCATAGGGTTGTCGATGACCTGACGCAACTTAGGAAGCTTCAGGAAAGCATCGGCGAGCTGCTGCATATCCTTATATACATCAGCCTGTACCTTCTGCTGAGTGGCACTTTTGAGAAGCGCTCTCGCATATCTGACAGATATTACACCTATGTCCATTTAAGATATAAGTTTTCGGTTTTATGTGTAGAACCTACTTAACCTCATCCAGCAGTTTGTCAATTAGCTGCATCTGAGCCTTGTCGCTGCTCAGATTCTGGCGAATCACCTTCTCTGCAATCTGAACTGAGAGCTCAGCAACCTGCGAACGGATCTCACGGATAGCAGCTGCTTTCTCAGCCTCTATCTGCGACTTTGCCTCGGCAATCATCTTGTTTGCCTGTTCGCGTGCATCGCTTTCTGCCTTTGCTACGATGGTGTCGTGAGTTTCCTTTGCCTCCTTTAGGATGGAAGCCTGCTTCTCACGAGCCTCGCGTAAAAGTTCTTCGCCCTCCTTTTGTATATTGGCGAGGCGTTCTGTTGCCTCGTGTGCCTTCTTCAGGCTGCCGTCGATGTATTCCTTGCGCTCATTAACCATGTTGATGATCACAGGAAATCCCCACTTCCACAGTATGCCGAGCACACAGAGGAAGACGACAGTCATCCAAAAGAACAAACCAAAATCAGGCGTTAATAATGACATGTTGGATTTTCGTTAATGTTTCTTGTATTATACGAAGAGAGCGAGGAGGGAGATAATCAGAGTAAAGAATGTAGCACCCTCAACGAGAGCAGCAGCAACAATCATAGAAGACTGGAGCTTACCCTGAATCTCAGGCTGGCGAGCCATAGCGTCCATAGCCTGTCCACCAATTCTACCGATACCAAGACCTGCACCGATAACTGCCAAACCACCACCGATAGTTGCACCGAGCGTTGCCAGTGCTTCTGCTAAAAACATTGAAATCATAGTCGTAATGTATTAAATTATTGTTTTATTAATTATTCTTTTTAATGATGTGAAGCGTGCGACATCTGGATGTAGATCGCACTGAGGAGAGTGAATACCATTGCCTGGATGTAGCAGACAAGGAGTTCGAGAGCCATCATGAAGATGCTCATGAGTACGCTGACAGGAGTGATAACTCCTCCGAGGAGATTGCCCATGAAGCCGCCAAGAGCGAACATGATGAATATCATACAAGTCAGCGAGATTGCTATGGCGTGACCTGCAAGCATGTTTGCAAAGAGTCGGACGCAGAGCACGATAGGCTTGATGAATACACCGAAGAGCTCGATGACAGGCATCAAAGGTACTGGGCACTTCAACCATGTTGGCACCTCTGGCCAGAAGACTTCCATCCAGTAGTGCTTGTTGCCTGTGACGTTGGTTACGAGGAATGTGCAGAGGGCAAGACAGCCTGTTACCGCAATGTTACCTGTAATGTTACCGCCGCCTGGAGGGAATGGCATCACGCCCATGAGGTTGGCGAAGAAGATGAAGAAGAAGCATGTGAGCAGGTAAGGCGCGTATTTGTCTGCCTTCTCGCCGAGGGTTGACTTGATGAGGTCGTCATAGACCGACATGATGAACATGTGCATCAAACCAGTGAAACCCTTTGGAGCTTCGTCGTCAATCTTATGTTTCTTGCACCAGCGTGCAGGGATGAGGATGCAGAGCAAGAGGATGATGGCATCAATGAATACCACGCAGACCTGCTTTGTGATGGAGATGTCGAAGCAGACAGGCTGCCATTCGCCATTAACATTCTCCACAATCTTGCCCTTCTCTTCTGCAGAGCCTTGGATAGCGAATCCTTCAGGACCTTCACGAAGCAGTTCCGCATTTGGATGATGCTCAAACTGCGATGTGCAAAGAACGTGGAATCCGCTCTGCTGACTGTAGAAGATCATCGGAAGATCAATCACGACAGGATGTCCATTAACATCAAAGAGATGCCAGTTGTAGGAGTCCTGAACGTGTCCGAACAATATCTCCTTCAAGCTTATACCTTCCTTTTCCGTCTCCTCGCCATGGCCTTCAGCAAAGGCCGCAGTGCATGCGAAGAACGCAAGTGCCAGTATAAGTGTTATGGATTTGAGATATTTCATTTTTCTTCTTTATTGTTTTTGTCTGAATTCTTGAGAGTAAAATAGAAGTACACGGTGTCGATGGCAAGGAAAAGCAGGTAGAGAATGAGATAGAAAATGGTGAAAACCTTTATCTCACCCAGTTCCAATCCGTATTCCTTCCATCCGAACAGGCATGCTGCGTAGAATGCCAATGGGAAGATGAAGCGTACGCCCATTATGGAGAATATGGCCTTCATCACTCCCGTAGGGTTTGATTTCATAACGGTCTTCAAGATGAAGAATGCCATACCGGTGAGCAGTAGATGCATCAGCACAGTAATGATTATTACAGCAATGTTCATCTTCTTCCGATTATTCCATCTCTACGCAGAGATCAACCATGTTCTTATGCACCTCTACAAAGCCACCCATGATGGTGAATGCTCTGCGCTTGCCGTTGCCTTCCACTTCCACAGTTCCTGACTGCAGGGCGGAGATGATAGGAGCGTGGTTGTCGAGAATCTCAAATTCTCCACTCACTCCCGGTACCTTCACAAGCGAAGCGTCGCCTTCATAGAGTATCTTCTCTGGTGATATAATTCTTAATGTAAGCATAGAAAGCGGATTAAGATGCAGCCTGTGCCATGAGCTTCTTACCCTTCTCGATGGCCTGCTCGATAGTACCTACGTTGAGGAATGCCTGCTCTGGGAGATCGTCGAGTTCGCCGTCAAGGATCATGTTGAAGCCCTTGATAGTGTCTTCGATGCTAACCATCTCACCCTTCACACCAGTAAACTGTTCTGCAACAGTAAATGGCTGAGAGAGGAAGCGCTGTACACGACGAGCGCGGTTCACGGTGAGCTTGTCCTCGTCAGAGAGTTCATCCATACCGAGGATGGCGATGATGTCCTGAAGCTCCTTGTACTTCTGGAGAATCTGCTTCACGCGCTGAGCACATTCATAGTGAGCCTTGCCTACAACGAGTGGGTCGAGGATACGAGAAGTTGAGCCGAGTGGGTCAACGGCAGGGTAGATACCGAGGGAAGCGATACCACGAGAGAGCTCAGTAGTAGCGTCAAGGTGAGTAAATGTAGTAGCAGGAGCAGGGTCTGTCAAGTCATCGGCAGGCACGTAAACAGCCTGTACGGAAGTGATGGAACCTGTCTTTGTAGAAGTGATTCGCTCCTGCATAGTACCCATTTCAGAAGCAAGTGTTGGCTGATAACCTACAGCTGATGGCATACGACCGAGAAGAGCCGATACCTCAGAACCTGCCTGAGTGAAACGGAAGATGTTGTCGATGAAGAAAAGGATGTCACCGCCCTGGTCACGGAACTCCTCAGCGACTGTCAAACCTGACAATGCAACAGAAGCACGTGCGCCCGGTGGCTCGTTCATCTGACCGTAAACAAGTGTAGCCTGCGACTTCTTAAGTTCCTCAGGATCAACGAGTGAGAGGTCCCACTTGCCTTCTTCCATAGCTTCCTTGAACTTGTCGCCGTACTTGATAACGCCAGACTCAATCATTTCGCGGATAAGGTCGTTACCCTCACGAGTACGCTCACCAACACCTGCGAACACAGAGAAACCGTTGTGTCCCTTTGCGATGTTGTTGATAAGCTCCATGATGAGCACTGTCTTACCTACACCTGCACCACCGAAAAGACCGATCTTACCACCCTTGAGGTATGGTTCGAGGAGGTCAATCACCTTGATACCAGTAGCGAGCATTTCCTTTGAAGTAGAGAGCTCTTCGTATGTAGGTGGTTCGCGGTGGATAGGATAAGAGTTCTGCATGCCAAGTTCCTTCATGCCGTCGATAGGCTGACCGATAACGTTGAGCATACGACCCTTGATCTGATCACCGGAAGGCATACTGATTGGCGCACCCATAGCCTCCACCTCGAGTCCGCGCTGCAGACCGTCAGTATTGTCCATAGCTACGCAGCGTACAGTGTCTTCACCAATGTGCTGCTGAACTTCAACGACCAGGTCAGTGCCGTTGGAACGCTTTACCTTAAGAGCTTCGTGAATTTTAGGAAGTACCTCCTGCGCATCCTTGCCTTCTGTGTCGAAGTACACGTCAATAACAGGACCGACAATCTGGGATATTCTTCCTTTTATATTTGCCATAAGCTATATATTATTAATGTGTTAGCTGGTTATTATTAGCGCGTGTTTCCTTAGGAATTTTGGTTAGTTTCTTTGGAATTTCCGTGCTTGTTCGTGTATTAGTGTGGGCAAAGTTATAAAAACCTTTGATTTTACGCAAATTTTTTGCAAGAAAATTTCAGAAAAAAATCAATATTGGGCTATTTGTAAGCAGATTGTAACACATTAGTAGCTCTTTATTATCTCCAATGCCTTTTCATTCATCTTCTTCCGCCTATGATGGAAAAGGTCGTAGAGGGCTTGAAGGTAGTCATGACCCGAAGGTCCTTTCTGTTTCATCAGCGGGTCTGTGGTCTTTGGCAAGGCAAATCGTTTGGAGAGAGCCTTTCTTTCTCCCCATACTACTACCTCATCAAGGGTGTTTGCCTTAGGAATGAGCCATACGCTATCGGCAACTTCATCAGAACGAAGCTTGGCTTGCAGGTGGTTCTTGTTGCTGAAAGTGGCAAGACCGAAGGTGTCTGGAATAACAGCAATGCCCTGATAATTAGTGATAATAGGGGTTCTGCAAGTGTCTATTCGGATGTAAACATCACGAACAGGCAACTGTGACTCGTAACTCATCACGATTATTTGTCGCTGCGCACGAGCAGAAATGCACAGGACAGATAGTGACACAAATATGATGAGAAGCGGCTTCATTGGCTGCAAAGTTAAACAATACTTTGCTTTCTTTCACTTCCCAACAGGGATGTTTAAGGTTTATTGGCAAAACGACAGCCGCTATTAAGGGATTTTTGCTTAAAAATCGTTAAACCCAATGTGTCTAATGAACAATTTGGGTTAAACCATTTGGTTTCAAGCCCCTAGAGTCAACAAATCAATACTAATTCTCATTTTCTTGCGCAATAATTTTGGTGTATCACTGAAAATTATTACTTTTGCAACGATTATTGGGTCGTGTGCTCGTGTAGCATAGAAGCCCATCGGAGTCGGCGGACTCCTTCTCTTATTGGAAAAATATAGCGTTTGCTAATTATTCGGAGACTGTTTAGGAACGTAGGAAATTTCAAAACAAGATACACCGGATAAGTCAGTGAACGTCCATGCTATGCGTGGACGTGACTTGTCGTATCTTGGGCTCTTCCTACGGCCTCTAAACAAACAAGTCAGCGTTCACGCATTCTTTGTATCCGTTATTTTAGTGACGTTATCCCCTTCATGAAAATTACAAACTCATTAAAATAACAAAATTATGAAAAAACAATTACTTTTATTAATGTTCACGCTCCTTTGTAGCGTGATGTCGTGGGCTGATTCCTACACTAAAGTGACCAGTACACCAACAGACTGGTCGGGAGATTACCTTATTGTTGCAGAAGCATCAAGCAACTTGTATGGATTTACAAACACTGTAACAAATAAATGGGGAATTTGCGAAGCTATTTCCTCAAATGAAATCAATGAAAATACAATATCCCCATCTTCTTCTTCTAAAGTTGTTGCAATTACAATAGAAAAAGAAGATAATGGTTACAAGATAAAAAGTACAGGAAGTAATTATCTTAAACCTACAACAGGTAATATGACATACGCAACTACCGGATATCAGTTGTGGACAATGGCCCTTCAGCAGGATGGTACTGTGTTAATTTCCGCAACATCAGATACTGATGTCTTAAAGGTCCAATATAACCACAACAACGGAAGCGGTGGTTTCCGCGTTTACAAGAATGGAACGCAAACAAATCCATATTTGTACAAGAAAGCTGGAGGAGATGACCCAACACCGGACCCAACACCGGACGATGGAACTGTGTCATTCAGTAATCTTGGATGGTCTACCTGGGGAAAGGATAAAAGTTTCAGTGGAACGACTTATGATGAAGTTTCTCAAGAGAAAGATAATGTTACATTTACTTACACAAGAAACGATGGTTCTATTTATGCCAATAATTCTGCTATTCGTTTTTACAAGTCAAATGAGTTAAAGTTCGAAGCACCAACAGGATATAACATCGTATCAATCGAATTTACAGGTTCTGCTTTTAAGAATGATGTTACAACAAATGTAGAAACATGTACATCAACTACGAGTGCTCTGTCATGGGAGGGAAAGTCTACTTCCGTAACTTTCACAAGACCATCAGATGCTGATAGCTACATAACATTGTCTGCAGTAGTGGTAAAACTTGAAGCTAATGAGGTACCTCCAACTCCAGCCAAGACCATTGACTTCTATGCAGCAGGTACAGATGGTTACTATGTGACATTTAGTAACGATAAGGCGGTTACAATCCCTGAGATGATTGAGATTGGCAAAGAGTATGCTCAGTTCACTGTTTATACTGTATGGGCTGATGGCAAAGAACTCGCTTACGAAAAATACGAGGCTGCTGCTGATGACCTCTATTATCTTTCAGAGGACGAAGGCTATCTTATCAAGGCAGAATATTCTGGCGACGTAAAATTTACTGGCAGCAAAGCATTCTCTGTTGATTACACCGAGCTTGACTATCCGATTAACAGTCAAGATGAAAACAATGTCCTCCGTCCTGCTTCCGAAGCTAAGACTGGTGACAAGAAGTTCTATATGCTTGCTTACAGTGATGGCAATTATACACCGGCTTCCCTCGGTTTCTATTGGGCTGAAGATGATGGTGCTGCTTTTGAATCTCGCGCAAACTCTGCTTATCTTGCTCTTCCTGCAACACAAGCTCTTGCTAAGGGTTTCCGCTTCGTTGATTCTAATGCAACTGCTATCAAGAACGTAGAGAACAAGGTTAAGACAAATGCTGTTTATAACCTCGCTGGTCAGCTTGTATCTACGAAGGGTTATAAGGGCATCGTTATCAAGAATGGTAAAAAAGTTTTGAATAAATAAATACAATAAATATAGGAGACACAATTTATGAAAAAATACAGAAAACCATTAAGCAAGATAATTAATCTTGAAGGCGAACCAATACTTGGTTTTGATAGTGCTAATGATAAGAAAGGAACATCTGGTCCTGTAATAGGTGGTTTCGCAAAAGGTGCAAACGGCCGAATCATCGACGACGAAGATGACTTTTAAACACTGATTATACCGGTGGGGCATGGCTGGGCTGTGCCTCTCCGTTCCGATATCTGCACCGTCATTTTGGCGGTGCGGATTCATAATATATATGGACGTTACCACATGCTGTGAAGCGGTGTCCAATGGTTAATTAATATATCTTAAAGCTGCCAGCTCGTGAGAGTTGGCAGTTTTCTTTGCCCCCCCCAAAAAGTGGCCCCGAAAAAGTTTTCATGATTTGTACGTAAAGTTTTCATTGGATGCACGAGAGAGTAGAAACAATCGTCGTAATTTTGCACCCAGAAAATCAGAGACGAGCACCGCTCTGCGAGCGACGTACCCTATTTTCTGCGCACGAAGCGCTACGCTATTTTGCACCCAGAAATAAAACAAATAACAATTAAATAAAAACAAAAAATTATGAAAAAATTACACAAGACTTTAATGCTGGCATCGGTGATGCTGGCTGCAACATTCGGAATGGCAAGTTGCCAACAGGATGACGAATTGTTTGATCAACAGGTAACAACGGAAAATCAAAAGCCTGAAGAGGTTTCTGATGTTGCCTTCACCAGCAGTATCAACTTTCAGTACGATGGCAGTGGCGTGAAAAGCCCTGACCAGTACGTAAAGGACTGCGACTTCAGTCTGAACAAGGATGCAATGGAAAAACTTAGGATGGAAGGATTCGCTTCGGATAACGTTGGACTTGACATCCTGGAATTCATTGGAGGAAAGATAGCAACGGCAGCAGGCGGAAAGATCGGTACTGAAATCTGGAATCTTATTGTCGCGCCAGAGAAGCAGGACGACCATTCCAAGGAGATTCTGGACCAGCTCAGTCAGCTTCAGGATAAGGTTGACGGTCTGACTCAGATGATAGAAGACCTCATAGCTCTATCGCAGACCATTGAGGCTTCCAACTTGTACAAAGACCGCATGTCAAAATATCTCGACCTGAGCGCTACGAACCTTGACGCATATACCAACTTCTTTGCGTACCTTTCTGAGGGCGATACATTACGTGCCGACAGCGTTCTTAATGAATGGGCGAAAACAACGGTAAACGGCAGCCCAGCTCCTATAGCTACTCGTACGTATATGATCATGCTGACTGATAGAAGCAACTCACAGCTGATGAATATGGCGCAGATATATGACTGCTGGGTGTTCCATACAACTCCTTGGGAGCACATGGGCTATCAGAAGCGCGAACAGCTCCGTGCAGGCGACTTGAGCATTGCCATGACGGGATACCTGATGGCACAGGTGTACTACTTGCGCCACAACGCGCCAAGCGCAGGTGTAATGATAGACCAGATGAACGATGCATTTGAGGTTTTCAACAAATACTATGCTGAATATGGCAAAGTGATTCACCATGACGACAAGAGAATCTGCCAGATAGAGGATGCTCATATCGTCTTCGGAAAGGACATCATCAAGCGTGACATGCAGGATCACCCTTGGTACAGATGGAATTCAGAGTGGTGGTTCGCTGACGAATGCGTAAAGCGCCTGATGTATGGTGATGCTAAAACGGACGCGCTCATGAAGCCTGATGAGGCAATGAAGATATACAATTTCTACAATAGCGGTAAGGAGAAGAAGACCTTCTATGAGATTCTCAAGGATGCAGAGTTCAACCTTGGCGATAGCCTGAACTTCGGTCCTGGCGGTCCTATGGTAATGAACCTTGACGCTGGAGCTTACGAAAAGAGCACCGATCAGAAATTCGAGACCAACTATGACTTCTACTATAACAAGGTGCTGATGCTCGATGAGTCTGAACCAATGCGCAAAGACTTCCGCATAGGCCGTATGTGGATAGAGTATAAAATGTGTGACATCATCACCTTTAAGCGCTATATGCGCAGATGGGTGGATAACATAACTCCATCGCAGTACAAGCTCTTCCGCACAGACATCAGCAAGCGATATGCTGGCATGGATCCAGGCTTGGATGAGTAGACAAGCGTGACCGTATCCGTAACCGTAACCGCAAAATGTGTAAGGGTGTGTAAGAAAGTCCGCATCGCGTACATATATTATATATTAATTTAATTGATGTATATTATTACTAATATGTATAAGGGGATATTATGATATGTGTGTGCATTTTGCGGTTACGGTTACGGTGACGGTTACAAAACCCAAATAATCCATGGTCTAATGAACTATTTGCGTTTAACCTAGCCCATTGGGATTAATGATAACTCCCACGCTTTGACATAGAAAGCGTGGGAGTTTTGTGTTGTGTTCGTGGGAGTTTTATTTTGCCTCCAAGTTATTTGGTTATTGGCTTACTTCACCATTGGAACATTGTTGAGCACGATGTTCTTACATGAGTTTTCGTCAATCTTGTTCTGCTTTTTCGAACTGATGAGAGACGAGGTCATCTGTATGTTCTCTGCGTATTTGAATTCAATGCCGTGGTCGCAGTTCTTCATTATCACGTTGTCGAGATAGATATTGTGAACTGGATGGCCTGGGAGACCTTGGATCTTGAACGCAGTCTTTGCTCGGTCAACGGTAACATCGTAGATGGCTACGTTGCAGAAATCAGGGAAGAATGCTGTCTTGTCGTCGTTGGCAGTAGCGCTGACCACTGCTCCTTTGTCTGCATAGCCTGTCTCGAAGATGATGGCTTCCTTCTCTATGTTCTTCATGTCGATATCCATGCAATAGATGTGCTTGCATGTGCCACCGCGACCTGGTGCCGACTTGAAGCGAAGACCGACGTCAGTTCCGTCGAAACTGCACTTGCGGACAACGATACGCTCCATGCCTCCGCTGAACTCAGAACCGATGACAAAGCCTCCGTGAGCACGCAGCACCTTGTTGTTCTGGATGAGAATGTCGCTGTTAGGACCAGCCTTCACACCAGCCTCTGCCACGCCGCCTTTCATGCATATTCCGTCGTCGCCACAGGAGATGTTGCAGTTCACTACAATCGCTGTCTGGGTATTGCCGAGGTCGAGCGCATCGCCATTCTGGGCATTCCACGGACATTCCACAGTGACGCCGTCGATGATGACGTTCTTGGCACGCGTAGGCACGAAGTGGAACTTTGGCGAGTTCTTGAGTGTCACACCCTGGATCATAATATTCTCAGCGTCAGTAATATTAATAAGGTGTGAACGCATGGCTTCCTGTTTCTCAGGAGTCTCCGCAATGTTCGGAATGCCGTTGTTCATGTCGAAAGGAAACCACATGGCCTTCTTGTCGTCGCTTTCATCGCGCACTACGCCGCCCATTGCCAACACCTCTTTCCATTCCTTTGACGAAGCCTTGACCTTCTTGACAGGTCTCCAGTAGATTCCTTGTCCGTCGATGGTTCCTTGGCCAGTGATGGTTACATTCTGCACTTTAGAACCTTTGATGAAAGGCACGCACTTGTTGGAACCGCTAGTCACGTACAACGACTTGTCTTCGGAGAAAAGTATGGTGGCACCTTTGTCAAGATGAATGTCGATGGATGACTTGAGGGTTATAGGACCAGTCTTCCATGTGCCTTTTGGGAATACAAGATGTCCGCCGCCCTGTTTTGACAATGTGCTGATAGCAGTGGCAATGGCTTCCGTGTTCAGTGTCTTGCCGTCGCCAACGCCACCGAAGTCGGTTATCTTGACAGAGGTCTCGGGAATGACTACCGGCTGAACCTGCTTCAGTTCAACAGGAAGGTCAGTGTAGTATTGTGAGTAGTCTTGTGCCATGCCTGTCAATGCGTACAGGATGGAGAAAAGCATAAAGCAGATGGATTTGCGATTCATAGGGTTAGTATTAATGTGGTTATAATTTTAGGGAGTTGAAATTCAAGGTTAGCGCGCATTCATGATGTTACTCTTCTTGCGCGGTTTGCTTTGACAGCCAGACCAAAGGGGTTTCGCCCACTACCTCCTTGAACTTGCTGTTGAGGTAGTTGCCATTCTTGTAACCACATTTTGCGGCTATTACGTCCTGTGTAGCTGCTGGATTTGCACGCATGAAACGCATGGCTGCCTCTATACGGTATTTGGTGATGACGTCACGGAACGGCATTCCGTAATGTATCTTTATCATCTGTGAGAGCGTGGTGCGGCTAACATTGATCTTCTCCGAGAGAGTGATGAGCGTGAGGTTCTCGTCGCGATAAAGCTCTTCTTCCTCTATCAGTTGATGGAACTTGTCGTAAACCATCTTCATGAATGCGGAGTCTTGCGACTTCGGTTCTTCCTCCACTGCGACAGGCACTTCCTCTACCGCTATGACACGTTCCGCGAGATTGACATTTACAAGGCTGTGTAGCGTCATCGTTGGACAAGCGTCGCTGTAGCTTTCCACATGGCAGATGCAGTGCTGCGTGATGGCAAGAAGCAGGTTTATGACAATGGAAACCGTGGTGTGGTGCATCAGGTATGTCCTGCCAAGCAGTATCATTGGAATGAAGAGGAGGAATAGGACGATGAACAGTGTGGAGAGTATTCTGCCCGGTGTTGACTCGTGTCGCTTGAAGAAGAACCTATACACGTCGCCAAATCTGTAACCTTCTCTCCTTGAAAGCTTTATGCATACTGATAGGAGTGCTAGTCCGAAGAAGCCGCCTACGATGGTGAAGACGTGGTCGGCGAAGATGTTATAGGTCTCATAGAGCTTCATCGTCTGTGCATCGACCTTCGGGAAGACTCCTGTCTGGTCGTATATGCGTGTTACTTCTGCAGCATTGTCAAAGCCAAGAATGAAGTATATCGTTCCGCAGACGCTTCCGATGACCAGTGCCGGTGCAATCAGCAGCATGTACCACGGCTTCAGTTCAGGCGACTTGCTGTAATACATGTGCATATACATTAAGGTAAGCGCCATCATGGTAAGCGCTATCGGGATGTTGAATGCGTCCATCCTTACCATGAGCGGATAATCCACGTTGGGAAAGATGTAGAGTGCATAGCAAAGGAAGTAGAAAGTTGCCAACAGCTGTGAGCACATGAACACATTCTGCCTCATGGAGCGCTTCTTGAATGCGAAAGAAACGGTCCAAATCAAGGCGATGATGCTTGGAAGGAAGTATATTGTGGTGACTATCGACTGCATATTGGTGATGAAAAAGCTATTGTTGGCTCATTCAGAAAGGCCAGAATTATGCTTGCAAAATTACACAAAAAACGCGAATGATGTGCATGTTCGGCTATAAAAACGTTCATTTCGCGTTGTTTTTCCGTATTTTTTGACGTTTTTGAAGAATTATAACGAAAAAAATGAATGTTTTCGTAAAAAAATGTTCGACATATGTTCGTACTTTTGCACCCGGAAAATCAGAGACGGGCACCGCTCAAAATAAAAACTATGACAAGACATCAGGCACATATATTCCAAACCTTTCTGGAGCGTTTGTCGCTTTGGCTGATAATCATCGCCATCGGCATCTGCCTTGTAGCTCTTGTGTGGTCATTAATATAATAATGTATAAAACTATTATGAAAAAGATTAATGGTTATCTTTATGCTGTTTTGGCATCTTGTGCTATGTGGATGCTCACAG
>JAZLHI010000091.1:0-11739 GCA_045616725.1 Prevotella sp. | reverse complement strand
CGAAGGACAGCCACAAGAAGACTTCCTCAAAGGCATTCATCATGGCAAACATCTACTCTCAGGTAGTGATGAACAACATCCAGGCCGCAATCAACGAATGCAACGAAGTCTACGCAATGAAATAGAGCGAAACTTTTCATATATAATGTCAGCCATCCCCACAGTACCGTGAGGTACCCAGCGGATGGCTTTTTTATTTTTTGATTATTGAGAAGACGGTGCGGCTGAGAGTGAAGTCGTCGTCATCGCTGTCGGAATCCCAATACATGGCGCCACGGAGGTTCTTCTCAAGAATGTAATTGCACTTGACAGCTATGGATCGGGCATTTTCATGCGCCAGAACCATTCTTCCATTCTCGTCAACAAGGTACGGAACGAGGGATACATTATTCCAACATTCTTTATACGCACTGTTGGCACTCATGTTCCTGAATGGGCGTTCTCCCTTGAAGTCCTTGCTTGCCCTACCGTAGAAAGGCATTCCCATGACGAGTTTTGAGAGTGGCACACCGGCTTCAAGGTGGTGGTCTATAGCTTCCGACACAGTGAGATTGCCTGCTATGTCTGAGCGATAAAGTGCAGAATGATGATAAGGTGGACTCGCTATGTCGTATGTCATGACATTGACAAAATCCACATACGGCATTACATTCCGGCAGTTTACGTATGTCGTGTCTGCATAGTCCGCAAAAGAAAGTAGATGGTCTTCGCCAATGGCTTTACGGATGTCGCGCATCAGAAGCGTGAAATTGTCCTTGTCTGCTGGCGAAAACGATATGCCTGCTGCATTTGAAGTTGGATATTCCCAATCAATGTCTATGCCATCGAGATCATATTCCTTTATCGCTTGCATGCAGTTGCGTGCAAACGAGGTGCGGCGGTGTTCGTCCGCTGCCATCTCTGAAAAGCGTCCGCTGCCCCACCCGCCAATGCTGAGCATAACCTTCAAACCAGCATTCTCCTGTTTCATTGCCGCAATGGCACGCAGACGGTCTGGATTATCCACGCGCACGCTGTCAAAGCTACTTGACACATGGCCGAACGCATAGTTGATATGAGTAACGAGCGTAGGGTCTGGCATGCGATTTCCCCAAGATGTTACATATCCCACAACGACCTTATCAATCCCTTGTGCAAAGATTTGCATATTACTGCTTGCCGTAATAAAGCAGAGAATGACTGTAAATAATATTGTTCTTGCTATATTCTTCATGTGGTTCTTCAATTTTTTTCATTGAGTTTATATTCGGAGGACAAAATTACGAATAAGCGAGCGAAATACCAAATGAAAGTCCAAAAACTTTCATTTTTATGTCCGAGCGGAAGTAATTAAAACGATAGTTAAAATTACGAATAAGCGAGCGAAATACCAAATTTAAAAGGCTAATTTTCCGTACAATAGATGAATAAGACGTGCAGTTTGTGAATTTCACAGATTGTACGTTTTGTTTTCATATAGTGTTTGCGAAACCTTTTCAGAACTCCATACCTTTGCAGTGTCAAAAAACAAAAAATGACACTCAAACTTAAATCATTTAACCAAAAACTTAAAACCAAAAACCAACATTATGAAAAAGATTATCGCAACAATTAAGAAGGCTGTTAAAGCAATCGAAGAAGGCAACAAGCAGTTCGTACACTCTCAGGCGCTCACTCCTAGGTCATACTATGTTGTAAACTGCTGCACCTGGCTCTAAACCCTCACGACCTCAAAGCCCACCGAACGGGGGCAGGAGTCAAAACCAAAACTAAAAACATTAACCCAGAAACATTAACACTTAAAAAAATACGACTATGGATATCATTAATAATATAACTTTGGATTTCATTAACAATATAAATATGGATATAATTCACAATACGTATATGGAAGATTTTAATACCCTAAATGAACTCATTCATTGGCTCAGGAATATTTATCCATGGTAAACTTCCGATAATTCAGATTGGTTAGAAGAACTTATCTACACGATATTCCTATAATATCAGTCGCCTCTTGCCCTTTTACGGACAAGAGGCGACTTCGTAATGTGTTGAAAATAAGCCCTTTGGAGATACAAGAAAAAACTCCCACGTTTTTGACCTAAAAACATGGGAGTTTTTATTTTTCTCGTGGGAGTTTTGGGTCAAAAGTCCCACGGTTTTTATCAGCAACTCAAAGAACTACGAAATTACTTTGCTGTCACCGTAGCGGCAGTGCCTGTGGTTGTAACAGTTGGATTTATGAAGAATACGTCGTTTACATTTACATCGCATGCCGTAGGCTTCTCTGTTCCTCTCTTCACCGTTATACTGCCCTTGCCGAGGTTAGGGGCCGTGAGAAGGCTGAGGGAGTTCGACACATTGGCTGCAAACTTGTATGTGCAGATAGGAGTGCCGGATGTGTTGCAGAGGGTGTAGTAGTAGGAAGGGGAATAGCTTGATGGCGAAGAGCCGAGATAGTAGCCTTGCGTAGAAGAACCGATGCTCGACGAACCGCCACCACCCTGCGAACCGCCCGCGCTGACGGCTATGCCACCTGTGACAACGATATAGGAATTGTTGTCGCAATCCAAGCCTTCCTCTGGAGAACTCTTTGTAGTATAGGCGAAGACATTGCCGCCAGAGATAGTTATCGCACCGGTACGACCGTAGTTTGAATCCACTGCGTCGTTGCCATTGGTGTAGCAAACCGTTGTTCCGCCAGCAAATGTGATCTTGCCAGCAGAGTTTATGCAGTCGTCATAGCACTGGAAATAGTGTGTGCCGCCGCTGATAGTTACCGCAGTCTTTGACTCAAGACCTTCTGCGCCATCGGTTGCCGTGGTGACATAAAGGCTGCCGCCCTTGATGTAAGCAGCACCTTCAGCCTTTATAGCCTTTGACGAAGAGCCAGAACTTGCAGAGCCTCCGCCAGGACCACCACCGCCAGGACGCCAGCCTCCTCCACCAGGACGAGTGCCACCAGTGGTACCGCCCGATGTGCTGCCGCCGCTGAGCGAAGTGCCCGTAGTGGAAATCTTCATAATGGGACCAGAGCCGTCAGCCTTGCCAATGATGAGTTCGCCGTCAGCCTTCAAACCTTTGCCACCAGTGCCTGTCATCTTTATGTCGAAAGTACCGCCTTCGATGGTGATGTTCTTGTCGCAAGTGAGGGCCTTTGCAGTGTAGTTATCGCTCGTTCCTGCCTGACCGTTGCAGGAATTTACGATAGTGTAGTTACCGTCTGTTATCAGGATGCTCTCGTCAGCCGAAATGGCACGAGAGGCATTGCCGGTGGTAGCCGTAACACTGAGCGTACCACCATTACCAACATAATGACCAGTCTTTACGGCAGAGCAGTATGAAGGGTCTGTGCCCTCGAGAACCATCGTGCCACTGATGTTGACAGTTACCGTGCCGCCATTGAGCGTAAAAGTACCGATGTTCTCACTGTTGCCGACCTTAAAACCCTTGCTTGCTGCTCCGCTTGCGGTAATGTTTACCACCGTGCCATCGTCAGCGATGGTTACGTTGCCGTTAGCATCAATGCCACGACTGTCGTCGCCAGTAGCCGTGATGGTGATGTTCGTAGGCATCTTTGAGCTGTTGATGGTCACGTCAGTGTCAGCCTTTATGCCCGCAGCACCAACACCTGTAACCTCTATATTATATGTGCCGCCCTGGATCAGCACGCTGCCGTCTGGGTAGTCCTCTTCGTAAGGATCATCGCCGCTAAGCTCTGCCTGAATACCGTCGCCAGCAACGTTCTTGATGCTTACGGTATAGCCGTTTGAAAGGAAGTATTGTCCGCAGTGGATGCCGTCGCTTGCCGCACCGAGGATGTTGATCTTGCCCTCAGACTTCTTCAGCTGGATATACTCCTTCGCAGAGATGGCGTGCTTGGTGTTGCCAGTGACATTGAGCGTACCGGTCTTGTCTATCTCAAGGTGTCCCTTGCAGTAGAGCGCAGCCTTCTGCTTGCCGCCAGTGGCATCAACGAGGGTGTTAACTGTGCCCTTCTTGAGTTCCATTGCGATGCGCTTGCCACACTCGATGTCGATAGCAGCGCCCTTAGTGCTTGTGATGCTCACGCCATTGAGAACGAAGGTTGCCTTGTATGCACCGTTATAGAGGAACGAACCGTCAGTGGTTTCGCCAGAGAGCGTGAAGGAAAGTTCGGTGCTCTCGTTACTATTGTTTACTGTGACGTATGCACCCTTTGCTGTAGCTGTCACACCTTCCATAAGGAAAGGATTGACTACAGAAGCTGTCTCACCATTGTATTTCACTGTGAAGGCGGTAGGCATCTCTCCGTAAGAGAATTTTACACCAGTGGCAGCGACATCCACGAGATTGCCGTCATTGCTGGCAATCGTCAGAAGAGAACCGTCTTCGCTGAACTTGAGGGAGTCGATGACTGCCATTGAAACAGCGTCAGTCACTCCGTCTGCGTGCTTAATCATAAGCGCACGCTGCGCCATTGCCATCTGGAAGGCAAAGGCAGAGAATAGTATTATGGATAATATTCGTTTCATTTCAAGCCCTCCTCTTTTACTTCACTAAAACCTTCTTTGACTTGTCGCCAACGGTGATCACATAAATGCCCTTCTGCGCTGGCATGGCAAACGTTTCGGTATTGCCCTTCGACACAACCTTGCCCTGAAGGTCTGTTATCACATACGCTTCTGCTCCAGAGAAGATGCTGGTGATGGCTGTAGGTGCCTGACCGAGTTCCATGACAATGATGTCGTCGAGTGCGAAGGTCTGCTTCGTGCCGTCTTTCATGTTTACCACCATATCGGATTCCGTAAATTTGATGCTCAGCAGTTCCGACAATACCACTGCGCTCTCGCCGTCGCTCTTGCTGATCTTGAGCGCGGGAACATCATCGGCAAGGCAGCTACCAGCCACCATAATCGCCAATGCTGTAGATAAAAGTTTCTTATTCATATATATGATTTAGTTATTTACTGTTCTTTCGTCAATGTATTTCTGCACCTCGTCCTTATACATATCGCTGATTGGGAGAAGGGTGTCATCACTAAGCTTAATACGCATCTTAGAAATCTCCTGCACCTTATTCATATTAACTATATAGGAGCGATGAATGCGAAGGAAACCGTCGGCAGGAAGGATGTCTGCAAGCTTCTTTATGCTCATAAGGAACATAAGCTTCTCGCCATTGTCAAGGTGCAGTTGCAGGTATTCACTCTTCGACTCAACATAGACAATCTGCTTCAGACTTACACGCACGGTGCGGTAATCGGCCTTTACGAAAAGCGTATCGCCGGCAAGACTTTGTTCCTTCAGTGCAGCCTTCTCCAGTTCATACTGGTGCTTCACCTTGGCAGCCGACTTCTGGAACTCAGGCATTCCGAAGGGTTTCAGCAGATAGTCGATAGCATTTACCTTGAAGCCTTCGAGAGCATACTGGCTGTAGGCGGTCGTGAACACAACAAGCGGTGGGTCTGCCAGTGAACGCACAAAGTCAAGACCATTCAAATCGGGCATGTTGATATCAATAAAGATGGCGTCAACTTCTTCCTCGCCCAGCACCTTCATAGCCTCAAAGGCATCCTGACAGGCAGCTACGAGATGCAGGAATGGTGTCTTCTCTATCATCGTGCGGAGCTGAAGGAGTGCCAACGGCTCGTCGTCTAAGGCTAAACATTTTATCATTTCATTTACAATTTACCATTTACAATGTACAAATTTGAAAGCAACTTCACTTATCCCTTCAATTCAAGTGTTACGCGGTATTGTTCCGGATTGTCGTCTTCTACATTAAGCTTATAGTCGCCCTCGTATATCAAATCCAGACGCTTGCGCACATTCTCCAATCCTATGCCACCACTATCTTCTTTTTGTTTCAGCAGATGGCGACTGTTGCAGCATTCAAAGTGAATCGTCTTGTTGTCATCGCCCACCGCAAGAGCTATGCGGATGAACGATGGTTGCTGATAGCTCACGCCATGCTTGAACGCATTCTCAATGAAAGTTACAAGCAGCAGTGGCGGTATCTGTATGCCATTTGTCACGGTTGGCATCCGACTGACTATCTCCACTTTATCGCTGTAACGCAGTTTCATCAGCGAGAGATACTGCGTGATGAAGTCTATCTCTTGCGACAGCAGCACCATCCGGCTGTTGCTTTCGTAAAGCGTGTATCGCATCAGCTTCGACAGTTCCACAAGGCTTCGCTTCGCCTTCTCCTGGTCGATGTCTATGAGCACATGGATGTTGTTCAGCGTGTTCATGAAGAAGTGCGGGTTAATCTGATGCTTCAGGTATTCCAACTCCTGCTTCAGGTGCTGCTGTTCCAGTTCCGTAAGTCTGCGACGCTGCTCCTGCGACTTCACCATAGCGTCTGCCCCGAGGTTTACGCCAAGCATCAGCAAGGCTATTATCAGTCGCGCCACGTCAGGAGGTGCTACCAATGGATGTCTATGAGGCTTGCGGAATTCAGGGCGCTCAGGCCTCTTTTCTTCTCTATCCGAGCGATTGACATGCTCTCTCATCGGCCCACCATGATGAGGGCGTGGCATATTACTCGTGAACAGGGCAAAGCCTGAAAGCATTATTACCACTGCCAACGCATACATCCAATAGCGTTTGCGGGCATAGAGCAGTGGGATGACCAGATAGTGGTGCAAAAGAAAGAGCAGAAAGAATGCTGACAGGAAGGTATATGTTCTCCCCAGATCGTGCCAGTCGAGCGACAAGTTCTCAGCCACATTATAATAATATTGCAGCAATAATGGACAAGCAAAAACAACTGTCCATAATGCTGCAATACATATATTTACTACCTTATAAGTCTTCATTCCTGTTTGTTTTTCCCGGAAATCAATGCAAAGGTAGTATTTTTCTTCTAACTACAAAAATAAAATCAACGAAATGAGCTTTTATCTCAATGTTTCTTATGAATCAAATCATAACCGCTCGCAAAGACTAATGGGGGCTCTGCTTGCGCCTACTGGCGCTCACGGAGTCCCCATTAGCCTCAACTTTAGCAAAAGTTGGATGTTCTTACTTACCTGTTACCAATTAAATATTGCGTCAAGCAATTTGCCGACGTTGTCGCGGTTTGTGACGCCGCTGTCGCGCCATGTTCTGCCGTTGTTGCTATAAGAATCTCTTCTGCTATCCCTGCGCATAGCGTCAGCACAACGATCCATTTTCTGGTCTATTACGCGATTTGGTACGATGTTCTCATCTATGTTGTTATGCTCGCGTGCACTCTTATATGCCTCCATGGCTGCCTGATAGTGACCGAGACGATACTCATCGTCACCCTTGTTCATGTAGTCATTTACATGCACCTTGTGGATTGCGTGGTTAACGGCTTTATAGTCGCTTCCATCCAAGGTTGACTGTGCGTTTACTTCTGTTACGTTTACTGTGAACATTGCTGCTACGAGAGCTGCGATAGCGAATAACTTTTTCATAATAGTAATAATGTTTTTAATGTTTTTGGTTTATGGTTTTTTGGTTTAATGTTTCTTGGGGGGCCTGAGCCTCGCTGCTTAAGCTTCAGCTCAGGGCTTGTTTTTGTTTGACGATGCAAAAGTACACACTATTTCAAACTCTTAACAAACACTATATGAAAACAAAACGTACAATCTGTGAATTTCACAAACTGTACGTCTTATTCATTCCATGTACGTAAAACGGGCTTTAGATCCTCGCATTATTGTCTCGTTTTAGAGATATATTCCTAAGGAAAACAACTCGTATTCCTAAGAAAAACAACTCGTATTTCTTAACTTTATTTTCCATACAAATCAAAACAACTCCTCACTCCTCACCAAACGCCATAATATATTGATATTCAGAGATATACAAGGTGAGGAGTTGGTGAGGAGTCAAAAAGCACTCCTCACCCCACCAAGCCACTGAGTATCAGCCCCTTACACACCAAAGGTGAGGAGTGAGGAGTTGGCATCAAAATTCTTTCTCGAATTTAAGCGACTAACGAAAATGGTTCGTCCCCATGAATTTGATCGACTTGCCTACACCAGCCTACACCACCAGCCTACACCTTGCAACATCCTATGTCACAACGCCTTACGAAGAAAGGTGAAGGGATGTAGGCTATTTCAAAATTCATCCGGTTACGTGAAGGAGAATCGTCTCTTGTATCACTCAATCATTCAGTACAGAGTATATCCGCTTTGCGGATTGGTCGCTGAGGCTGCGACCCTCCTATAACAAATCTGACGCAGAGCCATACATTATATTAATATAAAGATTCAAGCAAGGGGATATCTGATACTTGCGACTACATCTTTTCAGAAATCCTCTTCTTGAATTCTTCGATGTTGCTGCGTGATACGGGAATCACCTTATCGCAACTGAAGAGTGATGCCTTCATGCCGGCGGAGTTGCCCGTTACCTGCGTAATGAAGTGGATGTTAACCAAGAATGCGCGGTGGGTGCGAACCATGAATGGAAACTCTTCCAACGCCTCCATAACATCACGAAGTGAGGAACGCAAGCGTTTGTTGCACAAATCGGCATCATTGAAATAGACTATGTTTAGATAGTTTGCCACCGACTCTATGTAAACGATATCCAGAGGATTGACAACCAAGGAGTCGCGACTGTCGCCATGGATAATGATTTTGTCTGTAACATTGTCCTTCGGCAGACGTGAGCAAAGAACCCTTTGCTCCGTTTCCAGCAGTTCGTTTATCTGCAACAGTTCCTGCAACGCATATCGCATCTGGTGTATTTCGCTCAGTGCTGTCATTGCAATGGCAATTATGAATGATGCTACTGCACATGAAGAACGCGACATCAAAAGCCACTCAAGTGTGAAGTTCCCATCCTTATCGTGCCACGCATAGTCTGCATGTTCTATCCCATGCATCATAATGACATTCGCTTGCGTCAAAAGCACCATCATTACATGTATGCTTACTGCCCCGCAAAGCACAAAATGCTGTAGCCTTGTCTCGAATGCGTCACCATATGAGAACGGTCTGCGAAGAAGAAACGTGACGACACTCTCTCCAATAGCAACTACGAGAAAGAGTACCATCGTATGAACAACGGCAACCACCATTAGCGATTCTGTTATTTTGTACTCGCCAAAGAATGCTGGGCGGAGAAAGAGCAGAACGCATATGTATGTCAGACAGATTATGCCGTAGTCTTTTATAAGTTGTAAAGGTATTTTTGTCATGCTTTTTTGAATGCAAAAGTACAACAAATCCTGCTTATAACCAAGGCTTTGGGACAAAAAACAAGATTCAGGGATAGACGGAAAAGTTTGTTCGTCCGCATGTTTCCCTTGGCAATATTACTGTGTATCCCCCAAACGGCACAGCGTATCCCAAGGTATTGCGAGAATCATAATAACGCTGTACCTTTGCGCCAGAATTTTCAAATTTCAAAATCAAAACATGATGAAAAGAACAATTATTCTGATTCTGCTCCAGGCGCTTTTCTATCTGTTGGGCTATGGGCAGAACATGACAGACACCACTTTCGCATTAAAGGAAGTAGTAGTAAAAACTGTTGCACCCAAGACAAAGCTTCGTGGTGATGCCATGGTGACAAAGATCCAAGGTTCTGCGCTGGAGAACTCTGGTTCGCTACACGAAATGCTGGGCAAGATTCCGGGCATGATGATGAATGGCGAATCACTTGAGGTCATAGGCAAGGGCGCTCCTGTGTTTTATCTGAACGGCCGCAAGCTTTATGACACAGAGGAACTGAAGCGCTTCAGTAGTGAGGATATTCTTGAAGTGGAAGTAATAAACAATCCAGGTTCACAATATGACGCAACGGTGCGCTCGGTTGTTCGCATCCGCACTCGTCGCCCTCAAGGAGAAGGATTTGGCTTTGATGTTACTGCCGGCCATAGTCAGGACTTGCGCGATACAGAGTGTGCAGATCCGTCGGCAACGCTTAATCTCAATTATCGACACAAGGGATTTGACTTCTTCGGAATGCTGAATAACTGGAACAGGCATACCCATCAGCAAGCTTCTGCCGACCAACATATCTACACAATGAACTCCAACAGCCTGCTTAACGACAATTGGCAGCATGGGTGGGGAGATACTCGTAGTTCAAGCCACGGAATGAACTATGCCATCGGCACGAACTGGATGCTCAACGAAAACCACAGCGTCGGCATACGCTACCAGATGGACCATCTACTGAGTAGCAAGAATCCGATTACTTTATACGAAGACCTATACAACAACGGTGTCTTCAACAAGACCGTACTCACAGAGTCGTATTCCACTTCCACGGCTCCATTTGGACACAATATAAACACCTACTACAGCGGTCGTATCGGGAAGTTTGGCATCGACTGGAACTTCGATTGGAACACCAAAGGAGGCACGGAGGAGATGACTTGCGAGAGCGACAATGTTCATTCCTTCAACACAGCCTCTGCCAACCTTCTGGCAACAAAGCTGGTAGTGTCCCGACCTTTTTGGAAAGGCTCACTGAACTTCGGAACGGAGATGACATGGGTAAGTCGCGACATTGACTATACCATCAATCAGGAGTATATTGCCGATTCCCATTCCAAGACGCACGAAAATACTTATGCAGCTTTCGTGGAGTACATGGCGAACTTCGGGAAATATGGTACGGCGAAGGCTGGTGTGCGCTACGAATGTGTTGACTTTGACTATACTGACCTCATGACAGATTCTCCCCTCTTGTGGAGGGGGCGGGGGAGGTCGCATGATGTGCGCCACGGCTTGTATCCATCATTTTCTTATTCAGTTTCGGTTGGCAGCTTAGGACTTGCTGTCAGCTATAGCACAAAGACCATACGCCCGAACTTTTATCATCTCAATGACGCCACGACATACGCCAGCCACTCTATACTGATGCAGGGAAACTCGCAGTTGAGCAACCAGATCCAGCATGAACTGGGACTTAATGCACGTTGGCGATGGTTGATGGGAGCGGTAAACTATGTGCATGTTGACCAAATGATATCGCAGTGGCAGTATCCATATACCGACAATAACATATCTGTGGAGGAAGGTGTGATTGTCTATAAGCGAATCAATCTGCCCAAACCTGTACGTACGCTTGTTGCATACATCAACGCCTCTCCAACATTTGGTCCTTACACCATGAACTGGACAGCAGGTTATCAGCAGCAGTTCTTTTCCCTAGAGCTTAATGACCCACGAGAGACGTCTGGTAAGCGCGTGAAATCATACAATGATCCTATATTCTTTGCCTCTTGTAACAATACGCTACGACTGCCTCATAACTGGCAGATGGAATGCAATTTCAACACAAACTCTCCTGGAAGTGTTCGCAACTACCGTCTGATGAAATGGAATGCAGCCCTTTCGGCTTCCATTCAGAAGACACTCCTTCGCAACAATGCCCTCACCTTGCGACTTACTGCCAACGATATTCTCTATCACACTGCCGAGAACATCCTTATGGACAGTGGCGACAGTCAGATGCACCAGATTAACAAGAACTCCACCCAGCGCCTCAACCTCTCCATCCGCTATGTCTTCAACCAAGCAAAGAGCAAGTACAAAGGCACTGGTGCCGGTAAGGATGCGAAAGACAGAATGTAATATACACAAAAAATGCCATCCGCGTCGTCGCCCAAAGGCTAGCGGATGGCTGACATTATTTTATGAAAAGTTTCGCTCTATTTCATTGCGTAGACTTCGTTGCATTCGTTGATTGCGGCCTGGATGTTGTTCATCACTACCTGAGAGTAGATGTTTGCCATGATGAATGCCTTTGAGGAAGTCTTCTTGTGGCTGTCCTTCG
>JAZLHI010000090.1:0-2089 GCA_045616725.1 Prevotella sp. | reverse complement strand
GAGTGATGCGGGCATCATGACTGACTGACAAGCAGCAAGATGCCGAAACAAAACCAAAAGGGCTGAAAAGAACGATATCACCCATATTTGAAAAATTATTACTTATTCGGTGAATTTATAGAACCCACCTTTATTGTATGTCGGTTTTGCATCATACTTCTCCGTCTCAAGGAACTGATGGTCGAAATCCACATCGCAATCTTCCATCTCTCTCAACTCGCCAGTAGATACCAAAGCATTGATGAGCAAGGTGTTGAGTTTGTCTGCCGTGTTGAAGTCGTAGGTCTTGCCATGATCGGAAGTATAGGAGATGTTATCCTGTGTCAGCTCCCTGATGGCCCTGAGGATGGTATCAGAACTGCATGTACGCAGGGTCGGATGATACGAGAGATGGCGCATCAGATGCGATGTCACATCCTCCACGCATGAACCTCCACAGAAGTACACGCTCATCAGCGAACGGACAATCTCGCTGAACTGATAACCGATGATGCTGCATCTCTGACCCAGAGTTGAGTCGATGACGGATGAAAGCATGGAGTCAAATTGCTCCATGACCAAAAAATACCTCCAAAAGGTGTGAGTTTCTCAGATTTTATTTGTACCTTTGCCATGTCTTGTTACGATTATCGCTTGATTTTTAATCGCAGCACTAAGTTAAGTGAAAAATCTGACATGGCAAAATCCTGAGCAACTTTTTGTTGCTCAGGATGTTAAAAAGTATAAATTACATTAGTACTGCGGAATTTAGGATGAGATGAAAATTGCGAACAAAATTATCGCCCTCGCCCTTATGGCAGTGGCAATGGTCTTTACTGCATGCAGCAAGGACGACGATGTAAACAATGTACCTTCGCAGAAGGAGATAGAGACGAAGATTATCGGTAAGTGGAAAAAAATGAAACAGGACGGCAAGGATGTAGCGACGAACCAACGAACGATATGGCTCTTCAATAATGACGGCAAGGGGACTCTGTCGGTTGCTGATCATAAAGAAGGTGATGATAGGTTCATTTGGGATAATAAAGAATCAGTTCAATATTCCGTACAGGGAAATGTCGTTTATATCATTTCACCAAGCGTAGAGCGTACAAGCACTATTCCTTCCATCAGCGACAGCCAAATGACAATGCATGTGACAAAAGTCCTTTCCCATGGTATCGGTATAAAAGCAGATTATGTTGGAGAATATTCCAAAATCACCGCCGACTACTCCAAGGACATCATCGGCCTATGGGAAGGTGTAGAGATGACAGGCTACGAGACTTACGGCAACGCTGAGGCTCGCATTGAGTATCGTGCTGACGGCACATACACTTATTACCAAAAAGTGGATGGCTACTGGGTGCCAAGTGCTGATGCAGACAACGAGTACAACGTGGATGGTGACTGGCTTGCTACACGCTGGCGTCCAGAGGCAGGAGCTGACTACAACTACGAGTGGTGGGACATCGACTACATCAAGGACGGCATGATGAAGTGGTCGGCACTCCGTGAGAAGGAGGATGGCACTCGCTTCACTACTACCTTCACGTGGAAGAAGGTGAAATTGCCTACTCAGCAGGAGATCGAAGAGAAGATTATTGGTAAGTGGAAGACTGTTGGCATAGATGGTGAAGACTGTCTCACAAATACAAGGATGGTTTTTACGTATAATGCAGACGGTACATTGTATTCTTCTGTCTCTGAATTTAGTGAACCTCTATCACAATATATATGGGATATTCGTGATCAAGGCACATATAGCATAACGGGCAATGTGATGACACAATCGCTTACTAATAAAGGTATTACATCACTCTCTAATATTTATGCAATATCAGATATCCATTTTGTTGAACACGTTATGCATCGAACTTTATTAATGCAGCTATCATATTGAATATCAATGCAGGGCATATTGATACAAGAATTGTAAGCAACAAACAAGCAACAGATTAGGGCATTCATGAGCCGTATATGGAATCAAAGAGAAACGTTGCTGTACTATTTGTTACTCGGGGTGACAAGGCCTGTTTTTGTTACTCGGCCAAATGTCTCGGCATGCGGTTGAAAATACCGCAAGAAGCAAGTTCGGCTAAAACCAAAC
>JAZLHI010000089.1:0-14922 GCA_045616725.1 Prevotella sp. | reverse complement strand
GCATCAGAAATCGGATGCCTCACCCTCGGAGAAGCAGCCAAACTTGCAAGGCTGGTTAACTCCCGAGCAAAAGCAGCAACTTCACGACTCAGCCAAGGAGTGCCAGGAGCGGATCGAGACCAGCGAGATTTGCCAGAACTGGCGGGAACGCTTCCACGAATCGGAGCACAAGACATCGAGAGGCAGAAGATAGAAGAAACCAAAAGATATTATCATGGCAGATAAGAAACAGATGATGGATATTCGCGCCTGTAAGGGTTTTACCGCACAGGAGAGCAACGAGCACAGACGCAACTGGGATGACCACCGCTGGCAACGTGCTTTGAACGAGGGCAACTATGACCTCTCTCGTCAGCATCTTAATTTTGAGATTGTAAAAGGCGGCAAGATCCAGCCGATAGACAAAACGAAGTCTATTCCCCAGATGATGAAGGAACGGCTTGATGCTCTCGGCATAAAAGACCCAAACGAGGGAAAACTCTCACCGGACAGACGTACGGTTGTCGAAATGGTATTGGGTGGTAATCGTGAACGTATGCTTGAACTTGCTTTTGGCAATCAGGACTACGACACGTTGTCTCACACCAAAGACCACAGTCACCTCAAGCGTATGCCTGAGATTGAGGAATGGGCGAAAGATGTGTATGACTGGTGCTGCCGTAAATGGGGTGAGGACAATATACTAAGTTTTGTGGCACACCTCGATGAGGTCAACCCTCACTTGCATTGCGTTCTATTGCCAATCACTCCCGACAACAAGCTTTCCTATCGCAAGGTCTTTGTCGGAGAAAACAACACTTCTCAGGAATATCGCCAAAAGATGCTGGATCTCCACACATCCCTTGCGGAGGAAGTCAACGACAAATGGGGATTGTCTCGCGGCGATGATATCTATGAGACGAGAGCCAAGCATCGCTCTACGGAGGAATATAAGCGTGACCTCTCTCGTGAATGCAGTCTTCTGGAGAACCAGCGTACTGCGCTCGAAGAGTCCATCCGCACTGGTCGTGAGGAACTTGCTTCTGCCCGTACCAAGGTGCGTGCGCTCACTACCATGGTCAGCAACAAGGAACACGAACTGGAGGACACCGAACGTGAGTTGGCTAAGGTCAACGAAGCACTTTCTCGTGGTGAAGGTGACCTGGGCAACCTGAACTATCGCAAACAGGTGCTGGAGGCGAAGATCGAACAGATCAAGACCGCATTGGCTAACAAACGTGAGAAACTTGCCGAAGCAGACAAGGAGTACCAGCGTGTCCGCAAGGCTCTGGCAGTTGCAACGGAACAGTTGCAGGAGAAGAAACAGGCAATCGCTCAGGCTGAGCATCATATCCAGGCGCTTGGCCAGCAGACGAAGGTGGCTTCCCAATCCTTGCGTAGCAACTACGACTCTGTCATCAAGGCGGCTCTCTACGACAGTCTGATCAGCGACTTTCAGCAGAAAGCCCCTCTGCTCAATGCCGAAAAGCAGCTCTTCGACGATACCGTCCTTCAGGACTTCTCTGAGGATGGCAAGAATCTCTTCACCTGCACCTTGCTGCTCATGACTGGCATGATTGACAAGGCTACGGACTTTGCACAGACGCATGGCGGTGGTGGAGGTGGTGGCAGTAAGCTCCCCTGGCGTGGACGCGACAAGGACGAAGATGATATAGCTTGGGCAAGACGGTGTGCTATGCACGCTCGAAGTATGCTAAAACCTCCATCTGGCACCAAACGCAAGCGATAGCCATTCGTCACGAACCATCAGGAGATAATCGCGAGTTAATCTTCTGAAACGAAAAAGGACTTATAGCCATGAGCCTGATTACTCGATGACTATAAGTCCCTAACTTTGCACTCGCTTTTCCCTGAAGTACAAACAAAAATCACTTATCCCTTATGAAGAAAAATATGATGCTCGTAGCAGCTGTATGTGCTACTCTCAATATGAATGCCAATGTCATCGACACTGACCAGTTCAATATTATCAATGTAGTTGATACCACTTTTCATCTCAATCCAGATTCGTCTCGTGTTGCCCTGAAGCGCAACCGTTTCCTTCTTGAAGAGGAACAGACAAAGTCTCATGATTTATCAGCATTTTCTCCAAGCGAATGGGGGGCTAACTGGTTTGTCGGGGCACAGGCAGGTGCATCAGTATATGTCGGCAAGCCTCTTGGTTGTGCCGATGCCTTCGACCGCATCTCTCCTGATATCCATGTGTATGCCGGCAAGTGGTTCACACCAGCCGTTGGCGCACGTATCAGCTATCAGGGCTATTCCATCAAGGATTGTAGTCTTGATAACATGTCCGTTCAGAGCTACCATGCGGATCTGATGTATAACGTGATGTCCTATCGCTACAATCGTGGTAACGACCAGCGTTTTGACCTCATCCCATTTGCTGGTTGTGGACTCATCCATAACAGCGACCTGCATCGTAGCGATTTCTCTCTCAACTATGGCATTCAGGCAAAGTATCATCTGAACGACCGTCTTCATCTGACAGCCGAAGCCAGTGGTCTCACAACATTCCAGCAGTTCGATGGTCATGGAGCTTCAGACAAGCTGGGGGATCATAAGTTTGATGTAAGCTTAGGTCTTGCTGTCAATATCGGCAGGGTGGGTTTCCATAAGGCAAAGTCTCAGCCTATTGCCTATAAGGTTCTTGACAACACCAACAAGTCTTTGAAGAACGACAAAGAGGATAAGCAGGAGTCTGAACACCAGAAGACAATCTCCTGGAATGCTTCATCTACCAAGCATCAACCTATCAACAACTATTCTGGATTGAACTCGCTTCGTGCTCGTCTTGCAGAAGCAGGTCAAACCACAAACAACAATGCGAATACTTAAACTGATTCTACTCTATCCGCTATATGCCATTGCGGTCGTAACGCTACTTGTCAGTTCAGTGATTGCTCAGGCAAGTACGCTACTGATGGAAATTGCGGAGAACAGCATACAAAAAACGAGAGCACAAAACAGGCTCTCATCAACGGCACAGACACATTAGGTCTGACTATCCCTTACATCTGCTATTTCAAGATCAACACGCATAATCTCACTGACAATAGCCAGCTTGAATACCTCTCAGAGATTGTGAAACTCGCCAAGGAGCTCAACATGGCCATCCGAGTCATAGGAGCTGCAGACAGTGCTACAGGTACTGCAGCAATCAACCAGCGTCTCAGTGAGGATCGTGCCGACTATATCGCAGATCAACTAATGGCACTTGGCATGAGTTCTGACCACATAGAGCTACAAGCCCTTGGTGGCATCGAGGAGTTTACACCCATTGCCAACAATCGCTACTGCAAGATACAACTGATACCTCTCTCAACATCAGCATAACTTCTTCTCAACGACTGGAATTGTGTTTTTCATTTTGTAAGGTCTTTGGATTTTGGGGCGATGACTATCGCCTGTTTTGCCAAAGATGACGTCGGGGCGGCTCGTGATGAGTCGCCCCGATTATCTATTTCACAGTGACATCCTTATTTCGAGCCACGTGATTAAATACATCCAAAATTTGTTTCTCTTCCTCCGGGAAAGACTGCTTTATGGGTTGTAACATAGGGAACCTTTTAACAAACTCATCTACTGCAACAGACAGCATAAAACAAACGAACTTTGTTTGTGTTGATATAATATCTACATAAGCCTGTCCTTCTTCGCTATTGGACTCATACCATTGAGAGAATTGTAGTAAAGAATAAAAACTTGAGTGCGCATGAGTGCATAGATAACGGTACACATCTCTAGTTATAATCTCATTTACACATAGACGATTGGGAATGTCTTCAAATTTGATCTTCTCCGAAACTATATAATCGTCAGATAATACAAATGGTGTGAAATCATAGCCTTCTACGTATTTTCTTAACAGCTTCTTGTTTTTATCATCCAAGCGGTTGAAATAGTCAGATTTCTCAATTTCTGTCATTTTTGCTTCCATGTCCTTTTGGTCAGCACACAATTTACGTTTTGCTTCCTCGGGATTAGCTTCATAGTTGAAGTTTGATCTTTTACGCAAACCTGTAATCACATATATGTTATACACGATCATTCGTTTCTCTGGCGTATCAGGAACACAAAAAACAATAGCATAAGTACAGATAGCCTCATATAACTGCCTCACAAGGTTTAAGACCACTGCAGGATCGTCATACACTAGACAATCTTTGCCATCTTGAACCCTTACGGTATCTATATTTCTCCTAAAATATATTGCCTTAGATAGGATCATCTGAAACATCAGATTGGCATAATTATCATATTCATGACTGACCTTTTTCCCTCGCATAGATTTAGACAAGGTCAACATGCTATGTAACATTGAATCCAATATGGATTTTAATGTAACGATGTCGTGAGTCATTAAATACATTACGATTTTTGTATCTATCTTAAAATCCTGCATTATCATAATTCTCTTTGTTAATATAATGCGAGCTTGCTCCTCTGTTTAGCCCTAATCGGCGCGGAACTTGTGAAGCTGCCGACAACCTGTCATTTGACAAGGTTGGTATTAGGTTCCCAAGTTTCCTTCCCTAACGTTAAATCAAGCGCAAGCGCATCGTCGAAGACAGTCATTAAGACTTCTATAAAAGGCAACTTCGCGTGTAAGCACGATCAACGATAGGCATATTAAGTGATGTTTTCGCGCTCTCTTATTTTATTAATTTTTTTATTGTTTCAATCATACACACTTTATCTTCATCAGACCAATGTGAATCGCTTAAATTCTCAATAGTCGAGGATAACTGATTAAATTCCTTTTGATTAATTTCACGAATCTTACACATGAGGCCACTCCAATTCAGGGTGTTACTACCTTGCATTAGCTTAGTACTAATCAAGTTGACAAGCTTATGTAATCCGCTTTTTGTACCAGATGTGGCAATTAATGTTAGAATCGCTTCATTCTGTTCATAGTCTTCAAATCTTGCCTCGAACTTTTTAACGACAAAACGTTGTAGTTTGCTGTCAAGTTGAGCAAGGTATTCAACAGGTTTTCCCTCAAGACATGCAAGTAATTGCTCTTTAAAAGCCTCCTTGCTATTCGCTTCTTTTACCAGGAAATCGCTATGGTCTACATCTGGGTTCTCCATCTGAGTAAGGATGCTTGAAATCTGTGCCCTTATCGTAATGGTATCTATACGTCTATCCTTTGGGCAGTTGTCAGAACATAGGAACGATATAAGTCGAAGATGCGCGCCAGAATAAGTTTCAACGGATAGAATTGCTTCTCTGTAATAGGATACATCAAAACCGTTCGCAAGAAGATTATCCAATACCGTAATCGTCTTGTCACACCATTCTGCCATATTGACAAAGTGTGTAATAACAGACACGTCAATTGTTGGGGAATTTGTATTTAATGCTGTTATCTCAAACAAGTTGAAGAAATTATGCATTATTTGCTTGTCACCATCATTGTCATAAAGATATGAACGAGACATGTTACCAACCCTACTAATCTTCGTCATTCTAGAAAGAGCTGTTTTCAATTTTGAATTGTCTGAAAGTCGAATCTTATTGTTTGTCACAAAGAACTCTTCTAAGAATGCCATAAACGTAAAGATATCGTCAGCATTGTTATTCTGATGAGTGTATTCCGGAATTAGAGTATGAAGCTTTTCAAAAAACTTCAGTACGAATGCGTCATCCTCCTTTGGTTCTAATTGCGAACATATCATCATAAACTGACTATATGGCGATCCTGTACTCTTAGCATTATCCTGCTTCATGCTTTCTATAACCTCACCAACCAATTCAGCGCTGAATAATTCGGATGCTTCAGGATAACGAAATGCAAAGGATGATGTAGGATCTTCTTTATACGCTTTATGGAACGATTCTACCAATTCCTCTGTACATTCAGCTCCAAATTCTTTGCAAGCTTGGAACACAGAATGTCTCACTGGTTCAGAGAACGAATCATCCTTGTTCCAAGATGATACATACTGAATGAAGCAATCCTTTGGTTGCTCATTTCCAAGCTTACACATGTGATGGGAGAAAGGAATGTGCATTTCAAGGTAATCTGGTATTAATGGCAGCAAAGTTCCCCAATCATTCTCAGATGATATCAAGTTGCCCAGCATACAGCATTCTTCATCTTCGACAATACCTGCCGAATACAGATTAAGGAATGCAGGATACAGATTAACCATATCTGCATTGAACAGTTTTCTGTTGGCCGTCTTGCGAATTTCAGACAGAAGATAGGCGACCACATCCTTTCGTCTGGTTTCATCATTGGCGATGAAAGCTTTGATTTCTTCAACCGAGCTAGGTATCGCTACATGCTCTTTTATAGCTGTTGTCAACGAGCCAGAAGTCTTGCTATTTGAAAGGATCTTGTCGATAATAGTCAGACGGAATTCGTATGGCTTTGATACATAAAATGTGCGTTGAAGGAATAGTTTCAACCGGTCATTACTCAAATCATCAAACTGATTAGAGAACAAAAGGGTGGCATCATGCTGGATTTTCCTATAATACTCAGGGAACTCCTCTCGCATAATTGTCATTTTGCATATTATAGGCTGATTATCACGAACGAAATATTCATCCACGAATGACTCAAACTCAATTATCAAGTTATTGCACAATTGTATCAAACGCCTTGGATTCGTAGCGAACTCACGAGCCATGATGCTAAGTGTTTCTCTTTGAAGCCCGAGTTCATATTTACTGTTAAGGTTCTCTGCAAACTCAAACATTTCATCAGAATGGAATGGCTTTATCCAAAGAGACACATTGAAAAACTTACGTAAGAACTCATCGGCCTGATTACATTCTTCCGTATTTGCCTTTGATTTATTGATAATGTGCTTCTTCAGTGCATCCACATCAACAGGTATAACGAATATCAAATCCTGTTGTTTACAGCCCAAAAAGTTTTTAATATCCGTTAGAAGGGTATAAGCCATCTCGTTATGGCAACGGTCAATGTTGTCAATAACAATAACTAACTTGTCACTCTTCTTCTCGACTCCTGTTATCCAATTCCAAACTCTCTGAGTAATAGACGGAGTCTTTCTAGCGCCTTCAATAATCTCGTTAAAGCATTCTTCAAATTGCTCTGGAGCAAATAGACGAGATTTCTGAACTGTAACCTTCAAGTCTTCAGTGGAATTCTTCTTAAGGTTCACTAGGATGGTAACCAATCCCGTAATTGTAGTAAAACCAAATCCCCAATATTTTAGGACTTCACTATCACAAATGAAAATGAGTCCAACAACGAAAAGCAACAAACCCCAATACATCCAATAGTGAGTATTTGTTTCGTGCTTTACCTCTGTATCTTCGTTGATGTTGTCATAAAAGCGTTTCAACATTTCCGTTGGTTTCACTCCAAGTTTATGTTGAAGCTCATACAAGAACATTCTGCGAAAAGAATCTCCAGCATACTTCCAAGCATCATATGTAACAAATCTATATTGAGCATTTGGTTTTGCTTCAAGCCTATTCTGTGCAGTTTTTAAGACAGAAGACTTTCCACTTCCCCATTCGCCAAAGAGTCCTATGGTAAATGGCTTAGAATTATCTGCGGACTCTATTGTTTTAATCAACATGTCAGCATAGACAGAAGTATTCAGCAAGTCTGTACGCTCGCCTTCATTATTTTTTAGAACTATTTCTTAGTCAATTACAAATTTCATATTATTTGCCGTATATATTGTCATAAGAAATTTATATCACCCTTCCAACCCCTTCAGTTTTTCCATCAGACTTCCAAGTTCCGAGTAAGTATAATCTCTTCCCGAAGCCGACTTCTCATCCATTGAGTGTTCTGCATTAGCAATGGCTGACTCCAAAGAGCCACCTTTGCGCTCAAAGTACGAGTGCAAACCCTTGCACTTGATGAAGAACTCTGCCGTCTTACGATACTCTACATTCTGGTTCAAGTCCTTCAGCAATGACTCCTGATCCGTATAAGCTCGCGAAGTATAGAGGAAGTAGTACAGGAAGAACAACTCGGTACAACGGTGTGTCTCGAAGAATTTTACCTCACAATAGATACCCTTTTTGGGCTTATTGATCGGCTGAGCATACTTTTTCTTCAGTCGCTCGTACTGAGAGTGCTCAGGTTCCTTGTCCTTGGTGTCCATATCAATGATGCAGAAGATGTGATAGAATCCCATAGCCACACCCTCTGCTATCTTCGCCTCAAGATCCTTGATGTTTGTGTGTTTCGGATAGTCAGGCTTAATCGTCAGACCCTTGAACACATCACAAAGCGACTTGAAGTAGTAGAACTCCGTTGGTCCTTCGCCCAGTATCAGTGCTGTATTTCTGAGTTTACCCATATCAATCCTCCAGATTTACAAAGATGGAACCCAACTCTGGCTTTGCACCCATTCGTCCAATACGATAGGAGTTGTAAAGCGACAGATTCTTGTGCAGACCGAAGGAATCGCCTCGGTTGTATTCAGAAGAAGCCGTGTCACGGTTTTTCTCCACGAACCATACTACACCTCTATTGTCATTGATAAGATCCTGTGATAGAAGTGCTGTTTCCTGGCTCGTAATTATAAGCTGTGATTTCTCCGAATTGAAGAGGAAAACATTGAGATAATAGAACAACAAATCATAATGCAAATCCTCACCCAGCTCGTCCAGATAATACACATGCTCATTCGTAATCATGTCATACAACACATCCAGTATTCGTATATACTTCAATGTACCCTTAGACTGTAATCCAAGAGCAACGTCAAACGAACCATTTGCAGAATGATTTAAGAAATTCACAGAATCTGTAGTTGGCCTAAGCAATGCGGCTTTCATCTCTTCAGGGATATTCTCACGCTCCACACGCTCACGGAAATCCTGAGGAATGAACCGGTCTTCAAGGACTGGTTTATAGTCTATGATGTTCAAGTCTGCCTTCTGAAGCATCTGATTGAAGAATCGTCTCTTCCTCTCTTCAGAATAAGCATCCTTCAATATTTCAACGATTCCCTTTTCCTTATCGCCATCACCATCCACATCATGATAGCTGTCAGTGATCCATTTATGAAGGATGTTAAATGGTTCTATATCTTCTGTCAATGCAACTTTACGGCATACGGCCAGAACACTATGATTGTTCAGCGTATTCTCTCGTATAGTCTGTTGAGTCTTCACCTGTAATTTCAGGCTTGAGCCGAACTTTATATCAGCCTGAACATTTTCCCCGATAAAGGAACGCTCATAGAATAGAGCCTTTGAGTTCTTCGGATAATAGTTCAGGGTCTCAGCCAAGATGAAACGACCGTTAAATGTCACATCATAGTCATATCTTACAGCATTTGCATAGAAAGACACATGCATCTCTGTTGGCTCGTCTGGAGTCAATGCGAACGGAATATAGCCGCCAATGCCATTAGCAGCATCCGACTTTGGCATTACGAGCAGACGGAACACTTCATTCAAGGCAATCAACATATTTGACTTTCCCGAAGCATTGGAGCCGTACAATATACCCAATTTATATACGTAAACACCTTCCGACACCTCAGTCACTAACTCCGAAGCTGGTCCCTTGGCAAGGAAGTTTATCTCTTGTTTGTCTCGGATGGACAAATAATTCTTAACCCAAAATTCTCTAATCATAGTCGCGAATATGATGCAATAAAAATTAGACCGATATTTGTAATCACGCTGCAAAATTACATATTTATTTTAGTATTCACAAATAATACTGCGTGTTTTTGTAGTTTTTCTACGATATTTAGGTAAATTTGCAGTCGTGTATAAACTTCAAAATACAAAAAAAGTCCAATCCTAAGAAGTTTAATCTCAAGACTGGACTTTTCCTTGCCAAACAACTTTTGGCACATACCATAATAATTTTATACCGCAATTTACGTTTTCAATATATGATGAAAGACAATTCTCGATACACCACATTAATCAAAAAGCAGACATTACAGCAACAAAAGTTACTCTGCGCGCTGGCATACCTTGGCAAGTATTATCATACCCACATTTCACAAGAGAAGCTCCTGAAGTGGATAGACACAGACAACCAGAATTATAGGACTATGTTCACCGAACTCACCTCAAATGGCTGGCTTGTTGAAGAACTGCCACATCAAGGGGCGGTTCCTATTCTTCTGGTTAATCCGAAACGAATGATGGAGATCTTGGATTTCCTTCTGACGGATCAGCAGAACTGGAAAACAGAAATAGAAGGACTTGTTTTCAATGTCTCATTCTTCAAACTATTTGAGAACCTTGTCCTCGCTGTCTTTGAGTCAGACAACTTGGATGACACCGCAGTCCTCTCTCGTGTATGTGACATGTTGGAAGAAGACAAAAGCATCGGTCATGAAATGCTGGTTCTGTTCCGATACTATTCACATGGAGAATTTAATCCTGTAGGTGGTGGTAATTCTGCCTATACCTATATATTATTGGGACTCCGATTCATGCACGTAGGTGATCTTGATAAAGCATCAACCATGTGGAATCATGCACTCTCACTCAACGGCAACCAATTGTTCAAGAATCCTCTTACTCTGTATTTCTATATGGCTCTAAATGCAAGGGTTGGCCAATCTGGACAGAAAAATCTGAGATTGTTCCTTCAATCAAAGCATCAGCAATCGCTAAACGCGGTTCCAGCCATCCTACTTGCAGAGTATCATCTATCCAAACCCCATCAGCCTTCATTCTGGAAATTGGATGAATACTTACGGCTTGGCAAGCAGCCATACCACCGTATCAATCTGACCATAGGCCTTGCACTTGCCCGTCTGTTCGAATATGATGTTCCACTTGACATAGACTCCGATCTACAACCGAACCACATAATCCTAAGACACGAGTTCCAATGTGTACAACCCTTGGATCCGTCAGAAGCCAAGTCTCTGCAAGTCACATATGGTAAAGTTGCAGCCTTCGATCACATACCAACAGCCTCATGGCAACAGAACCTGAATGACCTCATTGAACTCTGCAAACAGGGAGCCGGAACCTCGTCTGCCATAAAATGCAGAAAAGCAAGACTGATATATCTTGTTAACGGAACATCCATTTCTATAAGAAGACAGTTCTGCAACACTAAGGGCGAATGGGATATATGCAAGCGCATTTCGCCAAAGGAATACTCGGCTTCCATGCCAGAAATGGACGAAAGGGATATTGCCATCTACAACCGATGCAAAGGCAACATGCTGTGTATCGGACTTGAGGATGTCTTGCCATTTCTTGTAGGATCTGACAGAGTATTTACCGGTTACCTGCCTCCATATAAGCAAGTGACAGTCAGGAATGTCCAGCCGACAATGATTATTGAGAAGGATAATGAAGCACTACAGCTCACGACAAACTTCCCTCATTCAGCATTCCTCACATGCGGGAAAACCGATTTCATCATCAAGCAGAATGATCAGCGATATGACTTCATTCATATCTCCCATACCCAAGAAAGATATTTACGAGGACTCCTCTTGCATCCAGAGCTGCCCTTGCAAGCGAAGGATAAGCTCAAGTATCTTGTATTTCAACCCAATTTCCCTATCGTCTGCATGTCAAGTGATTTGCCTGGAATGAACTCCTATTCTCTCATTAAAGGCAGTCATGACATCACAATCCGCATTACTCAAAGGCGTAATGTTGATTTCAGTCTGTCTCTTGTTTGCTATCCGTTGCGAGGCGGCAGTGAGGCGTTCTCTCCTGGCATCGGGACTAAGCTCTATTCTGACAGTAATGGGGAAAAATGGTATTCTGTCCTGCGTGATTTTGCTGCAGAACTTGATGCTGTTCAAAAAACGAATGCCACATTATCATCAATATGTAAGCACAGCATTTGCTCTATAGAGGATAACATCACACTTCAGCAACTATTGGACATCCTCAGCTACTGGCACTCTATGAAAGTGAAACCATTTGCTATAGAATGGGCCAAGGGAGCAAGTATCTGCGTTCATAATTCGAACCTTGGCACCAATACGCTTCACCTGACCTTGATAGACGAATCTTGGTTCAGGCTCAGAGGAAGAATACGATTCGACGAGGATTATTACCTTGACATCTGCGACCTACTCATAGCATTGGAGCGTAAAAAGATCTGTGAATACTATAAGGTGGACGAAAGGACGTATATCCGTCTGACAGAAGCCCTAAAGAAACAGATAGAATCGGTCAAAGGTATCGCCACCAAGAGTAACGGCATGGTTTTGATACCTGCAGTAAGGGTTGCTGAACTGGCTAACATGGCTGGTAGCATTATGAGAATTGAGACCGACGAACAGTTTGACAATCTCCAGAAGCGAATCAGGGACAGTTACACAATGAGAATAGATATTCCCCTTGGACTGAATGCCACACTGCGTTCCTACCAGAAGGATGGCTTTGAATGGATGGCTCGTCTTGACTCATGGGGAGCAGGTGCCTGTCTTGCCGATGACATGGGACTTGGCAAAACAGTCCAGACCATCACCATGCTTTTGCACAAGGCTAAGGGTGGTGCATCTTTGGTGGTGGCTCCTGCTGCCGTAATGTATAACTGGGCAGATGAAATCTCACGTTTTGCACCTTCCCTCAATCCTGTCATTCTTCGGGATCTGTCTAATCGGGAGGAAGTTCTCAAGTGCTTGAAACCTCTTGATGTACTGTTGGTATCATATTCCATGCTGGTCAATATGTGCGAAAAACTTCTGCCCATCCAATGGAATATGGTATGTCTCGATGAAGCTCATGTCATCAAGAGCGCACATACAGAGATAGCGAGAACCGTTCTACAGTTGAAGGCTACAACGCGGCTTGCTCTGACAGGTACTCCTTTACAGAACAAAGCTATCGACATATGGACTATCTTTCAGTTTCTGAATCCAGGACTGTTAGGAGAACGTAGTTCCTTCTATTCACAATATGCCTCAACGCCACAGAAGATGGAACAGATGCGAAAGTTTCTTTCTCCATTCATTCTTCGACGCACCAAGAAGGAGGTTCTTCAAGAACTCCCTTCCAAGACAGAGGTTATAATACGCACGGAGATGTCTTCCCAAGAGGCTGCAGTTTACGAAGCCGTTCGGCAACAGGCAGAATCTGCAATACGTATATCAAATGGGAACATCAAGTCAGTGTTTTCCTACATTGTAAAGGCAAGAATGGCTGCATGTAGCGCTTCATTGCTTCATCCAGACATTCGTGTAGAGTCCAGCAAACTTGGAAAACTTGTTTTTCTGGTAAAGGATCTGACCGCCCAAGGTAAAAAGGTCCTCGTGTTCAGTCAGTTCGTCTCATTCCTTGAACTGGCTAAGGAACGCCTTTATGATAACGGCTTTTCCTGTCTGTTCTATACTGGTCTTCAACAGGCAGGGCTCAGGAAAGATATTATTCAAGGCTTCAAGTCCGGAAGCACCCAGGTACTTCTCCTCTCCCTGAAGGCGGGAGGTGTCGGACTTAATCTGACAGAAGCGTGTGTTGTCATTCACCTTGATGCATGGTGGAATCCTGCCATCGAGAATCAGGCAACAGACAGAGTCTATCGCATCGGTCAGAAGCAGAATGTACAGGTGTATCACCTTATCGCCCGCAACACGGTCGAAGAGAATATTGTTCGTCTGCATTACAAGAAACACAACATGGCAGAATCCATTCTTGAAGGAACGGACGCATGTTTGAGTATGTCTGCAGATACACTGATAAGTTTATTCAAAAGACAATATTAACCCAAATGACTGTGACTGTCAACAAAGAGGGAAGCGCTCCGATTAGGCTACTAGCACCTTTGTGTTTGAATAGGAACTGGAGGTCTCTCGTGTCACAGCATCTAACGAATTCCTATATTATATGATTACCAATTGTTTCGGCATAGATGTGTCCAAGAAAACCTTGGATATAGCTTTCTATGACGGTAAGGTTATCGAGAAGAATCTGCACAGGAAGGTATCAAACGACACCGATGGATTCGATTCGATGCTCCAATGGATGACTTCTGTGCCATCCGTTTCAGATCTGAATTCTATCCTGATCTGTTTCGAAAGTACAGGAGTCTACTCTCGTGCCCTACAGCACTATCTGGAACAGAAAGGCGTTACCTATTCTGTTGTAGGGGGCGATGTCATTCACAACTTCACAGTTCCTCAGAGTGAATGTGGACTGAGATACATCAAGACAGACAAGGCCGATGCAATCAAGATTGCTATCTATTGCTATGTCTATCGTGAGCAGCTCAGACCCTCCAGACTCCCTTCAGCAACTCTTCTGCAGCTAAGGCGACTTGTCAGCGAACGGCGTTGCTACATCGACACCAAGGCCGGTTTCTGTACTCGTCAGTCTGAGGCATATCCGGAAGAGTCTGATGCCACTTTGTCTCGTCAAAGCAGGCAGATCAACTATCTCGAAGACTCTATCCAGGAGGTGAACAAGGAAATTTTCAAGTTGATCAGTAGTGACGATGCCTTGCTCAAAAGCTACCAGCTGTTGACATCCATTCCGGGTATCGGACAGGTTGTAGCTTCTGACACCATTGCCTACACTGAGAATTTCTCCAAGGTCACCGATCCACGCAAGTATTGCTCCTTCATCGGGCTGATGTCTTACGAGCAGTCTTCTGGCAAACACCAGGGTAAGCCGAAACGCAGGATTGTAAGACATCCTGCTAAGACCGACCTGAGTGCCATCTGTCCGATCAACATCAGCCTGAACCCGGATATTCGTTCTATCTATGAACGGATGTCATCTCAGGGGAAACCGAAGGGTGTTATCTTTAACAGGATCAAGTGCATTATCGTAAAGCGGATGTTTGCAGTCATCAGACGAGGTACACCATTCGAGTACCGCGTTGACTCGCCAACGCTGTAGTTCACTCTGCATACAGACGGAATCTTGCCTTCTAAGGCAGAGCCAAAACGAGAGAATCGCACATCATTATAGACAACAAAAGCCAGACATACGCTGGCTTCAGGTTTGAGAACTGAACTGATCTCGTCC
>JAZLHI010000088.1:0-38039 GCA_045616725.1 Prevotella sp. | reverse complement strand
ACAAGCGTTATGCTCTTGTCTGCAACCTCGACAAGGCTGGTACAGCTGCGCATAGAACATGTTACATGGGGTTTCCGGGGGAACGTCCTGTCTTTGATTTCAGCGATGTAAAGGCAGAGGGATACCGCATCTCCGCATTCACCCTTACCGCCGACTACGTGCATCTGAAGAACTTCGACATCGTTGGCGTACCTGTCCGCATCAAGGGACATACACAGTCGGAGTGCGTCTCTGGTTACGGCGGTTCACACTGCATCGTTGAGGACATAGCTATGCACGACGGTATGGCAATAGGTTACTACCAGACGATGGGCAGTGACAACCTCGTCGTCAACTGCGATGCTTACAACAACTACGACGACTACTCGGAAGGTGAGTACGGAGGCAATGTAGATGGATTCGGATTCCATCTCCACGAACCGTCATACACAGGCAACCGAATAAGCGGATGCCGCGCATGGCGCAACAGCGACGATGGCTACGACTTCATAAACTGTTTCGCAGACGTGAAGATAGACCACTGCATAGCATTCTATAACGGCTATCGACCTACCAAGGACCCTACCGATACGCAGACAATAGAACGTGCAGGTGATGGCAATGGCTTCAAGTGCGGAGGTTTCGGAATGAAGCCTGCCGGACAGAAGAATATGCCGGAGGTGGTTCCAAGCCACACCATTACATATTGTCTGGCTTATAACAACAAGGCAAACGGTTTCTATTCCAACCACCACCTCGGCGGTAACACATGGCAGCACAACAGTGCCATGGACAATAACGCCAACTACGAGATGCGCAACCGCATCAGTCCAGAGGAGGTAAAGGATGTTCCTGGCTACGGACACACCTTATTATATAACGTGTCCTTCGCCCCACGCAGAGATCATCTCACCATGCTCGACAAGGAAAAGAGCCGCAACGAAGCTAACACTTTCACTGCTGCACCAGAGGAAATGGACGTTACGGCAGAGATGTTCGAGTCTGTTGATCCGTCAACATTGTTCATGAAGCGTAATGCAGACGGTTCCCTACCCGACATTCCATTCATGAAGGCTAAGCGTGGAAGCGTCATTGCCGACAAGGGATGGGGTTGGAAGTAAACAACAATAACAACAACAATAACAAACAAGAAGAAAAGAAATGCAGAAATACATATCAAGTACAAGTGGTGTCATGCTGTTGACAGTAGCACTATCGCTTCCCCTTCATGCCCGAGTGGCAACAAATGCTGACCTTGCAGGCAATGAAGCAACAAACGACAGCGTAAATCTCAGCGACATTGTGGTGACAGGTACACGCAATGCTACTCCACAACGAAACCTACCGATGACCATCAGCACCATAGGTCGCACGAAACTGACTGAAGGTGCACGCACAAACGTACTCCCTACCCTCACCGAACAGGTGCCGGGACTCTTCGTTACGAGTCGTGGCATGACAGGATACGGTGTCAGCGGAGGTGCTGCCGGAAGTATAAACATGCGCGGCATCGCTGCAGGAACGGGCCAGGTGATGGTGCTTATCGATGGTCACCCACAGTATCAGGGTGTCTTCGGACATAGCATCAGCGACTCATACCAGACAATGATGGTTGACCACGTGGAGATACTGCGCGGTCCGGCATCGGTTCTCTACGGTTCAAATGCCATGGGCGGTGTGATAAACATCGTAACCCGCGGCATGAAGGCTGACGGCATGCAGACTCACCTCAATCTCGGTGCGGGCTCATATGGTACGGTGCAGACAGAGGTTAGCAACCAGTACCGCAAGGGACGCTTCTCCTCTACCGTTGCAGCACAATACGGCAGAAGCGACAACCATCGTCCTCGCATGGGCTTCGAGCAATACGGCGGCTACATCAAGCTTGGCTATGACATCAGCGCAAACTGGAATGCCTTTGCCGACATCGACATCACGCATTTCAATGCTTCATACCCTGGCACTAAAGCAAAACCGATGTTCGAAGCCGACCAATGGATAACTCGTGGCGTGGCTACTCTCGGCATTGAGAACCATTACGCAAAGACCAACGGTCGCATCAGCGTTTACGACAACTTCGGAATCCACAAGATAAACGACGGTTATGCAGAAGGCGCAAAGCCTCAGACAGAGCTCTTCCGCTCAAAGGATGCCCTTGCCGGTGTGAGTTGGTATCAGACTCTCAACCTCATCGAGGGCAACAGCATAACAGTCGGTATGGACTATCAGCACATCTACGGTCGCGCCTACTACACAAGCCGTGAAACAGGAGAGGTTGTTTTAGGAACACGTGCCGTGCAGAGTTGCCATACTCACAACAATGAGGTGGCAGGCTATGTAGATGTTCGCCAGGACGTTACTTCATGGCTCACTCTTGACGCAGGTGTACGCTTTGACCATCATTCCACTGCCGGCAATGAATGGATTCCACAGTTCGGTTTAGTAGTGAAACCTACAGAAACTGAGATTTTAAAGATTACTGTTAGCAAGGGCTTCCGCAACCCGACTACAAAGGAAATGTACCTTTATCCCCCTGCCAACGATGAGCTCCGCGCCGAGCGTATGTGGAACTACGAGATAGCTTGGCGTAGAAGCCTCTATGATGGTGCCGTAAACTATGGTCTCAATCTCTTCCTCATGAAAGGCGACAACATGATAATGACAGTTCCTGTGAATGGCGCTAAGAAGAATTTGAATTCTGGCGAGTTCCTCAACCGTGGTGCAGAGATTGATGCTTCATGGCGCATCAACAGCCACTGGCGTCTGAACACTAACCACACTCTCCTCCACATGAACAAGCCTCTTGAGGGCAATCCAAAGTACAAGGGTTATCTTGGTGCAGACATGCGCTACGGAAAGTGGACTGCAACAGCGGGCATCATGCAGGTTGACCAGATGCAAGGCGTAGAAAATCCTGCGTTCACCCTCGTAAATGCTACCCTTGGCTATCAGCTCTGCGACAACATTCGTCTTTGGGTAAAGGGAGACAATATCCTCAGCCGAAAGTACGAATACATCAGCGGCTATCCTATGCCCGGCGCAACCTTCATGGGCGGCGTTAACATCAAGCTCTAACCATCTCGTTATCATTTTACGAATGCCCAAAATATAATACTTTTCTTCATTTCCCAAACACACTTAAGCCAATTTTATCACAAAAAAGCTGGGAAAAAGGCTCTATATCACAAATCTATGCTTAATATAAGAAAATGTAGTAACTTTGGTGCAGATTTAATCGTCTAATCGTCAAATGTAACTATGGCAGCTCACAACGAATTCGGTGCCTGGGGCGAAAGGGTGGCAGAGGAATATCTGCGACACAAAGGCTACTCCATTCTTGACCGCGACTGGAAGTACAAGCACAAGGATCTCGATGTAGTGGCATACGAAGACGATACGCAGACTCTGGTCATCGTTGAGGTTAAAGCCCGACACAAAGAGAACGTTACAACGGCTCTGCAAGCCGTGGACAAGGAGAAACGCAAGAACCTGGTCAGGGCGGCATTTGCCTTCGCAAGATCCACCGGACATTTCTTCCCCAACATCCGCTTCGACGTGATAACGATAGTCGGCGATGGAACAAGCTACGAGCTCCAGCACTACAAGGGAATCTTCAAACCGGGAAACTGACGGAATACTTTATTTAGGAGGGCCGCATCCACGACCCTCCTATTTTTGAGGAAAAAGAGCGTCAGAATTTCTTACCGAAGATGATACTGATGAACGTCAGCCAGAGAATGCGGATGTCAAACCAGAAGGAACGATGCTCCAAATAATAGAGGTCATAGTTAAGACGACGCAGCATCTTCTCCATAGTATCCGTATAGCCATTGTAAAGTGTAGCGTAACTAGTTACACCAGGACGAATCTGATAAAGGAAAGAGTAGCGTGGGTCATGCTCCATAATCTGGTCTATGAAGAACTTTCGCTCAGGGCGGTAGCCTATGAAGGACATATCGCCGCAGAAGACGTTCCAGAGTTGTGGCAGTTCGTCAAGGTGGTGTGCACGCAGGAACTTTCCTACTCGCGTGAGTCTAGGATCATCGTCACCTCCGGCGTGACTGAGTGCAGGTCCGAACTTTTCTGCGTCGAGTCGCATGGAGCGAAACTTGTAGATATGGAAAGGTCTTCCGAATCGTCCAAGTCGCTCTTGCGAGTAGATGGCAGGTCCGTGGTCATCAAGTTTTATGAGCACGTAGCTCAAGAGGAAAAGTGGCGATGTGAGTATGAGCATGAATCCTGACGCTAATAGGTCGAAAAGTCGCTTTGTGTTTCGCTCAAGCGCATTCATGCCATCAGGAATGAAATCCAGTTCCTTACCAAGTATAACCTCTTTTGGAAGTCCCATCGTGCCAAAGTTTGCCTGCTTTCGACGTATGATGGCTACCGGTATGTTTGCCTCCCACGCGTCTCTTCCGTATGTCATAACCCATGCCACCTTGTTTTTCTTGTATTCGTATCGACGTATTGCGTAGCTGATAGCGAACTGCATGAGTGACCATAGGACGATGTCCACTAGAACAAGAAGGGTAAGAGACATGGCATGTATGACCCACACGGTATTGAGAGAGGCAAAAAAGACAAGAAGGGCTACGATGATGATTGGTGTGACGTTTGAGTTGATGCCCATTCTGATGAGACGGTGCTGCAGGAGATTGCGGTCGGGTGTGAGCAGTGCTCGTCCTTCGCGTATTCTGTTTCGTAGCATTCGGATGACGTCAAGTAGCGGCACAATCATTATGCCTACGACTATCATGAGCATTCCTTGGGGCATGGTTTGTCCGCTTTGCTGTATGAGTGAGAGGGTAAGGTATGAGAGGGTATATCCAATAACGTATGATCCGGCGTTGCCTACAAGTGTTTTCTTCCAACTGGGATGGAAGAGCTTGAGTATGGTATATGTTATGGAGACTCCGAGGAGAGCCGAGGATACGAGTGCTCCTAGGATGAAATCGAATTGTATGCAGAAACCAAGGAGTATGAGTGTGATTATGGACGTAATTCCTATTCCGAAACCGTTTATATCATCGAGTATGGTTATGGCTTCTGTAATGTACATTACGAGGCAGATGGTAATGGGCATGCCTATCCACGCTGGCAGTTGGTGTATGCCAAAGAGCCCCTGTAAGTCTTGTATCCAGAGTCTTGAGAGTGGAAAGAGTACTGCTGCGGCGAGTATGGCAATGAACTTAGGTTTTATACCAGTGCCGTGAATGTCGTTCTTCAAGCCTACTATATAAAGTAATGCGCATCCTGCTATGACTTGCATAATGCGTAATCCAGATTGCTCTACATCGCTGGCGCTGATGGCATCGTATCCGAGCCATTTGGGTACGCCGAGTGATGGGCAGAGTGAAATGAGTAGTATGGGAAAGATTGCGAGTCCACCTATCTCAACTATTGCAACGTCTGTGTCGGAATGGCAGACTTCATTAATGTCTCGGAAGAACATGCCGCTGCTACTGAAGAGTCTCATCCTGGAAAGTATGAGGAGCGACAATGCAACTCCGACGATGAATGGTATTATTTGTACAAATTGTAGATCAATCATGGTTTTGCTTATTTATAATATAACGCAAAACTGCGATTATTATTATAAATAAGCAGTCATAATAATTTCACAATTGAACAGTTTTCACAATTATCTAATAGTCTTTTTGTAAATGTAAGAACGTATTGTGTTGGGAAGTATACGCGAAATAAAACGAATTGGTATATTACGTAATAGTTGGAAGATGGATATATACCCTATACTGTACATATAGTATATGAATTTAGTCTCTGTTACAGCATATCTTAAGCCACCTCGACGTGCAAACATATCCTGCGAGGTTCTAAACCACAACAACGGATATTGTATATTATAGAATGTACATCCTTGTTTCAGCAAAGTCACCCACAAGTGATAGTCCTCAAAAAGGAGGAAATGGGTATATCCGCCATTACGGAGTATGGTTTCTCTAAGAAATGCTACAGAAGGATGATTCATCGGGTTACGGAATTTACCCCATCGATATATCTCTTCTTGGAATTCCGGCACCTTGCGCGTAGAAACGACATTACTCTTATTGCCTATAAACTCTTCTACCCATGAGCCGACTATCTGAACTTCTGGATGCTGTTCAAGATAACTGGCCTCTACACTAATACGTTCAGGGAATGCAATATCATCAGAATCCATACGAATGATAATGTCCCCTTTAGCATGTCGCAGTCCATTGTTTAGAGAAATAGCAAGACCCAGGTTTTGTTCATTGGTCACAATGACCATTCTATCACCCAACTTTTGCTTCCATTCCTTAATTACATCATAAAGTCCCTGATTCAACTTGCCATCCTCAATTAAGATAATCTCATCAGGTTGACGTGTCTGATCAGTCCATATACTCTTTAATGCACATTGAAGGAATTCGGGACACTCTTTTATATATGTAGACATTAATACTGATGTGGTCATATTCACTTGATTCTAAATATAAGCATTGCGCCTTGAGGAACTATATAATCTGTAAAAATCTCTTGTTGACTTAAGTCGGTATTTATCTTTACTGGGACATTATTCTTAGTCTCTATATGCAATTTCATTTTATTCTTATAATCCTTATTAACCACTGCAAGATACTTATGATCGTTCATTTTGAACTCCGAAAAAATGGCACCCTTCTTGCCGGTAACTTTAATTTTATGGATATTCTCTGGGAGAATCGTCATTTTGTGACATCCTTTAGGAACATCTACAAGATGAGTGACATTCTGCACTTCTGCTCCAAAGAACAATGGTGCAATATTGCTCAATTCACGGTTCATTCTCTGCACAAGATAGTAGGTACTGGTTTTCTTTCCTTGCAATGAAATCGGTCCGTTATAATAATTATTGTCACGATCAGTAGGTGGCGTCCAGTATGTAAAATATTGAATAGCCTGAGCGCCGTAGGCTAGATTGCTGTACACCTGTAGTCTCAATGTTGCCATTGTTGGCTGGGGATAGTTGTTGTGAGGCGTAGAAAGTACAAAGCCCCAAAATGGCTTGTTGGCTTCTATACTCTTATTACGAATAATTTCCAGGTTATTATACCAATTATCACGAAGTCCTTCCGTTGTTACAGGATAGAAATCAAACGATATCTGCTGTGTAAAAGCCTTGGCTGCTATATCCACATATTCATTGTATGACTTAGTCTTTGTATGTTCAATGATCCAATCCTCATAATAAGGATGCAGATTGATGTAAAAACAATGGGTATTGTCTACAGACATGAGCCTTTTAATCTCCCTATTCAAGGATAAAATCTCTGGAGCAGACGGTTCGTCTTGCAGTACATATCCGAAGAAGCCTTTATTACTTTTAAGCTGTAGTGCTGCATGTTCTGGTTTACCATGAGTTTCAGGACAATGGCCAAGGATTCTTATGCCATATTTCTGAGCCACATCACAAGCATTGATAAGTTGTTTCAAAGAAGCATAACCATAAAGGCTGACATTGAATCCACAATCTCTAAAATCTTTGAAATTCTGATCTGTTGACTTATCGTTAGGCACTCCCATATATGCGACAATAGGCATAACATCACTTATTGCATACATTCTGGATGACATGTATGCAAATAAGAACAATACTATTAATCTATTCCATTTCATCTTATAACGACATGTATAATTCCTTGTATTTCTTGGCTATCGCAATGGGATTAAATCGGATGAACACCTCTTCAATGTCAACTTCAGTTCCAATAGTATTCTCCACTTTATTGATAAAATCAGAAGGATCATCATATTGGAATATAGAATAACCACGAATCCCGTCCAAATGATCAGCTATACGCACACGTTCCGACATGACAACTGGTGTGCCATGTGACAATGCCTCAAGTACAACGAACGAGAAGGCTTCATATTTTGAAGGTGCAACAAGCAACGATGCTTGCCTGTAGAGATCAGAAAGTTCTGAATATGAGACCTCTTCATGAAGAATGATATCATTTCGCATCTCTGTCAAATGGCCTTTTCCTACGCAATGAATCTCATATTTACCTTCTTCCAGTGCAAAAAGCTGTTGGAAGTTCTTAACGTGATCATTTATACGGCCTACAAACAGTATCATGCGTGGATTCCTCTTTTTATGGTTGGCTTCTATATCCGCTGTCACATAACGATTCCAATGAGGAATTCTAACCACATTATGGTGAAAAGATTTGAAAAACGCAGTATCTTCATCATTAATGGTTGTAACAACATCTGCATATCTATTGATAAGCGGCTTTAGCAATACGTTGAAGAACAATTTTGCAAAAAAAGGCTTCCCAAGATACTGAAACGGATGGAAATGAGCTGTGTAAACGATTTTTTTTCCAAGAGCATGCGACAGTTTCAGTGCATCAATCGTTCCTTGAGCAGTGTATCCGTTAATGTGTACAATGTCCGCATCTTGTATATGTTCACGCAAGACCTCTTTATCATATCGATAGTGAAGGAGGCGCGATTCTATCTGCGGTATTCTCTTTACCGGTAAGATTGTAACGTCGGGATCCCCACTAAATAAATCGTAGAGTCCTGTACAATAGTTTTCTGTTCCTCCAGGTAAAGCTTCTTTTATAAATACGACTTTCTTCATCATTATTTCTTCTTGATTATAAAAGTGTGCATCTCAGGTCGACAATAGAAATACAAGCTCTTCAAGAACATCACATAGCGTTTGTAGCCCATAAGTCTATACAGTCCTCTGTATAGGTATGACAGCATTCGCTGCTTACCTTCCATATTGCCCACATTGCGACGGGATACACTATCAATATTCTCTGAGGAGATCATGCCTCGCTTACTGATGGAATGATAGAAACTCCCTTTTTCTGTAGAGAAAGGATTCTCTGTTTCTTCTGACATCCCATGATACAAACGGCGGTGAAAGGCAGCGATCTTTGTACCATTATCGTATGTAGAATACGAATAAGGCTGTGCAATGAACGAATCAAAGATGTCAGCATTTGTCACAATTGCATCACGATATACAGCACTAACCTTTGTGATGTCATCATAATCCTGCAAGTCTTCTATACGCTTACGGGCAACTATTCCCTTCTTCAATTTCGAATAATCATATCCTGCGAAATGAATAAACACCAAAACGTCCTGCCTTTGCGGGACATCCTCTGTGCGGAATGATACTTGCCACTGCCCATCAGCATCCTGATGAACCTTACGTTCAAAGAAGTTCCATGGTGCCATGTTCATACCCAGCGACTGCTGCACATGAAGTTGGTTTCCAAGGAATCCAGGCATCCAGTCCATCCATTTCTGATCGGTAAATTCGCCAACAGAACGATCTGCAAAGGCATTGTCACGCAAACGTCCCTTCCACCACTGGACTACGAGATTACCCCACTGATTGTTGCGTATGCCACAGAAACCCAAGTTGAAGATACCATTGACGTTCATTGCCCATTCGGGATGCTCACCAGTATAGTTTACATGTATGCCTGCAATCTGTGGTGTAAGGGTCACGCTGTGATCGTCGAGATTCTTGCTAATCTCTTCAATGCTGGAGAATATGAAGATATCCGGATCAAAGTAGTAGGCTTTTTCGTATCCATCAGAGAAAACGTGTTCAAAACAGAAAGGCTTGATGGATGTACAGAACTCCGTCAGGTCATACTTGAAAGCCATATCTCTCCATTGCTCCGGTGTGATATCCTTGATAACGTTCTTTGCTATGATGACCTCATGAGGTAGATTGTTGGGAATGACCTCAAACTCATCAGATACATAGATGCGGAAATCCACTTCGGGATTATGTTCTCGAAGTGACTTGCCAAGGATTTGTCCGAGGCCAATGTAGTTCTTGGCTACTATGGTAAAAGCGCATTGTTTCATTGTCCAACATTCTTTATGATTCTTGCAGGCACACCTACAACTACACAATAAGGAGGAATATCTTTTGTCACAACAGCATTAGCTCCTATAATAGATCCTTTGCCTATTGTTACTCCAGGAAGGACACTAACGCCCTCCCCTATCCATACGCAGTCTTCTATGATTACTGGACCTTTACTGTGCACAGGACGAAGATCCGGATTGATTTCCAATTGACTTCTTAATGATTCACCATGCGAATTGTCTGTTATAAATACTCTACGTCCAAGGAGAACATCGTTACCTATCCTAACTTCATTGACACATGATATATGATTGTAGGGTCCTATCTTTGTGTTACTACCAACAGTCAAATGCGCATCAAAATGTTTTCCAGCATAATTGTCATATAATTCCAGCACTGTTTTACGTCCTATGATGACATTATCTCCGAAAGACATTTTATGTCCCCCTCTAAGGTCATCAAGAATATCAAACTTACAGTTATTTCCACAATGAGCAAACTCTTGCTGTATCCATTTTGAATAGAAATTGCGTTTTACGCTCTTCCAGATACATAATGTGCGAAAACCGAAAAAGATATGAGTAAATCTTGCTATATAATCAATTATTATGTAAACTGCATTTTTCATTTTCTTTATATTTGTAAATTCTTCGTCGTACGACATTTTCTCTAACCTTATTTATAATGTATGTCATTACGCTTGGGTAACCAGAAGCATGCAACATGCGATAGGTCTTTATGTGAGATTGAAGCAAACGATGGAGATGCTTTAATCTATATTTCCAAGTAACTCGTTTATAACAGCTGTCAACACCTACCGTATTTGTGGAATGCTGCCTGTAGTCCATGAGTGCCATAGGGACACTTATAACCTTGCCTCCTTCTGCCAGTACACGAATCATAAACCAACCATCGTGCATAAAAGCACTTGTGTAATCACTTCTTATTTCCCAGGCTCTATGATTTATCATTATTGTACAGCCAGGAATAAAGAAACTAACATAGTGGTTGAGCTTATGATACATTTCTGGATACAACTGACAAGCATCCCAAAAGTCTGCATGCATCACATTATCATTCTCGTCAACAATGCGAAGATTACAGAAAGAGAAGTATGGTAATCCAGTCTTTCTGTCCTCTTCTTTTTTTATTGCATCAAGGCAAAACTGAATTTTATCCTTATGCCAAATATCATCCTGATCACAGAATGCATAGTAATCAGCTTCTACCGACTCTATCAAAGAAAAGAAATTATTGCGTGCACCTCCTTGTGAGGGATATGTTAGTACGTTTATTTTATCGGGCATCCTTTCCTGGTATGATAATGCTATTGTTACAGTATCATCCATTGACCCATCATCATGAATATACAAGTGCCAATCCGTGAACGACTGATTCAAAATAGAGTCAATCTGTTCACGGAGATATTTCCCGCCATTATATGTAGCCATGAGAATGGCCACTTGCTGCTTACACTGTATCATTTTATCTTGTATCTTATTCCACTAACAATACCCTTAATGAATGCCTTCATTCTCTGGTATTTTTCCGATTCGAGAAGTATAATGCGGAGAAACTTTCTTATAAGAATCTCCTTGTAGAAATAACTTTTCTCATCTGTACTCATGACGGCTTTGTGTTTGCGATAGCAGATGATATGCGACCTTGTCATGTGATATGTACGAAAGGCATTATAGTCGGGGGTGTATCTTCGAAAAGGTCCGACTCGTTTAGGGTGTCCTATGGAATGGTTCAGTTTATAACGAGTTAGGCAAATGGCTTTGTATCCGTTCTCTATCAAAGCATACGAGATGTCATGGTCAAGGGCATCGATAGGAAATGCATGTTCATCTCTTGGCCCTATAGAAGAATAGATATTTACAGGAATGACAGTTCCTGAGTTAATGAATAGTCTCTTGTCGTGTACATCTGATTTAATGTCAAACATATCACAACCATTGACATACGGAGTAAAGACATTTATCTCACCGCCAGCCATTCTACGTTCTATCTCCTCACGGTAACTTCTGAAGTCCACCCAGGAACTATCCTGATCCATAATCAGGAAACTGCTGTAGCCACCATCCTTGGCTATGTTCCATACATAGTTCATGGCTGGTGCAATACATGTATTTTCTCCTGTCCAGTGGTAACGGATATTATTACCAAAGAACCAATCTTCATGACACACAGAACTATTGTCCCATACCACGAGAAGATCCAAATATGGAGCATAGAGATTTATATTGTTGATGACCTGTTCCCTATCAGGATTGTATATTGTAACAATTCCTATCATCTTCTCCATATACCTACCGCCTTTCCTTTTAAGATTTTATTAAATTGTATGATATTAACCACTATACCCGGTATGTTACAGAAACACATCACAGCCATAAACCACATGATGTTGTGCGTCTCATTGCTGATGAACCATGCCAAAGGTATGAATACTACGGCCATGATTGTCATATAGTTCTGCAGGCGCAATGCTCCAATACCATTAAGGAAGCAAGAATAACGCAAACTGACGACAAGAAGGAACAGGTAGAAAGCCATCATGAATGTCATGCCCATAGGCACAACACACTTATCGCCGACCCACATCTCATATACCCATGGAGAAAGAATCGCCATCATACATAGACATGCAAATATCATGAGCATTATCATATTCATCTTTCTATTCGCCTTCTCTATCCACTCCAAATCACCACGTTCAAAAGCATCAGTCGTTGCATTCCAGAAAGGCATGCATACTACTGTGAATGCCACCATAACCAGACTCATGTATCGATAGGATATCTGGTAAGGCGTAACCATCTCAGGGGTAAAAAACTTGGAAATTAGGATATTGGCAGTCATAAACTGAACGACTCCTGCTATCTGCAACCAAAAGAATCTCACCCCCAGGTTGCCAAGTTGGAGAGCAGAACTGATATCCACATCCTTTAGTGTTGGCCTTAAGTATGGAAACCTGAACCTGAACGTATATGGATAAGCGATGAAATAGACCAGCAAAGGAGCTGCCGTGTTCATAATCACAACATTCAGGAAAGTAGCATTCTGCATTTGAAGTAACAACCAAGTCCCCACGAGCGAAAGCGTCTGACCTACAGTCATTATGAGGTTGCTAACAGCTGGCATCTGCATACCCATATAAACATTGTTTATGCACTTCATGACGAACGTAATACATACAAGTATCACAGCTGACATCAACGCTACATGTAAGTCGGGAATGCTCAACGGATCAACATTGAGAAAAGAGTAGATATCGCTATACCATAGCAGCGCCAATAGCACAGCCATTACTGGCAATATTATGCAGAATAGCATGGCGAAAGTGGAGCTCACAACTTTTCTTGCTTCTACGATATCATTGTGAGCAATGTGAATCGTCAGTTTATTGCGCAACCCATTGCCCAAACCGATGTCCATCTGGTCAATCCACAACAACAAACTACTGATGGTCAGCCATACCCCATTCTGATATGTCCCCAAGCAAGTCAAAGTCAGTGGCACCATCAACAAACCTACGGATATACTCCAACCTTTGATGAAAAATGAAGCAAAGACATTTTTCATCAACAGCAAACTTCTGCCATCACCATCGAATACCATTTTCTTTATACTTGACCACATCTTAGATATAACCGAATTGATTGACCATCAGCATTCCATAAAGGAGTATGACTATTGAGGTAACAAATGGATAAAGTTTGCCTACCCATACAGGACGAAAAGCAAATATTACAGATGCAAACAGCAATCCCTCTGTTATCTGGAAAAACTCCGATATTCTGACCGCAAAGACGGCAACACCCGAAAGCCCCCCCCATGCAAACAGCCCAATGGCATTGGAAATCAATATTATATTTAGTGCCCTGACATGAGAATGTATGTAATCATATAAAAACAACACGGCAAAAAATGTGATATATCTAAGCAAGGCGACTGGATATAACAGAGGTATTGTTTCCAACTGATCCCCTTTATTGATAGCAAGTTCATATAGCGCCATCTTCGCTTCAAATCCGGGAATAGGCACATAGGAAAAAACATTTATTTTCAATGCCCAAATAACGACACCCATTACGACAATAATAGCCAACGATGTCCTCCATATCCACCCCATTGCCTTTGATGGAGTAAACAGTAACGGGAATATGGCCACGAAACTTGAGTAGTGGAACAATATTCCACATAACCAGATCGGCGCCCAGATGTACCATTTACGTTCTTCTACCTTGTAAACGTATGCCATCATCGTGAACGAAGCGGCTGCGGCTAGACGTATCTGTTCACAATCATGCATAAGGTAGAAAAAACTGAGATACACAGGCAACGAGGTAAACAGAACTTCGTAAGATGTCAGACGCTTAAAGGCATAAAGCTTTACCGGTATAGCCATTATTGCGTACACCCAAAGAATCACACGAAATCCACCGCCAATCGATATGATAAATTCAGACAACCATAAATACGTAGGCTCTACAGACAATTGGAACTTCAGGTCATCGTAGTTTACGAACATATCCTCATAAGTAGACATGTCTGAGACCCCTGTATCAGGTCTAGTTGCAGAAACGACTATCATCAGGCATGATATAACACATAACAATATACCTGATATTCCCTTAGGCAGGTCTTTTGCAATATAAGACACTCCCCATGAGAACATCATCATAATGAATATGTATAGATATATCATTACTTTGAGGTTGTGAGGTTATAAGCATTTAAGATTGTGAGGTGCTGAGGTGCTGAGGCGAAGTCCCTTCTACCTCCTCCGCTACTTCTGCTATTACTTCATCCGTTACCTCTTCTATCTTACCTTTTATCTTTGTCTTCTCATCTTTTACCTTTTCCTTCTTAAGGATTATGTAGAATGTCATCACAATAGCAAACATAAAGGTTACAGCAAGCGATATAAGCATGCGCTTAGGTCCTGCTGGTTTTACGGCTACAGAAGCACTCTGGATCATCGTGATGACAGGCGTAGCCTCCTGAAGTTTAGCCTGCGCCATCTGGAATTGAGTATATAGCGTAGTGTATTTATTATACGCTAACTGCATGACGTTCTCCTGTTCCTCCTGCTCCTGGCTGACACTTGGAAGCATGACGTCCAAATCTGCATCAGACATAGCCGCATACTTCTTCCTTTCCACCTCATACTCGTCATGGGCCTCGTCACAAAGCGTCTTGTAATAATCATAGTCTATGCGAGCCTTCTTTGTTCGATAGTCCATTATGAACGACTGAAGCTTTTCTGAACACTCGTTTGCAATGGTCGCTGCAACCAATGGATCCTGATCCTTTACAGATATAGAAACAACCCCAGTCTTCTTGTCAACGTTGCAATTTATATTGCCCTTTACACCCTCAAATATACCATTCTGCTTTTCTGTGAGATTGAAAATATCCAGCTTAGAAGGTTGGGATTTTCTAGTATCAACTGGCTTGTCCTCTATCTTTCTCTTGAGTTTGGCAATCCACTCATCCCATGGAGCAGACTTGGTGCAAGTCTCAAGATACTCATAGTACGTTCCCTCGTATGACTTATCCTGCTTCTTGACGGTCACACTCATCAGGGTAAGCAGAAAATCGTTTGAACTGAACAAATCAGGATACATTTCCGCATTGATGGCATCGTCGCTACCAGACATCTTCGACAGCGACCCCAATCCAAATGAGGACGCTATCGACGATAGTGAACTACTTGCTCCAGACGAACTCTCCGGTGCAAGGGAGATGTTGGACACATAGTATCTAGGAACCTGACGCACTGTGAAATAAGCCGCAACTGCCACTAATGGCAATATGAGGAAATACGCAAGCTTATGTCGCCACAACTTACCAAATACATATCCTAGATTTATTGGTTCCTTATCTTTTTCTGTCATAATATTTTTTGAAGTAAATTACATTATAATAACGAAATTGCCCGTCATTTATTGCGTTGACGGGCAAATGGAGTGCAAAAATAATGTTTTTAGATTAAATACGCAAACTTAATACTAAAAAAAAACTACGATGAGAATTATTTTTGACCCAAAAAGGTAAATTTGCACCCGTTTTCATCTATAAGTTCCGCTCCATGATAGTGGCTGCCGGGGAGGATGTTCCTCAGCTTATGGAGCACATGTATCTTACGACCATGAAAATTGTAAGCGGAAAGAAGTTCTAAACATGTAGGAGGTCCGTGCCTTTTGTTCCATTTCTCTTTGAGACACAAAATAATTTCGTATACAAACTCGAGTGGAGTTTGTATACGAAATTGGTTTGGTTTTGTATACGAAAATTCACCAAATAGCCGTTGTTTTATCTTGGGGGGCCTACGTTTTTACTTCATTGAGTATGCCAAAGCGTATGCTTTTATCTGCTTTACCATGGCAAGAAGTCCATTTGAACGCGTAGGAGACAAATGGTCCTTGAGTCCAATTTCATCGAGGAATGCCATGTCTGCATCAAGGATCTCTTGTGGTGTATGGCCACTGAGCACACGAATGAGCAGGGCTACGATACCTTTTACGATGAGAGCATCGCTCTCTGCTTGGAAATAGATTTTGCCATCCTCTTTGTAGTCTGCTTGGAGCCACACACGACTTTGGCAACCGTCGATGAGGTTCTGAGGCGTTTTGTATTGCTCTGCCAAAGGCTCTTGCTCAGAACCGAGGTCGATGAGGAGCTGATATTTGTCCATCCAGTCATCAAAGTCCTGGAATTCTTCAATTACTTCGTTTTGTAGTTCTTGTATTGTCATAACATTAATTTTCTACTAATTTATATAATTTGTCGCTTGGGCGCACCTTCTCCGGCACTGCTATTGATATGCGCTGACCCTTGGTTGCCTTGTCAACAGGCTTGAGGTCGTAGCGGATTTCATCGGCTGTGAGATAGATGACGCCGGTTGTTGGACCTGTGATGAGGAGACGGTCGCCCTTGTTGAGTTCGGCAGCCTCTATCTTGAACTCTGCCACACCGATATTGCTGAAATACTTCATGCCCTTGCCCACATAGACTTTCTTCTCAGTTGCCGCAGAGCCGTAGTTCTGGTTCCATTCGCCGAGAGTCTGTCCTTGGTAGTAGCCGTCCCAGAAACCGCGGTTGAAGACAGTGGCAAGGCGCTTGTCCCATTCGTCCTTCTTCTCGTCGGTGAAAGTGCCATCGAGTACGCTTTGGATGGCTTCTTTGTAGCATTGCACTACGGTATAGACGTATTCTGCCGAGCGGGCACGACCTTCTATCTTGAACACTCGCACGCCGGATTCCATCATGCGGTCGATGAAACGGATGGTTTTGAGGTCCTTGGGACTCATGATGTACTTGTTGTCAACCTCCAGCTCGTTGCCTGTCTCTGCATCAGTGACTATGTAACGACGGCGACAAATCTGCATGCAAGCACCGCGATTGGCACTCTTGCCAGTGTTCTGCAGCGAGAGGTAGCACTTTCCGCTGATAGCCATGCACAGAGCACCGTGGCAGAACATCTCGATGCGGATTGGCTCGCCTGAAGGTCCGCAGATGTTTTCAGCCTTCGCCTGCTTGTAGATCTCTGCCACCTGGTCCATGTTGAGCTCACGTGCCAATACCACAACATCAGCAAACTGCGCATAGAAACGCAACGCTTCGATGTTGGAAATGTTGAGCTGAGTGGAGAGATGCACTTCCTGACCAATCTTGTTGCAATAGCTCATCACGGCAACATCACTCGCAATGATGGCGGAAATCTGCGCCTCTTTGGCAGCATCCACAATCTTGTGCATCAGCGGAATGTCCTCGCCGTAGATGATGGTGTTTACGGTGAGATAGGTCTTTATGTCCTTTTCGTTGCATTGTGCGGCAATGTCTCTGAGGTCATCGATGGTAAAAACCGATGCAGAATGTGAGCGCATGTTGAGATGCTCAATGCCGAAATAGATCGAGTCGGCACCAGCCTGAATGGCAGCCGCAAGACTTTCTCGCGAGCCGACAGGTGCCATTATTTCGTATTCCTTGCTCATTTACTGATTTACTGATTTACAATTTACATGGCGCAAAATTACAAAGAATTATCAGGAATTACGAATAATGATTACGAATTTACAAATTAACAGTAAATAAATTAAGCAATGATATAGAAATTGGCATTTAAATACAGATGATATTAAATCTTTGAAAATGTTTATTGTTTTTTTAATTATAATATGTACCTTTGCACAATCACAAAACCATATAATCGCAAAATCAACAAATGCCCTCGACTTCCAATTTCAACTTTGAAACACAGCTTGACATTAATGCTGAGGCGTTTTCTGACTTTCAGGAAATACCTACTGCTGGTCATAACCTTATGGTAAAAGCCAATAGAAGCGGCAAGTGGGTGATGCTGAAGGGTGTAAAACCAGAATACCACACATCCCCGTTTGGTCTGACAAATGTCTATGATGAAGCTTTGCGCAAAGAGTACGACATACTGTCGTCGTTGCAACATCCGAATATAGTCTCCGTATATGGCATTGAGGAAATAGAGGGTTTCGGGAAATGTATCGTGCAGGAATATGTCAGCGGCATGAACCTTAGTGAAGCATTGAAGGCAGGGATGTCAAGGCAATGCAAGATGCAGATTATGCGCGAACTGATAGATGCTGTTGAGTATATTCACAAGAAGCAGGTGGTTCATCGCGACCTGAAGCCAAGTAATGTCATGCTGACTGACGATGGCAGGCATGTGAAGCTGATTGATTTCGGCTTGTCTGATAGCGAGGTCTATACTTTCCTTAAGCAGCCTTTGGGCACAGAGGCATATATGTCTCCAGAGCAGAAGTCATTGCCGGTAAGCGACTCGCGCAATGACATCTACAGTCTGGGCTGCATAATGGAACGCATGGAGTTGGGCAAGAATTACAATGACATTGTCAACCGCTGCAAGAAGCCTATTGATGAGCGATACCAGACAGTCGAAGAACTGCGTAAGGATATTGAGTCCCTTGGCATCAAAAAGAAGAAGGTGTGGATAGCGGCTCTCTTGGCTCTATTTCTCTGTGTGTTCTTCTTGGTCATTCGCTACCATTGGATAGACAATATTTATTCAATAGCAAAATCGGTAAAGATAACGCAGTATAGCTTTCAGGAAGATGGTCTCTACTACAATGTTCTGTCTGAAGAAGACGGAACCGTTGAACTGACCTACAACGGCACTATGGGATCTTACAGCGGCGACATAACAATACCTGACCATGTGTTGCACAATGGCAAGAGATACACTGTGGTTCGCATAGGCGACGATACCTTCAGACAGTGTGAGGAACTTGTGGCAATAGTGATGCCGCAGACACTCCAGAGCCTTGGCAACAATGTATTTATGGGTTCAAACAAACTCGCAACGCTCTCTTTTCCTGACAATATCAGCGAGATGGGCGACTCCGTCATTCGCAACTGTCTGAGTTTCCGTTCCGTACGAATGCCTTCGTCCATGACTTATGTACCGCCATACTTCTTCACCGGCTGTTGGAAACTCCGTTCTGTGCATCTGCCGGAAGGAGTTACCACTCTCAGACGAGATGCCTTCGGCGGTTCTGCCATTGATAGCATAACGCTACCAAAGAGTCTTCGTGTAATAGAGCGCGGAGTGTTCTGGACATGTTTCAGCATGAAGACCATTCGTATTCCTGCTGGTGTAGAACGCATCGGCGATTTCGCTTTCTGGCATTGCGACTCGCTAAAGGATGTTTATGTAGAGCGCAAGACACCACTTGAGATAACAAATATCTTTCAAGACTTGACGGGCGTGAACCTCCATGTGCCGAAAGGTTCTGCCGATGCCTATCGCAAGGCGGAGGGCTGGAAATCCCTATCAGTAACAGAAGATTTGTGATTCGTAAATTGGACTCCGAGCTTGCTCGCCTGAGCACCTACGGACCGCAAGAAATCCTACAGTCCCTTAGGAGTCTGAAACGTTATGCCGCCGTTTTTTCCACAGATATATCCACAAGGTGGCAAGCCGTCGTGCACTAAATCAACGAGCACCAAAGGCTGGTGTTCAACAAAGACATGACACTTGAAAGTGTCGCCAACAGAGAGTTTACTATTTCGGCTCTCAATAACCATCCATACATCATTGCCCGAATATCGCAATGAAATCATGCGGTCTGGTTTCCACATAACAATCAGAGTGTCGCCAGGAAGCATCTTGTCAGTCGTCATCTGCTTGTGTCCATAGAAGAAGTTGCTGCCCTCGCTTGCATTGTCCGTTTCTTTGCGGTTGCAGAAAGCTTCCCAGTCAGCAAAACCTACATACGCAGCAAGGGCGTTTAGGCTTGACTTTCGCATTTCGCCACGTGTCTCATCGTTCTTTGCCACGTATCCCCAGAAGCGTTTCAAGGTTGAAACGCTCAGCAACACATTGGTACGGTCATAAATCCTTAGCGCCAAGAGATCAAAGTCTTTTGGCGTTTGCATTTTTTGCCCCGTCACATCTTCCACCATGCGACGGATATCTTCATATTCTGGCTTATCTTTCTTCATTTTGACTGCAAAGGTAAGCATAATTTTTATATTATGACCATCACTTGCATATTTGTGTTAAAAAAGAACCAAATGGAACCAAAGGGAAATCGTGAAATATCATTACTTTTGCAGCCGTAAAGCATGATTTAGTGGGTTCACTACCTTAATAATTTCATTGAACGGACATTATTAATTAAATAACTTAGATTTATGAAAAGACTACTTATGATTCTTTTTGCATTCGTCCTTCTATGTTTCCAGAAAGTCGATGCGCAACAAAACAATGTTGAACAGCCCAATGACGCCGAACTCGTTACAAAGGGAAAAGCAGGTGATCCTGCTGCTCAGATGGAATGTGGTGACATTGAGTATGGCAATGGAAATTACGCAGAGGCAGTACAATGGATTATGAAAGCTGCAGAACAGGGTTACGCTCAGGCAGAAAATAGTCTCGGTTACTGTTACTTTAGTGGAAAGGGTGTAGTTCAAAACTATACAGAAGCAATAAAATGGTATCGAAAAGCTGCTGAACAAGGTTACGCTCAGGCAGAATACAATCTCGGAGACTGTTACAAAAATGGAAATGGTGTATCAAAGAATCTGGACGAGGCCTATAAATGGTATAAGAGAGCTGCAGATAATGGCTTTGAAGTTGCTCAGTATGTATATGGTGACTTTGAGTATGACAAAGAAAACTACGCAGAGGCAGTACAATGGTTCAAGAAAGCTGCTGAACAGGGTTACACTCGGGCAGAATTCCATCTCGGCTACTGTTACTATAGTGGAAAGGGTGTAGCTCAAAACTATACAGAAGCAGTAAAATGGTATCAAAAAGCTGCTGAACAAGGTCACGCTCTGGCAGAAGGCAATCTCGGTGAATGTTACAAAAACGGAAAAGGTGTATCAAAAGATTTGGATGAGGCCATTAAATGGTTCAAGAGAGCAGCAGATAAAGGTGATGAAGATGCTCAGTATCAGTGTGGTAAAATTGAGTATGACAGAGAAAACTACGCAGAGGCAGTACAATGGTTCATGAAAGCTGCTGAACAAGGAAATAGTGTAGCGGAATACTGGCTCGGTGACTGTTACAAAAAAGGAAATGGCGTAGCAAAAGATTTGACTGAGGCCTATAAATGGTACAAGAGAGCAGCAGATAAAGGTGATGAAGATGCTCAGTATGAATGTGGTGAGATTGAGTACGACAAAGAAAACTACGTAGAGGCAGTACAATGGTACAAGAAGGCCGCAGAAAAGGATGAAGGATGGTCTGAATATTCACTTGGCGCTTGCTATCGTTATGGACGAGGTGTAACACGAAACTACACGGAAGCTATTGGATGGTATAAGAAAGCTGCTGAACACAATATTAAATTTGCTATATATGCTTTGGGCGAGATGTACCAGAATGGAGAAGGTACAACTAAGAATTTGCAGGTTGCTAAAGAATACTATAAAAAGGCTGCCGATTTGGGTTATGAGAAAGCCAAAGTAGCCCTTGAAAACTTGAGTAGCTCTGCAAGTAGCGCAGCAGGAAACATGGTAACAAAGATTGGTCCAAAGAAATCACCAGAATTCATCAATAAGGAATTCTCTGTGCGCCATCCTATCAATATTGTGACTGACGGAGGAAGCAACAACTCTGTGGTTGAGGCAGGTTCATACGTTGACGTAAAATTGAAGAAATGTCCAAAGGGTGGCAATTGCATCATCTTCAACATACACTTCGTGGAGGATGGTCAGGCATACGACTTGACTTTCTCATGGTCGGGTGCAAACACCAACCTTATGGATTTAGGGTTAGGTTACATACCTGTTCGTGGTAGCCTGATGAACCCAAAGGGCAGTGGCACATCACTCATTTATGTTCCTGAGCAAAATAAGTGGGTACTTACCCTTGGCCGTAATTGTAACTGGATTGTAGGCGCAGGACTCAAAGAGGGTATGACACGCCAACAAGTAAGCAAGGAGCTCTCTGGTAGCAGTACACCAGGAAGGTTCACTGAAGGTACTCAATGTGGCAACTTGACACTCTACGGATTCAAGTCGTATGCCATGGAGAGGCAGTATCATATAAATGGCGACTACCACTATAACGCTACTACGAAGAATTACCTTGACCTCTACTTTGATGCCAATGGTAAGCTGGATCGCTGGTGTACAAACTTTTAGAAAGTCATCAAATTTGCTTTTTGGAATATTTTTGAGTCAATGGACAAACTTTGTCTTGCTCAATATGAAAGGCGTCGTGTTATATAAACACGACGCCTTTCCCTTTATAAAGTGTAGCCCGTGCATAAGTATAATAAGAATCAATACTCAAACGAACTGCCACCGAGGAATTCGCGAAGAAGAGATGTTGGAGGAATGTGGAGGTCCGGAACCTTTGGTATGTATTTCAGGAACTTGAGCAAGCGGTAGGCTTCGCTGTACTCAGGGCAGTTCTCCGGCACACGTTCAAGCATTGGCTCTGCTTGGTTTTTCAGCACAGCAAGTTCGAAAAGCATGGCTGAATTGAACACGGCATCCGCATTCTCCTGGAATGGGAATATCCATTTGTGCTCACCTTCGCGAACTGATGGCCAGCGGCGGATAGTCTCACGAGCATCACAACCGCGAGTCTTTGCGTCACGAACTATGCGGCGAAGCAGACGGTTGTCAGTTGTAGGGATATAGTTGTGCTCATCCAATAATATAGATGTAAGGGCGGAAGCATAGAGGCGGAAGATGTGCTTGTCGTCAATCTTTGAGGTAAGCATTGGATTGAGGGCGTGGATTCCCTCAATCACGAGCACATTGTTCTCTTCCATCTTCAGCACCTTGTCGCTCATTTCGCTCTTGCCTTGTATGAAGTTATAGCGTGGCAATTGCACCTCCTTGCCTTCGAGAAGCTCTGAAAGCTGTTGGTTGAAGAGGTCAAGATTGAGCGAATAGATGCTCTCGTAGTCATAGTCACCGTTAGGCTGTCTTGGAGTCTTCTCGCGGTCAACGAAGTAGTCGTCAAGAGAAATCTGTAGCGGACGCTTGCCACATGTAATAAGCTGGATGCTAAGACGCTTGCAGGTAGAAGTCTTTCCTGACGACGAAGGACCGGCGAGAAGTACAATTTTTACATCCTTTCGTTCTGCAATCTGTTCTGCAATCTTGGCAATCTTCTTTTCCTGAAGAGCCTCAGAGATATTGATGAGGTCGGTAGAGAAGCCGTGTTCCACAGCCTCGTTGAAGTCGCCGATGGTGGTGATACCGAGAATCTTGTTCCATTGATGGTGCTCCCTGAAAGTCTCGCCAACCTTGGTTTGGATAGTGTAAGGTTCAAGTTCGCCGTTGTTCTCCTTTGAAGGCACACGAAGTAGCATGGCGTCGTAGAAGGCTATGAGGTCAAAGAGCTTCGCCATGGAAGTTGTAGGCAACAGAGCTCCATAGTAATAGTCGTAGTAACCGTCAATCTCATAGACGGTGGTATAAATTTTGCCTGTAAACTGAAGCAGTTTAACCTTTGATTCCATGCCGAGTTGACGGAACTTGGCTATAGCATCCTCTGTGTGTATCTCATGTCGTATAATAGGAAGGTCTGCATCTATTATTTCCTGCATGCGTCGCTTTATGCTAAGGACCGAGTTTGCAGAATAGTCGCCATCTGGGTCGTCTGAAAAATCACGATCATCGCCCAGTTCTATTGCGCAATAATAGCCACCGCTCACAGCATTGCTTATCCTGACCTTTGCTTGCGGGTAAAGGTCATGAACCGCTTTTGAAAGAATAAAAAATAATGTACGAGCGTACGTGCGCTGAGCGCTATCGGATGTGAGATCAAGAAATTCCACATCCTTTTCAGAATACACCTTGTACGAAAGCGAACAAACACGGTTATTTACCTTTGCACATATAGCATTTATGCCCAAATCAGACTTGTTTTCTAAAAAAATGTCAAAAAGTGACGTGCCTTTTGCTATTTTTATTATTTTATTACTATTTTTGCAGCAGATTTCAATCATGATATAAATTAGGTTTTGAGGGTGTAAGGTTATAAGGTATAAAGCCGTTGCAAAGTTATAACTTTTAATCCAAAAAGCAGCCATAAAGATGCAATAATTTGCCCGAAAGACACGAAAAAGCCTGGAAAGGGCGGAAAACATACACATAAACCTTTTAAAATCAAGGAGGTTACCATGAACATTAACATCAAATCCATTCATTTCGACGCTACACAGAAGCTCGAAGAGTACATCAACAAGAAGGTTGAAAAGTTGGCAAAGACCGTAGGCGACGACGCTGATGTTGACATCCAACTCAAGATTGTCAAGCCACAGACAGCGATGAACAAGGAGGCAAGCATCACTCTTCCTTACCAGGGCAAACGTCTCTACGCTGAGAAAGTTGCTGATACTTTCGAGGATGCCATACTCCAGGTCATCGACTCACTGAAGGTTCAGATTGAAAAGATCAAGAATGCATAGTCATAAGCCCCACAGGAACATCATGATCCTGTGGGGCTTTTTGATATGATTTGTGCTAAAAAACAAAAATGTCATACCCTACATGCCGAATTCCATGTAGGCAAAATTACCCTACATGCACCATACATAAACCTAACATAGCCCTAGAATGCCGATAAACACAGGGGAATTCGGCGATTCTATGTAGGGTATGTAGGGTTTTGCGAAAAAAATCCTATATTTTTAATTACGTTTACTCTCTTAATTTTTGCGCAAGGAAACTTTTCTCGATATGTTTTCAAGGCTGGGAGAACTTTCCTTCTTAAAGAAGGAAAACTTTCCCGCTAAGGATGACGACTTTCCTTCCTATGAAAGGAAAAGCGTAAATGATTATTGATGAATTAAGTTGACTCGTTTTTGAGTTAGTCGTTATTATCCAAAAACAAGTTTATGGAATTCAAATAGTCCGTATGCATTTGTATATATCTCACCTTATTAAAAGGTATCTTCATGGTACCACTTTCGTTAAAATCAGTATTCTAATAACTTCATTGTCTTGTATTATTATGGGCTGACACAGACTTATACCCCCCATTCTTTATGCCTATAATATACATATTTATTGTTCTTCCTAATGTAGGTGAAAACGTATCCTCCTTGAAGAGCAAGAAATATCTCAGAATTTCTATAAGTTAATAGATAATAAGAGATTTGAACCTCTGTTCTTCTCCCCTTTTGCTTAATATTTTGGATTTTTATCACAGGATACTCTTTTGAAGAATCTTTTGAATACGGTAGCCCTGTTCTTATAGGACATAAACCTTCATAGCGATATTCCTGTTCAAAAGAATCTCCCATAATTACATACAAAGAATCATTGTTAACTTTGGAAAAATTAAGTTTATAGATTCTATCCACAATATCATTAATGGATACATTATCATTATTAGCATAAAGTGTTTGTATGCATGCTATAAAAAAGACAACAATATTATTCTCATATCCAGACGGGGCTCAAAATGTACATATTTTTCGGTGCAAAGGTAATAAAAAAATTACTAACCAAATGGTTACTAACCGTTTTGTTAGTTATTCTTTATAAAAGTTAATGATTTAGTACTACAAAGGTGTGATTTTTTACTCAAACGCGCAAGTTATACGATGTTTTTTCATTGCCAATAGAGCAAATCCGTGATGACTGATTTTTAGTGCAAACGTGCCATAATGTTGCGTTAATGGCGTGCAAAATAATGATAAAGGATAAAAGCTGGAGTAGAAAATTGGCACAAAAGTTGCTAATAAACAAATAATTGCGTAATTTTGCGCCCTAATTGTGCGTATAACGTGCATGTGAACTCATTTTTTGTATAAACATAAAAAGAAAATAGAATGAATATTACATTTGTAAATCCTGTCAAGATCAATGGTAACTTGACACTTGTCATCGAGGAGTCGGACATCGCTCCACGTGTGGAAAAGACTCTCAAAGACTATCGCAAGCGTGCTAACATCCCTGGCTTCCGTCCAGGTCAGGCTCCTATGGGCATGATCAAGCGCCAGTATGCTGCTCCTGTCAAGATGGAGGAGACTTACAAACTCATGAGCGAGGCTCTCAACAACTACATCAACGAAAACAAGATCAACGCTCTCGGCGAACCACTTCCAAACGAGGAGGCTGAGCAGGTTGACCTTTCAAAGGATGCTCCATACACTTTCGTATTCGACATCGCCGTTGCTCCTGAGTTCGACGTAGAGCTCACAGCTGCTGACAAGCTCACTCACTATGTTATCGCACCAACAGACGCAGAGGTTGAGGAGCGCATCAATGTTCAGCGCGGTCAGCTTGGCAAGCAGGTTACAGTAGAGGAATACCAGGCTAACGACATGCTTCGTGGCGATCTCCGTGAGCTCGATGCTGAAGGCAACACTCTCGAAGGTGGTATGACAATCTCTGAGGCTGTGCTCATGCCTACATACTTCGCTAACCAGGACGAGGCTAAGAAGTTCGACGGCTGCAAGCTTGGCGACATCATCACTTTCAACCCAAAGAACACATACCAGGATCGCACAGCTGCTCTCGCTTCACTCCTCAAGATCACTAAGGAAGAAGCTGAGAAGGTAGAGGCTGACTTCTCTTTCCAGATCACAGAGATCTCTCGTCATCAGGATGCAGACCTCGACGAGGACTTCTTCGCTCAGGCATTCCCTGGCAAGGACATCAAGACAGAAGAGGCTTTCCGTGAGGCTGTCAAGGAGAATCTCGCACAGCAGTTTGCTTTCACAGCAGACCAGCAGCTCCATGTTGACCTCCGCAAGCATCTTGAGGAGAAGGTTGGTGAGCTTACTTACCCAGAGGCTATCCTCAAGCGTTTCATGGCTGCTCGCAACAAGGATAAGGACGCTAAGTTCATCGAAGAGAACTTCGCTCCATCTATCAAGGAACTCACTTGGAGCCGCATAAAGAGCGTTCTCGCTCAGAAGCTCGACATCAAGCTTGAACAGGAAGACGTAAACGCTACCGCTAAGGAAATGTGCCGCATGCAGTATGCTCAGTACGGCTACGCAAACCTCCCAGAGGAGTTCTACGAGCAGGGTGCTCAGGAGATGCTCAAGAAGGAAGAGCAGCTCAACAACGTCATCGAGTTCGCTGTAGAGAACAAGCTCGTTGCCAAGGCTAAGGAAGTTGCTACTCTCGAAGAGAAGAACGTTTCTTGGGAAGAGTTCCGCAAGATCGTAGCTCCTGAACAGGCATAATTTGCAACCGTTAATTGCGGCTCCGCATAATTCTTGATAGGAATATTTTAATAAATGAATAAAAAATCCCGAAGGAAGCACAGTTTTTCCTTCGGGATTTCTTACCTTTGCACTATGATTTGCATAGATTTTGACGGTACTTTGACCACGCGTAACACCCTGCCACTGCTGCTTCTTGACGCAGGCGGTTGGCAGAACATGGCTGTTAATTGCTTGAAAGAATCATTCTCGTTACTCTTCACAGCTCTTGGCCTGAAGAGCAAAGCACGTATGAAGGAACAGATTTTCGAGCGTTTCTTCTTCCGTTGGCCAGAGGAGAGGTTCGTCTCTCTGTGTGAATATTCAGCAAAGAAGAATCAACACATTGTCCGCCCTGAGATGATCCAGCGCATAGAGAACGCCATTGCAAGTGGCGAGCAGCTGGTTGTCGTGACTTCCAACTGCGAACAACTTGTACGCGCTTACCTCAAGGACTATCCGCAGGTGGAAATCATCGGCACGACCCTGGACATTTACCAAGGGCAACTCTCCGGCCGCTTCAAGTCGCCTTACTGCACAGGCATGGAAAAGGTCCGCCGCCTTCTGGAGAAATATCCGAACAAGAAGGAATACCACCTCACCGCCTATGGCAACAGCACCGAAGACATCGAGCTACTTGACCTCGCGGACGAGGGGCATTGGGTGGAGTAAAATGTAGGGGTAACTTATAGTATTGAGGAGGGTAACTTATAATATTATACGCGCAGGCGTACATTTTATTAAAAAAAGTTTTATTTATTCAAGCGAATTTAGTACCTTTGCCCCCAAATTTTAACATAATAACGCGGGCGAACAAGAGCCCCAAACATACACTATGGCATTAAAATGTGGAATCGTAGGACTTCCAAACGTAGGTAAGTCCACTATATTCAACTGCTTGTCGAGCGCAAAGGCGCAGGCAGCAAACTTTCCGTTCTGTACAATAGAACCAAACGTCGGCGTGATAACTGTTCCTGATGAGCGTCTTACAAAGCTCGCAGAACTCGTTCATCCGGGCAGAATCGTGCCTGCTACTTGCGAGATTGTGGACATCGCAGGTCTCGTAAAGGGCGCAAGCAAGGGTGAAGGTCTTGGCAACAAGTTCCTCGGTAACATCCGTGAGACAGACGCCATCATCCATGTTCTCCGTTGCTTCGATGACAACAACATCACTCACGTTGACGGTAGCATAGACCCTCTCCGCGACAAGGAAATCATCGACACTGAACTTCAGCTAAAGGACCTGGAGACTATTGAGGCTCGTATCGGTAAGGAACAGAAGACTGCTGCTGCCGGCAACAAGGACGCAAAGGTTGCAGTCGCTGTGCTTTCTGCCTACAAGGAGGTGCTTCTTCAGGGCAAGAATGCACGTGTTGTGGAGTTCGACAGCAAGGATGAGCAGAAGGTTGCCCATGACCTCTTCCTTCTCACAGCAAAGCCTGTGCTCTATGTCTGCAACGTTGACGAGGCTTCAGCAAAGACTGGCAACGCTTACTCGGCAAAGGTTGAAGAAATCGCAAAGGAAGAAGGCGCGGAAGTGCTAATCATTGCCGGCAAGACAGAGGAGGATATCGCTTCTCTTGAGACTTACGAAGACAAGCAGATGTTCCTTGATGAGCTCGGTCTTGAAGAGTCTGGCGTAAATCGTCTTATCAAGAAAGCATACTCTCTCCTTAACCTTGAGACATTCATCACTGCCGGTGAAATGGAAGTTAAAGCTTGGACATACCACAAGGGATGGAAGGCACCACAGTGTGCAGGCGTTATCCACACTGATTTCGAGAAGGGCTTTATCCGTGCAGAGGTTATAAAGTACGACGATTACATTGCTCTTGGTTCTGAGTCAGCTGTTCGCGATGCTGGAAAGATGGGCATTGAAGGCAAGGAATATGTCGTTCAGGACGGCGACATCATGCACTTTAGATTTAATGTTTAAGCTGCATTTATGAAAGATATTCTTATGTTCATAAATTGGAATCCAGACCTGATAGCTTTCCGTCTCGGTCCATTGGAATTCCGCTGGTACTCTCTCTGCTGGTTGATAGGACTGGCAGGTGCATTCTTCATTGTACGCTGGCTCTACAGACAGCAGAAGATAAAAGATGAACTCTTTGACCCACTCTTCTTCTATTGCTTTGTGGGCATTCTTATCGGTGCTCGTCTTGGTCACTGCATATTCTACGAACCAGACTACTTTCTCTCTTCAGGAAAGCATGTTCTAGAAATGATTATCCCGATGAGGGAAATGGCTGACGGCAGTTGGAAGTTTACTGGTTATCAAGGACTTGCATCTCATGGTGGCACTCTCGGACTGATGATAGCCCTATGGCTTTATGTGCGTTGGAGCAAGCTTCCGCTGATGAAAGTGCTTGACTTCATCGCCATTGGAACACCATTCACCGCAGGATTCATACGCCTTGGAAACCTCATGAACAGCGAGATCATCGGCAAGGCGACAGACCTCCCTTGGGCATTCATCTTCGAAAAGGTGGATATGACACCACGACACCCGGGACAGCTTTACGAAGCAATAGCATATTTCATCCTTCTTGCCATCGGACTACTCATTTATCTTAAGCATAAGGAACGCGTAGGCACAGGATTCTTCTTCGGACTCTGCCTCGCTTACATCTTCACTTTCCGCTTCTTCATTGAATATACCAAGGAGAACCAGGAAGCTTTTGAAGACGGAATGATCTTCAATATGGGACAACTCCTCTCCGTACCATTCATCATACTGGGCATATATTGCATGCTGAGAAAGCCCCAAAACAAAGAATAAAGCATAAAGTTAAAGGTATCTGACACTTTATACTTAAGTACAATCTAAACAACCAAACAACATGTGGTGGCACAATAAACTTTTCAAACGAATTGGGCAGATTGACCCTAATGTGGCGTGGAGCACTTTCTGCGAATACTTCTGGATTACCATAGGCCTAGCCATATACACCGTGGCTTACTCAGCATTCTTGTTGCCATACAAGATTGTTGGCGGTGGTGTGACTGGCCTTGCAACCATCGTTTATTACGCAAGCAACATACCTGTTGACTACACATATCTCGTTGTCAACATCGTTCTTCTTGGCGTAGCACTGTGGATTCTCGGCTGGCGATTCCTCGCCAAGACCATCTATGCCATCGCGGTCCTCACACTCATGCTCCACGAAGGAGTAGCATTTGTGACAAATCCAGACGGTTCACTCATACAAGTGCTTGGCGAAGGACAAGAATTCATGGCCATCATCGTAGGCTGTTCCATGGCTGGCGTAGCCCTATCCTTAGTGTTTCTGCATGGTGGAAGTACTGGAGGATCCGACATCATTGCTGCCATTCTGAACAAGTTCAAGAATTTCTCCATGGGACAAGGCATCGTGGTAATGGATTTCTTCATCATCACCAGCTCGCTTTTCGTACCGCAGTTCGGCGATATGATACAGCGTGTGCGTATCGTAGCCTTCGGTCTTGTGTCAGTATTCGTTGAAACACAGGTTCTCGACCTTATAATGAACCGTCGTCGTTCGTCCGTGCAATTCCTTATTTTCTCGGAGAAATACCAGGAGATAGCCAATGCCATCGGCACTCAGATGGATCATGGTGTGACAATTCTCAACGGCTATGGCTGGTACACCGGCAAGGAGCGCAAGGTACTCTGTATCCTTGCACGCAATACAGAATCTGCAATAATGTTCCGCATCATCAAGAGCATTGATCCTAACGCATTCGTTTCGCAGTCGCGCGTAATCGGAGTATATGGAGAAGGCTTTGATGCCATGAGGCACTAAAAACACTAAACACTAAACACAAAATCGTCTAATCGTCCAATCGTTAAATCATCAAATGACACTATGACATTCTTTCAATCCATCAGCGAGACCATCAGCAATACATTCAATCATGATGGCCGTGCAGCTGCGGAAGAGCAGCGTAACTGGAGCATATTCTCTATTGTCCTCATAGTACTCATAACGCTTCTTTCCGTCTTTCTCATCTTCCCTTTCATCGACAAGAACCTGCCAGAAAACGCTCCTGTAGAAAAGGATTACATCTATTTCCTACCATTCGTCATTGTCTTATTCTTCATAGATGTAGTGAGTCTTGGACTCATAGCCAGACTCCGCAACAACAAGTATCCGGAAGACGAATGTGACCCAAACACAAAGGTCCTTTCCATCATGTCTATGTTCTCGTCGCTCATTCTCTTCGTGGCAATATGCTTCGCGGGTTATATCTTCTACCTGACATACGCCAATGTAGACGAGAAGATTACGAAGGAAAGCATCGAGAAGGTTGACCTCGGACTCTCCGTTTGCTGGGGCAACAAGAACATTGGTGCGAAGAAGGACTTTGAGCCAGGCGACAAGTTCGCTTGGGGCGAGACAAAGACAAAGGAAGCATTCTACTACGACGAATGCGAAACCACAGAAGACAGCATTCCTGAGCTCATCAAGGAAGGCTATATTGACAAGAACGGCACCCTTAAAGCCGCTCACGATGCTGCCACTTTCAACACAACCGAAGGTGAAGGTTGGCGTACGCCTACTGCTGCCGAGTTCAAGGAACTTCTCGAAAAGTGCAAATGGGAGGCTGTATATGTTTCCAACACCCATGGCTATCGCATAACCGGACCTAACGGAAACAGCATCTTCCTTCCTGTCTGTGCAGAGCATAAGATTATGCACAACGGTGAATGGAACTACGGACACTATTGGTCTTCTACAGTTTACAATGATGACTATACAGCAGCAGCCCTCTACTTTGACTTCAAGGACGACTCAATCTCAAACCGTGTCCACCGCGATTACGGCCTGAGCATCCGTCCTGTTTGCAAGAAGTAAGTTTCAAAAAACTAATGCACTACACCGAACAAGCATGGTGGGCGCCAGCCGCACTTATATTTTACCTTTTCATGATACCCATAGTCGTAAGCTATGGGATGCAGCTTTGGCGATGGTGGAAGTTGCAGAAGGAGAATGTCAGGCAGTTTGACATGCGCCACGAACAGCAACAGCAACATCTGCACTTCGTGGCAAACATCTCCCATGAGATTCGTACTCCGCTGACGCTCATAAGTGCTCCGCTGAAGGAACTCATCGAGCATAATGAGATGAATGCACACGACCGCGAACTTCTCAATGTGATGCAGCGCAATGTGGTTCGTCTCAATCATCTTGCAGAGCAGATTCTCAATAACAACAATCATGACCATGACGACCGTGTACTGAATGTCACGATGGGCGACATCGGCACATTCGTTGAGACCATTGTTGCCAATTTCCGTTTCTATGTCCATGAGAAAGGACTCTCTCTGACCTTCGACAAGCAGACGGAAGGCAAGGCAGGATTCTTTGATATGGAGAAGATAGAGAAGATAGTGAGCAACCTAATGTCGAACGCCATCAAATATACGCCTGAACAAGGCGAGATTGTTGTTCGTGTAATAGTGAAAGACAACTCTGCCGACATTATCGTAAAGGACACTGGAATCGGAATAACAGGCAGCAAACAGAGAGAGATGTTCCGCCGCTTCAACAGACTTGATGTTTCGGCTATAAGTCCACAGGCAAAGGGATTTGGCGTTGGCCTTCATTATGCCCAGTGCCTCGCTTTCTTGCATCGTGGTCGAATCATCTATGAGCCAAACATCCCGCAAGGCTCTCGCTTCACGCTTTCCATTCCTTATACTCAGGAAGCTTACGCAGAGGAAGTGCAAGATGTTGCCGAGACTATTGCCGAAGAGCAGATTGCACAGCCAACAATTACACCGACACCTACTGAAGAACATGAAGAGACAGTGCTTTTCGTGGAAGACGACTATGAGATGCGTTCGTATGTCTCTATGCTGCTCGCCGAGGACTATAATGTTGTCGTGGCGTGCGATGGCGAGGAAGCATTGGAGAAACTGAAGATCAACCTCCCTGACATTGTCATTAGCGATGTCGTAATGCAGCGTATGGACGGCTTCGAACTGTGCAGCACCATAAAGGAAAGTCCAGACTATGGTTATTTGCCAGTGCTTCTCCTTACCGCAAAGAGTGACCTTAGCAATCGTCGTCATGGAGCCGACTGTGGTGCCGACGCATACATAGGAAAGCCTTTCGACCCTTACTATCTGAAGTCTGTCATTGCAAGCATCATCGAGAACCGTCGCAGAATACAGCGAGTAATCTTGAACATGACTTCTTCTACTATGCCGAAAGCTATGACTAAGGAGCAAGATACAGAGCTGCAAGCCATGGAACAAGAGCCGATAATGAGCGACCGCGATCGCACTTTCCTCGCTTCTCTTCATGCTCTCCTAGATGATCATCTTTCTGACAGCGATCTCAATGTGAACGCCATAGCACAAGAGCTTGGCGTAAGCTACAGTTCGCTCTATGCCAGAGTGAAGGATTTGACTGGTCAGACTCCGCAGAACTTCGTATCTACATACCGAATGAACATCGCAAAAGAATTACTGCAAACGCATAATTACACCGTATCGGAAGTGTGCTATAAGGTTGGTGCATCGTCACAAAGCAACTTCTCCAGAACGTTCAAGAAGCAGTTTGGCATATCGCCAAGCAGCATATAGAGCAGATATGCACACGGCTGATAGCAGAAAAGAAGATTGTGAATAGTTTTTTGAAGATTTTGCAAAGTATATATTATTGGAAATCAATAACTTTGCACCCGAAATCCAAAACTAACTATCAAAGTAAAACTTACCTATGTCTATCTTAATGATTGTAGAACTATTAGTAGTTCTTCTTGCCCTTTATGTGGGTTCCCGTTATGGTTCGCTTGCCCTTGGTGCCATTTCCGGCATCGGACTTGCCATCCTCGTTCTTTGTTTCGGCATGAAGCCGGGTACACCTCCTACCGACGTTATCTACATTATCATTGCCGCCGTGACCTGTGCCGGTATGATGCAGGCTTCGGGTGGTATGGATTGGCTCATCCAGATTGCAGAGCGACTGCTGCGCAAGCATCCGGATCGCATCACATTCTTCGCTCCTCTCTGCACATTCTTCCTCACAGTGCTCGTTGGTACCGGCCATGTGGTTTATACCCTTATGCCTATCATCTGCGACATTGCACTCAAGAAAGGCATCCGTCCTGAGCGTCCTTGCGGCGTGGCAAGTATCGCATCTCAGGTAGGTATTACATGTTCGCCTATCGCTGCTGCAGTAGTTGCATTCACAACTATATCTGCTTCCAATGGCTTCGATATTACTATTCCACAGGTGCTGATGGTCAGCATCCCTGCTTGCCTTTGCGGACTCGTTGCTGCTTCTGCATTCTCTTACCGTCGCGGACTCGACCTTGATAAGGATCCTAAGTTCCAGGCTCGATTGCAAGACCCTGAGACGTATAAATATATGTACGGATCAAGCGCCACAACTCTCAACAAGGAAATCCCAGCTTCTGCCAAGCGTGCGGTTTATATCTTCCTTGCTGCACTCGTTATCATCGTCATCTATGCTTCGTTCCAGGATTTGCTTCCTTCTTACAGCACATTGAAAGCCGTAAAGGGAGCTGAGGCTATCGAACTCACTGGCTCTCAGGCTTTGCCTACTGGTGCTCACAATCTTATTCTTTCTGCCGACCAGATGGTTAAGGCAGGCCTTACCGTTGATGGCATGACAGAGAAGGTTGACACACCTTTGAAGATGAACCTCGTAATCCAGATTATCATGATTACGGCTGCTGCGCTGATGATCATCTTCTGCAAGGCTTCTCCAAAGAAGGCTGTTGCCGGTCCTGTATGGCAGTCAGGTATGGTAGCCGTGGTTGCTATCTATGGTATTGCTTGGCTTGCCGACACTTATTTCTCTAACTATATGGACGTTATGCAAGAAGGACTGACTGGCATTGTCAGCGAATATCCTTGGGCAATAGCCTTCGCGTTCTTTGCTGTCAGCGTGCTTATCAACTCGCAGGGTGCTGTTGTTGTTGCAATGTTGCCGCTGGCTTATTCTCTCGGCATTCCAGGTGCTGTGCTTCTCGGTGTTCTGCCTTCTGTCTATGGCTACTTCTTCATCCCTAACTACCCATCAGACATCGCAACCGTGAACTTCGACCGCTCAGGAACAACAGTCATCGGCAAGTACCTTCTCAACCACTCTTTCATGATGCCTGGACTCGTTTGCGTAATCGTTTCAACTATCGTTGCGACAATCATTACTCAAATAATCTACTAAGTATAGTTGTTTTCTGCAAAAAAAGCTATACCTTTGCACCCGAATTTAAATGAGTGTAAAACTATATTTTATGAAAAAGATACTTTTCTCTGCGCTCTTTGCGCTTGCCGTAGCACCAATGTGGGCTGATGGCGGAAACAACATTCCTGAGGACTTCGCTTCCGACGAGCATCTTGAAGCAGGCTTCATCACAGAGCAACTCAACAAGGCTATCGAAAAGGCTATGCCGGAAGCTACTACTGACGGCGATGTTAAGTATGGCCGCACTGTTACCGACCATATCTCCGCACCTAAGTTTGGCGGTTACTTCATCGGCAAGTACGAGTACAGCAGCCAGGACGGTAAGAACAGCGGTGCAGGCTTCTCACAGCGTCTTGTCCGTGCGTATGTTGACGGAAAAATCCTTGGTGACTTTACTTATCGCGTACAGGTTCAGATGACCAACGGCTCTTTCCACATGAAGGATTACTTCATTGAATGGGGCAAATACAAGGAATTCAAGATTAAAATTGGTCAGTACAAGCGTGCCTTCGGTTTTGAGAACCCTATGAACCCTTGGGATGTGGGAGATGGCGACTACTCACAGCTCACAAAGAAGCTTACTGGTCATAGCGACTATATCGGTTCTGAGAGTTCAAGCAACGGCGGTCGTGACCAGGGCATTCAGGTTCAGGGTGACCTCGTCCCAATGAAAGACGGTCATCGTCTCGTTCACTACCAGCTCATGGTAGCCAATGGTCAGGGCATTAACACTGCTGACGCCAATGCACGCAAGGATGTCATCGGAACCATTCAGCTTCAGCCTATCAAGGGACTCACCTTCGGCCTCTTCGGATGGACAGGCGACGCTACATACAACGGAATTACCGTTGACCGCAACCGCTACATGGTTTCTGCAAAGTACGACAACAACGGTTGGACAGCGCGTGCGGAGTATGCTCACTCTACTGGCCATAAGATATCAGACTATTACACAGCTGCTGATGTAGCAAACTCAATGACCGCAGAGAAGGTTGCAGGAGCGCTCAAGCCGAATGCAAGCAACGGTCGTGCAGACGCATGGTACGCAACCCTCGGCATCCCAATGACCCCATGGCTAAAGACATACTTCAAGTATGATGTCTATCGCGATGACGCTACAGCCGCAACCGCAAAGTCCATCTACAGCATCTGTCCAAACATCCAGTTGCACAAGAACCTCATGTTCCAGCTCCAGTACAACTATGTTCACGACAAGACTCTCGCAAAGAGCAACTACAGCCAGCTCTGGCTTGAAACATACGTGAGATTCTAAACAAATCCCCAATAAGGTCTCTATACATAATCCCCGCCTTTACATCATAATGCGTAAAGGTGGGGATTTTTATTGCTTGGATTTTTTGTTCATAGAGATCTTTTTTCGGAATAATATTTTGTGTATTCTGCGATATTGGTGTGTTTACAGAATATTTTCCCGAATACAAGCAAAGAGAGCGATTATACAATACAAAAACATTACTTTTGCAGAAAATTTTAAGAATACAATGCAAAAGCAGACCCAAGCTATATATACTAATTTCAAACTTTCTGACCCTCATGGTGCACTCTCAATGCCTGTATATCATTCAGCGGCTTTTGAGTTCAACTCAGCTGCTGATATGGAGGCAGCCTTCACAGGCAAGATGCACAAGGCGAGCTACTCGCGAGTGGTAAACCCTACAGTGACGTTTCTTGAAGACAAGGTGACGGAGCTTACTGGCGCTGAGGCGACATACGCCTTCAACTCAGGAATGGCTGCCATCCACAACGCCCTTGTTACCTTCGCCGAAAGCGGTAAGAACATCGTCACCTCAAAGCATCTCTTCGGAAATACCTTTTCGCTTATAGGTGGTACGCTCAGGCGATTCGGAGTCAAGGCGAAGTTCATTGATCTCACTAATATTGATAAGGTACGCGAGGCTGTTGACGATGACACATGCTGCATCTTTGCCGAGATAATAACAAATCCGCAGATGGAGGTTGCTGACTTCCGCGCTCTTGCCGAAGTTGCTCACGAACACAACATTCCGCTCATTGCCGACACGACAATTATTCCGTTCACGCAGTTCAGCGCAAAGGATCTGGGTATTGATATTGAGGTAGTTAGCAGCACGAAATACATCAGTGGCGGAGCAACATCGCTCGGTGGTTTGATGATAAACTACGGAAAGTTTGACTTTGTTGACAAGCGTGTCCGCATGGAACTGCTCTACAATCTCGGTGCTATAATGACTCCTCACGCAGCCTATATGCAGACGCTCGGATTGGAAACCTTGGAAGCACGCTACAAGA
>JAZLHI010000087.1:0-7622 GCA_045616725.1 Prevotella sp. | reverse complement strand
TATTTCAAGCATCTATGCTGCAATAAGAGAGACGGAAGATCCTGATAGCAAGGCATGCAAGTTTTATGATTTTCTATTCACGAAATCAGGAGCAAATATGATAGACGAAAGCGGCTATATTGCAATAAGATAATCTTTTTTTCATCTAAAAGAACATTAGTACAAAAGCATTGTTCATCTATTCTAGATTGACAATCCAATAGCAAAACCCTCTGATCCACAGCAGAAATGCTACAGGTCAGAGGGTGAATTGATCCCAAATTGTATCATCTCTCGAGGTGTACGGGAACGGTATCTGCTGGCACACCATGCGTGATCTACTCCGAAAGTCCTAATTGGGTCAGTGGGGACAAGTATCTGTCCCTGTTGACCCTTTTTTGTACTTCTACACTGAAAACAAAACTGACTTGTCTGGATTATCTCATTTGAGGTTATAAGTAGCAGCTTCTAATGGCAAAATAGGTTGTTTTATGTAAAAATGCTTAAATCTTATTTGAAAAGTGCAGAAATATTTGCGCGAGTCGTGATAAATTATTACATTTGCTCACAAAATAACAAATCCCAAACAATTATTTTTTCACGAGTCATGAAATTACAGGGCTTTACAATCGAAGGTATCTCCAATATTGAACATATAGGTTTAGTCTTTGAGTCAATGAACGCACTTATCGCTCCTAATGGGTATGGCAAGAGCAATGTTCTGCGTGCGATAGAGTTTGGCATTAAGTTCTTGACCGCCTCTGAACAGGAAAGGGGAGTTATGCTTAACAGTCGTTTCAAGCCCAACAATACGGCAATGGCCCTCCAAGACTTTTTCTTTGAGATCTCAGGCAATATTGACCTAAACGGAATGGAGTTAATGTTTTTGTATAGTTACAAGGCGGCATGGCAGACGGCAGATTCCGAAGGGCGAATATTGGAAGAGAGTCTGAAGGTAAAAGCTCCATCAGATCAAAGATACCGTCAACAGATTATCAGACAGAAGACAGATGAGTGTGTGATACTACCTTCTGCAACAAGCCGGTGTATCAAGCCATTGGATGTTAATTCTCTGCAATTGGCATTGTCGTTGATAGCAGATTCTAGTGTCATGTTCCTTTACAATATGGCGAAGCAAATAACAGACGTTGCAATTCCTAACTTGGAAACGCTGGACAATCCTGAATCATATTTCTCCGTAGAGGAAACTAAAGGCGTACAGATGCTTAATGGAATGACTTTAAGTCAATATCTATTCCACTTGAAGCAAAGTAATGATCAAAACTACTTTGTTCTTGTTGATGGAATCCAACAACTTTTGCCACAGATTATCGAGATCTCCCCAGAGGAAATTGTGCTTGCTGATGGTCAGAGCAAGATCTATGACATTCGTGTAAAGGAGAAGTTCAATGCCCAGCCTACAAGCATCCGTCAGTTGTCGAGTGGCAGCAAGCGCATCATCTTCCTTTTCACGCTCTGTATTGCTGCCCAGAAGAAGAGTATCCCGATGATCATGCTCGAAGAGCCTGAAAATTCTGTGCATCCTCGCCTGATGGAGAATCTTTTGCTTGCCATGCAGAACTATGCTTCTGATACCAAGATTCTCATCACAAGTCATTCGCCATACCTGATGCGCTATCTCCAGCCACAGCAGATGTATTTCGGTCTTCCCAAGGCTGACGGTATCGCCCACTTCGCGCAGGTCAATCAGTCAAAGTTGAAGTACCTCTATCGCTATGCAGGCGATATGGAACTGACATTCGGTGAATTTATGTTCGATTTCATGCTCGACATAGAGAACGATTCTGATAAAATATCAACCTTCTTCAAGGCAAACTGATTATGGCGAAACAGAAAGATAATAAGTCCCAACGCATAGTCATCTTCGTAGAAGGTGATACGGACGAAGTATTCTTCAAGGCGATGCTGGAATACTACAAGAGCATCAGCCAGACAGAACTTGTGCCATGCGAAGTCTGTAATCTGAAAGGCGTGACTCGCTATACCAGTAAACTGCTGGCAAAGCTTAAGAACGAGATTCTGCCTGATGCCAAAAGCAAAAACATCAACGTTCAGACCGTCTGCTGTAGTTATGATACTGACGTATTTGAGGTGCGCAATCCGCTGATGGTCGACTGGGATTCTATTCGCAAGAGTGTCAAGAGAATGGGCATTGACAACTTCATCCGTATTGGCGTAAGCAGTTCCATTGAAGATTGGATTCTGGATGACATGGAAGGTATCTGTAGTTATGTGAATTTGAAACAGATTCCTAAATCGCTAAAGGGTGCTGATGGCAATGCCAAACTTTGTGATTTGTACTCCAAGGCTCGAAGAACCTACAGCAAAGGTTATGCAACACGCGAGATGATCAAGACTCTTGATCTGTCAAAGATAAGGTCAAAGCGACTCGCTGCTCTTAAAGAACTTGAGGTGGCTTTGGGTGTAAGCTCATTGCTACAATCCTAATTGTCGTTGAGTATCCTGTCGTGCCTGATTGATTCTAATTCGCGTCATACATTTCATATTCGAATCTATGGAACAAAATCCTATTACCTTCATAGTCTCCATAAGTATAAACAATCCTGATTTCGAGATAAACTTCTAGACCTATCAGACATCCATTTGGTTTCAGCTTCGCCAATGATGACGGTAACCTCGTCAGTAGCCATAGTCCAGTCCATAATATACTGTGCAGCCTCGTTCATCCGGTCAGCATTGAGGTAATGCTTCAGGTAATAGCAACAACAGTAATAGGCATCTACACGATGCTCAAGGCATTTCTCGACAGAATCAAAGCGAGTAAGGACAGGCACATAGCCATTCTCCATCTCCTCTTTCAAATGATCAATCTCCGATTCTACCTAGGCAGCTTTTTCATTCTGACCTGCCATATTATAATACTTTGCCAGATAATTCATTACATTGACGTAGTCATTGGTATGCTCGCCTTCAATCTCTGCAATGATATTCAACGCATGCTGATGCAGTGAGAGCCCTGTATCATAGTCATGATCATCAACAAGGCCATAAATGTCTTATTTCTCATTGGGATAATGTGCTATCTTATTCTTCGAAATAGTAGCCATGAATAGACAAGCGTGATTGGATGCTGTCGTTCCAATCGTCTTGAATCTCGAGCGTAGTGACACTGATTACACCCTTGCCACTCGCCACAGGCAGAAGCCACGGTGTGGTATGATCGGAGACATCGGGCAGATGCTCTATATCGAGAACCACGACAAGAGAGTCGTCCAGCCGGATGCGCCAAAGCGTAGAATCGTGAACATTAGTAATCTGGCTATATTCACTGGCCGAACGGAAACGATGGTAGTTCTCGGGTACGGAGACAAAACCTTGATGTGAATAGGTGTATTCAAAGTTAACATTCATTTCGGCAAAAACACACCATAAGTTAGTCTCTTTGTCCACATAGCGATCAATCTCCTTCTGGCTATACAGAATGCGGATATACCGCAGATCGTTTCGCAACTGATTAACCTCCTGAGCGGGCAACGACTCATAGAATTTTTCAAACACCTCCCTTGACATAGGCAGCTCAGGATGTTCGTGACTCTCAAAGAAACGATCGATGCGAGAGGTGATCACATCATAGGTGATAGAGCAGTAATTGATTGGCAAAGCCGAGGTAAGCAGGAAGAGGAGGCCGAATGAGAGCGACACCCAATGGATGCGACGGGCGCGGGTGATGAACAATCCGAGGCAAACGGCATAGAACCACAGGTTGAGGGTCAGGACATAGAGGCGATCTTCTGTGATTCCATAATCATACAGACGCCGGCCGATGGCTACGCTCATCAGCACAAGCAGCGGCAGGATGATGATGGGCAGCCAGCGCACCAGCCAGCGTTCGAAAGCATGAGTTTTTCCGCCCTCGGCACCAGCCTTGCGCTGCAAGGGATAGAGAAGCAGTTCTATGCCCAGGCAACCTATCATCAGCACAATGATGAGCAGGCATACACCTCCCTTGGGCAGCTCCATATTCAGCAGGATCTTTGCACCATAGCCGTAGAGGGCCAGCAGATAGCCGAGCACCAGCGGCAGGAACAGATAGCGGACCATGCCTGTGAGGAACTTCGACGTCAATGCCAGACGATTGAACTTCTCCTCCCCTTTGGGCAGGCGGGACATCCACAATGCGCCAGCCACAAAGATCATCAACACGGCAGTAAGGCTACCATTCCAACGATGATCGACTGAAATACCAAAGAGCCAGTCAAGGGAATTGAGCAACAGATACAAGCCGAGGGACACGATACCACATACCAATGGGCACAACGCAGCAAAGCAGGTCATGCGCAAGGTCAAGTTCCACGAAGCCAAATCATTTCGCTCGCGGAAGAAAGGAAGGAAAATGCCGGCAATCAACAGAGCTGTGCATAAGGCTCCGTGTGCCAGAATCAGCTCTGTGTAAATGCTTCCCTCGGGGCGGAACCAAAGGAAAGTAGCATCGGCAAACAGCAACAGATGCGAAGCAATGCTCACCCCCTTTACTAAGCGTTGATCTCTCACCTCTTCACCCCAGAACCGCAGCACAAGGCTCAGCACAGTGCCGATGCTCAGATAGTAGAAGATTGTACCATTCTGAATCTCGGTAAGCTTGAACCACACACCCTGCTCTGGCTCCAGATATTCGCTAAAGGTATAAACTTTATCCCACACATGGAACAACGTCCAGACAGTAAGCAGGCACAGGAATACTATGGTCACAGGGAAGCGTCGAATCAGCTCTTGACTAGATCTGCGTATGTCGTCAAGATTAATCTTTCTCATATTACATTAACTCTGTCATGGTCTTTCTTGGGTCTGTTTCGCAGGGAAAAAGTGAATGACGTCATCGCCCCAGATAGTCATAAACCCTTTGTGTGCCGTCGGGCAAGGTGCGGATGATGCCATGGGTGGTCTTGCGTGTGCCACGAGCGTCAACATCCATGATAGCATTCAGACAATTGGTATCCTCAGCGTAGGTATAATGACGATAGTCGGTATGTCCTCCGTTTAAGGTAGTCATCACACAAGTGACGCGGCCATATTCGTCATACTCGTAGTCGTAATCGTTAGTGTCGTAATAGACGTCGCTTCCCCAACGATTTACGACATGGGAAGGCAGATTCTTAGAAGTAACGCCCAGAAGACCTGAGAACACAAAGAAACCAAAGTCATCGAAGCTTGGACCGATGGCCTGAACGATAACGCCATTACTGAGTTGATCTGTATAGGTGACGTCGAACGTTTCACAGTGGCTATACCCAGAGCCGTAGTACAACTCGTAATGGGTTAAGTTATCGTCAGTCCAAGTCAGTGTGACACGCTCATCTTCCTCAAGTTCGATGGCAATCAACTGATTTTTCTCGTTGTATGTGGCACTGCCTTGAAACTCCTGAGTACCAAGACATGCCGTCCATGAAGTGGCGCAACCAGCTTCGTTGAGCACAATGTCCTTATAAACCACTTCGGGCATATCCTCACTCACAACCATCACCTGCAGCGGATCGAGCTGCACAGAGCCTTCACTATAGCTGCTTTGCCCATGGAACTGGCTCACTCGGCCATCCTTGTAGGCCATCTCCAGAGAAAGAGAAAAGTCCTCCTCTTCACAATAATAAGTTACGGTTGCGACGGGAGCAAGTCCCAAATCAGACAATCTGGGTAAAGTCTGCGCCTGAACAGTGGTGCCAAGGGCACACAAACCCAAAAGGATAGTCGAAACAGAAGTTCTCATTTTATTATTTTTTATAAAAGGATTAATACAAGTCAAGTGTAGAACATCAAGATTCTTCGAACGAGTGTATTCTTTTCCATAATACTATTCAATACAAGCCATCGAACTCCATGCACCGTCCATTCGGGCACGGCCATAGCTATGTGCAAAGATATAACATTTCCGCCACATAGCCGTCAATCCGATGGTAAAAACTGCTGAAACGACAGGGAACAACGAGAATCTGCCAACTGACATTCGCAAATCGCACGTTATTTCTTTATGTTACTCGTGCTGATCTTCTGTGTCTCGTTCTTCTTCACTGCCTTATTGAACGCCTTATAGTCCTTCTCAATACGAGCTGCAAGGTTTTTCTGATCTTTGACATAGAGCTTCAAGTAGTCTTCGAAGGCAGGGACTTCGCCTGTGATTGTCTTGTTAGCTGTATAGTAATTGAGCATGGCTATGATACCTTCTGAATACTGCTCCAGAGAGTTCTTATTGTCTGGATTCTCAAGGGCATACATCGTGGTTCCTGCCAGATAGGCGATAAGATAGACAGAGTTCTTCTGTTCAGTCATCCATTTCGATTCAGGTTCGCCAATGATGACGGTCAGCTCATCGGTGGACATAGTCCAATCCATAATATACTGAGCAGCTTCGTTCATGCGATCAGCTGAGAGATAATGCTTCAGGTAATAAAGACTGCAATAATAGGCATCGACACGATGCTCCAGGCATTTCTCGGCAGAATCGAAGTGCGTGAGGGGCGGGACGTAGCCATTCTCTTTCTCCTCTTTCAGACGGGTTACTTCAGCCTCTACCTCGCTGGCTCTCTCCTTCTGCCCTGCATCATTGTAGTACTTGGCCAGATAAGCCAACTCATTGACATAGTCGCTGGTATGATCGCCCACTATCTCTGCGATGATATTCAGGGCATGCTGATGGAGCGTAATGGCCTCATCATATTTCTTAAGCAACGCCTTGATCTCAGCACCATGGATGAGGGTGGCACGCATATCCATATTGTTAGGCAATAGACGGTAGTATGTCTGCAATGCCTTGTTGCTATATTGCTCAGCCTCCTCCAGACGATCCGCATTCATGCAATAGATGCTCAGGTTATCGAGCATCAGTGCATAGACGAGTGTGGTATCGCCCTGTTGTGCGGCATAGAGCTCAGTGGCACGCTTGGCTGCAGCTGTGGCTTCTCCATAATTCTGCATGCGGAAATGGCATCGGCCCACCATGTTCCACGAAGAGGAGTAAAGGGAATCAGCTTGCAAGCCAGCCTTCTCCAACAGTGTGATCACCTGTCTGTAGCCCTCCAGCGAGGCAGCATAGTCTTGCTCCATAAACAGAGCATCTGCCTTGGAGGTCTGCTGCAGATAGCTTGACTGCTGTGCGAGGAGTGTACATGGAATCAATGCCATGATCAGCAGCAGGACTGAAAGTATCTGATTTTTCATTGGGTAATTTGCTAAGGGTTAGTAGTCTTATTCTTCAAATATCGTTTATTCTTTTTCGTGGAAATACCCCGGGTTAGAGAAGAAAGAGGTCTTTCCGCGTTCGTCTTCAGGAAGGAGTTCTACGAAAACATCTTCATCAGCACGCCACAGTATCTTATAGTATTTCCGCCCTTCCAGTAGGTCAGACTCTTTGTTCTTCAAGCTGTCTGTTGCGTCCTTGTTGATCATAGCGATGACCTGATTGAACCTCAAGTACAGGTTCTCGGTGCATGCAGACTCATTCTCCAGGTTTGACGCAGACATCAAGGCATACAGCAGGGCTGCAATGCTAGCGGGATGCAGAGCAAGTATCTTTCGGCATTCATCAAGGCACTGTGTATATTCCGCAGCCTCATACAGAGACTTCAAGTCAATGTCGGTCAGTACTTCACTCTTGCACTGGTCAGTCAGCG
>JAZLHI010000086.1:0-22116 GCA_045616725.1 Prevotella sp. | reverse complement strand
AAACGATGTTCTTCTTTGACACGAGGATGATGAGGAATTCCGAGATGAAGCAAATAGCCTTCTGCTTCATGTTCATCGGTACCCAAACGCAAGCGTTCTCTGCACATGCCACGCCACCTTCGATAACGCCGAGGTCAGTGCCGTCAAGGTCTTGTGCCACTTCTACCTCATCCGGATTCTTCTGTGCTTCAATGCCTGGAAGATTGCTGGCAATAACCTTTGCGTTTGGATAAGCCTCACGAATCTTTGCATTGATGTCGTCGCCCGGCTTGATTTCTACAAGCTTAGCACCGGCTGTGGTTGTAACTTGCTTTATGAATTCTGCCACAGGATCGTCGAAAGAGAGTTTCTTGAATCCAAGGTCTGGCATATCGTATGTCTCGCGTACATTCTTGCGCAATGTACCTAATATTAAATCTTTGCTGCTCATTTTACTTTTCCTTTCTTCCAAAGTGAGTGGAACGATTCTTTGAACTCAGGCATTGTGTGGTGCTTACACCAAGCGTTGAGCTTAATGCCTGTTATGAACGATGGCACATAGTTGGCAAGAGGAGCCATCTTAAGAGCCGTAGTGTAGAGTCCCGGACTCTCGAACATTACCTTCATACCTTGTGACATGGCCTTCTTGAGAGGGTCAGCATGGTTCATGTCGTCGAGTTCCTGACGCCACTTGTATATCTGTGTTGAGAGGTCAACCTTCACCGGACAAACATTGTCGCAAGAGCAGCAGAGTGAACATGCAGAGCAGTTGTGGTAGTTGTTGTCCTTGTCGTGAAGCATACCGAGGTTGATACCGATAGGTCCAGGGATGAAATAAGTGTAAGAATATCCCATAGAACGACGATAAACTGGGCAAGTGTTCATACAAGCACCGCAGCGCATACACTTGAGCGACTGCCAGTGGTCTGGGTTAGAGAGGATGTTGCTTCGGCCGTTGTCAACGAGAATGATGTGGAACTCACCGCCTGGACGTGGCTTCTTGAAGTGAGAAGTGTAAACGGTAGTAGCCTGACCTGTTCCGTGACGAGCAAGAAGACGCTGGAATACGCCCATTGCGTCGTAGTTAGGGATAACCTTCTCAAGACCGATTGAAGCGATATGGAGCTTTGGCATAGAAGTACTCATGTCGGCATTACCCTCGTTAGTACAAACAACGATTTCGCCAGTGGAAGCAACGCCGAAGTTGGCTCCTGTCATACCGCACTCAGCAGTCATGAAGTTGTCGCGGAGGTGATAGCGTGCGCAACGAGTGAGATATGTAGGATCAGCCTTTGATTCAAGCTCTGTCTTGTCGTCGAAGCCCATAGACTTTGCGCCCTGGGCACCGTTCTTCTCAAGGATTCCCTTCTCACCGAAACATTCCTTAACCTGCTCACGAGTAATGTGGATAGCAGGCATGATGATGTGGCTTGGTGGGAGTTCCATAAGCTGAAGGATGCGCTCGCCGAGGTCGGTCTCAACAACATCGATACCGTTCTTTATGAGGTTCTCGTTGAGGTGGCATTCCTCTGTAAGCATGGACTTACCCTTAACAACCTTCTTTACATTATGCTTATCAAGGATTTCCTTGACAATCTTGTTGTATTCGTCAGCATCCTTAGCCCAGTGAACGATGGCACCGTTCTTTGTAGCGTTGCGCTCGAACTCCTCAAGATAGTCTGCGAGGTGAGTGACTGTATGTTTCTTTATCTGACTTGCCGATTCGCGGAGCTGTTCCCACTCTTCGAGTTCGTAAGCGAGAACGTCTCTCTTTGCACGTACAGACCAGAATGTCTGGTCGTGGCGTGTAACCTTCTCTGCATTCTCAAGGAAGGCTTCGGCTTTCTTTGCATGTATTGTGCTCATAATGACATTTACAATTTACAAATTTACCATTTACAAACCTGCAGCGAGAATCTGTGCTACATGGATGAACTTGATGTCTTTTTCGCCGTCTTTCTTTGCCAATCCCTGCATGTGCATGAGGCAAGAAGAGTCAGGACCAGTGATGAATTCAGCACCAGTAGCCTTATGGCGAGCAATCTTGTCGCGTCCCATACGAGCGGAAACATCAGGCTCCTCGATGGCAAACATACCGCCGAAACCGCAGCATTCGTCAACGCGTTCAGGTTCCTTTACTGTGATGCCTTCAACGAGTTGGAGAAGGTCCTTGATCTTATTGAAACGAGGCATGCTGCGCTCACTTGGAGAAGAGAGTCCGAGTTCGCGTACACCGTGGCAGCTGTTGTGCAAACTTACCACATGAGGGAACTTAGCCTTAAGAGATGTTGGCTTTACTACATCGTGAAGGAATTCCACGAGATCCATTGTCTTCTTTGCTGTCTCGCACTCGTGGTTCACGATGTTTGGATGGAAGAAGCGAACGTATGCGGCACAAGAAGCCGAAGGAGCCACCACATAGTCGTATTTAGCGAATAGCTCGTCGTAGTTCTTCACGAGTTTCTTAGCCTTGTGCTGGAAGCCTGCATTACCCATAGGCTGTCCGCAGCAAGTCTGCTTTTCAGGATATTCCACGTCCAGTCCAAGCGACTTCAAGAGCTTGTATGCAGCCACGCCAACCTCAGGATAGAGTGCGTCAACGTAGCATGGTACGAAAAGTCCTATTTTCATTATTTTATTATTAAGGGGTTATTAGTGGTTATCGAGAATCCCCGAAGAAACTTGAGAAGGTCCGGGAATTCTCGAATTATTAATTTATGCAAATACATTTAAAAGTACAAACACCATGATTCCAGTGAGCAATCCGTAGAGCACGAATGGAATCCAAGTCTTGCGGAGAATCTGTCCTTCGCGACCGATAAGACCAAGAACGGCGCAAGCACTTACGATGTTGTGGATACAGATCATGTTACCCATAGCACCACCGGCACCCTGAGCAGCAACAGCAATGAAGTGCTGGTTAGGAGTGTAGTTGAGTGCTGTAGCAGCATCCCACTGGAAGTTAGCGAAGAGCATGTCTGATACTGTGTTAGAACCTGTGATGAACGAACCGAGACCGCCAATGTAAGAGATAACCATTGGCCATACAGGTGCAAGTGCTGAAGACATGAGCTTAGCCATTGCCATTGGCATTGAAGTTCCGGCAGCGTCGCCGATGACAACCTCAGAAGCAGCAGAGCCCTTGAAGATAGACACGAGAGCAACGGCAGCGAGCATGGCGATTGTTGGGTTCTTCATCTTGCCGATGGCTGTGCCCCAAGCTGTCTTCACCTTGTTCTTTCCAATTTCGTCGTCCTTCATCATGCCATGATAGAATATGGTGATAATGGCAACGAGAATGAATGGAATAGTACCAGGGAGATTGAGGATTGCTATTGCAGAGTTCACGCCTTCTTCACCGAGAATGTTAGTGAAGCCGAGGCTGAACATTGGGTCGTTGATGATAGGCTTGAGGCCGAAAGCAGGAACGCGAGTAACAACGAGGATAAGACCGCAGAGGATGTAAGGCATCCAAGCCTTAACCTGACTCATGTGCTGCTTGAACTCCTTAACGTCAGAAGCCTTGATTTCGCCAGACCAATCTGGATCCCAAGTCTCTGCGTCGCCGAAAGTCCAAACGTCCTTTGGTACGAAAACGCCCTTCTTAGTAAGCCATACGAGAACGCCAAGACCGATGATACCACCCATCATAGAAGGAATCTCAGGACCAGCGAGCCATGCCAATGTGTAGAAAGGAATACCGAAGCAAATAGATGCGAGGAGGCAATACTTCCAAATTGCGAAACCTTCCTTCCAAGACTTGTTCTTTCCATAGAAACGAGTCATGAAGCCCATCATGAAGATAGGAAGAACGAAGAGCATTGGGAGGTGGCAGAGAGTGACATATTCACCGATGTGCTTGTAAACCATTGAAGCGTCAACACCTGCGATGTTCATGTCGTTAAGAGCCTGGATAGCCTGTTCCTCAAGAGAACCGAAGCCCTTGATTGTAGGAGTACCTACGGCACCGAAAGTTACAGGTATTGAGTTGAAACAGAGGCAGATAACTGCTGCACACAATGGAGGGAAACCAAGACCGAGGAGCAATGGAGCTGCGAGAGCTGCCGGTGTGCCGAAGCCTGCTGCACCTTCGATGAATGCAGAGAACATGAAGCCGATGATGATAGCCTGAATACGACGGTCAGGACTGATTTTCTGCATACCAGCCTGGATGGTTTCCATCGCACCGCTTGACTGCAGAGTGTAGTAGATGAGCAAAGCTCCGAAAACGATGATCAGAATACCGAAAGCATCCCAGAAACCTGCGAGCGTAAGAGCTACCACGCGCATGAAAGGAAGTTGCCACGCAAAGAGTGCGATTACGGCTGTTACAAGAAACGACAAAGGCATTGCCTTTGTTGAAGGCCAGCGGAAGCCAGCCATGAGAACGAGTGCCAAAAGAATAGGCAGGAATGCTAAAAGAGCTGCGAAACCAGTCGACATGCTACCGGTTGCTGCTGCGGCAAGCAGCGAGAGTGTAGTTGATGGCATAGTTTATAAAAGGTGAGTTATTGTTAAATAAATATTTCGTCTGCAAATATAGAAATATTTTTTGTATTCTCGCAAATGTATCTTAATTATTTTGCTTATACATTTAAAAAAAGCACAAAAAGCCTCTTTTTTGCTATCTTTATGCTATCAAAAAACAGAAAATCCTTCCAACTCCTTGTGAAGCTGGAAGGATTTTTTTACTTGTTGATTTGATGATTTGGCGATTTATCGATTATTCGATAGTTCTATGTTTCCGATTTTCGGTTTACAAGAATGCGTACTTCAAGATGAACATTGTTGCGAGTATTACCATACCCCAGTTAAGATTCTTGATCTTGCCACTCATGAGATGCAGCAGAACCCAAGTGATGAGACCCATGAGAATACCGTCAGAGATGGAGTAGGTGAGAGGCATGAAGGCGATGCAGACGAAGCAAGGAATGCCCACAAGATAGTCTGTGAAGTTCACTTTGTGGATATCAGGCATCATCATTACGCCTACGAGCACGAGCGCTGGTGCAGTTGCTTCTGACGGAATGGAAAGGAACAATGGTGCCAAGAACATGGCGAGTACGAAACATAACGCAGTACACAGTGCTGTAAGACCACTTCGACCTCCGACATTCACGCCAGATGCGCTTTCCACATAAGTAGTAACAGTGGAAGTTCCGAGAACAGCACCAAGAGTAGTGCCGATGGCATCTGCCATGAAAGCATCCTTCAGGCGAGGAATGTTGCCCTTTTGATCAGCCATTCCAGCACGAGTGCTCACGCCAATAAGAGTGCCGATGGTGTCAAACATATCTATAAATAGGAATGTAAGCACGCAGATAAGCATGTCGAGGCTAAATATGCTGCTCCATTCAAACTTGCAGAATACGGGCTCAAGGCTTGGTGGAATGCTTGCTACAGCATCGAATTTTGTGATGCCAAGAGGAATTCCAACAGCTGCTGTCACTATAATACCAATGAGCAAAGCTCCTGTAACCTTTCTTATAAGAAGAACGGCGCTGAGGATAATGCCAATGCACGCCAAGAGAACAGCTGGAGAATGCAAGTCGCCGAGAGTGACGAAAGTTGCTTCGCTACTTGCTACGATACCAGCATTCTTCAGTCCGATGAAGGCTATGAAAAGTCCGATACCTGGCGATATTGAACGGCGCAAGTCAAGAGGCATGCAATCTACGATCTTCTGTCGTAAACCACTGATGGTCAGAAAGATGAAAATCAGACCCTCGATGAATACAGCTGTAAGGGCAAACTGCCATGTGTAGCCCATGGTTAGCACTATCGTATAGGCGAAGAACGCATTGAGACCCATGCCCGGAGCGAGAGCAAAAGGTAACTTTGCGTAGAATGCCATCACTAAAGTCGCTATGATGGCAGAGACCACCGTTGCTGTGAAAACGGCTCCGTTGTCCATGCCTGTGGCACTGAGTATGCTTGGATTCACCGCAAGGATGTAAGCCATGGTGAGGAAGGTTGTTATACCGCCCATCACCTCCTTGCGGATGCTCATCGTGTTCTTGTTGAATCCAAGAAATTTTGATAGGAAATTCATTGCTTATATATTAAGTATGTAATCAGAATCGGTTAGAAGTTGTACTTTACAGCAAGTGTTGGGTTCACAAAGAACTTCTTGTCGCTGGCATAATTCACGATGAAATTATTGCTCAATTCCACCTCTGTACCGATGCTGAAGTGATTGTTTGCGTTATACCAAAGCTGTGGCTCAGAGAGGATTACGAGCTGTCCGTGGCCGTTAGCCTGTACTCCGCGCCAGAAATCAATGAAGCCAGCGAATGTCATTTTGTCCTGTGCAAAGCGTGTGCTCCATACTCCAGTCAACTGCGCACTTGAATATGCCTTACTGTTGTCTGCGCCATGGAAGAACTGCTTGTAGAGAAGTTGCACTGAATATGTTGTGGAGAAGTCTGCATTATGGCCGTTGTAAGCAGGACCTATCAATGCTGCTGGCTGGAAACGTGCGCCGTAAGAGTTGTTCTTTCCTACAGTAACACCGCCGTCTAGCTCAACGTGAGCAGCAAATGGACTCTGCTTTCCAAGGTTGAACTCGCGAGAAATCTCAGTATAAGCTCCTGTCATACCCTGGCGTGTAGCGTCAAGGTCAACGAAGTAGTACCATGAACCGAGGTCGTCAGCCTTGAATTGTTCAATGGTGAGAGTGGCCTTCTGGCGGTCGCCCTCTTCGTCAGGATAGATGGCGCTACCGAAATCATAATGCAACTGGAGGTTCTGTGCGTTGGCTGTCAAACCCATTGCCATTGCCAACATGACCAAATACTTTTTCATCATCAATAAAATTATGTGGTTTGTATTGTCTATTATTATTTCTTTGTCTTGTCGCTAGGCAGAATGGCATTGAGAATGATACCTACAAGAGCTGCTATGGCAAGTCCTGAGAGGTGAATGCTGCCTATTGCCACACTGTCATTTGCACCATATTTGACACCGATGGCAAGAACGAGGATGAGTGCTGCCACGAAGACATTTCTGGAACTTGAGAAATCAACCTTCGATTCCACGAGATTTCTCACACCGACAGATGATATCATGCCGTAGAGTATGAGGCTCACACCGCCGATTGTAGCTGCTGGCATCAAGCCAATCATGCAGGCAAACTTAGGGCAGAAACTGAGAGCAATGCTGAAACATGCAGCAAGTCGGATTACTGCAGGGTCAAATACTCTTGTTAGATTGAGCACGCCGGTGTTTTCACCATAGGTGGTGTTTGCCGGTGCTCCGAAGAGACTGGCAAGTGCAGTTGCAAGACCATCGCCCATGAGAGTGCGGTGAAGGCCTGGCTTCGCGAGGAAATCCTTGCCTACAGTTGATGATATCGCACACATGTCGCCAATATGTTCCATGATTGTGGCGAAGGCGATAGGAATGATAGCCACGATACTTGTAATGAGGAAAGAGGAATCGAAGTTGTCCATCACGGCAAGCACGCTCGTCTCGCGAGAGAAAGGAAGTCCGAACCAGTCAGCTTCCTTTACGGCTGTGAAGTCCACTTCGCCCATTGCTGCCGCCGTTGCGTACGAAACGACAACGCCAAGCAGGATAGGAACAATCTTTATGATGCCCTTTCCCCAGATGCTACAGCATATCACAACCACTATTGCAACGATGGCAAGAAGCCAGTTTGATGTGCAGTTCTGGATGGCTGAGCCCGAGAGAGTCAAACCGATGGCAATGACCATTGGACCTGTTACCACAGGTGGGAAGAACTCCAGCACTTTCTTTGTGCCGAAACCCTTTATCAACGCCGCCATAATGAAGTAGCAGAGGCCTGCGCAGAAAACTCCGATGCAAGCATATCCCAAGGCGAGTGTTTCCGTCATTCCTTGCTCAACACCCAATTGCTTTACCGACAGATAGCCGCCGATGAATGCAAAGCTGGAACCGAGGAATGCTGGTACCATCCTTTTTGAAATAAGGTGGAACATAAGTGTACCGATACCAGCCATGAGGAGCGTTGTCGATACAGAAAGTCCAGTCAGTGCAGGTACGAGAATAGTGGCACCGAACATGGCAAACAAATGCTGGATGCCGAGGATAGTAAACTTACCGTAACCCAATTCGCGAGCATCGGTAATTCCTTCTTGTGGTTTGAATTCCATAATAATTAATCTAGATGTGAATTCTATATATGGGCAAAGGCCCTTTGCTTTTAGCCTTTAGTCTCAACTTGAGCTTGAGCGAAAGATGAACTAACTTTTTGCTTCCTTCTCCTTTGGCAGGATGAACGAGAGAATTACGGCAAGAAGGAATACCACTGCCACGCAGTTCTCTGCAAATACAGTCTGAATAATCTGTGGGAAGATTTTGAACATGTCTGTAGCCTGAGTGAAACCAAGACCTACGCTCAGCGACATTGCCACGATTATCATGTTGCGGTCTGTGAAGCCACACTTTGCCATCATTTTTATTCCGGCATACATGATTGAGCCGAACATAACGATAGTACAACCGCCAAGAACAGCCTGTGGAATTGTTGTCAAGAGAGCCCCAACAACAGGGAAGATGCCACCGATAATCATTATTATGGCACCTGTTGCTATGGCAAATCTGTTTACTACGCCTGAGAGCGAAGCAAGACCTACGTTCTGTGAGAACGATGTGATAGGAGTACATCCGAACAGACCTGCGATGGTGCTGACAAAACCGTCGGCAGCGATACTGCCTGAGAGTTCCTTCTCGGTCACGTCGCGCTTCAAGGCACCAGAAGCCAAAGCACTTGTGTCGCCTATTGTCTCTGTTGCAGAAACCATGAAGATAGCTATCACGGAAAGTATTGCACCCACGTTGAACTCAAGGTCGAAAGGCATGAATTTTGGCAATGAAACGATGCCTGCGTTCTGTAGGTTAGAGAAGTCCACCATTCCCATGCAAACGGCAAGGATATAGCCAACGATGAGTCCGACGAGTACAGATAGCGAACGCAGGAAACCTTTTGCAAATATCTGACAGCCAAGGCATACGAGCATAGTGACTGTGCCTACAATCCAGTTCTGCATAGAGCCGAAATCAGCAGCACCCTGACCACCGGCAAATGAGTTAGCACCGATAGGAAGAAGTGAGAATCCGATGGCAGTAACCACAGTGGCTGCTACGATAGGGGTAATGATCTTTATCCAGTATTTTGCGAAGAGTCCGAGCAAGCCTTCCACAATACCGCCAACTATCACGGCTCCCATCATTGTGCCCATGCCGTAAGTAGTGCCGATGAATATTGCCACCGAAAGGAAGGTGAAGCTTATGCCCATTACGATTGGAAGGCGTGAGCCGATGCGCCATAGAGGATATAGCTGTACGAGAGTACCAATACCAGCTATAACCATGCAGTTCTGGATAAGGGCTGCGCTGAGTTCTGCGTCAATACCCACCACGTTGGCAAGGATTATTATCGGAGTGATGTTTGATACAAACATTGCCAACACGTGCTGCAAGCCAAAGGGAACCGCTTGCATTACCGGTAATCTACCATCCAACTGATAGAGATTATTGCTCTTTTCCATATCTTAGGTGTGTTTTTATTACTTCATTACTTTCAGTTTAGCATTCTCAAGAGGCTTTGCTGGCTGTTCGCGGAATTTTATGGTCTGTGTCTGCCAGTCCATTGATTCCACGATGGCTATTGATTCCACATGATAGCCCTTGTTGCGAAGTTCTGTGCCGCCTCTCTGCTGCCCCTTCTCTATGGCAATGCCAATGCCCATGACCTCTCCGCCAGCCTGATGCACAAGGTCAATGAGCGCATGTGCAGCCTGACCGTCAGCGAGGAAGTCATCCACGATGAGCACCTTGTCCGTAGCATGAAGGTAAGGTTTTGAGATGAACACATTGTTCATCTTCTTGTGAGTGAACGAATACGCCTGGGCTACATATTTGTCATCGGTGCTATTAGCCGTTTGGCTTTTCTTTGCAAAGACCACAGGTACGTCGTAGAGGTTGCCGAGTAACGTTGCAATGGCAATGCCGCTGGCCTCTATTGTAAGCACCTTGTTTACCTCTACACCCTTGAAACGACGCTTGAATTCATACGCCATCTGACGCATAATGTCAATGTCAATCTGATGGTTAAGAAAACTGTCCACCTTAAGGATGTTGCCTTCTTTGATGACACCGTCCAGCAGAATCTTTTCTTCAAGAAAATTCATGGTGTTTTTGGTATTTGTGGGGTTAATATGTTTAGTTGTCTTCTAATGTCGTTAGCGTTGTCAATCCTTCTTTTCCTCCTCCTTGCGCTTGCGGTCGAAGAACGGATTCTTACTCTTGCTGCTCATCGGGATGGCAATGGCGTTCAGAAGTCCGTGGCAAGGCTGACCTGGGCGCATGGCTGCTATTCCTGCAGAGTGCATCACGCGAGTGTCTATGCGGAGGTCGGCAGCCATGGCACATGCAGAACCGACAGCTATGCCAACGTCAATGGTGTTTATGGCGCAAGGTACGCTCTCAGGACGATCTGCACAAAGCGCAAAGCCACAGCGCATGCAGTTCATACCGTGGTTCTGTTCGCGAGTGGCTATAAGCAGTACAGCTTCTGCCTGAAGGATGTTCTCTGCGTCGCGAAGGAAGAACTTGAAGCCGTTTTCCTCCTGTACGCGAAGCATCTCCTGCGAGAGGCTGACGATGTCGTCGCCTGTTATTGTCATCACCTCGATGATGTCCATTCCTTTGCCCTTAGGTGCTGTGCGGGCAGCTATCATTATTTCCTTTGCCGCAGCAAGAACAGACTCATTGCGGACTTCACGCTCGTTGTATATCATATTAGTGTGGATTTACTTTGTTTATTATAGTATGTGCTTTTTTGAGTAGTAAGCAAATGCCGTTTGGCTTACAAGAAAGTCCCGCATCCTAATGGATAGGCTGTGGGACTTATGTGTCTTTTCCTTATGGATAAGCCTTTGGTGTAGAGTTTGGTCTGCAAATCAAGGCTCCATGTCTGCCTCTTCGCCAGTCTTTTCGTCGATTATGAGTTGGCGGACGGATACATCTCCTGTCTTTGTCATGAGCATCTGTAGAGTGATGTAGTCGTCAGAGCAGTCGTCAGGGTCGCCAACGGCAACGGTGAAGTTCAGCTTTCCACCAACAGGATTGTTTTCCTCCTCACAGCGAATGTTCACGAGCGAATAGTTAGTGTAGAGATTCTTTGGGATGTATTCCTTGAAATTCTCCTTTGTGTATTTCTTTGAGATGGCTTCGGAATCGTCACCACGAAGAATCTTTATGATGACCGTGTTGTCGTAATATTTCTCGCCGGTATCTTCGTTCTTAATTATGTCGAGAGACTTGTCCGGTTTGCGTGTGACTTCAACTGTATATTCTGTGTCGCCCCATTTCACGGTGGTGTTCTCTGTGATGGAGTCGCGTGAGATTGGTCCTTGTGGCTTCTGCTCTTCAGGCTTTTCCGGACCTTTGATGATGATGATGTCTTCCTTCTTCTCCTTTTTGCAGGAAGAGAAGCTAAGGCCAAGGGAAGTAATTGCCAAGGCGCTGATGAGTATAAGAGTTAGTTTTTTCATGTTATGATGGATTACAAATCTATGAGATAGGCGAGCTTTACGACGATGTTGCCGAAGTTTGAACGTCCGAAGTAGTCCTTCTTTGTGTCGCCATAGATGTTGCCGAGACCATAGTAGTATCTGCCTTCGAGGAGGAAATGGCCCAACTTTGGGTGAGTGTATTCAATGCCGGCACCCGCTACAATACCGTAGTCGAAAGAATTCTCGACAGCCATTGTGTCTTGCGCTATGGTATGGTTGGCGCGTTCGTCAAGCTGATAGGCGTTCTTGTCGTTGATGTTGAAGTTTGCGTCGGTGGATTCGCCCATCTTTACGCCAAACTGCGGACCGAGATTGATGAAACCGTTGAAGCCTTTCTTCTCGCGTCCCCAAGCAAGATGCGCCATGACAGGCACCTGAACGTAGTTTATGCTGCGCTGATATGCCATTGGAGTTGTTGTGCCATTGAGCATAACCTTCTCGTCGTGTGAGTTGAGAATGTCCTCTTTCCATCCCAACTGTGCAAAGTTGACTTCTGCAGCTATGGAACAGATTGTTGAGAAGTACTTTTCACTGGTGTAACGCATGGAAAGACCGAAGGTGGAACCGCCATGGTATCCCTGAGTAACCTTAGGCACGAAGCTTATGTTGCTCATTATGTATCCGGCATTTCCTCCAATGGAGAAGACGCTTCGCTGCTCGCCGACCTGCGCAAATGCTGATGCGGAAGCAAGGAGTGAAACCAGCAGTATGGAGAATAGCCTATTCATTTTTCACTTTTCACTTTTAGAATTCAATTACCGATACAGTCTTGTTTGTGTTGTAATGGATGAACTTTGAACCGATGTTCTGCATACCGCCGTTCTGACCTACCTTTCCAAAGTAGATGCGTGTTTGAAGAGCGTCGTTGTTGGCGTAGATACCTTTGTAGTCACGGCCCATCTTCGAGAACCCGCGGAAGAAGAAGCGTCCGTGGTCGTAGCCCATGAGTCCGAAACGAGGGTTGTTCTGGGACATCATGTCGCAGTTGAAACGCTGCTTGTATTGACGCATGATGTTCTGTGTCTTGCTGTCGGCAGGGTTGAAGTACGAATGTGTAGGGATATACATGTCGAACTTATGGTAGAATGGGGCGTAGTCGTTGGCGTATGTGAGCCATTCTGTGTAGCCGAACATTGAAATCTGGAGGTTAGGGTTCTCTGTTTTCAATGCTTCAAGCTTTTTGAAAGCCTCCTTGAGCGACTTGTTGCTTGACGAATTGAGCACAACCATGTTGCGCTTCTTTGGGTTGAAAGCCTTGACGAAGAGGTCGTTAGGAGTGGCGAGACTTGTGAGCGTGTATGCCATGTTCTTGCCCGTGAGGAGTCCGCGAAGTTCCGCAGTGAAGTCTCCCTTTGTGCTGTTTTCGTCGCCGCAGCCTACGACTACAGTATGGCAGTCAGCAAACTGTGTGGCATATTTCTTGATAGCCTCAGTGCGCGCGAAGTTAGGCTCCTGATAAATCTGGAATACATTGTTGTAATGGCTTGAAGGATCGCCTTGGATAGAGAACGGAATGATGATCTTTGCCTTGTTCTCGGCTGCAAACTTCTGAAGGGTAGCGAGTTGCTTTGTGTACATCGGACCGAAGAAGAAATCGCACTTCTTTGCGTTAGGGTCCTGCAGAATCTTCTTGACATCAGCATTGATATGGGCATTCCAGGCGTAGAAATTGACTTCCACGCCTTCGTTCTTCATCTCTTCTGCTGCGAGAATCAAGCCGCGATAGTATTCTATGGCTCTCTTTCCGTCGCCGTCATCATTGTGCAGCGGCAGGAAGACACCAACGTTAATCGGTACGATTGCCAATGCTGTTGTCACACCAAAAACGAGCATTGTCAATGCGGATAATAATGCCTTTTTTGTGAAGTTGTTTGTCATAGGAACTGTTATGATTTTGTAATTTGGTGCAAAATTAGAAAAATATTTTTGAAAAGAGATACAAAAATAAACAATAATTTGTAATTTTGCACAAATATTTCCATTCTTTCACTGATTATGACTCTAAACATTAAATATATATATTCGGCTTTCATGCTTCTTGCATTGCCGTTTTTTGCTGTGCATTGCGTTGCCCAAAACATCAATCCATGCTTCTATGTGGAGACGGAAGACGGCGAGGAAGAGGCTACGGACTATTCTGGTTCGGCACCGGTGAAAGTGCGTTTTGAGGCGCGTCCGGAAGATCTTGACGGGTATAATGTGAACTATGAGTGGCAATTCTTTGAGGAAGGTGCTACGGATGCTTATCTCATTCGCTATGAGGAGAATACGGAGTTTACATTCACAACCTCTGGCCGACATAAGATTGTGCTTCATGCCTTTTATGACGACAATGGCGAAACGATAGAACTGAGCAATGAAGAGCAACCGCTTACGATAACCGTTTCGGAGAGTCAGCTGGAGTTTCCTAATGCATTCTCTCCGAATGGCGATGGCATAAACGATACTTTCAGAGCGAAACAAGGTGCGAAGAGTATCGTGGATTTCCATGCTGTCATCGTGAATCGCTGGGGACAGGTGGTTTTCAAGTTCCGTGATATCAATGATGAATGGGACGGAACTTACAACGGAAGACCGGTGAAGGATGGCGTGTATTTCCTTGATGTCAACGCAAAAGGTGCTGATGGCAGAGTGTTCCGAATCCGCAGTGACGTAAATGTATTGAGAGGATATACGGAGAAGGAAATCAATAGCTAAGTATCATTTGAAAAATCAGATTTGTTTTGATTAGAGTTTACGGTGCCAAAGAGCACAATCTACGAAATATAGACGTCCAGATACCGCGTAATAAGCTTACCGTTATCACTGGACTTTCAGGCAGTGGCAAGTCGTCGCTTGCCTTTGACACGATATTTGCGGAAGGTCAGCGTCGATATATCGAGACTTTCTCCGCCTATGCGAGAAACTTCCTCGGTAGCGGTTCGCGTCCTAATGTGGACAAGATTACGGGACTTTCCCCTGTGATTTCCATTGAACAGAAGACCACGAACAAGAATCCGCGTTCTACGGTTGGCACGACTACGGAGGTCTATGACTTCCTTCGTCTTCTCTATGCGCGTGCCGGCCAGGCTTACAGCTATGCCACTGGAGAGAAGATGGTGAAATATACTCAGGAAGCTATCATAGACATGATTGTCCATGACTATGCAGGAAAGGCTATCTATCTGCTCGCGCCGCTTGTGAGAAATCGTAAAGGACATTACCAGGAACTCTTCGAAAGCATGCGCCGCAAGGGTTATCTTTACATGCGCATAGATGGAGAGATTGTTGACATGAAAGCCGGTATGCGTGTGGATCGCTACAAGAACCACACGATAGAAGTGGTCATCGACCGTCTGAAAGTGCCTGAGACTGCTGACGAGAATGACCTTCAGCGTCTCTCGAAATCCGTGGCAACAGCTATGAAGCAGGGCGATGGAATGGTGGCTATCATGGTGAAAGGTGAGGAGAAAAGTGATTTGAAATACTACTCAAGCCGACTGATGTGCCCTACGACAGGACTTTCTTATTCAGATCCTGCACCAAACAAGTTCTCGTTCAACTCGCCGGAAGGTGCTTGTCCGCATTGCAAAGGACTCGGAAAAGTTACTGGCATTGACCTTGAAAAGATTATTCCGAATGATAAGGCAAGCATCAAGGATGGTGGAATCGTGCCGCTTGGCAAGTACAAGAAGCAGATGATATTCTATCAGATTGACGCCATCCTTGCCAACTATAACCTGAAAGTAGATGTGCCGATAAGGGATATTCCTGAGGAATGTATGCGGGAACTGTTCTACGGAACGCTGAATGACGTGCGCATTCCAAAGGAGGTAGTCCATACGTCTTCTGATTATTTCGTGCGCTTTGAGGGCATTGTGCGCTATCTTCAGCAGACACTCGACAATGATGATGCCGATGCGAAGGCGAAGAAGTGGGCAGAGCAGTTCCTTTCGGAGCAGACTTGCCCTGAATGTAATGGCCATAGGCTGAATAAGGAGGCACTGTCGTATAAGTTCTGGAACAAGAACATAGCAGAGGCTTCCGACCTCGACCTTGAGGAACTTCGCGACTGGCTCATTGAGGCTCAGGAGCATGTTGACACGAAGCAGAAGGCAGTGGCAAAGGAAATCCTCAAGGAGATTCTCTCTCGTCTGGACTTCATGCTTGAGGTTGGTCTTGACTATCTGGCACTCTCCCGTCAGTCGTCATCACTCTCTGGTGGTGAGTCGCAGCGTATTCGTCTTGCTACTCAGATTGGTTCAGGTCTCGTTAATGTGCTTTATATCCTTGATGAGCCGTCTATCGGTTTGCATCAGCGTGATAATGAGCGACTTATAGTTTCGCTTAAGAAGCTTCGCGATATGGGCAATACGGTGATTGTCGTTGAGCATGACGAGGATATGATGCGTGCTGCCGACTATATTATTGACATTGGTCCTAAGGCTGGTGTGAATGGTGGCAGGGTAGTTTTCCAGGGAACGCCAGAAGAGATGCTCAAGAGCAACACGCTAACGGCAAAATACCTCAACGGCGAACTCAGCGCAGCTTCTTCCTCTCTTCTCCCCCGTTCGGGGGCAGGGGGGCTTGAAGGGCAAGGTGGGTCTTTAACTCTCAAGGGCTGTCGCGGCAATAACCTAAAGGGTGTTGACGTGGAATTTCCGCTCGGTAAGTTCGTAGTCGTGACAGGTGTTTCCGGTTCGGGCAAGTCTTCCATCGTGAACGAAACCTTGCAGCCTATCCTTTCGCACCATTTCTATCGCTCGCTGAAAGAGCCTCTTGCATACGATTCCATTGAGGGCATGGAACTTGTGGATAAGGTCGTCAGCGTTGACCAGTCGCCAATTGGTCGCACACCACGCTCAAATCCAGCTACTTACACAGGTGTCTTTGCTGACATCCGTTCGCTTTTCGTGAATCTTCCAGAGGCGCAAATCCGAGGTTACAAGCCAGGTCGCTTCTCTTTCAATGTGAAAGGTGGTCGCTGTGAGACTTGTGGCGGTAACGGTTATCGCACCATTGAGATGACCTTCCTCCCTGATGTCTATACGGAGTGCGAGACTTGCCACGGCAAGCGCTACAATCGTGAGACTCTTGAAGTGCGCTATAAGGGCAAGAGCATAGCCGATGTGCTGAATATGACCATCGATGAGGCAGTGGAATTCTTTGAGCATCAGCCATCTATCCTTCAGAAGATTAAGACTTTACAGGATGTTGGACTCGGCTATATCACCCTCGGGCAGTCGTCAACAACCCTCTCTGGCGGTGAATCCCAACGCGTTAAGCTTGCTACGGAACTCTCAAAGCGTGACACTGGCAAGACCATCTATATCCTTGACGAGCCTACTACGGGGCTTCATTTCGAGGACATCCGCATCCTCTCTGAGGTTCTCCGCAAGCTCGTGGACAAAGGAAACACCGTAATCATCATCGAGCATAACCTCGACATCATCCGTCAGGCAGACCATATCATAGACATCGGTCCTGAAGGCGGTCGCCGTGGCGGTCAACTCGTGGCAGCAGGCTCGCCGGAAGAAATAAAGAAGAACAAGAACAGCATCACCGCAAGGTTCGTGTAATAACACTAATAAAACTTTCCCACCCTTTAGATTTTAGTTATGATTTTAGTTTAGATGTCGAGCCTGTAGGGCGATCCGTAATAAAATACTCCATAAAGCGAGGTATTCGAGCGTATTTTCAGTTAAGGATTTTTGTTATGGATTATCGTAAGGATTAAAATCTTAAACTATAATCCTCACCAAAATACGCTCCAGTACGTCGCTCTTAAGAACGATTTTATGGGGATCGCATCGAAGATGCTCGACATCTGAACTAAAATCCTAATGAAAATCAATAAGTTACATTGAGTATTAAGGGTGGGAAACTTTAATAACACTAATTGGAATGAAACAAGTAATCCCTTTTCTGCTTTTATTTGTGAATGTAGTGATGACTTCCTGTCACCGTGAAGGCAAGAGTCCAAACGTTGTTGACGGAAGTGCTGACACCACTACTCTGCAACTTTACCTCGACTCTGCTGAGACGCTTTTCCAGAATGCTGACTATAAGCAGAGTCTGACCATGGCGAAGATGGCTTTGGAAGTGGGACGTGAACTGCGTGACACGACATCCGTTTCAGATGCTCTTTCGTATGTGATGAGCGACTATCAGCAGTTGGGCGTTCTGGATAGTGCCATTACCACTGCTCACGAACTCCTTGAACTCGATAAACTAAGTGGCGATGCAGACATCCTGTCTAACGACTACAATAACATTGCCTATATCTATATGGGTAACAAGCAGTATGACCTTGCCCGAGAGTTTATAGAGAAAGCTATTGATATGGAAAAACAGGTGGAGGGCAGCCCGCACCTTGCCACACGCTACGGAATGGCGTCTGAAATCTATCTGAATCTTTCGAAATCCGAGGCTCAAGCCGACAGTATCGCTCTGCGACAGCAGGCACTGGAGTTCATCAATCTCTCGTACCATCTGGAAGAGTCTGGCAAAGATACTCTTCGTATGGGGCGCAGATTGTCGCAGAAGGCAGACGTGCTTGTGGCTATGTCACAAATGTCAGAGGCAGAACGCGAGTATATTAAGGCGATCGATTATTTGGAGTCCGCCGGCGAACGTCATTCCTTAGGCATAACATACTTGCAGTTGGGAACGTTGTATCTTTCGCAGGAGAAGAATGCGGAGGCAATAGAACAACTTGAAAAGTCGCTGCGGATAACTAAGGAAGAGCACGAGCAGGCTACCCTTATGAGGGTGTACAAGAAAATGTCTGACGCATATAAGTCCAAAGACACACAGAAATCCTTGGACTATCTTAACCTTTACACTCAGATAAAAGACTCCATCTATAGGGACGAGTCAGCGAGATCCCTTGCAGAGTTTCAGGTAAGCTACGACACCGACAGCGAAAGAGAAAAGGCGGAGTCGAAGCATCGTCAACTTATTGTAGTGGTATGCGTTGGCATCTGTGCTGCCATTGTATTCGTGCTGCTTATTATAAGACTATGCGTTGTTGTCCGCAACAGAAATCGCCATAACCGTTTGCTGCGTGCGCAGGTCCTTGAGCTGAAAGAGCAGATGGCTGATCAGGAGAAGCTTTTCCTTGAAAAGATAAACCACAAAGAGCCTGTTGCCGCCGCTTCTGTTGTGAGTGAAGAAGACAACCGCTTCATAGAGAAGCTGCACGACGTCATCTTCCAGTTGATGGGTAAGAAAGATGTTACTGCCGAGAATATCGCTTCCGAGCTTTGCATCACCTCCCAGCAGTTGCGTCGTAAGCTGAAATCCATCAAGGGCACAACTCCGATAGCATACATCAACACAATTCGTATGGATTATGCACGACAACTTCTTGCAGAGCGCCAAGACCTGACCATAGAGCAGGTGGGCTTGCTCTGCAGTTTTGGAGAAGCTACAAACTTCTCGCGTTCGTTCAAGAAAGAAACCGGCATGACTCCATCGCAGTATCGAGAAAGCCTTTGACTTTAACTTTAACCTTAACTTTAACTCCTAACTCCTTTTACAGATAACCGTAAACCGTTTGTAAGCATAAGGATATTGTGTTCTTATGCTTACATTTTTTTTTGCTACAACTCCTATAATGTTATAAATCAGCCTTTTGTTTATTATTTTGATGAAAATTGATTATAGAATGATAAGAATTGATTATATGATTTTGGCGGTTAAGTAGTAATTTTGCACCCACAAACAAATGCAAGCACCAAAACAACTCAAAATATGAATGATAGTCGATTTCTTCATGCTGTAGATTCTGCAATTTTTAAGGTTATGGAAAGCCAGAATGTCTCTGTAGAGAATGTGGCTTCAGAACTTTGCATCACCTCTCAGCAGTTGCGACGAAAAATGAAATCCATTAGGAATCAAACCCCAGTAGCATATATTGCGTTGGTCAGATTGCAGCATGCTCGCAAGCTCCTCTCCGAGCGTCAAGAGCTTACCATTGAGCAGATAGGCTTGCTTTGCGGTTTTGACGAGGCAACTAATTTCACTCGCTTCTTCAAGAAAGAAACCGGAATGACTCCATCGCAGTATCGAGAGAGCCTTTGACTTTGACTCAGACTCTGACCTTGACTTTGACTTTGACTTTGATACCTTGTACATAACAAACGCATAACCAAATAAACATTATATATTATGAAGAAACTTTTACTCTTTTTCGCAGCTCTCTGCTGCGCATTGACTGTGTCAGCTGAAAAGACTTATTACGATGTGCTGCCATCGGGAACTGGAGTCTATGAGCGTACCATTGTTAACATGGAATATGACGTTGACGCTCAAACGCTCTCTTTTGATGACACTTATCTGCCTTCTTTTACGGCATATCAGCGCATATATGCTGTGTACTTTAGTGAGTGGAAGCCTGAATACAAGTATGTACTAGATCTTGATGATGTATATTATGGAGAAAAAACTGGCCCTTCTTCTTTGATTAAACCACATACAGCACCTAACGTTAACGCACAGCCTGATGATTATTGGTTTGCACGCACAGCCAATAACAATAGTAATGGTGGACATGTGACTATTGATTTGAAGTCTGCAATAGAAGCATTGCAGAGCATATCTACTTCTACCGATTTCTTGGTGAGCATAGGTGCGCAATATATAGTTGGACCTGAAGCAACGCCCGTCTTATATTCTACCTATGAAGGCGATTATGAGGCCGATTTCTTGCTTAATAGCAAGCATATCAGTTTGGTGTATAATAATATCAGTGTGTCACCAGTGATTGTTAAAGTTAAAAACGATCAGGGCATTGTTGCACCCGAGAACCCTAAGAGCGTAGAGATCGCCCCAAATGGCACAGATGGAGTGCAGGTGGGTGCCGAGATTACTATGTCTAAGAATGTGGAAAGTGATGTAGAGTATGTATGGGAATATCTTGACGATAATGGAGCACAATGGAAAGAACTTAGCAAGGGAGTCGTAACAAAGGACGATTTCAACAGCTATGCTTCAAACAGAAAGGTTCCTTTTGCCAGTGTAAGTTTTACTGCTGAGGATAGACCACTTGATCTTCGCTATGTTCGTGTAAGACTTTCCACAGACGACTCTGCGGTATCTATCACCTATGATAATCCTGTAGAAATTGGCTTGGATATTCCTCTGGTGAAGTATCCGTTGTATATCTATGATGTTCAGGTAGATAGTAGAAACTGCAACAAACTGGGTCAAACTTCAGATAGATATATAAAATATGATGCAGCTACTAATACCCTCACTCTAAAAGATGTGGCTCTTCAGGAAGAGCAATCAGGGGTAGATGTCATAGCTTATTATGGAAAAGATCCTCTGAACATCTATGTACAAGGTAATTCTCATATATATAATTTTACGAATTGCAATGCTATATACTCAGAGAGTGCTGATGTGAAGATTTATGGAGATGGCTCTTTGACCATCGTAAATTCGGACACGCCAACTGGCAGTATAAGTATAGATGGTAACCTTACAATTTCTGGTGGTACGAAGCTATGGATTCGTGATTTCCTCAAAGCAAAGAAAGCATTCGGCATCTCGCTCTATGGAGATGGTGTGCTGACTGTGGACTATGCTACAATAGAGGTGGAAGGCACTCCTGCTATTTGGAATGTGAAGGACATCGTGATGAAGAACGGCGTGAACATCCTCTCTGCTGGACATAAGTTTGATGCGGCGAAGAAGGCTGTTGTGGATGCAAGCGGCAATGCTACAAACGAAACAGTGATGATTGGCGTAGGCGAACCGGACGCTATCCAGAATGTTGTTGCGGAGAAGGCTTCGCAGAATGGCAAGTTCGTACGCAATAACCAGTTGATTATCAAGCGCAATGGCGTATATTACAATGCCAATGGCGTGAAGGTAAGTGCTACCCGATAGTGCTTCTCTTGTGCTCTAAAATACAAAACGGAAAAAACATGTACACATGTCGCAACCGATAGTATATGCATCTGATACACAGTTGGTTAGATGCGTGACATGTAGCCTAAAACATGTCGCAACATGTCGCAAACATGTCGCAAACATGTCGCAAGCTTAAGGATTACGATCCGCAAGCATTAGGAATACAACCTGAAAAGCTTGGGGAAACGAGTAGTAAACTATATAGTTATGGCCCAAAAAATGCGTTTTTTGAGCCCTAACTCCCACGAAAACAAGACTTATTCTTGGACTTTACGAATGCAATCTCTTTACTTTTAGATATTGTTGTTGTAAGTGCGTGACATGTTTGCGACATGTTTGCGGCATGTTGTGACATGTTTTAGACTATATGTCGCAATCGCAACACAATGAACATCAATACTTTACATTCCCTTTTGCGACATGTGTACATGTTTTTCTGATTTTTGGATAAATCTATATTTGTAATTGCATAAAAAAAGGCAGCACTTCGGTTGAAGTACTGCCTTTAGTCTGTCTGGAGCTAAGGTAAGTGTTTTGTTTACTTTACCTTGTCAACGATAGCCTTGAAAGCTGCTGGGTTGTTGACAGCGAGGTCAGCGAGAACCTTGCGGTTGATTTCGATACCAGCCTTGTGGAGAGCACCCATGAGTGTGCTGTAGCTCATGCCTTCGAGACG